>NZ_DASQCC010000112.1:0-58314 GCF_035634895.1 Actinophytocola sp. | reverse complement strand
ACCGCCGCACCGCCGCACCGCCGCACCGCCGCACCGCCGCACCGAGCGGATGATGCTCTCTGTCGGCTCAGCGATCCATTGCCGCCTCAGCCATCCTCAGCCGACTCAGCCATCCACAGCCGCCCAGCCGGCTCGCCCAGCCAACCCGACGCGGGCCCGACAGGCCCCGCTCCAGCGAGAGCGCCGAGGACGCCGAGCCCGATCATGCTGGCGATGAGCGAGAGGTGCACGAGGGCGTCCGGATGTGGAACGACACGAGCGAGGCGTCCGTGCCGAACCGCCAGAAGAGCAGGCAGGCGACCCACCCTCGATGAGGAACGCACTCGGCCGCAGACTCAGCCCGAACCCAACCCCTCAGCCCTCCACCACCGCGACTCCCGTCGCGCGGCTCGCGATCTCCGCCAGCTGGTCGGGGTCGGTGGTCTCCTGGCCGAGGCCGATGACCTTGTTCGTGCCATGGTAGTCGCTGGAGCCGGTGGTGATCAGGCCCAGCTCGTCCGCCAGGCGGCGCAAGCGTTTGCGGGCATCTTCGTCGTGGTCGGGGTGGTTGACCTCCACCCCACCCAGCCCCAGGCCGGCCAGCTCCTTGATCACGTCGGCGGTCACCGTCGGGCCCCGGTGGGTGGCGAAGGCGTGTGCCAGCACGGTCACCCCGCCCGCGGCCTGGATCATCTCGAGGGCGGCCTCGATCGGCGTGCGGGAGCTTGGCAGGTAGTACCGGCCCCGGTCGTTGAGGAACCTCGCGAACGCCTCGTCGACCGACGACACCACGCCCGCCCTTATCAACGCCATCGCCAGGTGTGGGCGGCCGGCCGTCGATCCCTCCGGGATGGCCGCGAGCAAGCTCTCGCCGCTGACGGGAAACCCGTCAGCCGCCATCCGGTCCGCGATCTTCGCCAGGCGGCCGCGGCGCTCGGCGCGGGCTCGGGCGTACTCGCTGACCACCGCCCGCGCGTCCGGGTCGAACAGGTACGCCAGCAGGTGCACGGTGCAGTGGCCGCCACGGCCGTCAGGGCTCACGCACGACAGCTCGGCGCCCCGGACCAGGCTCAGTCCCGGCGGCAACGACGCCTCCGCCTCCGCCCAGCCCGCGGTGGTGTCGTGGTCGGTTATGGCCAGCACGTCCAGACCCGCGGCCGCCGCGTTGGCCACCAGCTCCGCTGGTGTGTCGGTGCCGTCCGAGACGGTCGAGTGGGTGTGTAGATCGATCCTCACGGTCCCTATTGAACGCGAGATCCCCGTCAGCGTGGCATCGGCTTGCGCTGGGCAAGGCGCTGGGCCTTGATCATCGAGAAGCGCTTCGCCTGCGCCTCCTTGTCACCGAAGGTCAGCTCGGAGATCGCGTCGTAGACCTGCTCCGGCTTCGGCAGGTACTCGAGGCGGTTCAGCGCCTGGATCTGACCGGCGGACTCCACGATCATGGTGCCGTAGCCCAGGATCCGCCCCAACACCGGACGTTCGTAGGTCAGGTCGGTGACCTTGCCGATCGGCATCATCAGCACCTTCGTCGTGATGATGCCGGTCGTCATCATCATGCGTTTGTCCGTCACCACGATCCGCTCCACCCACCAGTTGATCACCACGTAGGTGAAGCGGAGCAGCACGAACAAAGCCGCGTACCACAGGATGTTCTGTACCAGCCACATCGCCGGCGGCAGCAGGTACGACACCATCACGGCGACCGCGAGCAGCGCGACCGTCTCGAAGATGTCCCACGCGAGGCAGGCCCAGTGCATGCGCACCCGGATGACTCGCCGTTCGGTGTCGAGTAGGTACTCGTCTGGGTCCCGTGGGGCGAACATGGTTCGACGGTACCGGGATCAGCCGTTGAATACCGAACGCACGAACGTGATCAACGCTTCCGCGGCTTCCTGCAACGTGTTGAGGATGCTGTTGACGATCGACGCGGCACCTTCGGGTTGGGTGACGAGGAAGAACACCAACAACGCCGCGCCAGACAGAATCAGGACCTTCTTGACTTTCACCGGGTGTTACTCCGTGTCCTTGGGGTGGGTTGCTGCACTTTGTTCTTGAAAATGGTTGTACCCCACGATCTGACCGAGCGGGAGGCCATTACTGCTCTTGGGGCAAGGACTCGGCACGTGCGTGGGTTCCGGCTACGCTTCGTGTTCGTGGCCGATGAGTTGATCAGGTGTGTGGGGGCGGTCGTGCACGACGCGGCCGGCCGGCTTCTGCTGGTCCGCAGGGCCAACGAGCCAGGCCGTGGGCAGTGGTCACTGCCCGGCGGCCGCGTGGAGCCGGGTGAGAGCGACGCTTCCGCCGTCGCCCGCGAGCTCCGGGAGGAGACCGGCCTGGAGGTGCGGGTCGGTTCCTTGGTCGGAAGCGTACAGCGGGGGCCGTTCTTGATCTTCGACTACGCCGCCGAGGCGGTCGGCGGTCGGCTCGGTGCGGGCGACGACGCCACCGCGACAGCCTGGGTGACCAGGGCGGAGTTCGACGAGCTGGACCTGGTGGCACAGCTCGCGGACACGCTCGCCGACTGGCGGGCCCTGCCCCGCGCGTGATGCCGTGCGGGACCGTCCGCCGAGGGCTCTGCCGCGCGACGAGTCCTTCGTGGCCTCACGCCAGCCAGTGCATCCGCTCCCCGTGCCAGGACGTCCTGGCGAGCGGGGTCGTCTGCTCGGCGCCGCCCGTCCAGCGGGTGCAGGACAGCACCGCCTGCGGCGTGTCCAGTGCCGGATAGTCCGGAAGCAGGCCGGCGGAGTACTCCTCCAGGCTCACCCAGAACGTAGGGCGGGCTGCGGCCAACTCAGCGACAGCAGCACGGAAGGCTGTCACCCGTTCGGCTGAAAATGGTCGCAGTGCGTTGCTGGTGAGTAGTACGACCGGGAGATCGTCGGGGATTCGCCCGGCCGCGCCGGCGAGGTCCGCGACGGGGTCGCCCTTGACCAGGATCGGCGGCTTCTTGTTGCGTACGGTCGCCGCCGCGCCCAGCTGGCGCAGCCGGTCCGGCTGGTCCGGCCACACGCACGCCTCGAGCCAGGCGTACTCGTCCTCGTCCGCGAGGTCTACCGGATCGTGGTCGAGCCCGACCCGCGCGGACACCTGCAACCGCTTCGGGATCGTCGGGCCCTTCTGCCCCGGTTCCAGCCGCAGCGCGCAGTGCAGGCCCAGCGCCGCCCGCCCGGGGCCGGCCGCGACCTGGCCGGCCTGCTCGGACTGGTACCGGTACGAGTACAGGTCCATGCCCAGCAGCAGCGCCGCGCACGAGCCGACCTCCAGCAGCCCGACCGGACCGCCGCCGGCCTGCCGCGCCGCCAGCGCGACCGCCGGGTAGAACAGCGCGGCACGGCCGACCTCGTTGCCGCGCGGCACGGTGCGGGTCGCGACGAGCGCGCGGACCCGGTCGGCCCGCTCCAGCGCGAACGCCCGCCACATCCCCCAGAGGCCGGCGTCCGGCCCGTACGAGCCGCCGAGCGTCGGGTAGTAGTTGGTCAGCTCGTGGAACGGCTCGGCCTGTAGCACCCGCTGGACGGCGGCGAGCAGCAGCTCGGGCTCGGGGGCGGGGGCCACCGCGAGCAGGCGCGCGACGTCCTCGTCGGCCGCCGCGTTGACGGCCAGGTAGCTGTAGAGCGGTGACGTCTTCTCGACGTCCGTGCCGAACCGCCGCAACCGTTCGCGAATAACATCCAGTGCGGCGTTCATACGCCTAGTTTGCCCGAGGCTCCGGCCGTCCGGGTTGCTCGCCGCCCCGCGCGTCGCCGTATGACCTCCTGGGGACCATCACCTTGCGCCGAAAGACGCACACGACGGTGCCGTCCTGCTTGTAGCCGCGCGTCTCGACGTACACGACGCCGCGGTCGTCCTTCGACCTCGACGGGGTCTTCTCGAGGACCTCGGTCTCGCCGTAGATGGTGTCGCCGTGGAAGGTCGGCCTGACGTGCCGCAGCGACTCGACCTCCAGGTTGGCGATGGCCTTGCCGGAGACGTCGGGGACGGACATGCCGAGCAGCAGCGAGTAGATGTAGTTGCCCACCACGACGTTCCTGCCGAAGTCGGTGGTGTTCTCGGCGTAGTTGGCGTCCAGGTGCAGCGGGTGGTGGTTCATCGTGAGGAGGCAGAAGAGGTGGTCGTCGTACTCGGTGACCGTCTTGCCGGGCCAGTGCTTGTAGACCTCGCCGACCTCGAACTCCTCGTAGTAGCGACCGAACTGCACGTGCCAACCTCCTTGTCGCGACCGGGCACGAGCAGTCTTTCAGGTGGAGTACCCTTGACCACTGGTGTGTGAGTGAGCCCGCACCGACATTCGACCCGAGGAGGTGAGGACGCAATGAGCGACCCGCATAACCATGCCGGCGCCATCGGTCGCAGTAGCACCAGCGTCCCCGCCGGAAGGTTCTTCAGCCAGCACAGGGTCACCCGCTAGGACAGGCAGGCCCAACTGGTTCCGGGCGGACGCTCCGGCGCCCTTCGTGGCGCGTCGTAGTTCCGAACGAAACCCAGCTGGAGGTCACCATGCCTGCGATCCCCTCGCTCGGCAACCTGAGAGGCCGGGTGAACCGCCGCCACCAGAACCATCAGGTGAGCGCGGAGGAGTTGGCCCACGTCGTCGACTGCGCGGTGTACGTCGAGGGCGAGCGGCTGCCCGGGCAGTGGTCGCCGCTGGAGGCGATCACCGAGGTCCGGCGCCGGCGCGACGGGTTCGTGTGGATCGGGCTGTACGAGCCGGGCGAGGAGCAGCTGCAGGGCATCGCGGAGGTGTTCGGGCTGCACGAGCTGGCCGTCGAGGACGCGGTGACCGCCCATCAGCGACCCAAACTCGACCGGTACGACGAGACGCTGTTCATGGTGCTCAAGACCGTCCGGTACATCGAGCACGAGTCGCCGACGACCGCGAACGAGATCGTCGAGACCGGCGAGATCATGGCGTTCCTCGGCAAGCAGTTCATCGTGACCGTGCGGCACGGGAAGCACTCCAGCCTGAGCGAGCTGCGTGAGGAGCTGGAGGCGGCGCCGGACCGGCTGAGCATCGGGCCGGCGGCGGTGCTGCACGCGATCGCGGACCGGATCGTGGACTCGTACCTGGCCGTCAGCGAGGCCTTCGAGAACGACATCGACGTCATCGAGGCGACGGTCTTCGCGCCGCGGTCGCCGATCGGCGCCGAGCAGATGTACCTGATGAAGCGGGAGATCCTGGAGCTGCGCCGCGCGGTCATGCCGCTCGCGGTGCCGCTGCGGCGGCTGGCCGAGGGCTACACGCCGCTGGTGCCCGAGGAGGTCCGTTCGTACTTCCGCGACGTCGACGACCACCTCACGACCGTGTCGGAGCGCGTGGCGAGCTTCGACGAGCTGCTCACCACGCTGGTCGACGCGACGCTCGCGAAGATCTCGCTGCAGCAGAACATCGACATGCGCAAGATCACCTCGTGGGCCGCGATCCTCGCGGTGCCGACCATGGGGGTCGGCGTGTACGGCATGAACTTCGACTACATGCCGGAGCTGCACTGGCGGTTCGGGTACCCGCTCATCATGTGCGTGATCGTCACCGCGTGCCTGATCCTCTACCGGATCTTCCGCAAGAACCGATGGCTCTAGCTGGACGGCCCGTTGCCGTCCAGCGACCCAGTTCGGCCAACCGTTCGTTCGTGTTGAGGGAGGTTCCCCATGCCCAGGCTGTTCGCCAACCCACGTTTCTGGATGATGATGTTCGTTCTGACCTGGCTCTCCGTTGTCACGGTGCTCATCGCCATGGGGTCGGACATCGCCCCCGACACCGCGGGCGCCCGCTGACCCCATCGATGCGCTGAAGGACGCCTCGCCCGCGTGCGGAGGCGTCCTTCAGCGCGTTCGCCGGCGGCGGGGCCTAGTCAGGGCCTAGTCGTCGGCGCCGATCACCGGGGTGCTCGCGCGTTCTGGTTTGCCGAAGATGTCCTGGGGGTTGCCGACGACCCGTGCGCGTGACTTGTGCGTCTGGTCGCCCTGGCCCTGCCCCTGACCGCCCATCATCGGCGACATCGGCATCATGCCGCTTCCCGTGCCACCCTTCGAAGCGCCGGCGCTGGCCGCCGCGGCCGCGCCGCCGGGTGCGGCGGTCGAGTGTGGCGCCTGCTCACCGGCCACCGTGGAGTTGCCGGGCGCCAGCGGGGAGTCCATCGCGGCCGCCGCGGCGGCACCGCCGCCGAAACCGCCGCCGCCCAGGCCCCCGCCGAAGTCACCGAGACCACCGCCGAGTGCCGCCGCGTCGGTGCCGGTGTCCACCGGAACGCCGGTGTCACCGGGCGCCGGCGCACCGGGCGTCGACGGCACGACGTACGACCAGTCCTCGGCCGGGTAGGTGTGCGCCATCGTCACCCCGCCGAACGCGCCGTCGCCCTCGGCTCCCTCGCACAGCTGGACGAACGCCTCCAGCACCTGGCGGACCGCCTCGAACAGCTCCTTCGTCGGGCGCCGCATCAGGTCCAGGTACTCGCGGGTGCGGGCGTCGCCCTGCACCGGCAGGGACATGGCCTCCGACGCCGACTCGGCCGTCTCCGCCATCACGCCGGCCAGCTCGACGACGATCTCGCGGATCGAGTCGGCCGTCTGGTCCAGCACCTCGGCCATCGCGGACATGGCGTCCGCCAGGTCGTTGCCGGCCAGGCCGACCTGCTGCATGTACCCGATGAACGACTGCGCGGCCTCGCCCTCCCACGCGGCGTCCAGCTTGCCGAGGGGCTTGTTCAGCGCGCCGGTGACCTGCTCGACGCCCTCGCCGACCGTCCGCCAGCGCTCGGCCTCGGCGTGCATGTCGCTCCACCGGCCGACCACCGGCGCGAAGTACTCCTCGACCGGGTCGTTGACGCCGAGCTGGCGCGCCAGGCGGGACAGGTAGGCGAGCTGCGTGGTGATCTGGCCCTCGATGTCCTTGCCGTCCGGGGACTGCGTTACCTCGATGGTCACTGGAGCTCCCGCGTGATCGCGAGCCTGCTCGACTCGTCGGTGTCCAGGTAGGCCCTGGTCACCTCGCCGAGACCCTCCGACACCCCGTGCATCGCCTCGACCGCGCGGGCCAGCTGGTCACGCAGCAGCCCGGCGGCTCTGGCGTACGCCTCCGGCGTGCGCAGCTGACGGCCGAGCTGGCCGAACGACTCGTCGTCCAGCGGCTCGATGGCCATCGTGCCAACGCCCTCGGCGAGGGCGTCCCCGCTTTCCGCGGCCAGTTTCGCGTAACCGCCCACCCAGGCGGCGTCCAGCTTGATCCCGGTCACCGATGTCACCCTTCGTCAGGCATCCGACGATAGGCGAGGCGGCTGTCGTGCTGTGGTGCTTGCGAAAAAGGTTTGCGAACAGAACTCAGCCGCCGCCGGAGTTCTTCGTCGTCGACGGGTACTCGCCGCCGGCGAACGGGGTCGAGTCGTAGCTCTGTTTCACGTCCTTGACGCTCAGCGAGGCACCGTTCGGGAGCAGCCGGATGATGTTCTCCGGTGCGGGCACCGCGTTGTCGAGGCCGAGCCCGTCCGCGGTCGCCTTGTCCGGGATGCCGTACTTCACGCCGCGGTCGGAGACCAGGGTGAGCTGGCCGGTGGCGAAGTCCTCCCGGGACGTCGCCTGGCGGACCACCGCGCCGCGACCCGGCGGCATGAAGAAGTGGTCGATGCGCACACCGTCCGCACTGGGCGTCGATATGTCGACATACGACGGGACGCCCTTCGAGTCCGTCGAGATGCCCGGGAGGGTGTCGCCGATGTACACCGCCGTGCGCTCGTCGGCGTTGCCCCCGGAACCCGTGTAGCTCCAGCCGAGGCACGCGACCGGGTTGGAGCCCGGGTCGAGCACGTCCGTGGCCTCCGCCGGGTAGGTCGAGTCGTCGATCACCTTCGGGTCGTCGAGCCCGGAGACCCTGTCCGGGTTGACGGCCTTGATCTCCGGGGCACCCGGGTTGTCGAAGTACCGGATGAGGTCCGCCGTGGACTGCTTGACCAGCTGGATGCCGTCCTTGAGCAGGACGTAGTACTTGGTCTCCTCGCCGGCCCGCTCGACCTTGAACACCGAGCCGACCTTGCGCAGGTCCGGGTCGTCCAGGGCGATGTTGGAGTTGGTGCCACGGCCGGGGATGTCAGGCGGCCTCAGCTCGGCCTTCTCCGGGATGGCGTTCAGCATGCCGGTCGTGATCACGCGGGGTGTCTTTCCGGTGAGGTCGAGCGCCGAGCGGACCGCCGGCTCGGTCAGGTCGACCTTCGCGCGGACCGCGCTGGTGTTCGGCAGGTTCGCCGTGCCGGGCGTCCGGTAGACGAGGTAGGTCTGCCCGTCCGGCGCCTTCACCAGCAACGACTGGTCCTGCGGCAGTAACTTCCCGAGCCCCTTGACGCCGGCGATCACCGTCGTCTCGACCTTGTTCTCCGACGCGGGATCGTTCAGGTCCTTGTTGAGGAGGTACTGGTCGCAGACCGTCCACACCGAATCGATGCGCTGGTCCGCGCTGGGCAACAGGTCCGGACCGTCCGCGATGCCGACCTTGCGGCCCTTGGGGATGTCCCGCAGCTGGTTGTCGTCGACCACGCTCGGCGCGACGACCTTGACCGCGCCGGGGGCCGGCGCGGCGCCACCCGCTCCCTGCTGGTCCTGCGAACCCTCCTGTTGCTGTGCCATCAGCAGAAGCCGCGCGGACGCGAGGTTGAACACCGGGATCAGCTTGCGGTCCGGCTTCGCGATGAGCACGTACACCTGGCCGGACGGCTTGCCGATGACGATCCCGTCCGAGCCCGGCGCCTTCGCCTGCGGCGAGAGGATCCCCCAGATCAGGAAGCCGATCAGACCGATACCCGCCAGACAGACCCCGACGACCGTGGCACGGCTGTGCGTGCGCATCGGGTCGTGCAGCATCACCGCGTCCTTGCGGACCAGCGCCGACTGCATCCTGCGCAGCACGAAGCGATACGCCTGGACCTGTGACTTGGTGGTCGGTGTACTTGGCATTTCCGCCTCTGCAGCTCCCCGATCGCGGTACGGTTCCGCAGAATAGCCGTACGGGTGTCGGTTGCACGTTGGTTCGAAGCTAACGGCACAATCGGTGCTGGTGGGAGCCACGGGATGAGGGGAAGTAGCGAGCGGATGTCGGTGAGCACACCTCCACGGCACGGCGACGGCCGCACCCCGCCGGGACAGCCGCCGAGACCGCCACAGGGCCCGGTCGGCCCCCCGCCCGGCAACGGCGGACGCGGCATGCCCGGCGGACCGGGCGGCGGCGTTCGTGCTCCGGCGGTCGCCCCCAACGGCCGCGGACAGGCCGGCCCAGGAGGTCCCCCGCCAGGACCCGGCGGTCCTGGTGGCCCCGGCGGTGGTGGCGGTGGTGGCAACGGACCCGGTGGTCCGGCCGGTCCACCGCAACCCGCGACACCCCCGCGCCCGCCCATGTCGGCACGGCGCCGCACCCGTGGCGCGAGCCTCGGCTCGCTGCCGGTGTCGAACCTGGTCGTGCTGGAGGTCGCGTTCGCGATCGGGCTGATCATGCTCGCGATCAACATCGACCTCGTCTACGTGTCGATCGCGATCACCGTCATCGGGCTGGTCGTCGCGCTCATCCGCTGGAAGGGCCGCTGGTTCACGCAGTGGATCGGCCTCACCATGCGCTACGCGTTCCGCACGCACGCCCGGCTGTCCAGGCCGACCAAGCCGGTGAGCATCGAGGGCATCGAGGACTCCGACATCACTCCGGTGACCGGCCCGGACGACCCGCGCGTCGCGCTGCTGCGCCTCGCCGTGCCCGACCTGGTGGTCGCACACGGCACCGACCACGAGCGGCGGCCGCTCGGCCTCGCCTGGCACGACGGCACGTGGACCGCGGTGCTGCTGGTCGACCCGGCGCCCGGCCTGGTCACCCAGCTCGGCGGGGCCCCGAACCTGCCGCTCGGCGCGCTCGCGCCGTGCCTCGAGGACCGCGGCGTGGTGCTCGACAGCATTCAGGTGCTCTGGCACTGCTACCCCGGCAGCGCCGCACTGCCACCGAACTCACCGGCGCTCGCGTCGTACATGGAGCTGCTCGGCCCCCTGCCGGCCGCCGCGCGGCGCACCACGTGGGTCGCCGTCCGGCTCGACCCGCGCCGGTGCCCGGCCGCGGTGCGTGAGCGTGGCGGCGGCGTGATCGGCGCGCACCGCGCGTTGATCGGCGCGCTGTCCCGGGTACGCAACGCGCTCGAGTCGCGCGGCGTGCCGACCCGCCCGCTGGACCCGGACGAGCTGCTCAAGGCCGGCATCTCCGCCGCGGAGCTGACCGGTGCCCTGAACGTGCCGGCGACCCCGCCCGGATACCAGGGCCCACCGCCGACGACACCCCGCGCCAAGCTGACCGAACGGTGGACCGGCGTGACGGTCGCCGGCATCGGCCACGCGAGCTACGCGATCACCGGCTGGTCCCGCGGCAAGCCCGCGACCAGCCTCAACGCGCTGACCGGCGTGCGAGCCCTGTCGTCGACGGTGGTCGTGTCCATCTCACCCGGTGGCGAGGAGAACCAGGTCGGACTGCGTGGGCTGGTGCGGGTCAGCGCCCGCACGCCGAGTGAGCTGGAGTACGCGGACGGCCGACTGTCGACCATGTCCGACCGGCTGGGCATCACGCTCACGCCGCTGCGTGGGCTACAGGTGGCCGGTCTGGCCGCGACGCTGCCGCTTGGAGGGAGGGCGTGAGCATCGCGAACCATCAGACACCGAACGACCAGCGCCCGCCCACTCGGAGCCTGCGAGGAGAGGGCGAGGTGCGGTCGTGAGCGAAGCCTGCGGAGCGAACCATCAGACACCGAACGACCCGCGCCCGCCCACTCGGAGCCTGCGAGGAGAGGGCGTGGTGCGGTCGTGAGCGAGTCGTCGAGGCTTATGGATCTCCAGACCGGCAACGGTCTGGCGCAGGAGTTCATGGTCTCTCCCGCGATCCTCGACGCGATCAGCCCGACCGGCGACCGCGGCGGCATGATGCTGGGCTCGTCGCAGCAGGGCGAGCCGATGACGATCTCCGCGCTGCGTCCGGCGCCGACGAGGCTCGTGCTGGTGGGCGGCCTCTACCTCGCGCGGCAGGTCGCGTTGCGTGCCATGGCCGTCGGCGCTTGGGTCGTGGTCGCGACCGGGCGGCCGGCCGCGTGGCAGGTGTTGCAGAAGGCGGCCGGCACCGGTCCGGACGGGCGGCCGGCGCCGCTCGTGCAGATCCGGCGCCTGTCCCCGGTCGAGCTGCCGCGGCCGTCCGAGGACGCACCGCTGCTGGTCGTGCACGACGGCGGGCCCACGCCACAGGAGCTGTTCCCGCCACGTTCTCCTTGGCAGACAACGGTTTACGTGCTGCCGTACATGCACCCGCAGGCCGGCGCCACCGCGAACGCGGCGGATCTCGTGCTGCTGCAACGGTTGCCGGTCGGTCAGGCACAGCTCGCGGCCCGCGTGTGGCGGCTGCCGCCGCCGATGGTGCACGAGCTGACCACGCTCCCGGACGAGGAAGTCGTTGCGCTGGGCCACATGCTGTGGAAGCGGATGCGGCTGATCACGAACACCAAGGAGCAGCAGATCCTGGGCCCGGTCCGCCGCGGCGACTAGCCCTGTCCGCCTCCCCGGGGATTTTGTGTTGGTCGCGTTTCGGGGGATGGTGCGGTTTTCGGGGGTGGATGGTGGCTGGGTTTCGTCACGTTCCCCTGAGGTAGCTGTTGGGTGGTGTGGACCTGCGTTCGAAGATCTTCGGGGTACGTCTGGTTTCCCTCAGGTATCCCGTTGGGGGTTCTGCGGGTCGCTGAGATTCGGGCGGGGGCACTCGGCGCAACTTTTGCGGCCGTTCGGTGGAACTTGTTCCCAAGCGTAGGTCAAGTGTTCATAAGTAACTTCCCGAACACGCGTGACTCTATTGCGTAACCGCTCGTCGCGTACGAATGTGGGAGATAGTTCGCTTGCGAACGACGTCCTCTCCCCTACGCGACGAGACCTCCACGAGGGCTGGGGGTCCGTGCGCCCTGCGACAAGGAGAAACGGGAATGGGAAGGTCTCATGCCGTCTCCATGAGACGGCTTATGTCAGCTGGGTTCGCCACAGCCGCGGCTGTGGGCCTCGCGGTCGTCGGCATCACGCCGGCGTCGGCCGCCGAGGGCCAGATCCTCGGCGCCGGCACGGCTGACTCGATCGACGGCAGCTACATCGTCGTCTACAAGGACTCCGCCGCGGCCGAGGCGAAGAGCACCGCCACCTCGCTCGGGTCCAAGGTCAACTACCGGTACGACGCCGTCTTCAGCGGGTTCGCGGCCTCGATGACCGAACAGCAGGCCAAGCAGCTCGCCGCCGACCCGGACGTCGCCTACGTGGCGCAGAACCACCGGGTCCACATCACGACCGACCAGCCCAACCCGCCGTCATGGGGCCTGGACCGCGTCGACCAGCGGAACCTGCCACTCAACCAGAACTACGCGTACTCGACCACGGCCAGCAACGTGCACGCGTACATCATCGACACGGGCGCGGACCTGGACCACCCCGACTTCGGCGGCCGGATGACCTCCGGCTTCGACGCCGTCGACGGCGGCACCGCCGATGACGGCCACGGCCACGGCACCCACGTCTCCGGCAACATCGGCGGCACGACCTACGGTCTGGCCAAGGGCGTGCAACTCGTCGCCGTCCGCGTGCTGGACAACGGCGGCTCCGGCACGGAGGCGGGCGTCGTCGCCGGCATCAACTGGGTGACCGCCAACGCGATCAAACCGGCCGTGGCGAACATGAGCCTCGGTGGCGGCGGCAACACACCCATCGACAACGCCGTGAAGTCCTCGATCGCGTCGGGCGTCACCTACGCGATCGCGTCGGGCAACTCGAACGCCGACGCCTGTGGCTTCTCGCCGGCCCGCGTGCCGGAGGCGATCACCGTCAACGCCACGGACACCAACGACGCGCGTGCCTCGTTCTCGAACTTCGGCACCTGCACCGACATCTTCGCACCGGGCGTGAACATCACGTCCGACTGGCTCAACGGCGGCACGAACACGATCAGCGGCACGTCGATGGCGACGCCGCACGTGGCCGGCGCGGCGGCCCTGTACCTGGCCGACCACCCGACCGCGACGCCGCAGCAGGTGCGCGACGCCCTGGTCGCCAACGCCACGCCCAACAAGGTCACCAACCCCAACACGCAGAACCCGGTGCTCCTGTACACAGGCACGGAGCCCCCGCCGGACCCGCCGTCCAACGGCGCCTGCCCGGCCGCGACCAACGGCACCGACTTCGCGATCAACGACAACTCGACCGTGAGCAGCCCGATCACGATCTCCGGCTGCTCGGGGACCGCCAGCGACGGCTCGACGGTCGAGGTGCACATCGTGCACACCTACATCGGTGACCTGGTCGTCGACCTCGTCGCCCCGGACGGGTCGGTGTACAACCTGCACAACCGGGCCGGCGGCAGCGCCGACAACATCAACCAGACCTACACCGTGAACCTGGCGAGTGAGACCGCCAACGGCACGTGGAACCTCCGCGTCCGCGACGCCGCCTCCCTCGACACGGGACGCATCGACACCTGGACGCTCGACCTGTAGGCAACGCCTGCGCGGATGGGCCCCTCCACGCCGGAGGGGCCCATCTCCTTGTTCAGAGCCGTTCGCGGACGTTGCGGGTCTGTTCGGCCCTGGCGGCCAGCTGGTCGTCGGGGGGGTAGTCCACGCCCACCAGGGTCAGGCCGTGGGCCGGGGCCACCGTGATCGTGCTCGGGCGGGTCGCCGCGGTCAGCATCGAGGCCGGCCAGTCGCCCGGCTTGCGGCCCTCGCCCACCGCCAGCAGTGCCCCGACGAGGCTGCGGACCATCGAGTGGCAGAACGCGTCCGCGGACACCTCCACGGACACCAGCGTGCCGTTGCGGGTCCATCGCAGGCGTTGGAGGTCGCGGATGGTCGTCGCGCCGTCGCGACGGCGGCAGAAGGCCACGAAGTCGTGCAGGCCAAGGAGACGCTCGGCCGCCTCGTTCATTGCGTCGACGTCCAGCGGCCGTGGCCACGTCACGGTGTCCTTGCGGCGTAAGGGATCCGCGGACCACTGCGCGTCGCACACGCGGTAGACGTAGTGGCGGCGGACCGCCGAGAAGCGGGCGTCGAACCCGGGGGGCGCGACGCGGATCCCGTGGACCCGCACGTCCGCGGGCAGTGGGCGCGCCAGGCGCGACAGGTCCGGCGCGGCCGGCAGGTCCGTGTGGGCCACCTGGCCGGACGCGTGCACCCCGGCGTCGGTGCGGCCGGCGACCGTGAGCCGGACGTCGTGGCGCAACACGAGCGCCATGGTGTCCTCGATGACCGCGCATACCGTGCGGCGGCCCGGTTGCCGGGCCCAGCCGGAGAAATCCGTGCCGTCGTAGGCGATCTCGAGCAGGAAGCGGACGAGCCCGCCGGCCCCGGGGGGCGCGACGGGCTCGTCCGGGACGAGACCGGTCAGGACTCGTCTTCCTGCGTCTTCGGCCTGCTGAAGCCGGCGGCTTCCGCGTCCTCGGCCGTGGCGAACCACACCTCGGGGTCGGTCTGCTCGTAGTGCGGCGACTCCTGGTCGTGGAACAGCATCGAGTTGGCGTTGCCCTTGATCGGGAAGCCCTCGGGCGCCGAGCCGTCCTCCAGCGGGGCATGGCTGCCCGCGCCGTAGGGGTGCTCGTCGTCCGACTCGCTCTCCTCGACCTCGACGTCCGCGTCCTCGGCGGCGGCCTCGGTCGCGGTCTCCTCGGCCTCCTCCGTCGCGGCGGCGGACTCGGACTTGGCCTTCTCGTCCTTGGCGAACCGCGTCTTGCGCGCGGCCTCGGCCTCGGCGGTGACCGTCTTCTCAGCCACCAGCTCGATGATCGCCATGGGGGCGTTGTCGCCCTTGCGCGGGAGCGTCTTCAGGATCCGGGTGTAGCCACCGTTGCGGTCGGCGAAGAACGGGCCGATCTCCGTGACGAGCCGGTGCACGATCCCCTTGTCCCGGATCAACTGCATGATCTGGCGACGGTTGTGGAGATCACCCTTCTTCGCCTTGGTGATCAGGCGCTCCGCGTACGGCCGCAGCTTCTTGGCCTTGGCCTGGGTGGTGTGGATCCGGCCGTGCTCGAACAGCGATGTGGCAAGGTTTGCCAGCATCAGCCGCTCGTGGGCCGGCGAGCCGCCCAGGCGGGCGCCCTTGGTTGGCGTGGGCATTACAGCTGCTCCGTCTCCGCGTAGTCCTGGCCGTCATCGTGACCGCTGTCCCCACCGACACCGGTGTCCGAGGACCAACCTTCGCTCGCGTAGTCCGAGGCGGCGGTGGTCGGGTCGAACCCGGGCGGGCTGTCCTTCAGCGCCAGGCCGAGACCGACGAGCTTCATCTTGACCTCGTCGATCGACTTCGCACCGAAGTTGCGGATGTCCAGCAGGTCCGCCTCGCTGCGCGACACCAGCTCACCCACGGTGTGGATGCCCTCGCGCTTGAGGCAGTTGTACGAACGCACGGTGAGGTCGAGGTCCTCGATCGGCATCGCGTAGGCGGCGATGGTGTCCGCCTCCTGCGGCGACGGACCGATCTCGATCCCCTCGGCGTCCACGTTGAGCTCGCGGGCGAGGCCGAACAGCTCGACCAGCGTCTTGCCGGCCGACGCGACGGCGTCCCGCGGGGTGATCGAGGGCTTGGTCTCGACGTCGAGGATCAGCCGGTCGAAGTCGGTGCGCTGCTCGACACGCGTCGCCTCGACCTTGTAGGTGACCCGCAGGACGGGCGAGTAGATCGAGTCGACCGGGATACGGCCGATCTCGGCGCCCGCCTGCTTGTTCTGCACGGCCGGCACGTAGCCGCGGCCGCGCTCGACGACCAGCTCGATCTCGAGCTTGCCCTTGCCGTTCAGGGTGGCGATGTGCAGGTCCGGGTTGTGCACCGTGACGCCGGCCGGCGGCACGATGTCGCCCGCGGTGACCTCGCCGGGGCCCTGCTTGCGCAGGTACATGGTGACCGGCTCGTCCTCCTCGGAGCTGACGACCAGCTCCTTGAGGTTGAGGATGATGTCGGTGACGTCTTCCTTCACGCCCGGCACGGTGGTGAACTCGTGCAGCACACCGTCGATGCGGATGCTGGTCACCGAGGCGCCCGGGATGGACGACAGAAGCGTCCGGCGCAGCGAGTTGCCCAGCGTGTAGCCGAAGCCGGGCTCCAGCGGCTCGATGGTGAACCGCGAACGCGTCTCGTTGACCGGCTCCTCGCCGAGCGAGGGCCGCTGTGAAATCAGCACTTTCTTTTTCCTTTACCTCAGGGGCGACCGCTATTTGACGCCCACCGGAGATGTGCCGGGAGGCGGCTGGCGCCGCCTCCCGGGATGAATCACTTCGAGTAGAACTCGACGATCAGCTGCTCCTGCACGGGCACGTCGATCTGTGCGCGCTCGGGCAGCTGGTGCACGAGGATCCGCATCGTGTTCGGCACGACCTGCAGCCAGCCCGGGATGGGCCGGTCGCCGAAGGACTCCTTGGCGGCGACGAACGGCAGCGTGGGCATCGACTTCGGCTTCACGTCGATGATGTCGAACTTCGACACCTGGAAGCTCGGGACGTTGACCCTCTTGCCGTTGACGATGAAGTGGCCGTGGCTGACCAGCTGCCGCGCCTGGCGGCGGGTGCGGGCGAGGCCCGCGCGGTACACCACGTTGTCCAGCCGCGACTCGAGCAGCTGCAGCAGCGCCTCACCGGTCTTGCCCTTGGTGCGCGCGGCCTGCTCGTAGTAGCGACGGAACTGCCGCTCCAGCACGCCATAGGTGTAGCGAGCCTTCTGCTTCTCCTGCAGCTGCAGGAGGTACTCGCTCTCCTTGACCCGACCGCGGCCGTGCTGGCCGGGCGGGTACGGGCGGCGCTCGAACGCGCGGTCGCCGCCGACGAGGTCAACCTTGTACCGCCGTGACTTCTTGGTCACGGGGCCGGTGTAACGAGCCATTCTCTACTCCCCCGATCCCTAGACCCGGCGCCGCTTCGGCGGACGGCACCCGTTGTGCGGCTGTGGCGTGACGTCCTGGATGGTCCCGACCTCGAGGCCCGCCGCCTGAAGCGACCGGATCGCGGTCTCCCGGCCGGAACCGGGGCCCTTCACGAAGACGTCGACCTTGCGCATGCCGTGTTCCGCGGCCTTGCGGGCCGCGTTCTCGGCCGCCATCTGCGCCGCGAACGGGGTCGACTTGCGGGAGCCCTTGAAGCCGACGTGGCCGCTGGAGGCCCAGCTGATCACGTTGCCGGCGGGGTCGGTGATGGAGACGATCGTGTTGTTGAACGTGCTCTTGATGTGCGCGTGGCCATGAGAGACGTTCTTCTTTTCCTTGCGCCGGACCTTCTTGACGCCGGCGCCCTGACGGGACTTGGGTGGCATTGCTTCGGGGTGCTCCTGTTAGCGCGAGGAAGTCGAGGTCTGGGTGATCGCGGGCTCCGCGGTCGGTTCGAAATCACCGTCGCGGGCGGCCTCGTGCTTGAAGCCGGGCACGCGGTAGAGGTCGCGGAGTGCCTGTGGCCGGGCGCTCTTCGGCGCCACCTGAAGGGCCACGAACTGCCGGTTGCGACGTCGCTGTGCGACGACCGATACGACCTGGCTCACTTCTTACCAGCCTTCTTCTTGCCGGCGACGGTCTTCTTCGGGCCCTTGCGGGTGCGGGCGTTGGTCTTGGTCCGCTGACCACGCACTGGCAGGCCACGACGCCAACGAATGCCCTCGTAGCAACCGATCTCGATCTTGCGCCGGATGTCGGCATTCACCTCGCGGCGGAGGTCACCCTCGACCTTGAAGTTCGTCTCGATGTATTCCCGCAGCTTCGTGACGTCCTCGTCGGACAGGTCCTTCGCGCGCAGGTCCGGGCTGATCCCGGTCTCGGTCAGCAGCTCCTTGGAGCGCGTACGGCCGATGCCGTAGATGTAGGTCAGCGCGATCTCCATCCGCTTCTCGCGGGGGAGGTCGACGCCAGCAACGCGTGCCATATCTCCTCTTGAAGGTAGTTTCCAGGTCTTCTCCCCAGCCGCCCCGCACGGTGGCGGGCGCCGGCCTGGTCCGACGGTGAACCGAGCCCGAGTGGCTCGGCAGGCTTGGGGAGGGCCTCTTCAGTCAGTGCGGTGTGATCAGCCCTGGCGCTGCTTGTGGCGCAGGTTCTCGCAGATCACCATGACCCGCCCATGACGGCGGATCACCTTGCACTTGTCGCAGATCTTCTTGACGCTCGGCTGGACCTTCACGTCCCTGTCTCTCTTGTATTCGGTGGCTCTACTTGTAGCGGTAGACGATTCGGCCGCGGGACAGGTCGTAGGGCGAGAGCTCCACGACCACTCGGTCCTCGGGCAGGATGCGGATGTAGTGCTGCCGCATCTTGCCGCTGATATGTGCAAGGACCTTGTGTCCGTTCTCCAACTCGACCCTGAACATCGCGTTGGGGAGCGGCTCCACCACACGGCCTTCGACCTCGATAGCCCCGTCTTTTTTGCCCATGTCCTCCGCGTTTCGTCTTCGACGCAGCCCGCCGCACATGTACCTGGCTGGCTACACGCATGACGGAGACGGCGCAACGGGTGCGCCACCGAACTAGTCTACGCGCGTGTTTTGAACAGGAGAAATCAGCCCCCCGATACCAGGAACTGCCAGCCGGCCCGCCACCAGGTCAGCGTGCCGAGCCGCCGCCCGACTGCCGCCAACGGCGGCCGACGGGCCGCCGTGACGCCGGAGCCGGGTCGGCCACCGCGCAGTTCCAGCATAGCGAAACCGGCCATGAGCAGGGCGAACGCCGTGACGTGCCACTTGTGCACCGGCAGCCCTCCGTTATGGGGCCGGGCCAGGCAGACCTCGGCCGCGAGCCGGACGAGGGGCAGCGACGTTCGGCCAGGTCCGCCGGTGAAAGTGGGTCGAGGATCACACTCGGTGTTCGGGCGGTCCCACCGGCCGGGCCGAGGATCAGGCCGCTGGGGGAACCGGGCCACGCGGACACGCACACCGACCGTGGTCCTCAGCCACCATCGGGGTCTCAGGTCCGCCGGATCGGGGTCCGGGCGCGAGGGAGAGTGCGGCGGCTCGCCACAGCGATGGGGACGGCCGAGGGCCGGGACATCGAGATCACCCAACCGAGGGACACGGCGGCGAGGGCGACTCCGCGATGACTCCCCTGTTCGTCCGTGCCAACTCGGGTGCGGCCGTGAATTTTCCGCGGCCCACGCAAGACGGCGGCCCACGCGCTCCGAACCAGTCGTGACGAGGGGGCGACGATGCGACTACTGATGGGCAGCGTCGTGCAGGCCAGCGCGACCTGCTAGTGTCCCGCGCCGGAAATGCGGTGACTAAGTCGGTGGATCCAGGTTTCTGCTGGCAAGACGCCGGTTCGCCCTCGTACTGGGTCGTACTTGGGCGAACCGGCAACGCCGCCAGCAGGAAGCTGGGCCGCCGAATTAGTCGCCTGATTTCCGGCGCGGGACACTAGGGCGCGGTCAGCACCCAGGGACCGTCGTCGGTCACGGCGACCGTGTGCTCCCAGTGGGCGGCGCGGGAACCGTCGGCGGTCACGACGGTCCAGCCGTCGGCCAGCTCCTCCGTTGCCTCGTCGCCGCGGGTGAGCATCGGCTCGATGGCGATGGCCATGCCGGGGCGCAGGCGCGGGCCCTTGCCCGGCTTGCCGAAGTTGGGCAGGAACGGCTCCATGTGCATCGACGTCCCGATGCCGTGGCCGCCGTACTCGCGGACGATGCCGTAGGTCGTCCCGGAGGCGTGCTCGGTCGCGTGCACGGACTCCTCGATGGCGTGGGAGATGTCGGTCAGGTGGCCGCCGACGACCACGGCCTTGATGCCGGCCTCCATGGCCGCGCGGGTGGCGTCGGACAGGGCCTGGTCCTCGGGGGTCACGGTGCCTACCGCGACCGTCACCGCGGAGTCGCCGTGCCAGCCCTCCAGGATGGCGCCGCAGTCCACCGAGATCAGGTCGCCTTCGGACAGGACCTGGGTGCGGGACGGGATGCCGTGGACGATCTGCTCGTTCACCGAAGCGCAGATGGTCGCCGGGTAGCCGTGGTAGCCGAGGAACGACGGGACGGCGCCCGCGTCGCGGATCGTCTGCGCGGCCAGCTCGTCCAGCTCGGCCGTGCTCACGCCGGGGCGAATGGCCGCGACGACGTCGGCGAGCGCCTTCGCCACGACCAGGCCGGCGGCACGCATGGCCTCCAGCTCGGTCGGGCTCTTCAGCTCGATCATGGGACGGTTACGCCACTGTCGCAGCGCGTCGACCAGCGCACGGGTCACGTCCGGTCGCGAAGGGCGGCGAGGATCCGGTCGGTGACCTGGTCCACCTCGCCGACACCGTCGACGGTCACCAGCAGGTCCCGGTAGTAGTCGAGCAGCGGCGCCGTCTCCGACTGGTACACGTGCAGCCGGTGCCGGATGACGCCGTCGTTGTCGTCCGAGCGGCCGCGTACGAGCAGCCGCTGGACGAGCACGTCCTCGCTGACCTCGATCTGCACGACCGCGTCCAGCTTCTGGTCGGACTCCGCCAGCACCTTGGCCAGTACCTCGGCCTGGCCGATGTTGCGGGGGAAGCCGTCGAGCAGGAAGCCGTCCTCGGTGTCGGCCTGGTGGAGCCGCTCGATCAGCATCTGGTTGGTGATCTCGTCCGGCACGAGACCGCCGCTGTCGAGGATGTGCTTGACCTCCCGACCGAGCTCCGTCTCCTCCGCGATGTTCTTGCGGAACAGGTCCCCGGTGGAGATGTGCGGAATCCCCAGCTTCTCGCTCAGCGCGGTCGCCTGGGTGCCCTTGCCCGCACCTGGCGGACCCACCAGAACGAGTCTTGTCACTTGAGGAACCCTTCGTAGTTGCGCTGCATGAGCTGGCTTTCGATCTGCTTGACGGTGTCAAGGCCAACGCCAACCATGATCAGAACAGCGGTGCCACCGAAGGGGAAGTTCTGGTTCTGGCCGCTACCGGTCAGGTCGAGGAAGAAGTTCGGGAGCACCGCGATGATGCCGAGGTAGATCGACCCGGGCAGGGTGATCCGGCTCAGCACGAACTGCAGGTACTCGGAAGTCGGGCGGCCGGGGCGGATACCCGGGATGAAGCCGCCGTACTTCTTCATGTCCTCGGCCCGCTCCTGCGGGTTGAACTGGATGCCGATGTAGAAGTACGTGAAGAAGATGATCATCGCGAAGTAGATCGCGATGTGCACCCAGTCCGACTGGGCGGTGAGGTGCTCGGAGACGAACCTCGTCCACCAGTTGTTGGTGTTGCCGGCGAGCCTGGTGATCAGGTCGGGCAGGTACAGCAGCGACGACGCGAAGATGATCGGGATGACGCCGGCCTGGTTGACCTTCATCGGCAGGTAGGTCGAGGTGCCGCCGTACATGCGCCGGCCGACCATGCGCTTGGCGTACTGCACCGGGATGCGGCGCTGGCCCTGCTCCAGGAACACGACGCCGACGATGATGCAGAGGCCGAAGAAGCAGACGACCGTGAAGATCAGCGGGCCGCCGTTGCTCCAGATGTTGCCGCCCTCGGCCGGGATGCGGGCCGCGATGTTCACGAACATCAGCAGCGACATGCCGTTGCCGATGCCACGCTCGGTGATGAGCTCGCCGAACCACATGATCACCGAGGTGCCGGCGGTCATCGTGATGACGATGATGGCCAGGTCCCAGATGCCGTTCTTCGGGATGATCGGGTCCTGGCAGTCACCGAACAGGCCGCCGCGGTTGGCCATGGCGATGATGCCGGTGGCCTGCAGAATCGCGAGACCGATGGTCAGGTACCGGGTGTACTGCGTCAGCTTGCCCTGGCCGGACTGGCCTTCCTTGCGCAGCTGCTCGAACCGCGGGATGACCACGGTGAGCAGCTGGATGATGATGCTCGCGGTGATGTAGGGCATGATCCCGAGCGCGAACACCGACAGCTGGAGCAGCGCACCGCCGCTGAACAGGTTCAGCAGCTGGTAGATGCTCTGGTTGTCGACCTTCGCGACACACTTCTGCACGTTCGGATACGAGACACCCGGGGACGGCAGCAACGCGCCGACCCGATAGATCGCGATGATCATCAGGGTGAAAAGGATCTTGCGGCGCAGGTCCGGCGTCATGAGAGCCGAGCGGAAGGCGCTGAGCACCCAAGGACCTCCTCGACGTCGCCGGCGATTCTTCGCCGACGATCGGCTTTGCCGGCTGTTCACCGGCCGGGAACACGCACCTGGCCGTCAACGAGCTGGCAAGCCAGAACGCTTCGGGGGACACTCCACCCGAAGCGTGCTCCCGACTTTAACAGGAGGCACGTCGGCTTCTGCACCCCCTCGCCTGTTCCACCCGCCGTTGCACCGTTCGGCCTACCCAATACGCCCAGAAACCGCTCGACTACACGTTCGGCGGCTCGGCCAGCGGATCCTCGGTGGGCGGGATGGCCGGACCCGGCGGTTTCCCCGGCGACGGCGGGGCGTCCGGGACGACGATCGGTCCCGGCTCCACGGCGGCCGGCGGCTGGCCGGTCGGCCCGGGGTGCCCGTTGACCTGGCCGGGCGGGAGCGCGGACGGGTCCTGCGTGGCGGGGGCCGGGGGCGGCCCGGTCAACGGGTCGACGGTGTGCGCCTGGCCCCCAGGGGAGATCGGCTGGCCGGTCAGCGGGTCCACGGCGTTCGGCGGCTGGGCGGGCAGTCCGGCCGGCGGGCTCGTTCGACCCGTCAGCGGCCCGCTGCCCGCCGGCGGGCTCGCCGGGCCCTGAGCCAGCGGTTGGCCCGTCAGCGGGTCGACCGCGAGCCCCACGGCCCCCGTCACGCCCGGCACGGGCTCCGGTGGCAGGGCGTGGACCACCGGCTGGTGCCGCGGGACCTGACGCGGCAGTGTCATGCCGTACGGCGGCGTCGACAGGTACGGGTTCCCCGGCGGCGGCAGGGGCTGCCAGGCCGGGTCGCGGGCCGGGAGCAGGGACAGCACCGCCGCCGCGAAGCCGAACAGGACCGCGACCAGCAGCAGCCAGTAGCCGACGAGGTAGGAGCCGGACGTCTCGACGCCGAGCCCCAGGGCGCCCAGCGAGTCGAAGTACTCGACGCCGCTGTTGGCCACGACGGCGATCGTCCAGACGGTGCCGATCAGGAACGCGACGCCCGCAGTCATGAGCGAGCCGGACGCGCGGCCGGTGGTGCGGCCGGCCGACGGCGTGGCCGCGTACCAGCAGGCACACGCCGCGCCCGCCAGGATCACCGCCGCGAACACCAGGGGATAGCCGACCTTGGGGACCTGGATCGTTTCGGAGCCGGCCCGCCTCGGGCTGACCTCCACACTCCACGGCGTGTACGTGAACTCGATCCGGTTCACGTCGCTGAAGTCGCTGTCGACGTGCAGCTCGCCCGAGTACAGCGGCAGGAACGCGCTCGCGATCACCAGCACCAGCGCGGCGAAGCACAGCACCGCGGCGGTCACCCTGACCGGCTTCCAGCGGGTCGGCACCGTCATCGGCCGCAACGCGGTCATCGCGGCCGGGTACATGGGCATACCTGGCCGCTCCCCCATAGTCATGTCTGGAGCGTCGCCTATCGGATGCTTGAGCCACAAGACAGAAAAGTCACGATTATGCGTGAACACAGACGAAACGGCCGGCGGGGACGAATCCCCGCCGGCCGTTTCGGTGGTACTCCGGTGGAACCGGCTACAGCTTGGTGGCGCTGCCGCCCGCCGCCGTCAGCTTCTCCTGCGCGCTCTTGGAGAACGCGTGGGCCGTGACGTCGAGCTTGACGGACAGGTCGCCGTCGCCGAGCACCTTCACGAGCTCGTTCTTGCGGACCAGGCCCGCCTTCACCAGCTCGTCCACGCCGACCGTGCCGCCGTCGGCGAACACGCGGGCGATGTCGCCCAGGTTCACCGGCTGGTACTCGGTGCGGAAGCGGTTCTTGAAGCCACGGAGCTTCGGCAACCGCATGTGGATCGGCATCTGGCCGCCCTCGAAGCGCGCCGGCACGTTCTTGCGTGCCTTCGTGCCCTTGGTACCGCGGCCGGCGGTCTTGCCGCCCTTGCCACCCTCACCACGGCCGACCCGCTGCTTCTCCGTCTTGGCGCCGGGCGCCGGACGGAGGTGGTGGATCTTGATCGCCATCAGTCTTCGACCTCCTCGACGGTCACCAGGTGGCGGACCGTGTGGATCAGGCCGCGGATCTGCGGGGTGTCCTCACGCACGGTGGTCTGGCGGATCTTCCGCAGGCCCAACGTGCGCAGGGTCTCCCGGTGGTTGCGCTTGGTCCCGATGACGCTGCGGACCTGGGTCACCTTGAGCTGTGCCATGTCCTCACGCCCCCTGACCAGCCTGCGCACGCGCCCGCAGCATGCCGGCCGGGGCCACGTCCTCCAGCGGAAGACCACGGCGGGCCGCGACCTCCTCCGGACGCTGCAGACCCTTCAGCGCGGCCACCGTAGCGTGCACGATGTTGATCGCGTTGTCGCTGCCGAGCGACTTCGACAGCACGTCGTGGATACCGGCGCACTCCAGCACGGCACGCACCGGGCCACCGGCGATGACGCCGGTACCGGCCGAGGCCGGGCGCAGGAGCACCACGCCGGCGGCACGCTCACCCTGGATCGGGTGCGGGATGGTGCCGGCGATCCTCGGGACCTTGAAGAAGTTCTTCTTCGCCTCCTCCACACCCTTGGCGATCGCGGCCGGCACCTCCTTCGCCTTGCCGTAGCCGACACCGACCATGCCGTCACCGTCGCCCACCACGACCAGCGCGGTGAAGCTGAAGCGACGACCACCCTTCACGACCTTGGCGACCCGGTTGATGGCCACCACTCGCTCCAAGTGCGGGGTCTTGTCCTGGGCCGCCCCGCCACGGCCCCCATCGCGACGGTCCCGACGGTCCCGACGGTCACCGCGGTCTCCGCGGTTGTCACCGCCCTGGCCGCCCTGCTGGTGGCCGCCGCCGAATTGCCGTGAACGTCCCGGCATCAGGCGATCCTTCCCATGATCTTTTGCATGTCTAGAACTCCAGCCCGGCTTCCCGAGCCGCGTCGGCGAGCGCCGCGATCCGGCCGTGGTAGTCGTGACCACCGCGGTCGAACACGACCTTGGTGATCCCGGCGTTCTTGGCACGGTCGGCCACTAGCTGGCCCACCTTCGCCGAGCGGGCCTTCTTGTCGCCGTCCAGCGCCCGGACGTCCGCCTCGAGGCTGGTCGCCGCGGCGATCGTGCGCCCGGTCAGGTCGTCGACCAGCTGGGCCACGATGTGCCGCGAGGACCGGGTGACCGCCAGACGCGGCCGCTCGGCGGTGCCCTGCAGCTTCCGGCGGACCCGGAAGTGCCGGCGGGCCTTCGCGACCCGGCGACGCGTCGAGATGTCCTTGCCCAGCGGCTTGCGCCGCTTGGTAACAGTCGCTTCGCTCATGATCACTTACCCGTCTTTCCGACCTTGCGCCGGATCTTCTCGCCCGCGTACCGCACGCCCTTGCCCTTGTACGGGTCGGGCTTGCGCAGCTTGCGGATGTTCGCGGCGACCTCGCCGACCAGCTGCTTGTCGATCCCCTGCACGGAGAACCGGGTCTGGTTCTCGACCACGAAGGTGATGCCCTCCGGCGGCGAGACCTTGACCGGGTGCGAGAACCCGAGCGAGAACTCCAGTTCCGAACCCTTGAGCTGCACGCGGTAACCGACGCCGTGGATCTCGAGCTTCTTCTCGTAGCCGTCGGTGACACCGACGACCAGGTTGTTCACCAGCGACCGGGTCAGGCCGTGCAGCGCGCGGTTGCGGCGCTCGTCGTCGGGGCGCTTGACCTCGAGGACACCGTCCTCGCCGCGCTCCACGACGATCGGCTCCGCCACCGTGTGCGCGAGGGTGCCCTTGGGGCCCTTCACGCTGATGCTCTGGCCGTCGATCTTCACGTCCACGTTGGTCGGGACGGGGATCGGCAGCCTACCGATGCGAGACATCTGTCTACTCCCCTTTCCCGCTACCAGACGTAGGCGAGGACTTCCCCGCCCATCCGCTGCTTGCTCGCCTGCCGGTCGGTGAGCAGGCCGGCCGACGTGGAGATGATCGCCACGCCAAGGCCGCCGAGCACCTTCGGCAGGTTGGTCGACTTCGCGTACACCCGCAGACCGGGCTTGGACACCCGCCGCAGACCCGCGATGCTGCGCTCGCGGTTCGGGCCGTACTTGAGCTCGACGACGAGGTTCTTGCCCTTCTCGCCGTCTTCGTCGCGGTAGCCCATGATGTAGCCCTCGCGCTTGAGGATCTCCGCGATGTTGGCCTTGAGCTTCGAGTGCGGAAGCACGACCTCGTCGTGGTACGCCGAGTTGGCGTTACGCAGACGGGTCAAGAAGTCTGCGATCGGGTCGGTCATCGTCATGGTGACCTGTCAACCTTTCTCGCCATGGTTCCCTCACGGGCCTGTGGCGATCTCCTGGGTGTTACCAGCTGGACTTGGAGACGCCGGGAAGCTCGCCGCGGTGGGCCATCTCCCGCAGGCAGACGCGGCAGAGGCCGAACTTGCGGAAGACCGCGCGCGGACGGCCACAGCGCTGGCAGCGGGTGTAGCCCCGCACCTTGAACTTCGGCTTCTGCGCCGCCTTGTGGACAAGAGCTTTCTTGGCCATTCGCTCAGTTCTCCTTGAACGGGAAGCCAAGACGCCGCAGCAGCGCCCTGCCCTCATCGTCGTTGGTGGCGGTGGTGACGACGGTGATGTCCATCCCCCGCTGCCGGTCGATCGAGTCCGGGTTGATCTCGTGGAACATCGACTGCTCGTTGAGACCGAACGTGTAGTTGCCGTTGCCGTCGAACTGCTTGGGCGACAGGCCGCGGAAGTCACGGATACGCGGCAGCGCGATGGTCAGCAGCCGGTCCAGGAACTCCCACATGCGGTCGCCGCGCAGGGTCACCTTGGCGCCGATCGGCATGCCCTCACGCAGCTTGAACTGCGCGATGGACTTGGTGGCCCGCCGCACCTGCGGCTTCTGCCCGGTGATCAGCGACAGGTCGCGCAACGCGCCCTCGATCAGCTTGCCGTCGCGGGCGGCGTCACCGACGCCCATGTTCACCACGACCTTGACGACGCGAGGCACCTGCATCACGTTGTCGTAGGTGAAATCCTGCTGCAGGCCCGCCGCGATCTCCTCGCGGTAGCGGGTCTTGAGCCGCGGAATGGTTTTCTCTGCGGTGGTCATCAGACTTCCTTCGGCTCGCCGTTCTTGTCCTGGCCGGCCTTGCCACGTGCGACGCGGACCTTCTTGCCGTCCTCGCCGATCTTGTAGCCGACGCGGACCGCCTTGCCATCGACGACCAGCATCACGTTGCTGACGTCGATGGGGGCTTCCTGCGTGACGATTCCGCCTGACTGGGCACCGCGCTGCGTCTGGGTGATCCGGGTGTGCTTCTTGATCCGGTTCACGCCCTCCACGAGGACCTTGCCGGTCGCCGGGTAGGCCTGGATGACCTTGCCCTTGGCGCCCTTGTCCCGGCCGGCGATGACGACGACCTCGTCGCCCTTCTTAATCTTCATGTCAGAGCACCTCCGGAGCCAGCGAGATGATCTTCATGAACTTCTTGTCGCGCAGTTCGCGACCGACCGGTCCGAAGATGCGGGTGCCCCGCGGCTCATTGTCCGGCTTGATCAGCACGGCGGCGTTCTCGTCGAACCGGATGTAGGACCCGTCCGGGCGGCGCTTCTCCTTGGTGGTCCGGACGATGACCGCCTTGACGACGTCGCCCTTCTTCACCCCCGCGCCCGGGATCGCGTCCTTGACGGTCGCGACGATGATGTCGCCGATGCCCGCGTAGCGACGCGCGGAGCCGCCCAGCACACGGATGCAGAGGATCTCCTTCGCACCCGTGTTGTCGGCGACGCGCAGTCGCGATTCCTGCTGGATCACTTTGCCTTCTCCACGATCTCCACGAGCCGCCACCGCTTGGTGGCCGACAGCGGGCGGGTCTCCATCAGCAGCACGCGGTCGCCGACGCCGGCGGTGTTCTCCTCGTCGTGCGCCTTGACCTTGGTCGTGGAGCGCATGACCTTGCCGTAGAGCGGGTGCTTCTTACGGTCCTCGAGCGCGACCACGATCGTCTTGTCCATCTTGTCCGACACGACCAGGCCCTCACGGACCTTGCGGCGGCCGCGTGGCTTGTTCTCTGTCGTCTCAGTCGTCTCACTCATGCGGCACCCTCATCACTGGAAGCTTCATCCGGCGACACCGACAGCCCCAGCTCACGCTCACGCATCACGGTGTAGATCCGAGCGATGTCGTGCCGGACCGTACGGAGGCGACGGTTGTTGTCCATCTGACCGGTCGCCATCTGGAACCGAAGGTTGAACAGCTCTTCCTTCGACTCGCGCAGGCGCAGGACGAGCTCCTCGTCGTTCAGCTCGCGCATCTCGGACGCGTTCGTACCAGCGGCCATCAGAAGTCACCACCCTCACGCGTGACGATGCGGCACTTCATCGGGAGCTTGTGAATGGCCCTCGTGAGCGCCTCGCGTGCGACCGTCTCGTTCGGGAAGCTCAGCTCGAACATGACCCGACCCGGCTTGACGTTCGCGATCCAGTACTCCGGCGAGCCCTTGCCGGAACCCATGCGGGTCTCGGCGGGCTTCTTGGTGAGCGGGCGGTCCGGGAAGATGTTGATCCAGACCTTGCCGCCACGGCGGATGTGCCGGTTGATGGCGATACGAGCGGACTCGATCTGCCTGTTGGTCACGTACGCCGGCTGAAGCGCCTGGATGCCGAACTCCCCGAAGGTGACCCGGGTACCGCCCTTGGCAGCGCCGCCCCGCTTGGGGTGGTGCTGCTTGCGGTGCCTGACCTTGCGTGGGATGAGCACTGCTCAGCCCTCCCCGTCAGTCGCGTTGTTCACGGTTGGCTCGGCCCCGTTCACCTGCGGAGCCTCCGCCGCGGTCTCCGCCGGAGCGGGAGCGCGGCCGGCGTCGCCACTCGGCGCGCCGCCACCACTGGGTGCGCCACCACTCTGGGCGCCACCACTCTGCGCGCCGCCACCCGATGCGCCACCGCTCGGCGCACCGCCACCGGCGGCACCCCGGCGGGCCCGCGTCGGGCGCTCGCGCCGCGGCGCACGCTCGGACGGGGCCTGGCTGCGGGCATCGGCCTCACGCCGGCCACCGACGACGTCACCCTTGTAGATCCAGACCTTCACGCCGATGCGGCCGAAGGTCGTGCGGGCCTCGAAGAAGCCGTAGTCGATGTCGGCACGCAGCGTGTGCAGCGGCACCCGGCCCTCGCGGTAGTGCTCGGAGCGGGACATCTCGGCGCCGCCGAGACGGCCGCCGCACTGCACGCGGATGCCCTTGACCTGCGGGCTGCGCATGGCCGACTGGATGGCCTTGCGCATCGCGCGGCGGAAGGAGACACGGTTGGACAGCTGCTCAGCGGTCACCTGCGCGACCAGCTGGGCGTCGGCCTCGGGGTTCTTGACCTCGAGGATGTTCAGCTGCACCTGCTTGCCCGAGAGCTTCTCGAGCTCGCCTCGGATGCGGTCCGCCTCGGCGCCACGGCGACCGATGACGATGCCCGGACGCGCGGTGTGGATGTCGACGCGAACCCGGTCCCGGGTGCGCTCGATCTCCACCTTCGAGATCCCGGCGCGCTCCATGCCCTTGGACAGGAGCTTGCGGATCTTCACGTCCTCGGCCACGTACTCCGCGTACTGCTTGTCGGCATACCAGCGGGACTTCCAGTCAGTGGTGATCCCGAGCCGGAAGCCGTGCGGGTTGATCTTCTGACCCACTAGCTGGCACTCCTCTTCGCACTGGACTTACGACCCTTCGCAGCGGCCGCCTTCTTCGGCTCCGGCTTCGGCCGCGACTCCACCTCGACGGTGATGTGGCTGGTCCGCTTCCGGATCCGGTACGCGCGGCCCTGGGCCCGCGGGCGGAACCGCTTGAGGGTCGGGCCCTCGTCCACGTAGACCTGGCTGATCCAGAGCGTCTCCGGGTCAAGGTCCAGGTTGTTCTCGGCGTTGGCCACGGCGCTCGCGAGCACCTTGGCCACCGGCTCGCTGGCGGCCTGCGGCGCGAAACGGAGCACGTTCAGTGCATCCTCGGCGCTGCGGCCCCTGATCAGCTCGACCACCCTGCGCACCTTCATCGGCGTGGCGCGGACGTAGCGAGCCCGAGCAATCGCGCGCGGAAGCTCTTCCACCGCGGTCTCGTCACTCATCGCTTACTCCCTAGTCCTCTAGCGCCTGCGCGCCTTGCGGTCGTCCTTCACGTGCCCCTTGAAGGTGCGGGTCGGGGCGAACTCGCCCAGCTTGTGCCCGACCATGGACTCCGAGATGAAGACCGGCACGTGCTTGCGGCCGTCGTGCACCGCGATCGTGTGGCCCAGCATGTCCGGGATGATCGTCGAACGGCGCGACCAGGTCTTGATCACCGTCTTCTTGCCGGACTCGTTGAGCGCGTCCACCTTCTTGAGCAGGTGGTCGTCGACGAACGGGCCCTTCTTCAAACTCCTAGGCATCTGTCACTCCCTCCTGCTCTTAGCGCTTCTTGCCGGTCCGGCGACGACGGACGATCATCCGGTCGCTGGCCTTGCCCTTGCGGCGGGTGCGGCCCTCGGGCTTACCCGCCGGGTTCACCGGGTGGCGACCACCGGACGTCTTGCCCTCACCGCCACCGTGCGGGTGGTCGACCGGGTTCATCGCGACACCGCGGACGGTCGGGCGCTTGCCCTTCCACCGCATGCGGCCCGCCTTGCCCCAGTTGATGTTGGCGTGCTCGGAGTTGCCGACCTCGCCGACCGTGGCACGGCAGCGCACGTCCACGTTGCGGATCTCGCCGGAGGGCATACGCAGCTGGGCGTAGGGGCCTTCCTTCGCGACCAGCTGGACGCGGGCACCCGCCGAACGGGCGATCTTGGCACCGCCGCCGGGCCGCAGCTCGATGGCGTGCACCACGGTGCCGACCGGGATGTTGCGCAGCGGCAGGGCGTTGCCCGGCTTGATGTCCGCGCTCGGCCCGTTCTCGATCCGGTCACCCTGCCTGAGCTTGTCCGGCGCGATGATGTAGCGCTTCTCGCCGTCCGCGTAGTGCAGCAGCGCGATCCGCGCGGTCCGGTTGGGGTCGTACTCGATGTGCGCGACCTTGGCCGGCACGCCGTCCTTGTCGTGCCGGCGGAAGTCGATCAGCCGGTACGCACGCTTGTGGCCACCACCCTTGTGCCGGGTGGTGATCTTGCCGTGCACGTTTCGGCCGCCGCGGCCGTGCAGCGGCCGGACCAGCGACTTCTCCGGCTCCGAGCGGGTGATCTCGGCGAAGTCGGAGACGCTCGCGCCACGACGCCCCGGCGTCGTCGGCTTGTACTTGCGAATGCCCATCTCTACGCAGTCCCTTGGGTCTCTACTCGCCGGCTCAAGAGGCCGGGCCGCCGAAGATCTCGATCGGCTTGCTCTCCTCGGACAGGGTCACGATCGCGCGCTTGGTGTCCTTGCGCTTGCCGTACCCGCTCCGGGTGCGCTTGCGCTTGCCCTGCCGGTTCAGCGTGTTCACGCTCACGACCTGCACGCCGAACACCTTCTCGACCGCGATCTTGATCTCGGTCTTGTTCGCGTGCGGCGCGACGACGAACGTGTACTTGTTCTCCTCGAGCAGCCCGTAGGACTTCTCGGAGATCACCGGCGCGAGCAGCACGTCTCGGGGGTCGGGGATCACTTGGCCTCCTCCTGCTCGACCTCGCCGGAGCGCGCGGTGGCCTTGGCGGAACGACCCTGGACCGGGCCCTCCAGGAAGGCCTGCAGCGCGTCCTTGGTGAAGACGACGTCGTCGTTGACCAGCACGTCATAGGTGTTCAGCTGGTCCGGCGCGATCGGGTGCACGTTCGGCAGGTTGCGCACCGAGAGCCAGCTGTTCGCGTCCTCACGGGTGAGGACCAGCAGCACGTGCTTGGCCTCGGTGAACGACTCCAGCGCGATCCGGGCGGCCTTGGTGGACGGCTTCTCGTCGTCGACCAGGCCGCTCACCACGTGCACCTGGCCGGCGCGGGCGCGGTCGGAGAGGGCGCCCCTGAGGGCGGCGGCCTTCATCTTCTTCGGCACCCGCTGCGTGTAGTCACGCGGCTGGGGGCCGTGGACCGTGCCACCGCCGGCGAACTGCGGCGCCCGGGTCGAACCCTGGCGGGCGCGGCCGGTGCCCTTCTGCCGGTACGGCTTCTTGCCGCCGCCGCTGACCTCGCCGCGGGTCTTCGTCGAGTGCGTGCCCTGCCGGGCCGCGGCCTGCTGCGCGACGACCACCTGGTGCATCAGCGCGATGTTGGCCTGCACGTCGAAGATCTCCGCGGGCAGGTCGACGGAGCCGTCGGTCTTGCCTTCGGGGGTCTTGATCTCAACGCTGGTCACTGCTCATCACCCTTCGCGGCGGTCTTGAGGAACACCACGCCGCCCTTGGGCCCGGGGACCGCGCCCTTGAGGAGGATCAGCCCGTCCTCGGCGTCCACACGGTGGACGGTGAGGTTCTGGGTGGTGACCTTCACGTGGCCCATGCGGCCGGCCATGCGCAGGCCCCTGAACACGCGGCCAGGGGTGGCACAGCCACCGATGGAGCCGGGTGAGCGGTGCTTGCGCTGCGTGCCGTGGGAGGCGCTCAGGCCCTTGAAGCCGTGGCGCTTCATGACGCCCGCGTAGCCCTTGCCCTTGCTGGTGCCGGTCGCGTCGATGACCGCGCCAACCTCGAACACCTCAGCGGTGATCTCCTGGCCCAGCTCGTAGCTGTCGGCGTCGGTGGTACGCAGCTCGGCGAGGTACCGGCGCGGCGTGACGCCGGCCTTGGCGAAGTGGCCCTTCTCGGGCTTGTTCACCTTGCGGGGCTTGATCTCGCCGAACGCCAGCTGCACCGCGGTGTACCCGTCGTTGTCCTGGGTACGGATCTGGGTGACCACGTTCGGGCCGGCCTTGACGACGGTCACCGGGACGATCCGGTTGTTCTCGTCGAAGACCTGGGTCATCCCGAGCTTCGTGCCCAGGATCCCTTTCATCTGCCGGGAAGACATTAGTGCTCAGGCCTCACTGGATGTTGACGTCGACGCTGGCCGGAAGGTCGATGCGCATCAGGGCGTCGACGGTCTTCGGCGTCGGGTCGAGGATGTCGATCAGACGCTTGTGCGTACGCATCTCGAAGTGCTCGCGCGAGTCCTTGTACTTGTGCGGCGAACGGATGACGCAGTACACGTTCTTCTCGGTGGGCAGCGGCACCGGCCCGACGACCCGAGCACCAGTGCGGGTCACCGTCTCCACGATCTTGCGCGCCGAAGCGTCGATCGCCTCGTGGTCGTAGGCCTTGAGCCGGATGCGGATCTTCTGTCCCGCCATGGTGGCTTGCCGTCCTTGTCTCTAAAGACTCGTGCGCTCCGGTCCACGCGGTCGGGTGTGTCGCGCCCTACGCACAGACCGGCCCCTCAGACATTTGTCCTCAGGAGTGGTCATAGGTGGCTCCGCGGGCTGTCTTTGACTCAAACACAGCTACCCGCGAGCCAGCCCGTGCATGGCCGATCGCATGACCGTCCACGACGAGCAACCTGTCAAGGATGCCATACGCGTTCGTAGGCACCCACACCGGGGGCCCCAGGTGTGTGACCTGGGGCCCCGGTGGCGTAACTACTTGATGATCTTGGTGACGCGACCCGCGCCGACCGTCCGGCCACCCTCACGGATGGCGAACCGCAGGCCCTCGTCCATGGCGATCGGCTGGATCAGCTTGACGAGCATGCCCGTGTTGTCGCCCGGCATGACCATCTCGGTGCCCTCGGGGAGGGTCACCACACCGGTCACGTCGGTGGTGCGGAAGTAGAACTGCGGGCGGTAGTTGTTGAAGAACGGCGTGTGCCGGCCGCCCTCGTCCTTGCTCAGGATGACGACCTGAGCCTCGAACTCGGTGTGCGGCGTGGTGGTGCCGGGCTTCACGACGACCTGACCGCGCTCGACATCCTCGCGCTTGATGCCGCGGAGCAGCAGACCCACGTTCTCACCCGCGCGCGCGTCGTCCAGCGTCTTGCGGAACATCTCGATCGCGGTGACGGTGGTCTTCTGCGCCTTCTCACGGATGCCGACGATCTCGACTTCCTCCATCGGCTTGAGCACGCCCCGCTCCACACGACCGGTGACGACGGTGCCACGACCGGAGATCGTGAACACGTCCTCGACGGGCATGAGGAACGCCTTCTCGATCTCGCGCTCCGGCTCGGGGATGCTCTCGTCAACCGCGTCGAGCAGCTCGAGCAGCTTGCCGCCCCACTCGGCGTCGCCCTCCAGCGCCTTCAGCGCGGAGACGCGGACCACCGGCAGGTCGTCACCCGGGAACTCGTACTCGGTCAGCAGCTCGCGAACCTCGAGCTCGACGAGCTCAAGGATCTCCTCGTCGTCCACCATGTCGGCCTTGTTCAGGGCCACCACGATGTACGGCACGCCGACCTGACGGGCCAGCAGCACGTGCTCCTTGGTCTGCGGCATCGGACCATCGGTCGCGGCGACCACGAGGATCGCGCCGTCCATCTGGGCGGCACCGGTGATCATGTTCTTGATGTAGTCCGCGTGACCCGGGCAGTCAACGTGCGCGTAGTGACGCTTCTCGGTCTGGTACTCGATGTGCGCGATCGAGATCGTGATGCCGCGCTGCTTCTCCTCCGGCGCCTTGTCGATCTCGTCGAACGGCGTGAAGGGGTTCAGCTCGGGGTACTTGTCGTGCAGAACCTTGGAGATGGCCGCGGTCAGCGTGGTCTTCCCATGGTCGATGTGACCGATGGTCCCGATGTTGACGTGCGGCTTGGTCCGCTCGAACTTCGCCTTCGCCACTTCTCTCGTCCTCCTGGACTTGTTCTTCCGCCGTCTGACGTTCAGCGACGGCAGTTCTTGGGTTCAGTTGTGCGGAACCATAGGGGGCACTACCCACGCAGCCCGCACCGGATTGGTTATTCGCCGGTTGCCTTGGCGATGATCTCCTTCGCGACGTTCGTGGGAACCTCGGCGTAGGAGTCGAACTGCATGGAGTAGTTCGCCCGGCCCTGGGTCTTCGACCGAAGGTCGCCGACGTAGCCGAACATCTCCGACAGCGGCACCAGCGCCTTGACGACGCGGGAGCCCGACCGCTCCTCCATGGCCTGGATCTGGCCACGGCGGGAGTTCAGGTCGCCGATGACGTCACCCATGTACGTCTCCGGCGTGGTCACCTCGACGGCCATCATCGGCTCGAGGAGTGCCGGGCTCGCCTGGCGAGCGGCCTCCTTGAGCGCCATGCGGCCCGCGATCTTGAAGGCCATCTCCGAGGAGTCGACCTCGTGGTACGAGCCGTCGAGCAGGGTCATCTTGATGCCGACCAGCGGGTAACCCGCCAGCACGCCGTCCTGCATGGCGTCCTGCGCGCCGGCGTCCACCGACGGGATGTACTCCCTCGGCACCCGGCCACCGGTGACCTTGTTGTCGAACTCGTACATGGCGCCGTCCGCGGTCGACATCGGCTCGATCTTGATGACGACCTTCGCGAACTGGCCGGAGCCACCGGTCTGCTTCTTGTGCGTGTAGTCGTACTTGTCGACGGTCTTGCGGATCGTCTCGCGGTACGCCACCTGCGGCTTGCCGATGTTGGCCTCGACCTTGAACTCGCGGCGCATGCGGTCCACCAGGATGTCCAGGTGAAGCTCGCCCATGCCGGCGATGATCGTCTGACCCGTCTCGTCGTCCTGGTTGACCCGGAAGGTCGGGTCCTCCTCGGCGAGCTTCTGGATCGCGGTCGACAGCTTCTCCTGGTCGGCCTTGGTCTTCGGCTCGATCGCCACCTGGATGACCGGCTCCGGGAACGTCATCGACTCGAGGACGATCGGGTTCGCCGGGTCGCACAGGGTCTCACCCGTGGTGGTGTCCTTCAGGCCGATCACCGCGTAGATGTGACCCGCCATGGCCTCGCCGACCGGGTTCTCCTTGTTGGCGTGCATCTGGAAGATCTTCCCGATGCGCTCCTTGCGGTCCTTGGTCGAGTTGATGACCTGGGCGCCGCTCGCCACCTTGCCGGAGTAGACCCGGATGTAGGTCAGCTTGCCGAAGAACGGGTGCACGGCGATCTTGAAGGCCAGCGCCGCGAACGGCTCGTCGGTGCTCGGCTTGCGGAAGGCCGGCGTCTCGCCGTCCTGCAGCGTGCCCTCGACCGGCGGCAGGTCCGTCGGTGCGGGCAGGTAGTCGATCACCGCGTCGAGCATGGGCTGGACGCCCTTGTTCTTGAACGCGGAGCCACACAGGATCGGGTAGGCCGAACCGTCGACCACGATCTTGCGGACGCCCTGCTTGATCTGCTCGACGGACAGCTCCTCGCCACCGAGGTAGAGCTCCATGAGCTCGTCGTCGGTCTCGGCCACTGCCTCGATCAGCTGCTCGCGGTACTCGTTCGCGCGCTCGAGCAGGTCGGCCGGGATCTCCTCGACCGCGTAGTCCTCGCCCTTCTGCACCTCGCCGCGCCACGTGAGCGCACGCATGTTCACCAGGTCGATGACACCGATGAACTCGCTCTCCGCGCCGATGGGCAACTGGAGGGGCAGGGGCTTGGCACCGAGGCGCTCGGAGATGGTCCGGATGGTGAAGTAGAAGTCCGCACCCAGCTTGTCCATCTTGTTGACGAAACAGATGCGCGGGACGTCGTACTTGGTCGCCTGCCGCCAGACCTGCTCGGACTGCGGCTCGACGCCTTCCTTGCCGTCGAACACCGCGACCGCGCCGTCGAGCACGCGCAGGTTCCGCTCCACCTCGACGGTGAAGTCGACGTGTCCCGGCGTGTCGATCAGGTTGATCTGGTGGTCCTTCCAGAAGCAGGTCGTCGCGGCCGACGTGATCGTGATGCCGCGCTCCTGCTCCTGCTCCATCCAGTCCATCGTCGCGGCGCCGTCGTGCACCTCGCCGATCTTGTAGTTGATCCCGGTGTAGAACAGGATCCGCTCGGTCGTGGTGGTCTTGCCCGCGTCGATGTGGGCCATGATGCCGATGTTGCGCACCTTGGCCAAGTCGGTCAGCACGTCCTGTGCCACGGGTCTCTTCCCCTGTCTATCAATCTGCGTTGGTACGACCTGAGCGGTCTGTTCGGCTGCCGATCGTCACCAGCGGTAGTGGGCGAAGGCCTTGTTGGACTCCGCCATCTTGTGCGTGTCCTCGCGGCGCTTCACGCTCGCCCCGAGGCCGTTGCTCGCGTCGAGCAGCTCGTTCATGAGCCGCTCGGTCATGGTCTTCTCCCGGCGTGCGCGCGAGAAGGTCACCAGCCAGCGCAGCGCCAGCGTCGTGGAGCGGCCCGGCTTGACCTCGATCGGCACCTGGTACGTGGCGCCACCGACACGACGGCTCTTGACCTCGATGGTCGGCTTCACGTTGTCCAGCGCACGCTTGAGCGTGACCACCGGGTCTGTGCCGGTCTTGTCACGGGCGCCCTCGAGCGCCTGGTACACGATCTTCTCCGCGACGGAGCGCTTGCCGTCCCGCAGCACCTTGTTGATCAGCTGCGTGACCAGCGGGGAGCTGTAGACCGGGTCGGTGATCAGCGGTCGCTTGGCGGCGGGTCCCTTGCGAGGCATCAGGCCTTCTCCTTCTTCGCGCCGTAGCGGCTGCGGGCCTGCTTGCGGTTCTTCACGCCCTGCGTGTCCAGCGAGCCCCGGATGATCTTGTAACGGACGCCAGGCAGGTCCTTCACTCGGCCGCCGCGCACGAGCACCATCGAGTGCTCCTGCAGGTTGTGACCCTCACCCGGGATGTAAGCGGTGACCTCGATGCCACTGGTCAGCTTGACGCGCGCGACCTTGCGTAGCGCGGAGTTCGGCTTCTTCGGGGTGGTGGTGTACACGCGGGTGCACACGCCACGACGCTGCGGGCTCCCCTTGAGGGCCGCAGTCTTCTGCTTGGCGACCTTGTCCTGGCGGCCCTTACGGACCAGCTGCTGGATCGTGGGCATGGACCGGCTTTCTCCTGGTGTACTGCTTGCTGCTCTATGTTGTGGGCGCTCCGACCGAATCACGAGGTCGGGCGTGTCGCCCTTCCCTGTAACGCTCGCGCAGGATTGAATCATCCCTACGAGGCTCGGAAGGAACTCCGCGGTTACTGCGAGGTGTCCGCTCACACGGACTCCGCGCACAGGCACGCGGATCGACCCGACATAGGCCGGGCGCGAGTTCCCAAGATACCTGGCGCCCAGAACACGGTCAAAACCGGGGTCGACTCACGGTGCAACGCCGTGCCACCCCGCGCTGTTCCCGACCTGCGGAACGATCTTCCTGGTCGCGTCCTGTCCGTCGCCAGTCTAACTCAAGCCCTGGTCACGGGCTGTGTGAGCGGTCCGGCCGCGGCCGCGGACCGGCCTCCGCCGGATGTCGCGTCGAGCGCGCCCCGGCCGGCCGGTGGTCAACCGGGCGACTGGGTGGGTGCCGAGCGCCCGGTGGCGTCGTACAGGTGGTGGACCGGGTCGTGGATGAAGTAGCGGGCGAACGTGTCGATCGTGAAGTGGGCGCCGTCGCTTCTGGTTCCCGTGCGGTGCCACTCCGTGACCTCCGCGAAGCGGTCGGCGAGGTGGTTGGCGGCCTCGCTCAGCTCCTTCGCCACCGTCGCGGGGTCCTGCTCGCCGTAGCGGTCCTGGACGGCGGTCGCGTCCTGGTCCCAGTTGGGGTAGTGCGGGGCGTCGCGGGTGAGCATGAGGTGCAGGCGCTCGGTGTAGACGCGGCAGACGTCGCGGACGTGCGCCGCGTACTCCAGCGGCGACCACGTGGTCGGAGCCGGCCGTTCGCGGGCGTCCGCGCGTGCCAGGACGTCCTGCCACGCCGCGGCGTTGGCCCGCAGCAGGGCGGGGATCTCGTCGTGGCCGAACGTGGCGGTGTCCAGCCCGCACTCCGGGCACGGGCGGTCGAGGACCCAGGTCCAGTCCTTCGTGTCGGGCGTGATGGTCTTGGGGCCAGCATCGGGCCGCGCGGCCGGCGGCACCAGCGACGGTTGCTACAGGGTGTGTGAAGCCGGCCTACAGGCGGGTGCCGCAGTCCGAGCAGAAGACCGCGCCCGGCTTGTTCGCCGTGGACCCGCAGCCACCGCGGGTGGCGACCATCGCGAGGGCCGCGCCGCAGGACGAGCAGAACCTGCCGCCGTCGACCTTGCTGCCGCAGGACGAGCAGTTCAGCTTCGCGCGGGTGGCGAGGTCGAGGTCGCCGGTCCAGTTGGTCTCCTTGGCCCTGTCCCAGATCTGCTGGCGCTGGGCGTCGGCCTGGGCGCGGGACAGCTCCTCGGCGACGCTGGGCGAGCAGCGCAGGCACTGGCGATGTCGTCGTTCCAGCACTGGGCGGCGCACATCCAGTCACCGCAGCCCCGGCACTGGCGGAAGCTCGGGCTGATCTCCGTGACCGCGGCTTCCAGCGCCTTGTCCTTGGCCGGGGAGTTGGTGGCGCGGTCGTAGCGCCACTGCTGGGCGGAGTTGCTCAGGTCCTGGAGCTTGCCGCCGAAGAAGGAGCCCACGGCCCGCAGCGCACTGCGGCCCATCTCCATCTTGTCGCGGACGAACGCGGAGCGGTGACCGTTGCCACAGCGCTCGCAGTAGAACTCGAACTGGTACCCGTCGTAGTTGGACAGGTCACGCACGTTGTCCGTGAACGGAACCGGGTTCTGCACGTGCGGGGAGCTATCACCGCATCCGCCCGTCACGGAGGTGACGTGACCCGAATTGCCCCCGGGGCGGTGCCCCGGGGGCGTTTCGCACTATATGCCGCAGTTCGGCGCCGACCAGAGCTGTCCCGAGCGCAGTGCGACGTGGACGTGGTCGTTGTGGTCGGGGTAGCCGGGGCCGAGGATCTCGGTGAAGCCGTGGTTGCGGGCCTGGCGGGCCAGGTTGCAGAAGCCCTGCGCGCCGGCGCCGAGGTCGGCGGCGTCGCCGTAGAGGTGGCGGCTGTTTGTGGCCCCGTCGACGGCGTTGTTGCAGGAGACGCTGCGGAAGCCACCGTTGACCACCACCGGGCGGTCGCCCATGGCGTGACGCATGGCCTGGAGCTTCCACATCGTGACGAGCGCGTTGGCCCGTGCCTGGCTCGCCGAGACGCGGCCGCCGGACCAGTCGGAGTTGCAGTTGTTGAGCTCGTCGTAGCTGAAGTTGACCGGGGTGCAGTCGTTGTCCTGCAGGTCGTAGATCTTCTGGAAGGTCTGCGGGCCCGCGATGCCGTCCGCGGTGAGGCCGTAGGCCTGCTGGAAGCGGGTGACCGCGGCCTTCGTGGCGGGGCCGAAGTCACCGTCGAGACCGAGGACGGCGTTGTAGCCCGGGTAGCCGGCCACCCGGATCTGGAGCTGGCGGACGTCGTCGCCGGTCGCGCCCTGGGAGAGGCTGCGGCTCCAGGTGTAGCAGGCGTCGGCGGTCTGGACGTCTCCCGCGGTGACCTGGCCGGGATCGGCGGTCGCGGCGGTCGCGGTGAGGACGATCGAGAGCAGGCCGGCCAAGCCGGCCAGGAGGATCTTCATCTGTCGGGACACCTTTCGTGCAGGGTGAAGGTGATGCCCGAAAAGTTACGTTACGGGCGGGTCTGCCACAGAAGGTTTTGGTGTGCGCCAAAGCGAGGGCGTCCCAGAAAATGCGACGGAGCCCTCGACCGGCAGGTCGAGGGCTCCGCTTCCGCGTGGTTCTAGCGGTAGTCGCGGCCGAAGTCGTAGTCGTCCAGTGGGACGGCTGCGCCGGTGCCGGTGCCGAACACATCCGGGGTGTAGTAGCCGTCGTCGTAGCTCGGGATCGCGTACGCCGCGACCCGGGCCTCCTCGGTCGGCTGGACCTGGATGTTGCGGTACTTGTTGATGCCGGTCCCCGCGGGGATCAGCTTGCCGATGATCACGTTCTCCTTCAGGCCCACCAGCTTGTCCGAGCGGCCGTTGATGGCCGCGTCGGTCAGGACACGGGTGGTCTCCTGGAAGGAGGCCGCCGACAGCCACGAGTCCGTGGCCAGCGACGCCTTGGTGATACCCATCAGGACCGGGCGACCCGAGGCCGGCTCGCCGCCGGAGGCGACGACACGACGGTTCTCGGACTCGAACTCGGCCCGCTCGACCAGCGCACCCGGGAGGAACTCGGTCGACCCGGAGTCGAGGATCGTGACCCGGCGCAGCATCTGCCGGACGATGACCTCGATGTGCTTGTCGTGGATGGACACACCCTGCGCCCGGTACACCTTCTGGACCTCGTCCACCAGGTGCAGCTGAGCCTCGCGCGGACCCATGACGCGCAGGACCTCGTGCGGGTCCGGCGTGCCTTCCAGCAGCTGCTGACCGACGCGCACGTGGTCACCGTCGGCGAGCGGCCCGTCCGGCGTGACCGCCAGGCGCTGACGCTTCGACAGCTTCTCGAAGACGATCTCCTCGCTGCCGTCGTCCGGGACCAGCGTGATCTTCCAGTAGCGGTCGCCGTCCTCGATGCGGACACGGCTGTCCACCTCGGCGATCGGCGCCTTGCCCTTCGGCTGGCGAGCCTCGAACAGCTCCTGGACACGCGGCAGACCGGTCGTGATGTCCTCGCCGGCCACACCACCCTGGTGGAACGTGCGCATCGTGAGCTGGGTACCCGGCTCACCGATGGACTGCGCCGCCACGATGCCGACCGCCTCGCCGACGTCCACCAGCTGGCCCGTCGCCATGGACCGCCCGTAGCAGGTGGCGCAGACGCCGACCGCCGACTCACACGTCAGCACCGACCGCACCTTCGCCTCGGTGACGTCCGAGCCGATCAGCTTCGCGATGGCCGGGTCGCCGAGGTCGTCGCCGCGGTTCAGCAGGACGTTGCCGTCGGCGTCGGTGATCTCCGAGGCCAGCGTGCGTGCGTAGACCGAGGTCTCCACGTGCTCGGCCTGGAACACCTTGCCGTCCGCGGCGACGTCGCCGACCTTCATGATGATGCCGCGCGTGGTGCCGCAGTCGATCTCGCGGACGATGACGTCCTGCGACACGTCCACCAGACGACGGGTCAGGTAACCCGAGTCGGCGGTACGCAGCGCGGTGTCCGCGAGGCCCTTGCGGGCGCCGTGCGTCGCGATGAAGTACTCCAGCACCGTGAGGCCCTCACGGAAGTTGGACTTGATCGGACGCGGGATGAACTCACCACGAGGGTTGGTCACGAGGCCGTTCATGCCGGAGAGCTGGCGGATCTGGGTCATGTTGCCCGCCGCGCCCGACTTCACGATCGTGGGGATCGGGTTGGTGTCGGGGTAGTTGTCCTCCATGGCCTTCGCGACCTCTTCAGTCGCGGTGCTCCAGACCTTGACCAGCTCGTTGTTCCGCTCGAGGGCGGAGAGCTGACCACGCTGGTAGCGCTTCTCGACCGCGTCGGCCTTCTTCTCGTACTCGTCGAGGATCTCCTGCTTGTTCGGCGGCACGACCACATCGGAGATCGCGATCGTGACCCCGGACCGGGTGGCCCAGTGGAAGCCGGCGTCCTTGAGCTTGTCGAGCGTCCGCGCCACCGTGACCATCGGGTACCGCTCGGCGAGGTCGTTCACGATCGCGGCCTGCCGCTTCTTCGGCATCGGCTCGTTCATGAACGGGTAGTCGTCGGGCAGCAGGTCGTTGAACAGCACGCGACCCAGGGTGGTGTTGGCGAGCCACGGCTGACCGGGCTCCCACTCCTCCGGCTTGTCGGCCGAGGTCGGGGTGCGGTCCGAGATGCGGATCTTGATCATCGCCTGCAGGTCGATCACGCCGCGGTCGTAGGCCATGATGGCCTCGGCCGGCGACGAGAACGCCAGGCCGGCGCCCTTCGCGTCGTCCTTGGGACGGGTCAGGTGGAACAGGCCCGTCACCATGTCCAGTCGCGGCATGGCCAGGGGGCGACCCGAGGCCGGCGACAGGATGTTGTTGGACGACAGCATCAGGATGCGTGCCTCGGCCTGCGCCTCGGCGGACAGCGGCAGGTGGACCGCCATCTGGTCACCGTCGAAGTCCGCGTTGAACGCCTCGCAGACCAGCGGGTGCAGCTGGATGGCCTTGCCTTCCACCAGCTGCGGCTCGAAGGCCTGGATGCCGAGGCGGTGCAGCGTCGGCGCGCGGTTCAGCATCACCGGGTGCTCGGTGATGACCTCTTCCAGCACGTCCCACACCGCGGGCCGTGCGCGCTCCACCATCCGCTTGGCGGACTTGATGTTCTGCGCGTGGTTGAGGTCGACCAGCCGCTTCATGACGAACGGCTTGAACAGCTCGAGCGCCATCGCCTTCGGCAGACCGCACTGGTGCAGCTTGAGCTGCGGGCCGACCACGATGACCGAACGGCCGGAGTAGTCGACACGCTTGCCGAGCAGGTTCTGGCGGAACCGGCCCTGCTTGCCCTTGAGCAGGTCGGACAGCGACTTCAGCGGCCGGTTGCCCGGGCCCGTCACCGGCCGGCCGCGGCGGCCGTTGTCGAACAGCGCGTCGACGGCCTCCTGCAGCATCCGCTTCTCGTTGTTGACGATGATCTCGGGCGCGCCGAGGTCGATCAGTCGCTTCAACCGGTTGTTGCGGTTGATCACGCGGCGGTACAGGTCGTTCAGGTCGGACGTGGCGAACCGGCCACCGTCGAGCTGGACCATCGGCCGCAGGTCCGGCGGGATCACCGGGATGCAGTCGAGGACCATGCCCATCGGCGAGTTGTTCGTCTGCGAGAACGCCGCGACGACCTTCAGCCGCTTGAGGGCGCGGAGCTTCTTCTGCCCCTTGCCGTTGCGGATGGTGTCGCGCAGGTTGTCGGCCTCGGCCTCGACGTCGAAGTCGTGGGCCAGCTTCTGGATCGCCTCCGCGCCCATGGCGCCGGTGAAGTGGTCGCCGTAGCGGTCGACCAGCTCGCGGTAGAGGAGCTCGTCCGCGATCAGCTGCTTGGGCTCGAGCTTGGTGAAGGTGGTCCAGATCTCGTCGAGCCGGTCCAGCTCACGCTGGGCGCGGTCGCGGAGCTGGCGCATCTCCCGCTCGCCGCCCTCCTTGACCTTGCGGCGCACGTCGGACTTGGCGCCCTCCTCCTCGAGGGCGGCCAGGTCGGCCTCGAGCTTCTGGGCCCTGGCCTCGATGTCGGCGTCCCGCCGGTTCTCGACCTGCTTGCGCTCGACGCTCATCTCGCTCTCGAGCGTGGGCAGGTCGGTGTGCCGCTGCTCCGTGTCCACCGTGGTGATCACGTAGGCGGCGAAGTAGATGATCTTTTCCAGGTCCTTCGGCGCCAGGTCGAGCAGGTAGCCCAACCGTGAAGGCACGCCCTTGAAGTACCAGATGTGCGTGACGGGCGCGGCCAGCTCGATGTGGCCCATGCGCTCACGGCGCACCTTGGCGCGGGTGACCTCGACACCACAGCGCTCACAGATGATGCCCTTGAAGCGCACGCGCTTGTACTTGCCGCAGTAGCACTCCCAGTCCCGGGTGGGGCCGAAGATCTTCTCGCAGAAGAGCCCGTCCTTCTCCGGCTTCAGGGTTCGGTAGTTGATGGTCTCCGGCTTCTTGACCTCGCCGAAGGACCACTGGCGGATGTCGTCAGCGGTCGCCAGGCCGATGCGGAGCTCATCGAAGAAGTTGACGTCAAGCACGTCGGGTCTTCCCCTTTTGTTGGTTACAGCCTTTTAGTCATTGGGGATCGGGGGCGGCGGGCGCGGCGGTTTCGTGGAGCTTGCGGAGCGAATCATTGAACACTGCGCCGCGCCCGCGCTCGCCCGGCTAATTCACGACGTCGTCAACAGACGGCGACTCATTGCGGGACAGGTTGATGCCGAGGTTGGCGGCAGCGCGCTCGAGGTCCTCGTCGTCCCCGTCGCGCATCTCGATCGCGGCGCCGTCGGAGGACAGCACCTCGACGTTGAGGCAGAGCGACTGCAGTTCCTTGAGCAGGACCTTGAACGACTCCGGGATGCCCGGCTCCGGGATGTTCTCGCCCTTGACGATCGCCTCGTAGACCTTGACGCGACCGAGCACGTCGTCGGACTTGATCGTCAGGAGCTCCTGGAGCGTGTACGCCGCGCCGTAGGCCTGCATGGCCCAGCACTCCATCTCACCGAAGCGCTGGCCACCGAACTGCGCCTTACCACCCAGCGGCTGCTGGGTGATCATCGAGTACGGGCCGGTGGAGCGGGCGTGGATCTTGTCGTCCACGAGGTGGTGCAGCTTCAGGATGTACATGTAGCCGACCGCCACCGGGAACGGGAACGGCTCGCCGGAACGCCCGTCCAGGAGCGTCGCCTTGCCGTCCTCCGCGACCATCCGCTCGCCGTCCCGGTTCGGGAGCGTCGAGCCGAGCAGCCCGGTGATCTCGTTCTCCTTGGCCCCGTCGAACACCGGCGTCGCGGTGTTCGTGTCGGGCGCGACCTCGTAGAGCTCCTGGGACAGGTTCTTCGCCCAGTCCGGGTTGCCCTCGATCTTCCACCCCTGGCTGGCGAGCCAGCCGAGGTGCAGCTCCAGCACCTGACCGATGTTCATACGCCGTGGCACACCGTGGGTGTTCAGCACGACGTCGACCGGGGTGCCGTCCGGCAGGAACGGCATGTCCTCGACGGGCAGCACCTTGCCGATGACGCCCTTGTTGCCGTGCCGGCCGGCGAGCTTGTCGCCGTCCTGGATCTTGCGCTTCTGGGCCACGTACACCCGGACCAGCTCGTTCACGCCCGGGGGCAGCTCGTCGTCGTCGTCGCGGGAGAACGTGCGGACGTGGATGACCTTGCCGGTCTCACCGTGCGGCACCTTCAGCGACGTGTCGCGGACCTCGCGCGCCTTCTCACCGAAGATCGCGCGGAGCAGCCGCTCCTCCGGGGTCAGCTCGGTCTCGCCCTTCGGGGTGACCTTGCCGACCAGGATGTCGCCGTCGGAGACCTCGGCGCCGATGCGGACGATCCCGCGCTCGTCGAGGTCGGCCAGCACCTCCTCGGAGACGTTCGGGATGTCCCGGGTGATCTCCTCGGCGCCCAGCTTGGTGTCCCGCGCGTCGATCTCGTGCTCCTCGATGTGGATCGAGGTGAGCACGTCGTCCTGGATGAGCCGCTGCGAGATGACGATGGCGTCCTCGTAGTTGTGGCCCTCCCACGGCATGATCGCGACGAGCAGGTTCTTGCCGAGCGCCATCTCGCCGTCTTCTGTGCACGGCCCGTCGGCGATGACCTGGCCCTGCAGGATCCGGTCGCCCTCGGAGACGATCGGCTTCTGGTTGATGCAGGTGCCCTGGTTCGACCGGTGGAACTTGTGCAGCGCGTAGGTCCGGCGGGTGCCGTCGTCGGCCATGATCGTGACGTAGTCGGCCGACAGCTCCTCGACCACGCCGTCCTTCTCGGCGACGATGACGTCACCGGCGTCGACGGCGGCCTTGAGCTCGGTGCCGGTGCCCACCAGCGGCGACTCGCTGCGCAGCAGCGGGACGGCCTGGCGCTGCATGTTCGCGCCCATGAGGGCACGGTTCGCGGCGTCGTGCTCGAGGAACGGGATCATCGCGGTCGCGACCGAGACCATCTGCCGCGGCGAGACGTCCATGTAGTCCACGTCGAACGGCTCGATGAACTCGACCTCGCCGCCCTTCTTGCGGACCAGGACGCGGTCGCCCGCGAAGTGGTTCTGGTCGTCGAGCAGCTCGTTCGCCTGCGCGATGACGTGCCGGTCCTCCTCATCGGCGGTCAGGTAGTCGACCTGGTCGGTGACCTGACCCTCGATGACCTTGCGGTACGGCGTCTCGATGAAGCCGAAGGGGTTGACCCGCGCGTACGACGACAGCGAGCCGATCAGGCCGATGTTCGGGCCTTCCGGCGTCTCGATCGGGCACATGCGGCCGTAGTGGCTGTGGTGGACGTCCCGGACCTCCATGCCGGCGCGCTCACGGGACAGACCGCCAGGACCCAGCGCGTTCAGGCGGCGCTTGTGGGTCAGGCCCGCGACCGGGTTGGTCTGGTCCATGAACTGCGACAGCTGCGAGGTGCCGAAGAACTCCTTGATCGCGGCCACGACCGGCCGGATGTTGATCAGGGTCTGCGGCGTGATGGCCTCGACGTCCTGCGTGGTCATGCGCTCGCGGACGACGCGCTCCATGCGGGACAGGCCGACCCGGATCTGGTTCTGGATCAGCTCGCCAACGGTGCGGATGCGCCGGTTGCCGAAGTGGTCGATGTCGTCGACCTCGACCGGGACGTCCGTGCCGTCCTGGCCGTGCATGCTCGTCTCGCCGGCGTGCAGGCGGACCAGGTACTCGATCGTGGTGACGATGTCGTCCTCGGTCAGCACGCCCGTCTCGATCGGCAGCGCGACGCCCAGCTTCTTGTTGACCTTGTAGCGGCCGACCTTGGCCAGGTCGTATCGCTTGTCCTTGAAGAACAGGTTCTCCAGCAGCGTCTGCGCGGACTCCTTGGTCGGCGGCTCACCCGGGCGCAGCTTGCGGTAGATGTCCAGCAGCGCCTCGTCGGTGCCGGCCGTGTGGTCCTTCTCCAGGGTCGCGAGCAGCGTCTCGGAGAACTCGAAGCGCTCGCGGATCTGCTCGGTGGTCCAGCCGAGGGCCTTCAGCAGGACGGTGACCGGCTGACGGCGCTTGCGGTCGATGCGGACACCCACGGTGTCCCGCTTGTCGACGTCGAACTCCAGCCAGGCGCCGCGGCTGGGGATGACCTTGGCGACGAACACGTCCTTGTCGGTGGTCTTGTCGACGGACGTGTCGAAGTACACGCCGGGCGAGCGGACCAGCTGCGACACCACGACGCGCTCGGTGCCGTTGATGATGAAAGTGCCCTTGTCCGTCATGACCGGGAAGTCACCCATGAACACCGTCTGGCTCTTGATCTCGCCAGTCTGGTGGTTGGTGAACTCGGCCGTCACGAAGAGTGGGGCCGCGTAGGTCATGTCCTTGTCCTTGCACTCCTCGGTCGAGGCCTTGACCTCGTCGAAGCGTGGGTCGTCGAAGGAGAGGGACATAGAGCCGGAGAAGTCCTCGATGGGGGAGATCTCGTTGAGAACCTCCTGAAGACCACCGACGGGATTCTCGTCACCGGCGTCGACACGGCGCTGGAACCACGCCTCGTCGCCGGTGAACCACTGGAACGATTGGATCTGCAGGTCGAGCAGGTTCGGCGTGCCCAGCGGCTCGCGGATCTTCGCGAACGAGACCCGTAGCGGTGCGCCTGGGATGCCAGAGTTCGACATGGTGGAGTTGGTCGCAGCAGTGGCTTGGGTCGCGCGGGAGACTGCCAAGATGCGTCCTTCCAGGACTAATGTGCGGTTTGAGCAGCCTCGTTAGCAACTGTAACTAAACTGCTCAGGGGTGCGGTCGTGCCCAACAGTCTAGGGCATGCGAAAGTGGGCAGCGCAAAGGGGCAGTCTAGCCACTCAGGCGACGACTGTCCAGGCCCGCACCCAACCGTCCTCCCGCCGAAGGCGTGCTTGGTGAATAGCGTGACCCTGAGGTGGCCCTGAGTCAAGATGCCGCGCCATGATCTCACGCGGTTCACGGTCCCGGCGTCAGCCGCGTTCCAGCGGAAGTTCAGCAGGTGAACGCACGTGTCGGCTGGTCTCGATGGTCCTCGTGACCCGGGTCCGGTGATCTTCGGGGTGCCCGTGACCGGCCCGGTACGAAGTGTGCGGAACGTCACGTTTTCCGGGTGTCGTGCTCGTCGCCGGAGCCCCGGCCCGCCGACGGCGTCAGCGCTCGCCCAGCTGCCCCACGAGCCGCTCCGCCCACCCCCGCGCGGCCGCCTCGTCGGCGCCGGCCCAGCCCAGCTCCAACCGGACGTACGTGACCCCGTCGGCTGGCCGTGACCCCGTCGGGCAGCTCGGCGAGGTCGATCGAGACCGTGCCACCGAGCGGGTCGAACCTGGCGGGACGCCCGCCCACGATGAACTTCGCGAGCCCGGCGTCGGTGTCCCGGTGGGTCTACCACCGCCCGGCGCCCGAGGTCGTCGGACACGCACTGGCCGAACCTGTCCGTCCAGTAGCCGCCTTGTGCGGTGTTCGCCATCGCCGTGCACAGGACGAGTCCCTGGACCCGCCGCGGCAGGTCGGACAGCCGGACTCCCGGCACGGGCGGTGTCGGGCGCAGGGGCACATGGCCGTAGCTGTCCTCGACGGGCGTCACCGGCCCGTCGTGCGCGAGCCTGGTCAGCAGGGTGGCGAGCAGCTTCCTCAGCATGTCGTCCAGGCCGTCGCGCTTTCCGGATGTTCCGTCGAAGCGTGGAGCGTCAGCACAGGCCGGGCGGGGTCCGGGCGGCCCGACCTCGGCGGCGGCCCGCGCCGACCTCCCGTCCTCCGACGGGGAGAGCCACGCACGGTGCCCGGCGACGTCCGCGGGGCCACCGGCCGTGTCGGTCACGGGGCCGCCGATCATCGCGGCCTCCACCTTCAACCCGCCGCTGATGGCCACACAGGCCGTGCCGCCGTCGAACCGGACCGTCCGGCCGACGTCGCCGCCGCCGAGCAGGTCGACTCCACTCCTCCCGCGAGAGGGCGTGGCAGAGCGCCTGAGCGGCGGTCTCCTCGGGTGCGTAGGCGAGCCCGTCGCGGTAGGTCATGGTCACCGGCCGCAGTCCCGAGTCTTCCGGCGCCTTGACAACGGAGGGCGGTTGGGTCGGCGGCGGTGGCGCGGGGTCCGGGGCCGAACACCCGGCCAGCACGGCGCCGACCAGCGGCGGAACGGCGACCCGCACGCTCACGACTCCCCCTCGCCACTGAGCCGTTGGCCGATCAGGCCGCCGGGCCTGGGGCTCGACTCCTCGGCGTGGCGCTTGCGCTCCTGCTCGACGGTGGTGTCGACCCCCGGTACCGGCTCGTGGAACTGGAACTCGCCGTAGCGGAACGCCGGGCCGCTGGTGCCCCCCATGTGAACCATTCCCCTCGGGTGATGTGCGAGTCGGCGGTAGGACCGCGCGGTCGGCGCGTCGGTGCCGTTGCGGACGCACACCACTCGAAAGCAGTGACGCCGCGCAGCACATGGCTGCGCGGCGTCACCGTGGGCGGTTCAGCAGGTGGGTGCCGGCTTGCCGTTGAACAGGGGCTGGCCGAACATGTCGAACTCGGTGATCTTCCAGTGGTTGTCGACCCTCTTGGCCTGTACGGCGAACTGGCCGCCGACCGCGACGGTCTTGTTGACGTCCACGCGGGTCGAGAGCTGGTCGATGTAGACGAGCGCCTCGGCACGTTCGCCGTCGATGCGGACGACCGCCAGTTCGCGGACCGTGGTGTCCAGGACGATCTTCTGCTGCGGCGCCAGCTGCTTGACCTCGCCGAACAGCAGGTTGTACTCGCACAGCGCCTTGCCGGTCAGGTTCTCCTTGACCGCCTTCTCCGTGGATCCGAGGTCGGTGTAGTTGTAGCTGAACGTCTGCTTGATCGCGTTCGTCAGCTGGCCCTTGACCTGGCTCGTCGTCGCCGAGTCGGTCAGGGCCGTGTTGGTGTCGCCGTCGGACGCCGCGTCGGCGTTGCCGCGGAAGACGAACGCCAGCACGCCCAGGATCACCGCCACGACGGTCAGCGCGATCGCCATCGAGATCTGCGTCTGTGCCCGGGAGCGGGCTGGACGCGTCGCCACCCTCTCCTGGCGGGACGGGCGGCGCTCGGTGTCGGACTCCGCGACCGCCAGGTCGTCCGGCCGGGCCGTGCCGGCCGAGCGGCGCTTGCCGGCCGGCCGGGCCGCCTCGCGCAGCCTCTGGCGTGGCTTCTGAACCGGCTCGTCGACCTCGTCGAGCGAGTCGTCCTCGACGATCGTGGGCGGCTCGTTCGTCTCCGGGTCGACCTCGACCCGGTCCTCGACCGGCGGCTCGTCGGTGATCCGGGGCAGGACGGCGGTCTCGTCGTCGGACCCACGGCTGGGCGGGGTGCCCCGGAGGCCGTTCAGCACGCCGCTCACACGTTCGGGCGACTCCGGTGACTCCTCGGCGTGGACGTCCGCGGGCTCCGGGCGGTTGCGGATGCCCGCGACCTTCGGACGGCGGATCGGCGGCGCCTGGCCCGGGCTTGGCGCCGGGCGGCGGCGGTGCGGTGGCACGTCGGTTCTCCCTTACTGCTGGCCCGGCTGCAGGTACGGGACCTGGCCTATCTCGTAGAGCTTCCAGCCGTCCTGCGTGCGTTGCAGCTTCCCCGCCAGCCGCATGAACTTGTCCGCCGGCTGCTGGCCCTTCACGGTCACGTTGACCTTCAGCGCGACCAGGATCGAGGCCTGGCCGGCGCGGTCGTCCAGCTCCGAGACCGCCGACGAGAGGACCGTCGCCTTCGTGACCGACTGGGCGGCCACGATGGCGTCGCGGCTGGTCTTCTTGCCCTTCACGATCTCGTCGTGCAGGCCGCCGGTGGTCGCGGCCTCCCAGTCGGCCAGGCCCTGGTCGACCTTGCGGTAGTCGAGGGTGTTCATGGTGACGACCGCGTTCGCGCCGACGCGGTTCACCTCGTCACGGTGCTTCGAGTACGCCAGCGAGTCGTCGTTCGCGGCGCGTGCCCAGGCCACGCCGAACCAGCCGCAGACCGCGGCGGCGGCCACCACCAGCGCGATCGCGGCCGTCAGGAGGACACGCGGAACGTTCGACTCGGTCTCGGTGGTCGTGTCAGTGGTCAACGTGCATCACCCCGGTAGTCCGAGCAGCGTGGCGAGGCTCGTCGCGCTGCCACCCCGCTGGCTCACCGAACCGGGCAGGCCGGCGAGCGGGTCAGAAGTATCCGTCGTGCCACCGCCCGGTGGCGTCGCGGGTTGGTCCTGCGCCACCGGCACCCCACCGTAGGGCGCGTTCGCCGACCCCCGCACGTTCACGGGGCTGCCCGGCGGCTCGGCACAGTAAGTCTGCTCCGGCACCGGCGGCGCCGAGCTCCCGGTGTCCGTGCCCGTACGGCGCTGGGTGTGCTCGTACCCCTTGGTACAGGGCGGCGGGTTGAACAGGTTGAGCACGAGCCCCAGGTGCACCTGCCCGGGATCGTCGGCGAGCAGGCCCTGGCCGGCCGCGCTGAACAGCGGGTACGCCACGAACGCGTACTCCAGGCCGTCCTTGCGTGCCCGCAGGATGTCCGACGTCGTGAGCAGGTTCGCGATCGTCACGCCGAGCCCGGGACCGGACTCCTGGAGCAGGTCGGTCACCTGCGAGGCCACCTGCGGCGCCGCGGTGATGAGCCGGCGCAGGTCCGGGTCGGAGTTCTTCAGCTGCTCCGACAGCAGGTTCAGCGAGTTGGCGAACGACTTGATGTTGCCGGCGTTCGCGTTCTGCGTGTCCAGCACGGTGCCGCCGTCGGAGATCAGCGTGATCGTCTGCGGCAGGTGCTCCTGCGCCATCGACGTGAAGTCGCGCGTCGAGTCCAGCAGGACCTGGAGGTCGTCGCCGGTGCCGGCGAAGGCCCGGTCCAGCTCGTCGACGACCGTGCGCAGCGACTCCGTCGGCACCGAGGTCGCGAGGCTGTCCAGGTCGCGGAGGACCGCGTCGGTGCTGACCGGCGTCACCGTGCGGTCGGCCGAGATCACCGAGGCGCCGGACAGGTACGGGCCCTCGTCCCCACGGGGCCGCAGGTCGACGTACTGCTCGCCGACCGCCGACCGGTTGGCGACCACGGCGTCGAGGTCCGTGGGGATCCGCGGGGCGTCCGGCTCGATGTCGAGGTCGACCTGGATGCCGTCGTGCGTCAGGTGGATCTCCCCCACCCGGCCCACGTTGAAGCCCCGGTAGGTGACCTCCGCGTTGGTGAAGATCCCGCCGGACTCCCTGAGGTTCATCTTCACCGTGTAGCCGCCGCCACCGAACACCTTGCCGACGTCGGTGAACCGGAACATCGCGTACACGACCGCGACGACGGCGATCACCGCGAAGGCGACCAGCTGCAGGCGTACCCGCTTGGTGAGCACTGTGACACCCCCTCACCCGCTGCGTGGCGTCGGAACGCTCCGCAGGCTCCGCTCATGAGCCACCTCCCAGGAGACCGCCCAGCAGACCGCCGAGACCGCCACCGCCCGAGGGCTGCTGTTGCTGCGAGCCGGACGACGAGCCGCCGATGATAGGCACCGGCAGCAGGGGCCCGTTCGCCGCACCCGGCTCACCCGAGAGCAGGCCACCCACGATCGGCACGTTCTGCAGCGGGTTGTTCCGGCTGCGGGACAGGTTGTCGAGGACGTCCTGCAGGTTCAGGTCGATCTTGGCGTACAGGTTGAAGTAGTCGCCCTTGATGCCCTTCATCGCCTCGTCGCTGAACGGGATGGTGAACAACACCTCCAGCGACTTCGGCAGGTCCGCGCCGGCCTCCCCCAGCTTCCGCAGTGCCGGGGTCAGCGCCTTGAGGTCGGCGACGATGTCCGCCTGGCTCGCGTTCACCGTGTCCACCGCGACGTCCGACAGGGAGTCCAGCGACTGCAGCATGGTCACGAGCTGGGACCGCTGGTCGTTGAGCACCTGCAGGCCGGGGCCGAGCGAGTCGATGGCCCCGGCGAGCTGGTCCTTCTCACTGGCCAGCGTGGCGGCGAGTGAGTTCACACCGTCGATCGCGCGGATGATGTCGGACTTGCTCTCGTCCAGGGTGGACACCAGGGTGTCGACGTCGGCCAGGGTGGCGCGCAGGTCCGGCTCGTTGCCCTCCAGCGCGGCGTTCAGCTCCTGGGTGATGTTCTGCAGCTGCGCGACGCCGCCGCCGTTGAGCAGCATGGACAGCGCGCCGAGCACCTCCTCGATCTCGGTGTTGCGGTTGGTCCGCGCGATCGGGATCGTGGCGCCGTCGTCCAGCCTGCCCCGCGCCTCACCCGGTGGCGGCGAGGACAGCTCGACGTACTTCTCGCCGAGGAGGCTGGACTGGCGCAGCATCGCGAGCGCGTTCTCCGGCAGCTTCACGTCGCCGTTGACCCGCATGGTCACCTCGGCCGTCCAGCCGTCCGGGGCGAGCTGGATGTCCTCGACCCGGCCGACGGGCACCTCGTTGACCTTCACGCCGGACTGTGGCACCAGGTCCAGCACGTCCTTGAAGTGCGCCCGCACCGTGTACGGGTGGTCGCCGAGGTCCGCGCCGCCCGGCAGCGGGAGGTCGTAGATGCCGGTGAACTGCGTGCCGCACGCGGACAGGGCGAGCGCGGCCGCGGCGAGGGCGGGCAGGAGACGGCGTTTCATCAGTTGCCTCCCGCGATGTTGCCGGGGATCGGCAGCTGGGGCGCCGTGCCGTTCTGGGCCGCGGTCAGCAACTCGGCGGCCGTCGGGAGCTTCACCGTGCCCTCGACGAGCGGCTTGAGCTGGTCACAGGTGTCCGCGAGGACCCCCGGGACGTTCGGCGTGCCCTGGCGGAACAGGCCGCACAGCGTCACGATCGGCGGCTGGGCCAGCTCGTTGAGGTCCGCGCGGGCGTCCAGCGTGCCGGACGAGCCGTTGTAGGCGTTGATGATGTTGGACAGCGCGACCGGCGCGATGTCCAGCGACTCCGCGAGGGCCGCCCGCTGGTCGACCAGCACCTGGGTGATCGACGCGAGCTTGTCGACGTTGGTCTTGAGGTGCGCGCGGTTGTCGTTGATGAACTGCTGCACGGCGCTCAGCGCGATGCCCAGCTGGCGCACGGCCTCGCCGAGGTCGCCGCGCTCGTCGGCGAGGAACTGCGTGGCGTCGGCGGCCTGCTCGCTGAACTGGTCCACGGCGTCGTCGTTCGTGGCGAGTGCCGTGGTGAACTTCTGCAGGTTGTCGATGGTCGCGAACAGGTCGTCGTCGCTGCCGGCCAGCGTCCTCGCCGCCTGGGACAGCTGGGTGATCGTCTCGTTCGTGATCGCGCCGTTGCCGGCGAGGTTCTTCGCGAGCGTGTTCAGCAGGTCCGCGAGCGCGCCGTCCTTGTTCACCCCGTTGGGGCCGAGCGTCTGGCTGACCCGGTTGAGGCTCGCGTACAGGTCGTCGACCTCCAGCGGCGTCGCGGTCCGCTCCTTGGGCAGCAGCGCGCCCTCGGCGAGGGTCGCGCCGCTGGTGTAGACCGGCGTGAACTGCACGTACCGGTCGCTGACCAGCGACGGCGCGACGATCACGGCCTTGGCGTCGGCCGGGAGCTTGACCGTGCGGTCCACCAGCATGTCGACGCGGACCGTGTCGCCATCCGGGGTGACCGTGTCGACGTGGCCGACCTTGACCCCCAGGATCCGCACGTCGTTGTCCTCGTACAGGCCGACGACGCCGGTGAACACGGCCGAGTAGCGGCGCTGGTTGCCGTCCACCAGCACCCACCAGAGGAAGAGCGCGACGAGCAACGCGAGCACGATCGCGATCGCGACACCGCGGGCGAGGTCCCGGCCCATGCGGGAGGCGAAGTTGCTCATGAGGTGGCCCCCAGGCAGCCCTTTTCGTTGACGGACCCGGTCTGTGGCGGCAGGAGCCCGCAGATGTAGTTGTCGAACCAGCGCCCGTTGCCGACCGCGTTGTTGAACAGCCGGTAGAACGGCGCCATGTTCTTGATGCCCTGTGCGAGCGCGTCCTGGTTGCGCTGCAGCATGCCGGTCAGCTGGTCGAGGCTGGTCAGCACCGGGCCGAGCTGCTTCTGGTTGTCGGCGACCAGGCCGCTCAGCTCCTTCGCCAGCGCCTGGGTGCCGGACAGCAGCGTGCTGATGGCCTCGCGGCGGTTGTTGACCTCCGCCAGCAGCAGGTTGCCGTCCTGGAGGAGCCTCACGACCTCCGCGTCGCGTTCGGCGAGGGTGTCGCTGATCTTGCGGGTGTTGGACAGCAGCGTCGCGAGCTGCTGGTCCCGCGAGGAGATCGTGGTCGACAGCTGCTGCAGGCCGGTCAGCGCGCCCCTCACGTCGTCCGGGGTGTCGCCGAAGGTCTGGGAGATGACCTCGAAGCTCTGCGCGAGCTGGGTGGTGTCGATGGCGTTCGTGGTCTCGGCGAGGCCGCGGAACGCCTCCAGCACGTCGTAGGGCGCCACGGTCCTGGCCCGCGGGATCGGCGTCGACGGGTCGAGCACGTCGCGGCCGTCCGGCTCCAGCGACAGGTACTTCTGGCCGAGCACGTTCTTGATCTTGATGGCCGCGGCGGTCCGGTCGCCGACCCAGGCGTCCCTGACCTTGAACGTGACCATGACGTTGGCGCCGGACAGCTCTACGTCGGTCACCTTGCCGACCTTGACCCCGGCGATGCGGACCTCGTCGTCGGAGCTGAGGCCGGCGGCCTCGCTGAACTCGGCCGAGTAGCTGGTGCCGCCGCCGATGATCGGCAGGTCGTCGGAGAACATCGCGACCGTGAGCGCGAGGCCGATCACCACGAGCCCGGCGATGCCGATCGGGATGGGGTTGCGCGAACGGAAGGACCTCATGCCGAGCACCTCGCCGGGGTGGACGGGGTGAGCGGGACGTCGATGGGCTGGGTGATGATCCCGGGGATCCCGATCGAGCCGGACGCGGAGCAGAGGTAGAAGTTGAACCAGGAGCCGTAGCTCACCAGCCGCGTCAGCTTCGCCTCCTTCTCCGGCAGGAACTGGATGAAGTGCTCCACCACCGACTCGCTGTCGTTGAGGTTGTCGACCAGCCCGCCGAGTGCCGAGATGTCCTCCTTGAGCGGCGCGCGGGCGTCGTTCAGCAGGCCGGCCGTGGTGTCCGCCAGCCCGCCGAGCGCGTCGATCGCGTCTCCGATCGGCTCCCGGTCGGCGGCGAGGCCGGACACCAGCTGCTGGACCGTCACGATCAGGTCGGACAGCTTCTGGCCGCGCTCGTTGATCGTGGTCAGCGCGCTGTTGAGATTGCTGACGACCTCGCCGATCACCTGGTCGCGGCCGGCGATCGCGCTGGTCAGCGAGGCCGTGTGAGCGAGCAGCGACTCGACCGTGCCGCCCTCGCCCTGCAGCACCTGGATGATCTCGTAGGACAGCTTGTTGACGTCGTCGGGTGAGAGCGCGCGGAACAGCGGCTTGAAGCCGTTGAACAGCTCGGTCAGGTCCAGTGCCGGACGGGTGTGCTGGAGCGGGATGGTGTCCCCCGGGTCGAGCACGTCGTTGGGGTTGCCACCACTGACGCCCTGCGTCAGCGACACGTACCGCTGGCCGACCAGGTTCCGGAACTTGATCTGCGCCGTCACGTTCTTCGGCAGCTTCCGCCCGGCGCTGACGGAGAAGGTCACCTCGGCCTGCTTGCGGTCGACGATGCCGACCTCCTCGACCTGGCCGACCCGCACGCCCGCGATGCGCACGTCGTCGCCGGGCAGCAGCAGGGTCGCGTCGGTGAAGCGGGCCTTGTAGTCCGTGGTGTCGGACAGGTCGACGTTGGCGATGCTGACCGCGAGCAGCGCGGTGGCGGCGACCGTCACGACCGTGAAGATGATCAGCTTGGTCAGCGGTCCGGTGACACCCCTCATGACGCCCCCTCGCCCGTTCCGCGGCGGTCGAGGTGCCACCCCGAACATCGATTGGCTCTGTTCACCGGACGGTCACCTCCGCCCCACGGAACAGGGGACCGACGAGGTAGGTCGCCCAACCCGGCACCTGCGCGGGCTCCAGGCCCATCCCCGGCGCGATCAGCTGCGCCAGGAAGTCGTACTCGGCCGGGGTGTTGGCGATCGAGCCCGGCGCCGAAGCGGCCGAGTTCGGGCTGGTGAGATAGCCGGCGGAGTTCGACGGCGGCAGCACACCGTCCTCCTGTGTGCGGTTCGCCGGGCCGTGCGTGGAACCGTCCCGCAGCGGGCCGTCCGGCGGCTGGTCGGGGAAGGGCTTGCCCATCTGGTTCGGGTCGTAGCAGCGCGGGCCGCGGTGCTCGTCGAACTCCGGGGTGTCCTTGCCCGGCTCGTACTTGCCCTTGTCGGCGACGACCTCGATGGTCGCGTGCAGGCCCGGCTGGTTGGTGCCGCCGCCGAAGACCGGCCTGGCCGCGTCGACCAGTGACGCCATCTGCTTGAGGAAGCACGGGTAGGACGGCGAGTACCTGGCCAGGATGTCGAGCGTGGGCCGGGAGCTGTCGGCCAGGCGGATGATGTTGTCGGAGTTGGCGCGCAGGAAGGACTCCAGGTCACGGCTGGCCGTGGTCAGGCCGGCGTACAGCAGGTTGAGGTTGTCGCGCTGCTCGTAGACGGTCCGCGAGGTGACCGTCAGGTCGTCGAGCGCGCTGACGAAGTCCGGGATGGCCTGGGTGTAGGTGTCGCTGACGTCGACCAGTGCCTGGAGGTCGTGGGTCAGCTGCGGCACGTGCGGGTTGATCTCCTCGACCAGCTTGCCGAGCTGGACCATCGTGTCGCCCACCTGCTTGCCGCGGCCGTCGAGGGCGGTGGAGATGGCGGTCAGCGTGGTGGACAGCTTCTGCGGCTGCACCGCCTGCAGCACCGGCAGCAGGTGGTCGAGGGCCTGCGACAGCTCGACCGCCGGCGCGGAGGTGTCCTGCTCGATGTGGGCGCCGTTGGTCAGGTGCCGCTGTGCCGGGCTCTCGGGGATCTGCAGCGCCACGTACCGGTCGCCGAAGAGGGTCTTCGGGATGAACCGGGCGGTGACGTTGTCCGGGATGAGATCGGCCTTGTCAGGGTCGATCGCGAGGTCCAGCTCGGCACCGTGCGCGGTTGGGGTGATCTTCTCGATGGAGCCCACGATC
>NZ_DASQCC010000111.1:0-30277 GCF_035634895.1 Actinophytocola sp. | reverse complement strand
GGGACGGCCTGTTCTGGCGGTGGGCGGCCAACACCGCGCTCTACGCCGGGGGTGGCGCGGTACTGTCCGCTGCCTTGTCCGGCCTGACCGGGTACACGCTGGCCAAGTACACCTTCCCGGGGCGCGGCGTGGTCTTCACCGTGCTGCTGGCCGGGATCCTCGTGCCCGGCGTGGTCCTCGCCGTGCCGCAGTACCTGCTGCTCGCGAAGCTCGGGCTCGCCGACACCTACCTGTCCGTGCTGCTGCCGAGCATCGTGAGCCCGTTCGGGATCTACCTCGCCCGGGTGTACTCGGCGGCGGCCGTGCCGGACTCGGTCATCGAGGTCGCCCGCACCGACGGCGCCGGCGAGCTCCGGATCTTCCTCGCGGTGGCACTGCCGATGATGCTGCCGGGCCTGGTGACCGTGTTCCTGTTCCAGTTCGTCGCGATCTGGAACAACTTCCTGCTGCCCTACATCATGCTCGGCGACGACCGGAAGTTCCCGTTGACCGTCGGGCTGGTGACGATGCTCAAGCAGGGCAACGCCCAGCCCGCGCTGTACAACCTGGTGATCACCGGCGCACTGCTGTCCGTGCTGCCGCTCGTCGCGCTCTTCCTGACCCTGCAACGGTACTGGCGGATCGACCTGATGACGGGGGCGGTGAAGGGATGACGGTGCGGCGGCGCAGGCGCCCCACGATGGACGACGTGGCCGAGGCCGCCGGGGTGTCCCGCGGCACGGTGTCCCGCGCGCTCAACGGCGGCCGCAACGTGAGCGGGCCGGCCCTGTCCGCGATCAACAAGGCCATCCGCAAGACCGGCTACGTCGTCAACCCGCACGCGCGAAGCCTTGCCACACAGCGAGCCATGTCCGTCGCGTTCGTGCTCTCCGAGCCGCAGGACCGGCTGTTCGAGGACCCGAACTTCCACATCCTGCTGCACGGCTGCACGCAGGCCCTGGCGGACAACGACATCACGGTGCTCCTCACGCTCGCCGGCTCGCCGGAGGAACGCAAGCGGGTGAGCCGGTTCGTGACCGCCGGTCATGTGGACGGCGTCCTGCTGGTGTCCACGCGCAGCGGCGACCCGATGGTCGACGAGCTGCTCGCGCAGGACGTGCCGGTGGTCGCGTGCGGCCGCCCGCTCGGCCACGAGCGGGACATCTCCTACGTGGCCGCCGACGACCGCGACGGCGCCCGGCAGATGGTGCTGTACCTGCGTTCCCAGGGGTACCGGCGCATCGGCATGATCACCGGGCCGCCGGACACCTCGGGCGGTCTCGACCGCCTGGCCGGCTACCGGGACGTGCTGGGCGGCACGCCGGACTCCCTTGTGGTGCACGGCGACTACACCCAGGCCGGCGGCGACGCGGCGATGACCTTTCTGCTGGCGGGTGAGTCCGACGTGGACGCGGTGTTCGTCGCGTCCGACCTGATGGCGGCCGGCGCGCTCGCCGCACTGCGCCGCGCCGGTCGCCGGGTGCCGGAAGACGTCGCGGTGGCGGGATTCGACGACTCGCGGATAGCGGCGGCCTGCCACCCGCCGCTGACCACGATCCGCCAGCCGTGGGGACGGATCAGCACGGAGATGGCGCGGTTGCTGCTGCGTCTCGTCGAGGGCGACGAGAACGCCGCGGTGATCCTGCCGACCGAGTTGGTGATTCGGGAGTCAGCGTGAATCCACAAAGGAGTGAACGATGCGCAGACGCACCCTGCTGGCCGCCCCGCTCGTGGCGGCGTTCGGCACGATGATCGCACCGCGGGCGTTCGCGGCGACCGGCCCGCGAGTTCGTGGCACGGACCTCTCCTTCACCCTGCAGGAGGAGTCGGCGGGCAAGGTCTACCGGGACGGCGGCGTCGCCCGCCCGATCGAGCAGATCCTGGCCGCGCGAGGCTCGAACTACGTACGGCTGCGCGTGTGGACGGCGCCGCCGTCCGGTTACAGCACGCTGCAGACGGCGCTCACCCTGGGCCGCCGGGCACAGCAGGCTGGGCTGAGGATCCTGCTGGACCTGCACTACTCGGACTTCTGGGCGGACCCGGGCAAGCAGCCGATCCCGGCGGCGTGGTCCGGCCAGAACCTGTCGACGCTGGCGACGACCGTCCGCGGCTACACCCGCGACGCGGTGACGGCGTTCGCGCGGCAGGGGAGCCCGGTGTCGATGATCCAGGTGGGCAACGAGATCACCAGCGGCATGCTGTTCCCGCTCGGGCAGATCTACCGCTCGGACGGCGAGCACTGGCCGGAGTTCGCGACCCTGCTGAAGGCGGGCATCGCGGGCGCGCGGGACGCGGGCGCCCCGTCGGTCATGGTCCACATCGACCGGGGCGGCGACAACGGCGGCTCCCGGTACTTCTACGACCACCTCCAGGCCCAGGGCGTGCAGTTCGACGTGATCGGCCTGTCGTACTACCCGTTCTGGCACGGCTCGCTCTCCGCCCTGCGTGCCAACCTGAACGACCTGTCCACCAGGTACAACAAGGACCTCGTCCTGGCGGAGACGTCCTACCCGTGGACCCTGGGCAACGGCGACAGCCTGGGCAACTTCGTGAACTCGGCGAGCCAGCTCCCGGACGGATCCCGTTTCCCGGGGACGACCACGGGCCAGGCCGCGTACTTCGAGGAGCTGCGCGCCGTGCTGGCGGCGGTCCCGAACGGCCGAGGGGCCGGCTTCTTCGACTGGGAGCCGGGCTGGCTGCCCGGCGTCGGCTGGTCCCCTGGCGAGGGCAACCCGAACGACAACCTCACCATGTTCGACTGGTCGGGCAACGCACTGCCGTCCCTGCGGGCGTTCCGCGCCGGATCGTGAGAACCGAAGGGGCCGCCGTCGCAGGCGGCCCCTTCCCTCGTCGCGGTGTCAGCTCACGGTGATGTTGGAGTTGCCGCTGCTCTGGTAGCCCTCGGTCGCGAGGATCATGTAGTAGCGGAAGGAGCCCATCGGCATGCCGGCACGGGACCAGGCGTCGAAGTGGTTGCCGGTGGTGATGGTGCCGCCGGTCTTCTTCGACGTCCGGACGCTCCAGTACTGGTTGAAGGTTTTGGTGCCCTCGACGGAAGGCGCGTTGACCCGCGTCGTCTGGTACATGTTGTACGTGCCGCCGTCACTGGTCACGTTGCCCTTGGCCGTCCCGGTTGGACGGAAGGTGCCCCAGTTGTCGACGATGTAGTACTCGACGAGCGGGTTCGACGTCCAGCCGTACAGCGCCAGATAGGCGTTGCCGGACGGGTTGAAGCTGCCGGAGTAGCTGACGGTCCGGCGGCTGCCGTTGGCCCATCCCTTGCCGCAGACGAAGTTGTTGACGTTGCTCCACGAGGTCCGGTAGTTGCCGGCGTTGCTCAGGGTCATGGAGACCGAGCCACCGCCCGCGGACCAGAACGAGAAGTAGTAGCCGTTGTTGGTGCCGGTCTGGTTCGTCGTGACGACCGTGTCGGCGCTGGCCGTCTCCGGCACCAGCAGAGCGGATGTGACCAGCGCGAGTGCGCCGGCGCCGCCGATGAAGTTCCTGCGGCTGATTTCGGGCATGTGCACCTTCCTCCTCGTTGAGGCTGGCGGGAAGCCGGGCGGCGCGGCACGAGCCGGCGCGATGGCCGGGGCGCCGGCCGCCGCGCCGGTGTCGTACCACGCGGCGGGCTTGTCCGGTCACCAAGCGGTTGACGACCGGGGAACCGGGGATGAGCGGGAAGACCCGGATCGGCGGTTCGTTGACGTTCGCCGATGTCAACAAGTGTTGGGCCGGCTTCGCGGAGTTGTCAACGAGTTTCGGAGATGTTTCGAAACCTAGTCGCGGTTGGGAAGTTCGTCCGGTGGTCGCGAATACCCCGTTCCTGTCGGAAGTTCCGGCGGTGTCGCGGCGTCAGACCGGTGGATCGCTCGGCGCCGTGGTCGCGGCATCCTGGCCCAGCACCATGCAGCGCAGGTCGATGTCCTGGTCGAGCACGGGTGCGTGGCCGAACAGGACCGCACCCGTGGCCACCAGGAAGGTCCGGGTGACCGCGTCGCTGCCCTTCTTCGTTCTCGGTGCCTGGTAAAGGAGATACCGCGCGGCCTGCCATGCCGCCACGTCGCCGGGTGCCGCCGCGGCGAGCAGTCCGAGCGCCGCGGCGAACATCCGGTCGCTGTCTTCCTGTTGCGCCGTCAGGACGAACATCGGCCCGCCGCCCGTCTCGACGTGACTGGCGTCCACGCCCCGCCGGGTGATCCTCGCCAGCAGCTCCGCCGCGCAGCGCTCGGCGGTCGCGCCGCGAACCAGTCTGTTGCCCGGGATTCGCGTACTGTCGGGCAGCACGACCATGTTCTGGAGCGTCTCGCCGGCGTTGCCCTCCCTGGCGAACCGTGCCTCGGCGAGCCTGCCGTACGCGAGCATGATGCGAAACGCCGGCGTTGCCCTGCCGCCACGGAAGGTTCGGGTCGCCGCGTCCCACGTCGCGCCGTCCCGGAACCGGCCGACGGGCCCGATGCGGTCGTAGTTCTCCTCGTCGGCGAGTATCGGCGTCGCGAACCGGCTGGGGTCGTACTCGATGCCGAGCCCGACCCCGCGGTCGAGGCGCAGCGCGAGCTGGTACCGCCACCGCACGAGATCGGCGTGGGCACGGGCAAGGACGTCGACCCGTCGGGCCTGCGATGCGACGGCGAAGGTGTCGGTCAGCCGGCGCCGGGTGGCCTCGGCCGCCCGCGCCTGCTCCGTCGCGAAGGACCGGACCCTGCTGAGCTCGGCCTCGTCGGTGGTGCGCAGGTACAGGTGTGGCGTCGGGAAGCACGCGGCGGTGACGGTCGTCGGGTGGCCTCTCAGGGATGGACCACCGGATCACCCCACACCAGCTCCGGCGCGTCGCCGGACGTCCGGTGCGCCGTCAGCTTGAGGATCAGGACGTCCGCGACGTCGACCGTCAGTCGCCGCGGCTCCGCCGGCGTCGCGGCCACCCGCGCGAGGACCCGGCCGTCCCCGAGGACCGTGAAGACGCCGTCCCGGCCGGCGACGGTCACCTCGAGCCTGCGGTACCGCATACCGAGGTTGAAGCTGATGAGGCTCGCGAACGCCCGGAACAGGATGCTCTCGCCGTACTCCGCGCCGTCGATCTCGACCGGCCCCAGGCGCACGTCGGACGAGCGCGCGACCGGGCGCAGGGTGACCAGGCGCACGGGGCGCGGCGGCACGTCGTCGTCGAGGTGCCGGCGGACCTCGTCCCTGACCCGGGCCAGGTCCGTCTCGGCCGACCGCAGACGCAGCTGTGGCCCGTCGGCCAGTTGCTTGAGGGAGACCGGCAGGTGGTCCTCGGCGCCGAGGGCGGCCCGGTCACCGGCGAGCACCGTGAGGACCGGGCGGCCAGCACCCAGCGCGAACTCGATCTCCTTGCGTACCCAGTCCTCCGGGTCGTCGATCCGTCGCGTGCCACCGTCGCCGGCAAGCCAGTGCTCACCGGCGACGACGACCATCACCGCGCAGCCGGCCGCCTCGGCCTCGATCGTCGGCGGGAACTGGGCGCCGCCGTACATGGCGTGGCTGGACCGGAACACCCGGTCCGCGCCGAACGCCCGGCACAGCGTCTGGTCGACCAGTGTCGCCGCGCCGTCGGCGTCACCGACCCGAAAACTGACGAATGCCTTGCAGATGACCGCGATCGAGGGCAGCCGAGCCACGACACCGTTCCTTCCGCTCCAGGCAGCCGGGTTCGGCACAGCATGCTGCGCGTCCGTGTACCAGAAGCGGATCGTCCGTGGACGTGAAGGACTTTCACGGGTACAGCATCGGATCCCCCCACGCCAGTTCCGGCAGCTTGTTGGACACCCCGCCCGCCATGTTGGCGCCGGCCTGGAGCGGATGCGCGGTCGTGCCCGGGCGGTAGGCCTCCAACCTCAGGTTCAGCACGTCCGTGACCTCCACGGAGAGCAGCTGTGGCTGCCCCTGCGACGCGGCGACCTGCGTGCTCACCTTCCCGTCGGTCACGATCCTGAACACCCCGACCTGGTCGGCCTCGGCCGCGTCGTCGAGGACACCGACCGTCACCTCCAGCCGCCCGTACTTCCTGCCCAGGTTGAAGCTGATGGACGCACGCGGTTGTGCGCTGAACAGGCTGGGCCGGTAGACGATGCTCTCGCCGAAGTAGCGGCCGTCGATCTCGGCCGGTCCCAGGCGCAGGTCGGACGACCGCTGGGTCGGCGCGAGATTGGTCAGCAGCAACGGATGGCCGGGGCCGGCGATGCGCATGCCCTGGGTCGTGACGAGTGGGCGTACCTCGTCCACGAGGTGTGCGAGATCGCGTTCGGCGGTCTGGTGGCGCAGGCGCACGTACTGGCGGTCGACCAGCCCGGCGATGGGTGCCGGGAGCCGGTCCTTCGCGCCGAGGTTCGGCCGGTCGCCCAGCAACACCGGGATGACCGGTCTGTCGTTCGCCAGGGCGAGGGAGATCTCCGTGCGCACCCAGTCGCCGGGATCGTCGATTCGCCGGACACCGTTGTTCTCGTCGAGCCAGCGGTCGCCGATGACCACGATCATGACCGCGCAACCGGCGGCCTCGGTCAGCAGCATGGACTGGAACACGGTGCCCGCGGGCATCGACCGGCTGGACCTGAACACGTGGTCCTCGCCGAACTCCTTGCGCAGCGCGTTGTCGATCAGAACGGCCGCGTCCTGGCCGTCCCCGACCCTGAAGTTGACGAATGCCTTGCTGATGACCACTTCTCCTCAGCTTCCGGTCGCGATGACGTACGGTTCGCCCCAGACGGCGTCGCCGCTGCGGCACGGCCTGCCCGTCGAGGTGAGCGACATCCGCAAGGTCACCGTGAAGACGTCCTTGGGTAGATCGACGGCCAGCTGTTGGGTCTCGCCGGGGTTGACGACGACCGACTTGATGGGATGCACGTTGTCGTTGTTGGCGTAGACGTCGAACTGGACGACCAGCGAGGGGTCGGCCTTCGAGTCGGTGCCGACGGCCTTCACCTCGAGCCGGCTGAAGTTCTTCAGCCGGAACTGCTGCTCGCGGCTGTACGCGCGGTCGTTGCAGGTGTCCAGCGTCTGCCAGAGCGAGTTGGTGAACTGTTTGAACTGCACGTCGTGGTCGCCGTAGCTGAACAGCCACTGGTCGTTCGGACGTGGCAGCTCGACGAGCGGGACGGGCCGGCCCTCCGGATAGGTGCTGCCGTCCCCGGGAATTCCCGGTTCGGACGGGGAAGACGAGGGGGCGGCGCTGGCGGACTCCGCCGGGGTCGAGGTCGGGGACTCCGTTCTCGTCACCGTCTGCCGGACGGTCGACGTCACCGTCGGGGCCGTCCGCGGTTCGGAGTCGGGTGCGGTCGTCCTGCCGAGCGTAAAGCCGCCACCGAGCACCACGACGGCCACCACGCCGCCCACGATGAGTCGTCCTCTGCCGCGGCGAACCGGTTGGGTCATCGTGTGTCCTTCTTGGAAAGTCAGTGCGAGCTGCCGGCCGAATTCCGGGTCGTCGTCCATCGCGCGGACGAGGTGGCCGCGGAGCGTGTCGGTCTCGAGGTCGCCGTCGGGCCGGTCCCGGAACCGCTCGAGCATTTCCTGGGAGTAGGCGTCCGACATTTTGATCTCGACCCGGTTGAGCAGGTTCTCCAACCGGTCGTCGAATATCCCGGCCTTCTTCCGGTGTATGAGATAACCCGACAGCGATCGCACGACGGTGTCAACCAACCTGTTGTCAACCAAGGCCAACGCTCCCCACCCCTCGACCGGAACCGATGTCTGGTGGATCACCGAAAGCCGGCGTTTCGTTTCCGTTCTGCCGCACGTGCGGCACTCGCGGTCCGAATTGTTACGGGTATTCGCGAAGTCTCGCCGGGACGCGTACGGTCACCACGCCTCGATGGGTGGTGACGACCTCGTCGTCGCGCAGTCGCCGGAATGCCCGGATGACGGAGTCGCGGGAGATGCCGAGCTGTCCGGCGAGCGCCTCCTGCGATCCGATGTGGATCGTGTTGGCCGGGTCGTCACCGGTCGCGTCGGTGGCCTGCGCGAGAAACCGGACGATCTTCGTGAAGGCGTCGCCGGACAACCCGGCGAGCCGCCGGTCACACTCACGCAGGCGCTCGGACAGCACCTCGCACAGCGCGCGCAGGACGCCCGGCTGCCGGGCGAGCAGGCGGTCGAGGTCCGCGCCGTCGACCACCAGTGCCCGCACCCCGGTCTCGGCGTGCACCGTGGCCTGATGTGGTCGCACGCCGAGGAACCGCTGCTCGCCGATCAGGTCGCCCGCCGACCGCGTGGCCACCGTCAGCGAGCCGTCGCCGTTGTTAACGCGCACACGGCCGCTGATGACGATCGCCGTCCATCGCGCGGTGTCCTCGGCGCGGATGATCGTCGTGCCCCGCCGGAAGCCGCACGGCCGGCCCACGTCGGTGAAGGCCGCTCGCTCCGGTCCGTTCAGCCGGCGCCAGAAACTGCCGCCCCGGCAGTTGGACGGCACCATGGCGGTCGAGTGTGTCCGTGCCACTACAGCGCTCCCTCCACTCTCGGTCTGTGCAGGTCAGGATGCGGTCAGCACCTGGACGGCAGGTGGACTGTTCGTGGACGGAGGCGTGTCGCGACGCGGTGCCCCGCCGGCCGGCCGTCACCGTGCCGGTGGAGGCGGTGCCCACGTTTTGAGAGAATGCGGCCGTGCTGGACCACAAAGGACTGTTCATCGACGGCCAGTGGCTCGACTCGGCGGACGGCTCGCGCACGCCGGTGGTCGACCCGGCGACCGCCGAGACGCTGTGCACGGTCGCCGACGGCACACCGACCGACGGCCGGGCCGCGGTCGCCGCGGCCGTTGCCGCGCAACGGACCTGGGGGCGCACCTCACCCCGCTACCGCAGCGAGATCCTGTACCGCGCCTACGAGGCGATCCTGGCCGACGTCGAGCAGTTCGCCGAGCTGATCACGCTCGAGATGGGCAAGCCGCTGGCCGAGGCACGCGGCGAGGTCCGGCACGCGGCCGAGTACTTCCGCTGGTTCGCCGAGGAGGCCGTGCGCACCGGCGGCCAGTACGGGCTCACGCCGGACGGCGGCTCCCGTGCCATGGTGCTGTCCCAGCCCGTCGGCCCGTGCCTGCTGATCACGCCGTGGAACTTCCCGCTGGCCATGGGCACCCGCAAGATCGGCCCCGCGGTCGCCGCGGGCTGCACGATGGTCCTCAAGCCGGCGCCGCAGACCCCGCTGTCCAGCCTCGCCCTCGCGGCGGTACTGACGGCGGCGGGGCTGCCCGACGGCGTGCTCAACGTGGTCACCACGAACCGGGCCACCGCGGTCGTCGAGCCGATGCTGAAGGGCGGCGAGATCCGCAAGCTGTCGTTCACCGGCTCCACCGAGGTCGGCCGGCTGCTGCTCGCACAGGCGGCGCCGTCGGTCGTGCGGACGTCGCTGGAGCTGGGCGGCAACGCGCCGTTCATCGTCCTGGACGACGCCGACCTCGACCGGGCCGTCGAGGGGGCGATGACCGCCAAGATGCACAACATGGGGGAGGCCGGCACGGCGGCGAACCGGTTCTTCGTGCACGACGCGGTGGTCGGGGACTTCGGGCTCAAGCTGTCCGAGCGGATGGACGCGCTGGTCGTCGGGCCGGGCCTGGAGCCGGACTCGCAGGTCGGCCCGCTGATCGATGACCACGGCCTGGCCAAGGTGACCGCGCTCGTCGACGACGCGGTGGCCCGGGGCGCCCAGGTGCTGACCGGCGGCCGCCGCAAGCGCGGCCGCGGCTACTTCTACCGGCCGACCGTCCTGACCGACGTGCGCCCGTCGAGCGACCTGTGCGCCACCGAGATCTTCGGCCCGGTGGCCGCGATCCAGTCGTTCAGCGACCTGGAGGAGGCCGTCCGGCAGGCCAACGACACCGAGCTGGGGCTGGTCGGGTACGTGTTCACCCAGGACATCGACCGTGCGTTCCAGGTGGCCGAGGCCCTGGAGGTGGGGGTCGTCGGGTTGAACCAGGGCATCGTGTCCAACCCCGCCATCCCGTTCGGCGGGGTCAAGCAGTCCGGCCTCGGCCGCGAGGGTGGCCGGGAGGGCATCGAGGAGTTCCTGGAGAAGAAGCTGATCGTGATGCCGAGTTAGGCGCCGGTCAGCACGTAGCGGTCCTCGTCCAGCTCGTCGAGGTCGACGGCGACCAGGCGGTCCTCGTCGGCGGTGATCAGGCGCCACCACTCGTCGGAGTCGTTGGTGGGCAGCAGGACCCGTACCCCGAACCGGCGCGCGAGGGCCCCGGCGGTCGCCGCCTCGCCGGGGTCGGTGACGGTGTCGTCCCCGCCCATGTCCACGCGCCAGCCGAAGTCGCCGCCGTCGAGGTCGAGGTAGGTGACGCTCACCGTCGCGGGCGGCCCGCCGGCGTCCTCGTAGAGCCGGCCGACGTGCACCCCGGCCGGGTTCACCTTGAAGATCTCGGCGGCCGCGCGTCCCAGCTCGCCGGCGTCGGGCAGGCGGTCCAGGAGGAAGCTGTAGCTGAGCATGTCCTCTTTCTACTTCCGGTAGTGCTGGTACACCTGGCCAGCCTTGTCGAACGACTCGGGCGGGATCCCCGGATCCCGTGACACGCTCGCCTTCGCGCCGTCGACGTCCCCTTCGAACCTGATCAGCGCCTGCAACGCCTTGTACTCCGGCCGGCTCATCTGGACGAAACCCGGCCCGTCCACCGGGAAGATGGTCCCGTTGGACTCCACCTTGTAGCGCCGGCCGCTTTCCGTGACGTAGCTGTTCGACGCTGCATCCCAGCGTGCCTTGCCCTGCTGGATGTCGACCATGTCCTGCCGGACGGCGTCCCTGGCCTCCGGCAGGATGACCGTGTTCTCGGGCTTGGCGGGGTTCTTCGGGCCGATCCGGTTGAGCTGGTGCCGGTCGCTCGGCGGCCGGAGCTGGATCTTGCCGGCCGGACCGGGCACGTTCGGGTCGACCGGCGGCTGCCGCGGTGGCGGCTGGGCCGTCGAGCCGCCGGGGCGGCCGGCCTCCGCGGCCTGCTGGACGGCGCCCTGCGCGCCGGAGACGCCCTTGCTCGCGTCGATGCCGCCGTGCTTCTGCGACGGCTTGCCGTCGCCGCCCTCGCCGGGCTTGCCGTCGCCGTCGTGCGGCTTGCCCGGCGTGCCATCACCACCGTCGTGGCCGCCGCCGTGCGGTCCCCTGGGTCTGGGTGTCATGAGCGCCTAGTCGTCGAGGAGCTTGCTGAGGTTGGTCAGGCTGTTGATCAGCGCGCCGGTGTAGGTGAGGATGCGGCCCGCCCACTTGACCACCGCGGCCATGATCTGGGACGCGATCACCGGGATCGTGACCACGAAGATCGCCTCGACCGCCCACACGATCACCCTGGCCACGAGGTCGGCGATGAGGTCCCGCACGGTCTCGCGGGTGAACTGCACCAGCCCGCCCGCACCCTCGGTGGCCGCCGCCATCGCCGCCGAGGTCGCGGACAGGCCGCCGATGGCGTCGGCGTTGTTCCGCATCAGGGCGTGGTAGGCGTCGGAGGCCGGCCCGGTCCACTTCGGCATGTCGGTCTGGACGAACTGGGTCAACTCGCCCGCGATGTCGTTCAGCTCGGTGGCCATGTTGTTCCACGTCTGCGCGTGGGAGGTGACCACGTCCGGCATGCCGGTGAGCTCGTCGAGCATCTCGCGCAGCGGGTCGAAGTACTCGATGGCCCAGCCCAGGCCGTTGGCCAGCAACGCGCTGATGGGGTCCATGACCGTCGCCGCGACCTCGACGCCGAGTCCGGCGCCGGCGAGCACGTCGTCGATCCAGCCCTCGCTCCTGATGGCCTGGACCAGGCCCTCGATGCTGTCGCCGAGGCTCGAACCGGTCCACGGCTGCCTGCTCGACTCGACCGGCGCGATCAGCGGGTTGTCGGTCATCCCGGCATGCCGTCCTTGATCCTGTTCATGACCTCGGCGGTGTTCGCGTCCCTGGCCTCGTAGTCGTCCGCGGTCTCCCGCAGCTCCCGCGCGACGATGTCCAGGTTCTCCTCGACGTAGGCGATCAGCTCGTCCTGCTTGGTGTGACGGCCTTCGAGGATGCCGGAGATCCAGCCACACAGCATCCCGTACGCCTGGTCGTCCTGTGCGATGTGCGCGCTGGCGGCCTTGACCGCGGCGAAGCGCTCCCGCAGCGAGTCGATGTCGCCGGCGTGCTTGCGCAGCTCCGCCGGGTCGACCGTGTACCTGTCACCCATCACTCACCGCCAGATGGTCGGATCGGCCTCGTCGTCGTCGGCGTCCTCGTCGGACCGGCCGGTGGGCCGGTTCGCGTAGGCCGGCTCGTCGTCCTCGGCGGGTCCGCGCAGCCGCTGGCCCACCCGCTCGGCGATGGCGCGTCCCGCGGCCGACTCGGTGCCGATGGTCTCCTCGACGATCTCCTGCGTCCGCTCGGCCAGCTCGGCCTTCGCCTCCCGGATCGTGCTCATGATCGTCGCGGCGACGACGTCCGGCGCGGACCGCTCGATGGCCCGGGTGAGCCGCAACCCGACCAGGGAACCGCTGGAGTCGACGGTGACCTCGGCCATCCCGTCGCGGTCCCTGCGGGTCACCTGGAGCTGCTGGAAGCGGTCGCTCATGGTCTTCGTGTCGGCGGCCAGCCGGTCGATCCGGCCCTTCCAGGCATCGAGCCGCTCCCGCGCTTCGTCCGGGTTCAAGACGCGGTCGTCCATGCTCTCCCTCGCTCGTGTCTCGCGGTCACGATATCCACAGACCACCATGAAGTGCGCGAAACGGCGAATCCTTCGCTACCGCAACCTCCGGATGATGATCACCGACCGGCGGCCCGCCAGGTGGATCGGCGTACCCTGACGACGAGGAAGTCGGCGATCATGCGAGGAAGGTTCATGGCAGAACGACCGGGCCGCGCAAGCCCCAGTCTCACCGTCGGACAGGTGGACCACGTCGAGCGGCTCACCCCGCACATGACACGGATCGTGTTGGGCGGCGACGGGTTGGCCGGCTTCGGCGCCGGTGAGTTCACCGACCACTACGTCAAGCTCCTGTTCCCCGTCGAGGGCGTCGCCTACCCCGAGCCGTTCGACCTCCAGCGGATCCGCGAGGACCTCCCGCGCGAGCACCGGCCCCGGATGCGTACCTACACGGTGCGCCGCTGGGACCCGCGGCTCGCCGAGCTGACCATCGACATCGTGCTGCACGGCGACGAGGGCCTCGCCGGGCCGTGGGCCATGCGCGCGCGGCCGGGTGACGTGGTCCGCTTCGCCGGTCCTGGCGGCGGCTACGCGCCCGCCGCGGACGCCGCCTGGCACCTGCTGGCCGGCGACGAGAGCGCGGTCCCGGCCATCGCCGCGTCCGTCGAGCGGCTGCCGGCGGGCGCCCGTGCGCACGTGTTCGTCGAGGTCGCCGGCCCGGAGGAGGAGCTGAAGCTGGAGACGCCCGGCGACGCGACCGTCACCTGGCTGCACCGCGGCCGCGGCCGGGTCGGCGACGCGCTCGTCCAGGCGGTCACCGAGCTCGAGTTCCCCTCCGGCGGCGTGCACGCCTTCGTCCACGGCGAGGCAGGCTTCGTGAAGGAGCTGCGCCGGCTGCTGCTCAAGGAACGCGGCGTCCCACGCGAGCGCCTGTCCATCTCCGGCTACTGGCGTCTCGGCCACGACGAGGACCGCTGGCAGTCCACCAAACGCGACTGGAACCGCGCTGTGGAGGCGGAACAGGACGGCTAGCCGGTGATGGCGGACCGGTCTCCCGTCGCGGGCGGGTCGAAGTAGAACACCTCCTCGCGGGTGATCACGCCGTCGGCCACGGTGTACAGGGACAGCTTCGTCCGGGAGACCCGCTGGCCGGTCGGTTCGTCCGTCTCGTCGAACGAGAACCGGACGGCGAAGCGGTCGCCCCGCGGGTACGGGCCGTCCACCTCCACCGCGTGGATCTCCACGTCGCCGGTGAGCCGCTCGGCGTTCGCCGTGATGTCGGCCACCCCGCGCAGTTCGACGTGCTTGCCGCCGTTCTCCAGCGGCGCCACCCGCACCATGTCCGGCGCCGCCCACCGCAGTGCCTGGTCCATCCTGCCGGCCCGGAAGGCGGCCACGTACCGCTCGGCGACGTCGGCGGCCGGGAGCGGGCGGAAGTCGTCGGCGTGGTCGTGGGCCCACTGCGTGAAGGTGCGTGCCGGGCGTCCGGTGACCTCCTCGACGGTCGTCGTGACGGGTTCCGGGTCGTCGACGAGCGTCCGCCAGTAGCCGAGGGCCGCGTCGACGAACGTCTCGTCCGCCCAGGCCATGGTCGCCCGAGCCTGTTCGGCCGAGATCTCCTCGACGACCGCCGGCCTGCCGGCCACCTCGCCGAGGATGCGTACCTGCTCGGCCTGGGTGACCACCGCCGGTCCGGTGAGCGCGTACGTCCTACCGGCGTGCCCCGCTTCTGTTAGCGCTAACACAGCAATGTCCGCGATGTCGCGCTCGTGGATCAGCGACCGCCCGGCGTCCGGGTACGGCATCCGCACCGGCCGGCCCGCGCGGATCGCGCCCGCCCACTCCAGGGTGTTGGTGGCGAACCCGCCGGGTCGCAGGAACGTCCACTCCAGGTCCGTGCGGCGGATCGCGGCCTCGACCTCGCCCCACACGCCCCCGCCTTCCGCACTGAGCGCCGACACGTACACGACACGGTTCGCGTGCTGGGCGATGACGTCGAGGACCGCCGGCACGCCGTCCGCCGAGAAGAACGGCCAGAGCAGGAACACCGAGTCCACACCGGACAGTGGGCCGTGGAGCGTCTCCGGCCTGGTCAGGTCGCCGGCGACCGTGTCCGCACCCGGAAGGCGGGACAGTGCGCGCACGGCGGCGCCGCGGTCGCGAAGCCCGGTCACCACGTGGCGGCCGATGTTGCCTGTCGCGCCGATAACAAGGATCGTCATGTGGCCAGCATGAAACCTGAACAAAGGTCGAGGTCAAGCCGGCCTGGTGGTGACCGCGGGCCGATGGTGGCCCAAGGCGGTTCCTAGCGGGCGAGACGGGCCAGGAGGTCGCGGGTCGCCGCCGTGATCGTCGGCTCGACACCGAGTTCGGCGAGCATGTCCGTCGCCGCCGCCATCTCGTCGGCGCGGCGGACGGCGTGCTGGTGGGTGCCCGTGACCAGTCGCTCCACAGTGGACTCGCCGGCGCGGGCCAGCTCCTCGGTGATGTTGTCCCGCAACCAGTCCTCGCAGCCCGCCGCGCGGCCGGCCGCCAGCGCCTCGACCACGGCGGCCGCGAGTCCCTTGAAGAACACGCTGCGCAGCAGCTTGCGTTCGGCCGCCAGACCGGGTGGACCGTCCATCGTGGTGACCGACGCGCCGAGCGGGTTCAGCAGCTCCGCCACCCGCGCCGCCGCGGGCCCGCTCGTCAGCATCGGCGTACGCAGCCCGCGCCCGGGCACCGGTGCCATGATCGCGACGTCCGCGAACGGCACGGCGTGCTCCCCGGCCAGGTCGGCGAGCTGCCGTTTCAGGCCGGGGGACCCGGTGTTCAGGTCGGCCCACACGCGTGCCGTGGCCACGCCGGCCCGGAGCGCGTCGAGTGCCGCCGCGGAGCTGTTGACGCTCAACACGAGCTCGGCACCGGTCGCGGCGTCGGACTCGCTGACCGCGGGGATCATTCCGGCCGGCGCGGACACCGCGGGGTCGTACGCGCGGACCACCGCGCCGGCCGCGAGAAGGTCCCGGGCGATGGTGCCGCCCGCCTCGCCAAGGCCCAGTACGGCAACGGTGAGTGTCACGCCATCACTCCCTCGCATTCGGACGCTACACTACGTTAGCAACAAAATTGGTGACAATTCTGGTTGAAGCAGGGGGAGTACCGTGACGGTGAGCGACGAGGCCGGGCCGCGCTCCGTGGTGGCCGAGATCCGTGAGGCCATTGTGCGCGGTGACTTCGTGCCCAACCAGCGGCTCGTCGAGGCCGACCTGTCCGAGCAGTTCGGCGCCAGCCGCGCGACCGTCCGGTCCGCGCTCGCGGAGCTGGCCACCGAGGGTCTCGTCGAGCGCGTGCAGAACCGCGGCGCCCGGGTCAGGGCCGTGTCCATCGACGAGGCCGTCGAGATCTCCGAGGTCCGCATGGTCCTCGAAGGCCTCTGTGCGGCGAAGGCCGCGGAGCACGTCACGCGCGACGAGGCCAAGCAGCTCAGGGCGATCGGCAAGCGGATGCGAGCCGCGGTGGCGAGCGGTGACGTGCTCGGCTACTCCCAGCTCAACCAGGAGCTGCACCGCGGGGTGCGCGAGATCAGCGCGCAGCGCACCGCGCAGGACGTGCTGGAACGCCTGCGTGCGCAGAGCGTGCGCCACCAGTTCAAGCTCGCCATGCACCCCGGCAGGCCCACCGTGTCCCTGCCGGAGCACCTGGCCATCATCGACGCGATCTGCGCGCACGACCCCGCCGCGGCGGAGGAGGCGGCGCGGGCGCACCTGCGCAGCGTCATCAGGGCCCTTCGCGAGGTCGACCAGTCGGGCGTGCGCCGGATCCCGTGATCCGGTGTGCGGTACGACGGCTCCCGGGGGTTGACGATCGCAACAAGATTGTTAACAATCTAGGCGCAGATTGTGTACGCAAGGGAGCGTCATGGCTGATCACCCGCAACCGTCGGGGCACGCGCGGGACCTGGTACGCGGCGCCTATGACGTGCACATCCACGTCGCACCGGACGTCATGCGCCGGCGGATCGACGACATCTCGCTCGCCGATCGGTTCGCGGCGGTCGGGATGGCCGGGTTCGTCCTGAAGTCCCACTACGCGCCGACAGCCGAACGTGCCGAGGTGGTGCGCCGGGCGCGGCCGGGCACCGACGCGCTCGGCGCCATCACGCTCAACGCCTCGGTCGGCGGCATGAACCCGATCGCCGTCGAGATCGCCGGGCGCGGCGGTGCGAAGGTGGTCTGGCTGCCCACCGTGGACAGCGCGAACCAGCGCGAGTGCCAGGCGAGCGAGCCGGCGGGCGCGACGCCGCCGATGTGGGCCCAGCTGCAGGAGGACCTGCGCGCGGCCGGCATGGCCGCCGACCCGGTGGACGTGCTGACCCCGGACGGCGACGTGACCCGGCGGACCAGGCAGGTGCTTGCGCTGATCGCCAAACACGACATGGCGCTGGCCACCGGGCACCTGCACCAGGACGAGTCCGCCCGCGTCGTCGACGCGGCGGTCGAGGAAGGCGTCCGGCGCATCGTCGTCACCCACCCCGAGTTCACGTCCCAGCGCATCGGCGTCGAGCGGCAGCGCGAGCTGGCGGCCAGGGGTGCCCTGCTGGAGCGGTGCTTCACCACGCCGCACACCGGCAAGGTCGCGTGGGACGTGTGGTTCCACAACATCCGCGCCACCGGGCCCGAGCACTCCGTGCTGTCCAGCGATCTCGGCCAGCCGTTCAACCCGCCGGTCGAGGACGGCCTCGCGTTGTGTGCGGATCGCCTGCTGGCGGCGGGTTTCAGCGACGACGAGATCCGCGTGATGGCAGTGCACAACAGCAGGTGGCTGGTCGGCGCCGAGGCGCTGGCGGACGCGCCGGCTCGTGAGCGGACGGTGGGGACGAGGCAATGACCACTGTCTACAAGGAACTCGCGGAAGCCGGCGTGGCGACCGTCTACGAGGCGTACGGCCGGCGCGGCCTGCTCGACGTCGACCTGTTCCCGGTGGCGCCGGGGCGCGGGGTGGCCGGCCCGGCCCGGATCGCCCTGTGCGGCCAGGGGGACAACCGTGCCGTGCACGAGGTGATGGCCTACGCGCGGCCGGGGGAGATCCTCGTGCTGACGATGCCGGTCGCCGCGCCGGTCGCGTTGTTCGGTGACCTGCTGGCCACCCAGGCGGTGGCCGCCGGCGTCGCGGGTGTGCTGGTCGACGCGGCCGTCCGGGACAGCGCCGACCTCGCCAGGCTGGACCTGCCGGTCTGGAGCAGATGGCGGCGCGCCACCGGCGCGACCAAGGACACCAGGGGATACGTCAACGTCCCGGTCACCGTCGGCGGCACCGAGATCGCGCCGGGCGACGTGCTGGTACTCGACGACGACGGCGCCACCGCGATCGCACGGTCCGATGTGGACAGTGCGCTCACCGCGGTGCGCGAGCGACTGGCCAAGGAGGACGGCCTGCGGAGGCGTTGGGCGGCCGGCGAGCTGAGCTACGACGCCTATGGCATGCGTGCGGAGGACTCCTGACGGAACCCGCGGAGTGAACCAGAGGACTCGAACGGAGCTTGCGGAGTGAACCAGGAGCGGAGCATGACGGGGGTCCTGAACGTCGACGGGCTCACGAAGCAGTTCGCCAAGGACGACGACGCGATCGTGGCGCTGCGGGACTTCTCGCTGGAGATCGCGGAAGGCAGCTTCGTCACCGTGCTCGGCCGCAGCGGCTGCGGCAAGTCGACGATGCTGAACCTGCTGGCCGGCCTGATGGAGCCGACGAACGGCACCGTCCGCTACCGGACGGAGACGCTGACCGGCCCACATCCCGAGATCGGCTACCTGACGCAGTCCGACACGCTGATGCCGTGGCGGGACGTGCGACGCAACGTCGAGATGCCGTTGGAGATCCGCAAGGTCCCGTCCGGTGAGCGCCGGTCCATCGCGGCCGAGCTGATCCGCGGTGTCGGCCTCGCGGGGTTCGAGAAGCACTACCCACGCGAGCTGTCCGGCGGCATGCGGCGCCGTGCGAGCCTGGCCCGGATGCTGGCCGGCCGGCCGGCGACGCTGCTGATGGACGAGCCGTTCGGCGCCCTCGACGCCCAGCTGCGGACCGAGCTGCAGGCGGAGTTGCTGCGGCTGTGGCAGGGCAGCGGGCAGACGGTCGTGTTCGTGACGCACGACATCGAGGAGGCGCTGCTGCTCGGCGACCGCGTGGTGGTACTGGGCCGGCTCGGCCGCATCGTGCTGGACCGTGCCGTCGACCTGCCCCGGCCACGCGACGTCGACCTGCTGCGTGTCGATCCCGCCTTCGTCGCACTCCACGGGGAGCTGGCGAGGGCGCTCAAGGAGGAGGCGGCACAGTGACCGTGGCAGCTCCGGTCACGACCGGCCCGGTCGTGATCCCCCGTGACCGGTCGTGGTGGCAGAAGCACGGCACCACCACGACCGTCTGGCTCGTGCGTGTCGCACTGGTGGCGATCCTGCTGGTGCTGTGGGAGATCGCGGCCGACCGGTGGATCGACATCACGTACGTCAGCCGGCCGAGCGACATCGTCGGCCGGCTCGGCGACTGGCTCGCCGACGGTACACTGTGGACGAACACCTGGATCACCGTGCAGGAGATCGTGTACGGGTTCCTGCTGGGTGCCGCCGCGGGCGTGGTCGCCGGGTTCGTGCTGGCGTCGCTCAACTTCGTCTACCGGGTGCTCGACCCGTTCGTGATGGCGCTGTACGCGATCCCGAAGGTGGCGCTCGCGCCGCTGTTCATCGTGTGGTTCGGCATCGGCATGCACATGAAGGTGCTGCTGGCCGCCGCCACGGTGTTCTTCCTGGTGTTCCTCAACACCGCGGCCGGCGTGCGCGAGGTCGACCGCGGCCTGGTCGACGCGGTGCGGCTGATGGGCGGCGGCCGGTGGGACGTGCTCCGCAAGGTCGTGGTGCCGTCGTCGATGACCGGCGTGCTGACCGGGCTGAAGGTGGCGGTGCCCTACGCCCTGATCGGCACGGTGATCGGTGAGCTGGTCGCGTCCAACAAGGGCCTCGGCTATCTCATCAACGACAGCGCGTCGCAGTTCGACACGGCGGGTGTGTTCGCGACGCTCGTGGTGCTGAGCGTCATCGCGGGCGTGCTGAACGTCGTGGTGAGCATGATCGGCAAGCGGGTCAACCGATGGAAGCCGCTCGATGACTAGCCGCCGGACCGTCCTCCGAGGACTCCTCGCCGCGCCGGCACTGGTCGCGGTCGGCTGCGCGCAGCGCATGTCGACGACCCCCGCGGGGGTGCTCAACGTCGGCCAGATCAGCAACTCCGTGGCCTTCCTCCCGCTCTTCATCGCGGAGAAGAAGGGATACTTCTCCGACGAGGGCATCACCCTGGGGGAGCGGCCCCGGCTCGGCACGGGCGCGAAGGTGGCCGCCGCGTTGAAGTCCGGCAGCATCGACGTCGGCGCCGGCGTGATCACCGACGCGTTCAACCTCGCCAAGATCGACGACGGCACGAGGATCGTGTCCAGCCTGGTCACCGAGTACTACGTGGACATCGTCGTGCCGCCGGGGTTCGACGGCCCCGGCGCCGACGCGAGCCTGTCTCGCAGGGCGAAGGCGCTGGTGGGCAGGACGATCGGCATCACCGGCCCGGCCAGCGGCACCGAGGCGCTGGTGAAGTACCTGTTCGGCAGCGTGGGCAGGAACGCGGCCACCGACTCGACGCTCGTCAACCTGGGCAGTGCGGCGACGTCCGCGATCGGCGCGCTGAAGTCCGGGCGGGTCGACGTGCTGGCGTTCTTCCAGCCGATCGCGCAGCAGGCGGAGGCGGCGGGCGTCGGGCGGACGTACATCTCGCCGGCCCGTGGGGACGTGCCCAGCCTGCGTGGGGCGCTGCACGGTGTCACGTTCTCGACGCGCAGGCTGCTGGACCGCAAGAAGAAGGAGATCGTCGGCTTTCAGCGGGCCATGGGGCGGGCACTGACCGACGTGCACGAGTCCCCGGGCGAGACCCGCGCACTGCTCGGCGAGTACCTGAAGAGCAGCAAGCCGAAGACCCTCGACGCCCTGATGCCGATCCTGGTCAAGGAGCTGCCGAGGTCGCCGGCCGTCGACGAGAAGGCCTACCGGACGGCGGCGCGGTTCCACCTCGACAGCGGTCTGGTCCGCAAGGTCCCCGTCTACGCCGACGTCATCCCGGAGGCCCTGCGCAAGTGATCCGCGATCTGGCACCCGCTCGACGGGGGCTAGGTCTGGGGGCCCATGACGCGGGCGGCGGCGACGATGATGCTCCACAACGGGCTGCTGGTCGTCTCGTAGTAGACCCGGCGGCTGCCGGCCTCGCGATGCTCGGTGAGCATGCCGAGGTGAACGAACCGGCGCAGCTCGGTGCCGGCGGCGCTCTGGGGGATGATCTCCGGTGGCGGCTCGGACTGGTAGAACCGTTGCCGGCCACGCTGGTGGACCCACAACGCCACCCGCAGTCGGCACGGACGGCCGAACAACAGGCGTCCTACCTCGCTGACATCCACTCCCGCCCGCCTCTCAACCACAAGACCCTAATGGCTATCTAGATTTCCGATTTTATCGGCGCGGCGCGAATGTGTCCAGGGGAGCGGTGGCCGAGGACTCATATGATCACACGGTGCGGAGACGAACGGCCAGGACGCCGTATGCGGCCGGCGTGGTCCTGGCCGGCGGCTCGGGGGTGCGCATGGGCGCCGGGATGAACAAGGTGTACCTGCCGCTGGCGGGCAGGCGGCTGGTGTCGTGGTCGCTGGCCGCGTTCGGCCGGGTACCCGAGATCGGCGTGCTGGTGCTGGTGGCCCGCCCCGACGACGGCGAGTTGGTCGACTCGATCCTCGACCGCGAGCTGACCGGCATCCCGGTGGAGGTCGTGTACGGCGGCGACACGCGGCAGGAGTCCGAGCTGAGCGCACTGCGACGCCTCGCCGGCCGGGTCGACGACGGCACGGTGGACATTGTCCTGCTGCACGACGGCGCTCGCCCGCTGGTGAGCCCCGCCCTGATCGCCGAGGTGGTGGCCGCGGCCCGCGAACACGGCGGCGCGATCCCCGGCCTCCCCGCCGACGACCTGGTCACGGTGACGGACGATGTGGTGACCGGCCCCGTGCTGGACGCGGCGATCAGGGCACAAACTCCCCAGGGATTCCGCGCGGCGCCACTGATAGACGCCTACGAAAAGGCGGCCCGCGAGAATTTCGTCGGCACCGACACGGCCTCCTGCATGGAACGGTATTCGGCCCTACCGGTCCATTGGGTCCACGGCGACCAACGCAATGTCAAAATCACCTATCCCCACGACCTGACAATCGCCGAGCAGTTCCTGGCGGATTCGAACCACCGAACGTGAGCGCGCCTGCGCCGCCGACGGCGGGGCGAGGAGACCGGTCACCCGCGGGTCGCCTGCTCCTCGTGACCGAGCACGGGTCCGGCCACACGATCGTGTGAGGCGTCCGCGGCCGGTGTCCGGCCGACCGGAACGGTGGGTAGCCACAGGCCAATCCGGATGTGGAAACGTTGTCGCGCACCATCCGGAGGGATTCGCCCGTTCGTCGCCCAGACGCCGCCACCCCTCGAGCCGCCTGGCGAGGTATGCCTGATCTGGTGTTTCGTCCGCCGCGGCGCGGGTGCGGATGTCCGACTCCTGAATTGCCCGGAGTATGCGCCTGCGCGGCGCAAACCTTTACACGATCCGGCGGCGGTCTTACGCTGGTAGCGGCGGGCTCCAGCGTTCTTCCATGAGGCGTACACCGGCGTGTTCGAAAATAGATGATCGAGTCGAGTATGCCAGTCGCCAGATTGGTGGAACAATCGCGGGGTCCATGACGACTATATGACAGTCATGGCAGTCTTGCGGCATGGGTCACATGGACACTTTCAGCGGGGCGGCCTGTCGGCCCGACCGGTACCGGACCGGCCGGGGCTCTGTCGTTCCCGCGGTGTCGAGGTGACCAGGTGCCCCACGAGACGAATGGCCGACAACGGCAGGGGTTGACCTTCGCCGACAAAGAACGTCTGATGGACGGGCTCAACGCGATCCCGGTGCTGCGCGACAGGCAGCTGCGTCAGCTGGTGATCGACGAGCTGCGGGACGAGTACGGCACGCAGTTCGACCCCGTTCCCCAGGGCGGCACGAATGCCGACAACTGGGCACTGATGAGCACGTGCCTGCGCATCGGCGCCATGCCCGCACTGGTCAGCGTGTTGAAGATGATCGGCGGCGAGGTCGTCCAGTGGCAGCATCTGAGCCGGCTGGTCGAGGAGTTGCTCTCACCCGAGTCGGTGCCCGTCTCGGCCGAGCGGCTGACCTCGGTGGTCGAGCCGGCGCTCGACCGGCGGATCCGCGCGTTGCTCGTCTCGGTTTCGGACGACATCGTCGGGGAAGCGGTTCGGCACGAGATGTTCGCCGGAAAGAAGTTTCCACTCGGCCGTAACGGAACCGCCGAGGACGTTTATTCGGAACTGCTCACCGATGGTGGTTCCCTGCCGCTTCTGACGTATTTGGAACGCGTGGCACACAGCCTTCCCGAATACGACATGGTCGAGCTACATCGACTGATCGACGAACTGGCACAAAAGCTGAACTTGGTGAACGCCGCACCCGAACTATGCCGCAGCTCGGCGCAACCGGACTCGCTACCGCCGTCCACACCGATGAACCCGCTCGCCGGCTCTCTCGTACAGGAAGACGAGGTGTCGAGCGGGGAAGACGAGGCCCAGGACCACGACAAGGACGACGAGGACGACCCCGTGAACCCCACCCGCCTGAGGCCCGGCCGGGCCGTAGCCGTGTCCGTACCGCAGGTCTGGGGAGGAGTTCCGCCGCGCAACAGGAACTTCACTGGTCGAGACGACATCCTCGCCGAGGTCAAGAGCACCCTGAGCCAGTACTCCCAGTCGGCGCTCGTCCCACAGGCCCTGCACGGGCTCGGTGGGATCGGGAAGAGCCAGCTGGCGGTGGAGTTCGCCTACCGCTACCAGGAGGACTACCAGCTGGTCTGGTGGGTCCAGGCCAACGATGAGCGGTCCATTCGCCGCTCCCTGGTGTCACTGGCCAAGCGCCTGGGCCAGACCGAGAGCGCCGACGTGCAGGACACCGTCGACAACGTCCTGGACATGCTCCGGCGCGGCGACCCCCACTCCCGCTGGCTGCTGATCTACGACGACGCGCCGGAACCCGCCACCGTCAGCCCGTACCTGCCCTCCGGCGTCGGCCACGTCGTCGTCACCTCCCGCAGCCGCACCTGGGCCAGCGAGTCCAACGCGATCGAGGTCGACGTCTTCAGCCCGGAGGAGAGCGTCGGCCTGATCCGCGCCCGCTGGCAGGACCTGACCGAGGAGGATGCGCTCGCGCTCGCCGACGACCTCGGACATCTGCCGCTGGCCCTAGAGCAGGCGGTCGCCATGCACGAGCAGACCGGCATCCCGCTGGAGGAGTACCAGCGCGCGCTGAAGGCCAGCCCGAGCCAGATCCTCGCCGAGGGCAACCCGGCCAACTACCCACAGTCGGTCGCCGCGGCCCTCGGCCTGGCCTTCAACAGCGTCCGCGAGGTCTCCCCGGGCGCGGCCTACCTGCTCCGCCTGTGCGCGTTCCTCAGCTCCCAACCCATCGCGATCTCCCTGCTGACACGCAACCGCGCCGCACAGCCGGACGCCCCCGGCATCGACCTGGGCGACGAGATCAAGGTCCGCCGCGCGGTACGCGACCTCGGCCGTTTCGCACTGGTACAACTGGACACGGGCCGCGACCTGCTCCGCGTCCACAGCCTGGTCCGCGCCCTGATCCGCGACGCGACCCCACAGGACGAGCGGGACGCGGTGGAGAAGCACGCCCACCGCGTGCTCGCCGGCGCGAACCCCGGCAACCCGGACGAAGAGGAGAACTGGCCACTCTACGGCGACATCGCGCCGCACGTGGTCCCGGCCGGTCTCGTGTACTCGCTGGAGCCGGCCGTTCGTCTGGTGGTACTCGACCAGATCCGGTACCACTTCGCGATCGGGGACTTCGCGGCGAGCCAGCATCTCGGCGAGAACGTCGTCGAGGTGTGGCGGGCGGCCTGCGGTGACGACGACGAGCTCACGCTGATCGCCAGCCGGCACCTGTCGATCTCGCTGCGGGTGGGCGGGCAGTACGTGGCAGCTCGCGTCCTGAGCGAGGACACGCTCCGGCGGATGAACCGAACTCTGGGTGAGAACCACGAACACAGCCTGGTCACCGCCGGCAGCGTGGCGGCCGACATGCGTCTCGCCGGCGAACTGCGGGAGGCGCTGGCGCTGGATCTGCAGAACCTGATCCGGCACCGTGAGGTGCTCGGCGAGAGCGACCCGCACAGCCTGCGGGCACTGTCGAACCTGGCCGTGGACTACCGCCTGATCGGTGAGTTCGTCAAGGCCATGGAACTCGACGAGGAAGCCATCACGCTGAAACTGGAGACCTACGGCGAAGACCACATGAGCACGCTGTTCTCCTACGCGTGTCTGGTGCGGGATCTCTACGGCATCGGCGAGTACCAGCGTGGGCTGGACCTGGCGAGGGAGAAGTTGCCGCAGCACGAGCAGAAGCTCAAACCCAACCACCCGCAGTTGCTGCTCGCCAAGCGAAATCACGCGATCGTACTGCGCAAGGCAGGGCACAACGAGGAGGCGCTGCAGGCCTCCCGTGAGCTGTACGACGCGTGCCGTCGCAACTTCGGCCGCAACCACGAGCACACCCTGTCCGCCCTGGTGACGCTCAGCAATGCGTTGCGGGTGACCGGCGACGCGGACGGGTCGTTGCGGTACGGCCAGCGGGCACTGAAGATCTACCGCGAGGTGTTCGGCGACCTGCACCCGTTCACGCTGGCCTGCCAGGTCAACGTCGCGACCGCGTTCCAGGCGCTCGACCGTGTGACGGACGCGAGTGAGCTGAACGATCCCGCGCTGGAGGCCATGACCGCCACCCTCGGCGAGGAGCACCCGCACACGTTGTGTGCCGCGAACACCCAGGCCAACGGTCTTGCGATGGTCGAGCGGCACCAGGAAGCCAGGGACCTCAGCGAGAAGGTGCTCGAGATCTCCCGCCGGGTGCGGGGCGTCGACCACCCGAACACACTGGCGTGCGCGGCGAACCATGCGCTCGACCTCGAAGCGACCGGCGACCGGGTCGTCGCCGCCGAACTGCGGAAGGAGACCTTCGGGCGGTTCCGTGCCAAGCTCGGGCGGGACCACCCGGAGACGTTGAACGCCAACTCCTACCGTCGCATGGAGTCCGATGTGGAGGTTCCGGCCTCGTAGCGGGACATCAGTTCCCGCAACGACTCCAGGTCGCGACCGAACACGGCTCGCACCAGTTCGGGCACGCGCACGAGTGGGGAACGTGCCGGTGCCGGACACGCGCGGCCGTGCGTGACGACGAGCGTCGCCCATGTGTGGTCATCCGCCGTGCCGTCGGCGATGCGCGACAGTGCGTGGTCGCGGGCGGCACCGTAGTCGCCGGCGACCAACCGGATGTCGTTCGGGTCCGCACCGGGGAACCGCTTCGCGAACAGCTCGTCGTCCGCGGCGAGCATGCGTAGTTCCGGCTCGTTCTCCAGCCAGGCCATCGCCACCCTGGTCAGTGGGTTGTCGCCACTGGAGACGCGCGGCCCGGGTTGACCGGAGCGCTCGACCGGAAGTGGGGCACCGTCGCGCCAGGCCTGGTGGAACGCGTGGAGCGCGTCGTCCCGCGGAACGATGTTGCGTAGTCGCCAGGTCGCCTCGTGCTCGGTGACGAGGTCGTCGGCGACGCGCCGGACCTTCTCGGACCCCACGTCGAGTGGCAGTGCGTCGATGGCCTGGCTGAGCCTGTTGACCAGTACCTTCCCCAGCGTGGTCAGGTCGGGAGCCTCGGCGCCCTCGTCGCGAGCGACCCGCAGCTGCCGGACGTGGCGCGCGTACTCCAGCTCGATCGCGGGATCGCCGGTCCGCTCCCGAAGCCAGAAGTCCGCGACGCCGATGAATGCCATGATCGCGTGCGCCACACCGGATGCCGGCCGGGGGTCGTTTCGCCACGGCGAGTAGTGCAGGTGACGCGCCGGAGACGTGTACAGCCGCTGAAGATCGTGCAGCGTCGCCAGCCGGCAGTGCTGCGACTCGTGGATCAGGGTGGCGGCGAGCCGGACCGGAGTCACCGGCTCGGTGAGGGCGATCGCGCCGGGTGCGTCGGCCGAGCTCGCGCTGACCCCGCCGACCTGACCGGCCTGAGCGACCGGTACCAGGCAGCGGATGGCGGCGGCCATCGTGCCGAGGCGGTGGGAGTGCCGGTCGGCCAGCACCTGCCACGCGCCGTCGAGCCGGCGCTGCCACGTGGCCAGCTCGTCGTCGGTCAGCCGTTCGGCGATGGGCATGCCGAACGAGCTCCAGTACGGGTCGACGTCGTCGAGCTGGACGCTCAGCTCGACGCCGCCGGCCGATGTCCGGAGGTCGCGGACTCGCTCCCAGGCGGCCGGTGGGGCGCCGTCGATGAGGATCTCGGGTCCGGCGACGGCACACTCCACGATGGACTGTGTCGCCGCGGTCGCCACGAACGCGCGACCGACAGTGGGGAAGTGGACGGCACTGGAGCGAACCGGCACCAGTACACGGACGCCGCTGCCGGTGCGTATGGCGGCCGATGCCGCGACCGCCCCGAGCTGGGCGAGGTGCACCCAGAGCGGATCCTCGCCGCCGGAGGTGAGCGATCGTAGGCAGTGCGCGGCCCACGCGCCCACCTGTGGACTGCTGAGCAACTGGGCGACCGTGCCCCGGCTCCGGCGTTGCATGTCCGCGAGCGCCTGAAAACTCTGCCGCACACCGACATCGCGGTCATCCGCGGCGGCGCGGATGGCGGCCAGCTGGACGATCCGCTTGCTCACGTGGGCCGACCGCAACAGCTCTCGCTCGGCCTGGTCGCCGCCACCGCACAGTGAGTCCAGAATGGACGGTGGAAGGCGGTGGTATCCGGTCAATGCGTGGGCCGGACCGCGAGATCCGACCGGACACGGTCGGAGATGTGGTGGATGAGCCGCGTGAGATCCGGACAGTACACCGACGGGTGCCGGAAGCCGTGGTCCGTGCCGAAGCGGTGGGTGTAGTTGCCGCCGCCACAGACTCGTACCAATGTGCATTGCCGGCAGGCGTCCGCGAGCGAGTCGATGCCGGCCTGTCGTGCGCGGACCTCCGGGTGCGTGAGCACGGCGTCGACGGGGTGGTCGAAGACGTTGAACCCGGTCTCCGGCTGGCCGGGCGCGGTCGACTTGAGCATGTCCGCCTGCTGGAACGACCCGTCGGTGTCGACCACGAGGTACGCGACCGGGCTCAGGCCGACCTGGTCCGACGTGCTGTCTCCGCCGAGCAGCAGGTGGATGATCTCCTGGAACAGCCGGACGCCGGTCTCCTGCCGGGGTGCGCCGTACCAGCGGTCGAACACGGCGATCAGCCAGTCCGCGAACGGCGTCTCCATGCCGTTCCTCGGCGGGGGCACGAGCCAGTTCGCCTGCGGCAGGAGGAAGTCGACCGTCGGGGGCGCGAACTCCAGCAGTGATTCGTACACCTCGACGGGATCGTTGGCGAGATCGATGACACACAGGAGGCCCGAGTAGCGGTCAGGGTTGTCCCGCAGCAGTTGGAGGGCGCTCACCGTGGCGTCCCAACTGCCCTGTCCGCCGTGGTCGCGCCGGTGCCGGTCGTGCTGCGTGCGGCCACCGTCGATGCTCACGCCGACCCGGACGTCGTGCGCGCGAAGCCGCCGGAGCATCGGCTCGTCCAGCAGCACACCATTGGTCTGGACCCGTGCCCGGACGGCGGTGCCCGGCGGGCAGGCACGCCGGACGGCGGTGACCACGTCGGCGATGCGTGCTCCGCCGGCGAGTAACGGCTCGCCACCGTGGAGGGCGATGGAGACGAAATCGAGGCCGTGTGTTTCCGCGTGCTCGCCGATTCTTCGCGCCGTGGCCGCCACTGTCTCGGGGGATGGAAAGAGCGGTCGGCTTCGCCAACTCTGGTCCGCCATCGTGTAGACGTAGCAGTAGTCGCAGCTCAGGTTGCAGCGGCTGGCGACTTTGAGCACGTACTCCGTTATCGGGACCACGCCGGTCTCAGATATGGGTCTCGTGGCCGGCGACCACGGATTGGGTGCCGTCTTTGCTCTCGGCCAGGATTCTGCGGATGGAATGGGCGAGTGGGGAGTCCTCGGCGGGGCGAAGGTCGTCCAGCAGCACATTGGTCAGGTCGGCGAGATCGGTCCGTAGATCGACGGAGGTGTCGTCCACCGTGCCCCCTTCGGTATTCGCCGAACGGATCGTTCACCTAGACGATACGTTGCGAGGTCATGTTTGCCACACCCCGTGACGGACAAAACAATGATCTCGCTCGATCAGGTCGCCGGTGGCTCGATGTCGCACTCGAGCCACTGCTTCTCCTTGGCGGCAAGCACGTTCGGATGCTGCGCGCCGAGCCGCGCCGCCAGGTCGCCGGTCGCCGCGGTGAGCGCCTCCTGTCCGGCGGCCGGGCCACCGATGGCGATCCGCGCCAGCGCGATGTCGATCTCACAGGCGAGGTGGTCGGGATGCGTGATGTCCCGGTGCCGGCCGGATACCTCGCGGACGGCCTTGAGCTCGTCGAGCGACCGGCCTTCGAAGCCGAGCCGGGCAAGGTCCACCGCGAAGTTGTGCCGTGCCGACAACGTGTACGGGTGCTCGTCGCCGAGTGTGGCCCGCAACTCGGTCATGGCCCGTTCGTCGCGGCGGCATGCTTCGCGTACGTCGCCGAGGGCGCGCAGCACTGCCGCGGAGTTCACCAGCATCGCCAGCGTGGCCGGGTGGGTGCCGCCGAAGACGCGCTCGCAGCCGGCGAACACGGAACTCGCCTGAATTGTCGCGTTACCGAGGTCCCCGGCCGCCAGCAGGGCGTTGACCAGCGAGATAGCGGTGGCGAGCGGGAACTCGTGGTCGTCGCCGAACCACAGCGCCATGTCGTAGAGGTTCTCCCGGGCCAGTGAGATCGAGTCCGAGGTGCGTCCGAGCTTGCGTAGTGCCATCACCTGGACACGAGTCGCCAGCAGCACCTGCGAGTGCTTGTCGCCGACCACCTCGCGATAGGCGGGCAGCGTCGTTCGAAGCAGCTCGAGGGCTTCGTGATACCGCCCCAACCCGTACATGTCTCTGGCGAGGTTGCACCGGGCGAGCAGCGCCTTCGGGTCGTGCCCGCGTCGTTCCTCCTGCTCCCATTCCCGGACGATGTCGCGATCGATCTGGTGGGCCTCGGCGAAGCGGCCCAGCAGGCGGTAGGTCACGGCGATGTTGTTGCGGTCGATGCGCCGTGTCTCGCGATCGTTGGGATCGTCGTGGTCGAGGTTGTCGTAGTCGATGGCGAGCGCTTGTTCGTACTCACCCGCGATCCGCAGATCGAGGGCACGCTGGTTCCGGAGCTTCGCGTGGTACTCGTGGTCCGTGCCGAAGGCCGGGTGGCGGTCCATGTATTCGAGGGAGTCCGTGGTCAACCGCCTGGCCTCACCGTAGAGCCCGAGCATTCTCGACGCGTTGGAGAGATGCAGGTTCGTCAGGACGGTGAACTCGTGATCGATCCCGTCGGTGGGTTTCTCGTTGGCGGCGGCGAGTTGCCGGCTCAGGGCCATGCTCTCGTCGTAGTGGCCGACCTTGTACAGGTAGCGCGCCTGGTCCAGTACCACGCGCCGGGCCTCGGAGTCGCTGGCGACGGCCAGGTCGGCGCGGTGGATGTGGGG
>NZ_DASQCC010000110.1:0-30826 GCF_035634895.1 Actinophytocola sp. | reverse complement strand
GTGCCCGGTGCCGTTGTGCCCGGTGCCGTTGTGCCCGGTGCTGGCCTGCCCGTTGCTGGCCTGCCAATTGGCGACCTGCTCGTCGGCGGCATGGCCGTTGCCGGCGTGCCCGCTGGTCGCGTAGACGCCGTTGACGCCGGTGGGTGGGCGTGCCGAGGCGCCGGCGAAGGGACCTCCGCCGTTGGCGACGTTGCCAGGGGCTGTGCCATGCGACGCAGCGTCCACATCCATGTTGTCGTTGTAAGCACCGTCGCCGTAAGCGTCCGGAGCGAAGGCAGTGGTGTCGGTGGTGTCAGTGGTGTCGGTGGTGTCGGTGCGTGCGCCGTTGGCGCCGTTCGAGCCGTTGCGCGTGTCCGGATGCGTCCCGTTCGTGAGTGTCCCGTTCGTGGGCGTGCCGTTCGGGAGTGCGCCGTTCGTGCCGTTCGGGGGCGTGCCGTTCATGCCGCTCGGGAGTGCGCCGTTCGTGGGCGTGGCTGTGTCACGCACCTCGGGGGCGAGTGTCCCCGTGCGGTGCGCGCCTCCGCGCCGCGCGCCGTTCACTCGGACCCTCCCTTCGTGCGCCGGCCGTGTTCGCGAACCTTCCCCAGGCTCATCGGGATCGGGGGTGGGCTCGGTCATGGATTGCCTTCAGCCGTTCGACGGTCACATGGGTGTAGAGCTGCGTTGTTGCGAGCGTAGCGTGACCGAGGAGTTCCTGGACGCTACGAAGATCGGCACCGCCTTCGAGCAAATGTGTCGCAGCAGAGTGACGCAGACCATGCGGACCCATGACGGGAACACCTGGAATTGCGTCCAACGCCTCGTGCACGATACGTCGAACGCTGGCCGGTTGGAACCGGCCACCACGCACGCCCAGCAACAACGCCGGGGGCGACGCCGGAGACGTAAGGGCCGGTCGGCCGCGTCGAAGCCAGTCCACGACCGCCCGGGCCGCCGGTTCCCCGAACGGCACCGTCCGCTCCTTGCCTCCCTTCCCGAGTACTCTCACGACCCTTGTGTCCAGGTCGACGTCGTCGATGTCCAGCCCACACAGCTCGGACACGCGAATGCCCGTCGCGTACAGCAGCTCCAGTAGCGCGTGATCACGCAGCGCGACCGGATCCAGTTCGGCGGCGCCCTTCTTCGACGCCTCCAGCACCTCGCTCGCCTGGTCCTGCCGCAGCACCGACGGCAGCTTCCGGTGCGGCCGCGGCGCCGCCAGCCGCGCCCCCGGATCGGTGGCGAGGTGGCCGCGACGGTGCGCCCACGCGGTGAACGTCCGCGCGGCCGCCGACCGCCGAGCCATCGTCGTCCGGCTCACCCCGGCCGTTCGCTGCGCGGCGAGCCACGCCCGGAGCGCGGTCAGGTCGAGCGACTCGACACCTCTCCCCCGGCTCCGGTCGATGCTGCGCGTACCGCCGACAACCGGCAGCCCGTGCAGGAACCCAAGCAGCGAGACGACGTCCGCCACGTAGGCCCGGACCGTGTGCGCGGACAGCCCGCGTTCGAGCCCGAGGTGCCGTTCGTAGTCGGCCACGGCCGCGCCGACCCGCGCGGGCAGCTCGTCCCGGACCCGGTGCAGGTCGACCCGTTGGCGTGGCTCGGACGCTCGTCCGACCGGTGGTTGTGGCGTAGGCATCGGTTCCGACGCTGCGCCATTCGGCCTGGCCGGTCAAGTACCGCCACGCCATTCGTCCCGTCAGTGATCATCTCCTTTCGCCTGTCGCCAGCCGTCGTCGTGTCGTTGCGCGTGACCGGTGATCTCCAGTTCGGGTAGCAGTGCACGGACCCGTTCCAGTGGCACTCCGGAGCCCACGGAGACCTCCTCCGCCCCGAGGCCCGTCTCGCGGCGCAAGGCCTCGTGGACCCGCAATGCCTGGTCAGCCAGGTCGTCGGTACTCCGGCGCGACGAGTGCCCCGGCACGCGGAGATGTTCGCCGACCGGTCCGACCGCCTCGAGGACCTCTGGCACCGAACTCGCGATCGAGGCGGCCCCCGTTCTCAGCAGGTCATGGCAGCCGACGGACATCGCCGAGGTGATCGGTCCTGGCACCGCCAACACGGTCTTGCCCAACGCCGCCGCGGTCGTCGCGGTGTTCCTGGCGCCGCTGCGCACGCCGGCCTCGACGACGACCGTCGCGGTCGAGAGCGCCGCGATCAGCCGGTTCCGCACCAGGAACCGGTGCCGCGCCGGGTGTGTGGTCGGCGGGTACTCGCTGACCACGAGTCCGTTGGCGGCGATGCCGTCGAGCAGGCTGCTGTGGCCGGCCGGGTACTGGATGTCGATGCCGCAACCGAGCACCGCCACCGTCGCGCCGCCGGCTTTCAGCGCGCCCCGGTGCGCCGCACCGTCGACGCCGTACGCCGCGCCCGACACGACCGTCATGCCGACGCTGGCCAGCCCGTACCCCAGCTCCGTCGCGACGAACTCGCCGTAGCTCGTCGCCGCCCGCGCGCCGATGACGGAGACGGCCCGGTCGAACACGTCCGCGACCGGCGCCTCGCCCCGGATCCAGAGCCCGAGCGGTGGTCCGGCGCCACGTAAGCCACGGTCGGCCGGCGATGCGAGGCAGAGCAGCTGCCACGCCGGCCACTCCGGGTCCTCGGGGACGAGCAGCCGGGCACCGACCTTCTCCGCGGCGACGAGGTCCTCGCCGGCGAGGTCGCGGTCTCGGCGTGCCTCGGTCTCGCCCCGCACCGGTGCCGGCACGTCGCCGCTCCTGACCCGCTCGGCCGCGGCCTGCACGCCTTCCACGTCGACGAACGCGTGCAGGGCCAGCGCCGGTGGCTCCGCGACCCGCATCAGGTAGGCCCTGGCGAGCCGGATCTCCTCCCCTGCCGGTGCTGTCACGCGACCCTCCGCACGTCGGCCACGGCTGAGGTGACGCAGCAGTCCGGCCCTCGACCGAGGCAGGTGAGCGAATCGGGTGGCGGCAGCGCGGGGTTCACCGAACGCCAGTACATGCGGGGGCACCTGGTCTGGCTCCTGTTGTCCATCGGCGGCCGGCCGGTGATGCTGAGGTCCCGGTCATCGGAATGCCACATTGCGTTTTCCTTTCTGTGTGTACGAGTGCGGTGTCCACCAACGTTCGCCGGGTCTCTCGGCGGCCCAGCGAGCGCCGTCCCAGCGAGGGCCGGGCCGGCGAGACGGCGTTGCCGATCCGCCCACGTACGGTCCAGTACGAGGCCGAACCGGCAACGCCGCCAGCAGGAAGCTGGGCCGCCGAATTAGTTGCCTGATTTCCGGCGCGGGACACTAGGCGACCCTGCGGTCGCGGAACTCGAGGGCGGCCGCCACGTGGTCGGCGGTGGGTTGGTCGACCTCGGCGAGGTCTGCGAGGGTCCACGACACCCGAAGGCAACGGTCCGCGCCGCGAGCGGTGACCGCGCCGACGTCGAGGCCACGGTCGAGCAGGGCCGTGACGTTCCTTGGTAAGCCGAACTCGCGCCGGAGGATCGGGCCGGGTGCCTGGGCGTTGGTCAGCCAACCGTGTTTGTGCCAGCGTTCGACTGCCCTGGCCCGCGCTTTGGCGACTCGCGACCGGACGGCGACCGTCGGCTCCGGGTGTGCGACGTCCGCTCGCGACAGTGCGGTGATCGGGCGCATGCGGACACGGAGGTCCACTCGGTCGAGCAGTGGTCCCGACAGTCGTGCCAGGTACCTGCGTTTGGCGTGCGGGGAGCAGACGCAGTCGAACTCTCTCGGCGGCGCGCAGGGGCACGGGTTGGTGGCGAGTACCAGTTGGAACCCCGCCGGGTAGCGCGCGACGCCATCGCGGCGGGCCAGCCTGATCTCCCCTTCCTCCAGTGCCGTGCGGAGGGCTTCCAGCCGGTCCGGCGCGAACTCGGCGGCCTCGTCCAGGAACAGAACACCGTTGTGTGCCTTGCTGATCGCGCCGGGTTTGGCCACACCGACGCCACCGCCGACCAGTGCGGGCACGGAGCAGGTGTGGTGCGGCGCGATGAACGGTGGCGTCGCCACCAGCGGTGTCTCGGGCGCGAGAAGGCCCGCGATGGAGTGGATCGCGGTGACGGCCAGGGCCTGGTCGTGGGTCAGGCTCGGTAAGAGGCCGGGAAGGCGTTGCGCGAGCATGGTTTTGCCGGTGCCGGGCGGGCCGGTCATCAGGAGGTGGTGGCCGCCTGCCGCGGCTACCTCCAGTGCCCAGCGGGCCTCGGGCTGGCCGATGACGTCCGCCAGGTCCGGGACCTCGGGCGGGGGCGCCGTTTGGTGTTCGGCCGGTTTCGTCGGCAGGTCGTACTCGCCGCGGAGCCAGCCGAGTACCTCGGTGAGGTGTTCCGCGCCGAGGACTTCCAGGCCGCTGACCAGCGCGGCTTCGGGGAGCGTCTGGACCGGGACGATCGCCCGTGTCAGGCAGGCCTTCTTCGCGGCCAGGAGTGCGGGGAGGACACCCCTGACCGTGCGGATTCGGCCGTCCAGAGCCAGTTCGCCCACGAGGACGGTCTTGTCCAGGCGTTCGGCGGGTTCCAGGCCAGCGGCGACAAGTACCGCGCAGGCGAGGGCCACGTCGTAGCTCGAACCGCCTTTCGGGAGAGCGGCTGGGGACAGGGCGAGGGTGATCAACTCGTCGGGCCACTTGCGCTGGCTGTTGCGGACGGCGGCGCGGACTCGTTCCTTGGCCTCGTTGAGGGATGCGTCGGGCAGGCCGACGATCTGGGTACGTGGGCGGCCGCCGCCGATGTCGGCCTCGATCTCGACCGCTACGCCGTCGACCCCGAACAGCGCCGCGGACCACGCTCGGGCGAGTGGCATCACAGCACGCCCCTGAGGTGGTTGATCCGCGGCTCGCCGTCCGGCGGCCAGACGATGGCGATGATGTCGTGGCGGATCGTGACGTTGGCGACGCCGTTGCGGAGGCACCAGCGGTGGGCCAGCCGCCTGATGCGACTGGCTTTGGCGTTGTCCACGGCTTCGGCCGGGCTGCCGTAGTTGTCGCTCGTGCGGGTCTTGACCTCGCAGATGATCAGGATGCGGCGGTCGGTGGCGACGATGTCGAGTTCGCCGTCGGGACATCGCCAGTTCTTGGACAGGATCACGTAGCCGTGTTCCTCGAGGTAGCGGGCCGCGAGGGCTTCGCCGCGGGCGCCGGTGACCAGGTGTGAGGGCTTGATGTCGGTCGTCATGGGCACGACCTTGCCGGGTGCGGCCGACCGCTGCCACGGCATGAAGATCAACTGTGGATAACTGGTGCGGCTGTGGACAACTCGGCCGTTTCAAGATCGACAGTGGCGGGTCCGTCGGTGGGTTGTGGTAAGGGCGGGGGCGGTCTGACGTGCGGTGGAGAAGATTCTTGGAAAAGATCTGGGGGTGTGTCGATCCGTGCGACCGGCCGTTCGACCTACGTGATGAGTGGGCCGAGATGGGCTCCAACGTCCTTGGGAGACAGAACCGTGAAGTACATGCTGATCATGCGCGCCACCGACGACACCTACGCCGCGTTCGAGAACGTCGACTTCAACCAGATCGTCGAGTCCATGGGGCGCTTCAACGACGAGCTGGTCCGGGCCGGGGTGCTGGTCGCCGCCGAAGGGCTCGACGACGCCGCCGGCACCGTCGTTGTCGACTACTCCGCCGAGGCCCCCGTCGTCACCGACGGGCCCTACGGCGAGACCAAGGAGCTCTTCGGTGGCTTCTGGATTCTCAACGTCGCCTCCAAGGAGGAGGCCGTCGAGTGGGCCAAGCGGGCGCCCATGGCCGGCCCCGGCAGCAAGTGTGAGATCCGCCGGGTCACGTCCATCGACGAGCTTCCCCAGGACAACGAGTGGATCAAGAAGGAGCGCGCCTGGCGTGCGGCCACGGGCCAGCTCTGACCACCCGTGAACGCCAAACGGGACGCCGTCGCCGCGGTCTGGCGTATCGAGTCGGCGCGGATCGTCGGCGCGCTGGCTCGGTACACCGGTGACTTCGCCCTGGCCGAGGATCTCGCGCAGGAGGCGCTCGCCGAGGCGCTCGTCAGCTGGCCGCGGGACGGCGTGCCCCGCAACCCCGCGGGGTGGTTGCTCACCGTCGGGCGGCGGCGTGCCATCGACGCCTTCCGGCGGCGGGCCGCTCTCGGTGAGCGGTACGCCACCCTCGCACACGAGCACAGTGAGGCATCCGACGACATGCCTTGGGATCCGGACCAGATCGACGACGACGTGCTCGCGTTGATGTTCATCGCGTGTCATCCCCTGCTGTCCGGGGACGCCCGGGTGGCGCTCACCCTGCGGGTCGTCGGCGGTTTGACCAGCGACGAGATCGCCAGGGCGTTTCTCGTGCCGACCGCCACCGTGCAGGCCCGGATCACCCGGGCCAAGAAGACCCTCGGGGCGGCGCGGGTGCCGTTCGCGATGCCGCCGGCACAGGACCGTGCCGAGCGGCTCGGGTCGGTGCTCAGCGTGGTGTACGTGATCTTCACCGAGGGGTCCACGGCCAGCTCTGGGGACGCCCTGATCCGGCTCGACCTGGCCAGTGAGGCGCAGCGGCTCGCGCGGGTGCTGGCTCGCCTCGTGCCGGACGAGCCCGAGGTGCACGGGCTGTTGGCACTCCTGGAACTGACCGCGGCGCGCTTCCCGGCCCGTACCGGGCCGGACGGGGAGCCCGTCCTGCTGGAGCACCAGGACCGTCGACGTTGGGACCACGCGGCGATTCGCCGGGGACGGGCCGCCCTGACCCGAGCGGCGCAGGTCGGGCGTGGGCTGGGTGCCTATGGCCTGCAGGCGGCCATCGCCGAGTGTCATGCCGTCGCCGACTCGGTCGACACCACGAACTGGGCGCGGGTCGTCGTGCTCTACGAGGCTCTCGGGCGGATCGCCCCGTCACCGGTGGTCGATCTCAACCGGGCGGTGGCGGTGTCCATGGCCGACGGGCCGGCCGCCGCCCTGCCGTTGGTGGACGAGCTGGTGGCCGGCGGGACGCTGGCGCACTCGCACCTGCTGCCCAGCGTTCGTGGGGAGTTGCTCAGCCGTCTGCGGCGGCCGGACGAAGCACGGGCGGAGCTCGAGCACGCCATCCGGCTGTGTGGGAACGAGCGAGAGCGAATGGTGCTGGAGGGCAAGCTCAACAGCCTCTGACATGCGGAAACCGCGATGCCGTCGAGGGCATCGCGGTTTCCGTTGAACTCACGAGCCGAAGGGGCCCTCTTCCGGAAGTCGCAGGTCCGGCTTGTCCAGCTCCTCGACGTTGACGTCCTTGAAGGTGATCACCCGGACGTTCTTGACGAACCGTGCCGGCCGGTACATGTCCCACACCCACGCGTCGGACATCCGCACCTCGAAGTAGACCTCGCCGTCGGAGTCCCGGACCTGTACGTCGACACCGTTGGCCAGGTAGAACCGCCGTTCTGTCTCCACGACGTAGGAGAACTGGCCTACGATGTCGCGATACTCCCGGTAGAGCTGCAGCTCCATCTCGGTCTCGTACTTCTCGAGATCCTCCGCGCTCATGCGGTCTCGCGCTCCTCCTGGTCGACGGGGGCCTGCGGCGTCCTGGTGGGTGTTGTCAGCCTCCCAATCTGACCATTCTGGACCACGGCGGCCGCCGCCACACTCAAGGCCACCGGGTGTGGCGCGCGCATACCGTGCGTCATCCCGGCCGCGGCCACGTTCACGTACGACCATCGGTGCACATGGCTCGGGCCGTGTGCCATCAGTGCCTCGCTGTGGGCGCCCGTGCAGTAGCCCTTGTGCTCGTCGAAGCCGTACCTCGGCAGCTCTTCGTGCAGCGACGCCATGATCCGGTCTCGGGTCACCTTGGCCAGGATCGATGCCGCTGCCACACACGCTACCGCCTGGTCGCCCTTGATCACCGGGATCGACGGGGCGGTCAGGCCGGGGACGCGGAACCCGTCGATCAACACGTAGCCCGGGTGGGTCCGGAGTTGGGCGATGGCCCGGCGCATGCCCTCGATGTTGCAGACGTGCACGCCCTTGAGGTCGACTTCCTCCACCGGAATTACCACGATCGCGTAATCCTGTGCGCGGCGGAGGACCACGTCGTACATCCTGTCGCGGGCCGCGGGGGTCAGGAGCTTCGAGTCCGTCAGGCCCTCGAACTTCGCGGCATCACCCGGACGAAGGACGCACGACGCCACCACGAGGGGTCCCGCACACGCTCCGCGACCCGCCTCGTCGACTCCCGCCACCGGTCCGAGGCCGCGACGGTCCAGTGCCGTCTGCAGCGCCCAGTTTCCGGCGTCTCGCCTCAGGACGGGGCGGGGTGGGCTGGACTCCAGCCACGCCAGCCGCCCCTGCCGAGCCAAAGTCACTTGCGGGCTCCCATGGACCTGATCCTCTTGCGTACACGCCTGCCCAGCCACAGGGTCGGGACCGCGGCGGCCAGGCCGAGGCCCGGCACGACGACCTGCGCGGCAGCCGAGGCCGAGGCGCTCACCTGCGGGTTGTGGTCTCCCACGCCTCGCCACCTCGACGGGGGCAGCACGATGTAACGGACCTTGCCGATGACGTTGTCGATCGGCACCAGGCCGTTCTTGCCACCACCGCCCTGGCAACGCGAGTCGCACGAGTTGTTGCGGTTGTCGCCCAACACCCAAAGCATGCCCTCCGGCACCTTGATGGGTGGGAACTCGTCCTGCGTGTTCCGGCCGGGTAGCCAGTGAATGTACGGCTCGTCCAGTGGCTTGCCGTTCACCACCACTCGGTTCTTGTCGTCACAGCACTCGACGGTGTCCCCACCGACCGCGACGATCCGCTTGACCACGTCGTCCTCGTTGGGCGACGCGAGGCCGAACGCCGCGCCGACGTCTTGCAACCATGACACGAAGCCGTTGCTGGATCGGTTCGACGAGAACTCGGAGCGGTTCCAGGTGTCGGGTCGCTGGAACACCACGACCTCGCCCGGCTCCGGGTCGCCGAAGGTGTAGACGAGCTTGTCCACCAGCACACGGTCGCCGTAGCAGCTGGGACATCCGTGCAGGGTCGCCTCCATCGACTCGGACGGGATCACGAACACCCGCGCGATGAAGGTCTGGATGAGGAGGGTCAGCAGCAGGGCCACACCGATCAGGATGGGCAGCTCTTTCCAGAAGGAGCGTTGCTTCTTCCTGGACTTGCGGCTCGACCCGGGCGTGACGTCAGGCTTGTCCTGATCAGCCGGGTCGTCCCCTTCGCCCTCGTTGTCCCTGCTGTTTCCGGAGCGTGCGACGTCGACCACTCCAGCAGACTACCGGTGCCGCCATCTGATCCTGCGGCCCAGCCACAATGTCGGCCACGCGACGAGCAGGCCGACGCCGAAGGGCGCACCCTGCTGCCATGCCGGCGCGCTCAGCGCCGCCGCGGCGGCGGGCTGAGGGTCATGATCGCCGACGCCTCGCCAGCGTCCCGGCGGTAGGACGATGTACCGCACCTTGCCGATCACCTTGTCGATCGGCACGACGCCGCGCAGGCCGCCACCGCCCTGGCAGCGCGAGTCGCAGGAGTCGCTTCGGTTGTCCCCCATGACCCACAGCGTGCCGTCGGGCACGGTCACGGGGTCGAAGCGCTGCCGCGCGTCCGGCCCGCCGTTCTGCCAGTAGATGTACGGCTCGTCGAGTGGCTTGCCGTCGACCAGCACGCGTGACTTGTCGTCGCAGCACTGAACCGTCTGGCCGCCGACGGCGACGACACGCTTGACGAAGTCGCGCTCGTTCGGCGGTGCGAGGCCGATCAGCGAGCCGAGCCACTGAAGGCCGCGGACGACCCCGTTGCTGGGCGCGTCCGGCACGGGTTCGTTCTCGGTCCACGAGTCCGGACCCTCGAACACGACCACGTCACCCGGCTTGGGGTCGTGGAAGTCGTAGACCAGCTTGTCGACCAGCACGCGGTCGCCCGTGCAGCCGGTGCACCCGTGGAGGGTGTGCTCCATGGACCCAGAGGGGATGGAGTACACGCGGCCCAGGAAGTTCTGGATGAGGAACGTCAGGACCAGCGCGATCGCCAGCAGTGTGAGCAGCTCACGCCACAGCGGCTGCTTCCTTGGTGCCCGCCGATGCTTGCCGGCCTTGAACTTGGCCGACTTCTCCTCCGTGCCACCCAGGGGCGGCGACGCCGACGAGAACGCCGGGTCGCTGACCCGCGGGATCAGATCGGTGCGCTCCGGATCATCCTCAGGCATGGGAGCGTGCACGGGGTTGGCCACACTTCCCAGGCTACCGGGATCTGTGAAAAGTACAGGTCAGGCCGTCGGCGCCGTCTCGCGCTTCTCCTTGATCTTCGCGGCCTTGCCGCGCAGCTCACGGAGGTAGTACAGCTTGGCCCGGCGCACGTCACCGCGGCGGTCGACCTCGAGCTTGGCGATGTTCGGGGAGTGCACCGGGAAGGTGCGCTCGACGCCGACGCCGAAGGAGATCTTGCGGACGGTGAAGGTCTCGCGGATGCCACCGCCCTGACGGCGGATGACGACGCCCTTGAACACCTGGACCCGCTCGCGGGAGCCCTCGATGACTCGGACGTGGACCTTCAGCGTGTCACCCGGGCGGAAGGCCGGGATGTCGGAACGCAGCGACTTGGCGTCCAGAGCGTCCAGGGTGTTCATCGGTGTATCCGTCCTCAACTGTTGTTCGTTCATCCCAGGGCGCGACTGAAGTTAGCTGTCAACCTTGGGGAGTCTTGAGTGCGCCCAGGCGCCACCCGGGTCGCAACAACCGGTTCAGTATGTCAGACCGATTTTCCCGAGTCGAAACGGGGATCTCCCAGGCCGGCCAGATGGGTCCGGTCGTGCTTGTCGAACGCGTCGTCCGGGAGTGCCGCGAGCAGGTCGGGGCGTCGTGCGGACGTCCTGGTGAGTGCCTGGTCACGGCGCCAGCGGGCGATGGCGCCGTGGTTGCCGGAGCGCAGGACCTCGGGCACCGGGAGGTCGCGCCACAGCTCCGGGCGGGTGTAGCTGGGGCCCTCCAGCAACCCGTCGGAGAAGGAGTCCTGCTCGTGCGAGGCCGGGTTGCCGAGCACGCCGGGCAGCAGGCGTGCGACGGCCTCGACGATCACCATGACCGCGACCTCGCCGCCGACGAGCACGTAGTCGCCGATGGAGACCTCGTCGACGGGCATGCGACGGGCCGCGTCGTCGAGGACGCGCTGGTCGATGCCCTCGTAGCGGCCGCAGGCGAACAACAGCCAGTCCTCGGCCGCGTACTCGCGGGCCAGGGCCTGGGTGAACGGGCGGCCCGCGGGCGTGGGCACGACGAGACGGGGTGTCCCGGAGGCGCTCAGCTCGTCGAGGGCCTCGCCCCAGACCTGGGGCTTCATGACCATGCCGGGACCACCGCCGTACGGGCTGTCGTCGACCGCCTTGTGGACGTCGTGCGTCCACTTCCGCAGGTCGTGGACGTCCAGCGTCAGCAGCCCACGCTCGATCGCCCGCCCCAGCAAGGCCTGGCGCAGTGGGTCGAGGTACTCGGGAAAGATCGTGACGACGTCGAGGCGCACTAGAGCAGGCCTTCTGGCGGGTCGAGGACCACGCGTCCGCCCTTGACGTCCACCTCGGGGACGATCGCGCGGACGAACGGGACCAGTGCCTCGGTGCCGTCCTCCCGCTTCAGGATCAGCAGCTCGGCGCCCGGGCTGCGGGCGATCTCCACCACCGTGCCGACCGACGTGCCGTCGGCGAGGACGGCGGCGAGGCCTTCCAGCTCGTGGTCGTAGAAGGCGTCCGGATCGTCCGACGGCGGCAGCTCGGCCACATCGACCAGCAGCTGTGCGCCACGCATGTTCTCGGCGGCGGTCCGGTCGGGGACCTCGTCGAACCTGACCAGCAGACGACCGGAGTGCGGACGGGCGGTCGCCACGGTGACCGGGCGAACGGAACGGTCCCGGAGCCGTGCGGTGAGCACGGCCCCGGGCACGAAGCGTTCGTCGGGCACGTCGGTGTGGATGTCCACGGCCAGCTCGCCGGAGATGCCGTGTGCCTTGGCCACGCGGCCGACCAGCAGAAGCTCAGGCACTACTGGTCCGTGTCGACGACGTCCACTCGGATGCCGCGGCCGCCGATGCCGGCCATCACCGTGCGCAGCGCGGTGGCCGTGCGACCGCCGCGGCCGATGACCTTGCCGAGGTCGTCCGGGTTGACGTGCAGCTCGAGTGTGCGGCCACGGCGAGTGGTCACCAGCTCGACACGCACGTCGTCCGGGTGGTCGACGATGCCGCGCACCAGGTGCTCGAGAGCGTCAGCCAGGAAGCTCACTCCTTGGCACCCTCATCCGACTTCTCGTCGGCCTTCTTCGCGTCGGGCTTGCGAGCGCCACCCTTCTTCCTCGGGGTGGTGGCCTCGGTGGTCGGCTCGCTGCCGGCCTCCTTCAGCGCCTGCTCGAACAGCTCCTGCTTGCTGGTCTTCGGCTCCTTGACCTTCAGGGTGCCCTCGGTGCCCGGGAGGCCCTTGAACTTCTGCCAGTCGCCGGTGATCTCGAGGATCCGCTGCACCGACTCGGTCGGCTTCGCGCCGACGCCGAGCCAGTACTGGGCGCGCTCGGAGTCGACCTGGATGAAGCTCGGCTCCTCCTTCGGGCGGTACTGGCCAATCGTCTCGATGGCCTTGCCGCTGCGCCGGGTGCGGGCATCCGAGACGACAACGCGGTAGTACGGCGCCCGGATCTTGCCGAGACGCTGCAGCTTGATCTTGACTGCCACGGGTGGTGGTGCTCCTCTTGATGACGTTGTGAGCGCCGGCGGGCCACGTGGGGGTGCGGCTCGCTGGTGCCCCAAGTTCGATGGCGTCATGGCACGGTGAGAGGGTCCGGCCACGACGGACAGCTAGCCATTCTGCCAGATGGGGTTCGCTACGCGGGCATGGCCCCGACCGCGACCAGCAACGTGGCGAGCGCGGGTAGGAAGTTGTTGACCTGGTGCGCGACGATGCTGGCGCCGAGCCGGCCGCTGAACAGCCGCGCCAGCCCGATGGGAATGCCGATGACCAGCAACAACGTGGTACGCAGCGGTTCGAGGTGGCTGACCGCGAAGATGACCGTGGTGAGCCCGAACACAGCCCAGCGGCCCCACTTCAGGCGTTCGAGCGCGCCCCAGAGCAGTCCGCGGTAGATCAGCTCCTCGCAGACCGGGCCGATCAGCCAGACGAACACGAACAGGATGATCGCCGGCACGATCGGCATGCGCTGGTTGTCGACGAGTGCGCCGATCGCGGACTGGGCGTTCTGCTCGCCCACCACGCTGGTCCAGACGAACGCGGCGAACGTGGTGCAGATCAGCCCGATGACACCCCACTTGATGCCGGCCCGGACGTCCTCGCGGCGCATGGACCAGCGCAGGTCGATCCGCGGGCCGTTGCCGCGGATCTTGGTGATGAGCAGGGTCACGCAGGCGGCGACCACCGTGGGCACCATCGTGCCGATGACGATGGCCGTCGGGGAGGCGGTGACCTGCGGGGCCATGGCGCGGAACACGGCGCCGATCATCACGGCGGTGAGCACGAAGACGGCGAAGACCAGCAGGAACGCGCCGAAACCCCAGCGGTGGGTACGGACCGTGACAGGGTCGACAACGGCACTCGGCGCGTCCGTTATCTCCCGCTCCGCTGTCACCTACCTGAGCGTAGTCGGTGAAGGGCCGCAGAACTCGACTAGGCGAGGGGACAATTCACGGTCATTTGACGACCCGACCGCGGAGGAGGACCCGGGACGGCTGCCGGAGCGCGTTCAGGTCCACGCGGGGGTCCTCGTCGTAGGCGATGACGTCGGCCGCGGCGCCCTCCTCGATCCCCCGGTAGCCCAGCCAGGTGCGGGCCGCCCAGGAGGCGGAGCCGATGGCGTCCTCGGTGGTCATACCCATCTCGTGGAGCGCGATGATCTCGTCGACGATGCGGCCGTGTGCGATGCCGCCGCCGGCGTCCGTGCCGGCGTACACCGGGATGCCCGCCGCCAGGACGTCGGCGACGGTCTGCCGGATTCGGCCGTACAGGTCGAGCATGTGTCCCGCGTAGACCGGGTACTTCGTCGCGGCCTCCGCGAGGCCCGGGAACGTCTCGATGTTGATCAGCGTCGGGACCAGCGCGGTGCCGTGGGAGGCCATCAGCTCGATCGTGTCGGGCGTGAGCCCGGTGCCGTGCTCGATGCAGTCGATGCCGGCGGTGATGAGGCCAGGCAGCGCCTCCTCGCTGAACACGTGCGCGGTGACCCGGGCGCCGGCCTCGTGGGCGACCTTGACCGCCTCGGCCAGCACGTCGTCCGGCCACAGCGGCGCGAGGTCGCCCTTGTCGCGGTCGATCCAGTCGCCGACCAGCTTGACCCAGCCGTCGCCTGCGGCGGCCTGTTCCGCGACCACGGCGGGCAGCAGCTCCGGCGACCCCACCTCCTCGCTGACGTCGCGGATGTACCGCTTGGGTCGCGCGATGTGCCTGCCGGCGCGGATGATCCGTGGCAGCTCCAGCTTCTCCTGCAGCGGCCGGGTGTCCAGCGGGGCGCCACAGTCACGGATGAGCAGGGTGCCGGCGTCGCGGTCGGTGAGCGCGTGCTGCTCGGCCTCGTCGAGGTCCGCCGCCGCGAGTCCGATGTGGCAGTGCGCGTCGACCAGTCCCGGTAGGAGGAAACCGCCGTCCACCACGGTCTCCGCGTACGGCACCGGGGTCAGCCGGATGCGGCCGTTGACGATCCACAGGTCGCGGCTCTCACCCTCGGGGAGCACCACTCCCCGCATGTGCAGCGCCGGCATGCGCTACTTGTCCTTCTTGGGGAACTTGAGCTTGGACGGGTCGAAGCCCGGGGGCAGCCCCTGGTCGAGCCCGGACAAACCGGGCGGCAGCTCGTTGAGGCCCGGGGGCATCTGCGACAGGTCCGGCATGCCGCCGGGGAAACCGGGCAGGCCGCCACGCACCTTCGGCGGCGTCGGGCCGCGCCCCTTGCCCTTCTTCCCCTTCTTGCCCTTGCGTGCCTTGGTGGCGCTGCGGGAGCCCGGGAAGCCGAAGCGGCCCGCCATCTGCTGCATCATCTTGCGGGCCTCGTAGAACCGGTTGACAAGGTCGTTGACCTCGCGGATCTGCACACCCGAGCCGCGGGCGATGCGCTGCCGGCGGGACGCGTTGATGATCTTGGGGTTGTTGCGCTCGGCCGGGGTCATGCCGCGGATGATGGCCTGCAGGCGGTCGAGGTGCTTGTCGTCGACCTGGGCCAGCTGGTCCTTCATCTGGCCGGCGCCGGGGAGCATGCCGAGCAGGTTCGCGATCGGGCCCATCTTGCGGACCGCCAGCATCTGCTCGAGGAAGTCCTCCAGCGTCAGCTCGCCGGTGCCGATCTTCGCGGCGGCGACCTCGGCCTGGTCCTTGTCGAACGCCTGCTCGGCCTGCTCGATGAGGGTGAGGACGTCACCCATGCCGAGGATGCGGCTCGCCATCCGGTCGGGATGGAACGCGTCGAAGTCCTCGAGCTTCTCGCCGTTGGACGCGAAGAGGATGGGCTGGCCGGTGACCTCGCGGACCGACAGCGCGGCGCCGCCTCGGGCGTCGCCGTCGAGCTTGGTGAGCACCACGCCGGTGAAGCCGACACCGTCGCGGAAGGCCTCGGCCGTGGTGACCGCGTCCTGGCCGATCATGGCGTCGACCACGAACAGGACCTCGTCCGGCTGCGTCGCCTCGCGGATGTCGACCGCCTGGCGCATCATCTCCTCGTCGACGCCCAGCCGGCCGGCGGTGTCGATGAGGACGATGTCGTGCTGGGCGCGCTTGGCCTCGTCGATGGAGCGGCGGGCCACGTCGACCGGGTCGCCCACGCCGTTGCCGGGCTCCGGCGCGTACGTCGGCACACCGGCACGCTCGCCGACGACCTGCAGCTGGTTGACGGCGTTGGGGCGCTGGAGGTCACAGGCCACGAGCATCGGCGTGTGGCCCTGGCTGACGAGCCAGCGGGCCAGCTTGCCGGCGAGGGTCGTCTTACCGGAACCCTGCAGGCCGGCGAGCATGATCACCGACGGGGGGGTCTTGGCGAAGGCGAGGCGCCGGGTCTCGCCGCCGAGGATAGCGACGAGCTCCTCGTTGACGATCTTGACGACCTGCTGGGCGGGGTTCAGCGCACCGGAGACCTCCGCGCCCTTGGCGCGTTCCTTGATCCGTGCGATGAAGGTCCGGACCACCGGAAGCGCGACGTCCGCCTCCAGCAACGCGATCCTGATCTCGCGCGCGGTCGCGTCGATGTCGGCCTCGGACAGCCGGCCGCGGCCGCGGAGGTTCTGCAGGACCGAGGTGAGCCGGTCGGAAAGAGTGTCGAACACCCTGTCTACGGTAGCCGGTCAGCGCCTGTGGCCGCCGGGATGGGCTCGACCCCTCGACGAGCCCCATCCCGGCCTTTCCCTGTTGCGCCCTTCTCCCCTTGGGCACAGCCATAGCCTCTCGTCTTCGCGAACCCGCTGGCAGCGCGAAGACCCCTGGATAGGACTAGGGGTTACTACTCAGTAGCTCGCGAGTCCCGCGTTCAAACACAGCGAGTCCCGCGTTCGCACACAGCGAGTTGTGGTTTCGTGCAGGTCCTGACGCGCGGGCCGGATCTTGGTGTGCACGAAACCACAACTCGGTATGTCTGAACGCGGGACTCGGTATGTGTCAACGCGGGACTCGCGGTGTGTGGACGCGGGACTCGCGGGGCTAGACGGCGGACAGGACGGTTCGTTCTATTTCGCGGCGCCAGTCTTCGCTGGTTGTGTCGCCGTTGGCCGGGCTGGTCGAGGCGAGGCTGAAGGACGAGATGGCCGTGCCGCCGACCTGCATGGCGCGGGCCCAGAGGATGTTGGCGCCGCAGCGTTCCAGTGCCTCCGCGACGCTGTGGAGCAGGCCCAGGCGGTCGGGGGCGCGGAGTTCCAGGACCACGTCCTTGGACTCCGCGCCGCCGTCGGCCTCGCCCGCGAACCACAGGACGCGGGCCTCGGGCGGGTCGTCCAGCTCGGACGCGTAGTCGCGCTCCTTGGCGGCCAGCTTCTCGGCCAGCGGCAGCGAGCCCGATACGGCCCGGCTGAACTGCTCACGCAGCAGGCCTGCGTCCGGGAGCGAGCCGAAGCGTGGAGACACCGAGAAGACGTCCACCGCGACGCCGGCGTGCGCACGCAGCTCGGCCGCGTGGACCGACAGCGAGTGCAGCGCCAGCACGCCGGCCGCCCGCGACAGCAGGCCCGGCCGGTCCGGCGCCACCAGCGTGACCGTCGCGAACGCGTGCTCGGCCGACGGCGAGATGATGAGGTCCGGCCGCCCGGACGCCGCCACGGCGTCCGCGAGGGCACGCTGCTCGGCATCCAGCGGGGCCGGCTCCCCCTGCTTCTCCCCCGCCATCAGCCGGCGGCAGCGGGTCACCAGGTCGGCGACGAGCGAGGCCTTCCAGTCCGTCCACACGCCCGGCCCGGTGGCCAGCGAGTCCACCTCGGCGAGCGCCTGCAGCAGCTCCAGGAGCACCGGGTCGCCGTCGAGGGTGTCGACCACCCGCTGCACGGTCGCCTCGTCCTCGATGTTGCGGCGGGTGGCCGTGTGCGGGAGCAGGAGGTGGTGGCGGACCATCGCGGACAGCGTCGCCACGTCGGCCGGCGCCAGGCCCAGCCGCTCCCCGACCTGCCTGGCCAGCGCGGCGCCGACGACCGAGTGGTCCTGGTCGCGGCCCTTGCCGATGTCGTGCAGGACGGCGCCGATCAGCAGCAGGTCCGGGCGGGACACCCGGGTCACGAGCTTGGCCGCGTTCGCGGTGGCCTGCACGAGGTGCCGGTCGACCGTCCACACGTGCGCGGCGTCGCGGGGCGGCAGGTCCCGCACCGCGCCCCACTCGGGGAACAGCCGGGCCCACAACCCCGTGCGGTCCAACGACTCCACGACGTCGATGAGGCCGTCGCCCGCGCCGAGCAGCGCGACCAGCTCCTGGCGGACCTCGGCGGGCCACGGCGCGCGTGGCTCCGGCGCGGACTCCCCCAGCCTGGCCAGCGCGGCCGGCGCGATCGGCCGCCCGCTGCGCGCCGCGGCCGCGGCGACCCGCAACAGCAGCGCCGAGTCCCTGCTCGGGTCGACGTCGCGTGCCAGGGTGACCTCGTCGCCGTTCAGCACGACGCCTTCGGACAGCGGTCTGCGCTGCGGCTGGCGGCGCAGCACGCCGAGCATCTTGCGGTTCTGCCTGGCCGGCTGGATCGCGCGCAGCGCGACGTCCAGCGCGTACGCGACCGTCCGGCCCGCGCCGGACAGGGCGCGGGCGAGCACGAACCGGTCGGTCATGCCCAGGACGGCGGCGATCTCGTCGCCGTCCTGCGGCATCAGCACGTCCCTGGGCCGGCCGGCGGTGCGGCGCAGCTCGGTCCGCGTGTCCAGCAGCAGCCTGCGGGCCTGCGACACCTCGCTGGCGGGCCGGTCGACCAGCTGCGCGAGCGCCAGCGCGTCGAGGATCGCCAGGTCGCGGAGGCCGCCGCGGCCGTACTTGAGATCGGGTTCCACCCAGTGCGCGACCTCGCCGCTGCGGCGCCAGCGGGCACGCGCGGACTCGACGAGCTCGTCGACGCGGCGGCGCACGCTCGTGCGCCACGCGTCGACGGCGGCGGCGGCCAGCTGCGCGGCCAACGCCGTGTCGCCCGCGATGTGCCGTGCGTCGAGCAGGCCCATGGCCGTGCGCAGGTCGGTGGCGGCAACGTCGAGTGCCTCGGGCACCGTGCGCACGGAGTGGTCCAGGCCGACGCCGGAGTTCCACAGCGGGTACCACAGCTGCTCGGCGACCTTCTCGATGCGGCCGTCGCGCTTGCCCTCGTGGACGAGCACGAGGTCGAGATCGGAGAACGGCACGAGCTCTCTACGCCCCAGGCCGCCGACGGCGACCAGTGCGATCCCGCTCGCCTCGACGCCGATGCCCGCCTGTGCGGCGTGCACGGTCAGCCAGAACTCGTGCAGGTCGGTCAGGGCCTCGCGCAGGACGTCCGGACCGAGTCGGCCGGCCTGGTGCGGCGCGCCCCGGCCGAGCAGCCGGTCACGCGCCAACACCAGGTCGGCGGCAGTGGGGGCGGCCGAAGCCGCCCCCTCCCCCGTGTTCGTCATCAGAGCGCGTCGGTGCCGCGCTCCCCGGTGCGGACCCTCACCACGGTGTCCACCGGCGTGACCCAGACCTTCCCGTCACCGATCTTGCCGGTCCGCGCGGCCTCGACCACGGCCTCCACCACCTTGTCGCCCAGAGCGTCGTCGACCAGGACCTCGATCTTCACCTTCGGCACGAAGTCGACCGAGTACTCGGCACCCCGGTAGACCTCGGTGTGGCCCTTCTGCCGGCCGTAGCCCTGGACCTCGCTGACCGTCATGCCGAGCACGCCGACCTGCTCCAGTGCCGCCTTGACGTCATCGAGCGTGAACGGCTTGATGATCGCCGTCACCAGCTTCATGCCTTGCTCCTCTCGAGGGACTCGGTGGACTTCGCCGCGGTCGGCTTCAGGCTGTCCGACAGGCCGCCGCCGCCACCGATACCACCGAAGTCGTACGCGGTCTCCTTGTGCTCGGCCTCGTCGATGCCGGTCACCTCGGCCTCCTCACTCACGCGGAACCCGATGGTGAACTTGATCAGGAAACCGATGATCAGTGTCAGCACGAACGAGTACAGGAGCACCGCGCCGGCTGCCACCGCCTGACGACCCAACTGGGTGAACCCGCCGCCGTAGAAGACGCCGTCGGAGCCGACGGACGCGGTGTTGACGGAGACCTTGCTGAAGAAGCCGATCAGCAGCGTGCCGATCAGGCCGCCCACGAGGTGGACTCCGACCACGTCGAGCGAGTCGTCGAAGCCGAACCTGAACTTGAGGCTGACCGCGAGGGCACAGACCGCACCCGCGACGACGCCGATGACCAGCGCGCCCCAGGTGTCCACGTACCCGCAGGCCGGGGTGATCGCGACCAGACCGGCGACCGCGCCGGAGGCCGCGCCGAGGGTGGTCGGCTTGCCGTACTTGAGCTGCTCGGTGAGCAGCCAGCCGATGACGGCCGCGGCGGTCGCGATCGTGGTGTTGGTGAACGCGACGCCAGCGAGGTCACCGGCAGCGAGCGCGGAGCCGGCGTTGAAGCCGTACCAGCCGAACCACAGGAGGCTGGCGCCCAGCAGGACGAACGGCACGTTGTGCGGCCGGGGCGTCTCCCTCGGCCAGCCCTTGCGCTTGCCGAGGACGAAGGCGAGCGCGAGACCCGCGGCACCGGCGTTGATGTGCACCGCGGTGCCGCCGGCGAAGTCGAGTGCCTTGAGCTTGTTCGCGATCCAGCCGCCGGTGGAGTTCGGGCCGATGAAGCCGTCGAACGAGAACACCCAGTGCGCGACCGGGAAGTACACGACCGAGGCCCACAGGACCAGGAACACGACCCAGCTCCAGAACTTCGCACGATCGGCGATCGCACCGGAGATCAGGGCGGGCGTGATGATCGCGAACATCAGCTGGAACATCACGAACGCGAGCACCGGGAGCGCGTCACCACCCGGCCATGGCGCGTCGTCCGTGCCGAACCCGGCGAGCTTGCCGAACGAGTTGGTCAGCCCGGCCCAGTCGAGGTTGCCGAGCAGGCCGCCGCCGACGTCGTTGCCGAACGCCAGGCTGAAGCCGAAGAGCATCCACAGGATGGTGATCACCGCGAGCGCGATGAAGTTCAACATCAGCATGTTGAGCACACTCTTGGAACGGACCATGCCGCCGTAGAAGAATGCCAGGCCAGGTGTCATGAGCATGACCAACGCGGCGCTGGCCAGCACCCACGCGGTATCTCCTGAGTTAGCCAACAAGTCGTCCTCCCGAACCACAAGATTTGCACCGGGAGCATCGATAAGTCCTGTTTCGCGGGATGACGTCGCCGGTTTCTCCCACGTGAACTGTCGTCCGAATTTTGTTACATCGGTGTTTCGGTCGCGTAGCCGCTACTCTCGGCGTTCATAGCCGCACGCGAAACACACGGGAACGATGCTCACTCCGCAGGCTCCGCTCGGCGGGCTGGTGACAGTGCCCGCGACGGCCATCGCCGACGCGGGTTGGCTTGGCGCGCAACTCGTTCTGGCGGCGCGCCGGTTCCGCGTGGACGCGCGGACGGCGGGGGTGCTGTGGTGGTACTCGGGCAGCTCGGTGCTGCTCGGGCCGCCGGCTTCGTCCTTCGTGGAAGGGGGCCGGGTGGCGACGCCGTCCCTGGGGTCGATGACGTTGTCGGTGCATCCGGACGGGCGGGTGCTCGACGCGCGGTCGGCGGACTCCGTGCCGCGCGGGGAAGCGTCCGCGCTGGTGGGCGAGCTGGTCGCGACGTGTGCCGGGGCGGTCGCCGCGGCTTCCGGGGCGCCGGTCCGGTCGCTCTGGGCGATCGCGTCGGACTCGCTGGCGAACCGCGTGCTCTGGGCGGGTGGCGGCCAGGGCGAGGCGGCGGCACTGGCCGCGGACGGGCGGTTCCCGCGACCGCGGTTCGTCGAGGTCGCCGGGCAGCGGGTGGTGCGGCGATCGTCGTGCTGCCTGGTGTACGAGTCGCCGGGCGAGCAGAAGTGCGTGAGCTGCCCGCGACAGCGGCCGGACGATCGGTTACGACGGTTGAAGGCGGCACTCGGCGGTTAGCCCGCTCACCCTCGCGCCAGGTGTTCGGCCAGGTGACTCAGCACCGCGTCCGGCACCTCCTCGACCAGGTAGTGGCCGGTGCCGTCGAGGCGCGTCACGTTCGCGTCCGCCGCCTTGGTGGGCAGGAGCCGGCGTAGGTAGTCGTACTGGGCCGGGTTGGCCAGCGCGAGGAGGGGTGGTCTCACCGGCGCGTACGTGCGGTCGTCGGCGATGTCCTGGTTGAAGGCCTGGTACCAGCCGTTGCCGGCTCGGATGGCGGCCGGGGTGTCGTAGGCGGCCGCGTAGATGTCCCGGTCCCGTTCGGTTACCGCGTCCTGGTCGAGCAGTATCAGGTCGCAGAGGTGGTCGACCAGGTCCCGGGCCTTGCCCGCGAGGAGCCGCTCCGGCAGGCCGCGGACCTGGTTGAACGCGAACCACCACAGGTGGAAGGTCTCGCCGGGTCGCGGGACCAGTGGCAGCTGGTACAGGCTCTCCTCGGGATGGGCGACGTCGAGCAGGGTGACCGTGCGGACCAGGTCCGGGTGGTTGGCGGCGAGGCTGAACGCGACCATCGCGCCGATGTCCGAGCCGACGACGTGCGCCCGGTCATGGCCGAGTTTCCCGAGGAGCGCCGCGATGTCGGCCGCCATGGTCCTCTTGTCGTAGCCGCCTGCCGGCTTGGCGGAGCCGCCCATGCCGCGGAGGTCCACGGCGATCACCCGGTGGGTGGCGGCGAGGCTGGGGATGATCTTGTGGAACTCCCACCAGGTGCGGGGCCAACCCGGGAGCAGCACCACCGGGTCGCCGCTGCCGGCGGTGACGAAGTGCAGCCGGACGCCGTTGACGGTCGCGTACCCACTCGTCGACCGCGGCACGGCGGGCAGACCGGTCGCGGCCAGCACGCCACCCGCGGCGGCGCTCTTCAACACGGTTCGACGTCGCATGAGCAGCTCCTTTATTTGAACGTTCGTTCCAGATTTGGGGCAGCGGAAAACCCGCTCAGTCCAGCAGCGTCAGCGCCTGGTCGACGGCGTCGCGCATGCGCCGTTCGTTGGGAACCTTGGCCAGGACCCGCAGGCCCTGCAGGAACGTCACGAGGAACCTCGCAATCGCGCGCGGGTCCTTGTCCTCGGCCAACTCACTCTGGTTGCGCGCCCGCGTGAGCGCGCTCGCGAAGGCGGTCTCCAGGCCGTCCCAGCTGACCTCGACGAGGCGGGCGAGCGGCCGGTCCCGCGGGCACTCGACCGCCGTGTTCGTGACCAGGCAACCACGGCCGTCGGTCAGCGCGTCGGCGAGGAAGGCGCGGACGAACTCGCGCACCACCGGCAGCGCCGGGCCGGACCGGGACAGCCGGTCGAGCGCGCGGACGTCGGACTGCTCCGCGTACCGGTCCAGCGCACGCAGGTACAGCTCGTGCTTGCTACCGAAGGTGGCGTAGATGCTGCCCCGGCCGATGCCGAGGCCGTCCACCAGGTCCTGCATCGACGTGGCCTCGTAACCCTTGCGCCAGAACAGGTCCATGGCAGCCCGCAGCGCGCTGTCCGGATCGAACTCCTTGGTCCTGGCCACGCCAGGACCCTAGCTTTTACCGGAACGTACGGTCAAGAACCGTAGACCCGCAGGGCGCCCTGCCGCGCGCGGAACCGGAACCAGTGGCCCAGCGGTCCCACCTCTCCGTCGAGTGCGATGCGGCGGTGGCCGTCGAGCAGCACGACGTCGACCGCGGGGGACTCCAGGTGCCGGTACACGTGACTTGCGTGCAGTGTGCCGGTGAGGGTCGCGAGGAGGAAGCGTGCGCGGGAGTACGGGACGTCGGCCCGCAGGTACCGGATGTCGAGCACGCCGGAGGCGAGCGTCGGGCGGCGCGCGGGGCCGAAGCCCTTCGGCTCGTAGGCGCCGTTGCCGACGAAGAGCATCCAGACCTTGTGGCGGCGGCCGTTGAGCACGATGTCGAGCGGCTTGGCGCGGCGGAGCGCGCGAGTGCTCGCGAGCAGGGCGGCCGCCCACTTTGGCCAGCGCGTCTGCAACTTCTCGCGAAACCGCACGGTCTCCGGGTAGCCGCCGAGGCTCGCGGTGTTGACGAAGACGGCGTGCTCGGTCTCGCCGCTGCGGTCGGTGATCCTGACGTCGCCGAGGTCGCAGACGATGACGCTGCCCGTGCGGGTCGCGGCCTGGGCCTCGTCGAGGTTGTCGACGCCGAGGTCGCGGGCGAAGTGGTTGAGGGTGCCGCCGGGGACCACGACCAACGGCAGGCCGCGGTCGACGGCGATGCCGGCCACCGTGGCGACCGTGCCGTCGCCGCCCACCGCGCCGACCGCCTTGACGTCGTCGTCGATGCGCTTGGTGACCTCGGCGACGATGTCGGTCTCGGGGTCGAGCTCGATGATGTCGGCGCGGGGCCAGGCCTTCTCGATCTCGGCCAGGACGTTCGCGGCCGAGCCTGCGCCGGAGTTGACGACGATCACGAGGCCTTCGCCGTCACCGAGTTCGTGGTCGATGGCCCGTTGCTGCTCGCCGTCGGGCAGGTCGTTCGGGTGGGGCCACCAGTGGCGGGTGGCGTAGGCGGCGCCGACCCCGATGGCCGCGCCGGCCACGACGTCGGTGGGCCAGTGGACGCCCGTGTGGACGCGGCTGTAACCGACGGCGGCGGCGAGCGGCGCGAGGAGCGCGCCCGCGCGACCGTTCTCCATGGCGACGGCGGTGACGAAGGCGGCCGCCGAGGCGGAATGCCCGGAGGGGAAGGAGGACGAGTTGGGGCGCCGGACGAGTCGGCGCGGGACGGGAAGCAGCTCGGCGGCCGGCCGGCGACGCGGAAAGAGGCGCTTGCCGACGAAGCTGGCGGCGAAGCTGGCGAACCCGATGGCCACGACACCGCGGAGTCCGGCGCGCCGGGTCGAACCCTTGCGGGCGGCGAGACCGGCGGCGATGACGAACCAGATCTTGCTGCGGTCGGCGGCGCGACCGAGATGCCGGAAACCGGCATCCGCCGGCGATGGTTTCAACTTGCCGCTGAGTCGAACGAGTTCGGCATCCAACCGGCTGACCGGCCAACGCCGGAACGAGCTCCGCACGATCCCCCTGATACCCATCCCGCCTGTGCTCAAACCCGTTCCCTTCCGCGCTGTTCGCCGTTCCACGCTGTCCCCCTTCGAGTGATCCTCGTACGAACGGTCCATCGGCGCAGGTTCTGGCGTGTTTCCGTCGGTGCTGCCCGGTAGACTGGCACGGCGGGATGCCCCCGGGATCGGGTGGGGGCTGCCTACTCTCCATTTCGGGGCTAGCTTCGGAAAATTTTGTTTTCGCAGGTCACGGTCGTTCGTGGCCAGGCCCGGGGATCGACGGTTGTCGGGGCTCGGCTCTTCATCGGTCACGGCCTGGTCGACGGTTGTCGTGGGCTCGGTTCTCCGCCGGTCACGGCCGTGGTTCGACGGTCCTTTGTGAACGCGCTGAGCGGAAGTCGTCGGCAGTTCGGTCGGTGCCTACAGCGGCGGTACCTCCGTGGCCGGGCGTGCCGCCACCAACGCCGACGCCTCCGACGGAGGTAGGCCGGACAGGACCGCGACAGCCTGGGCATCAGGCAGGCGGTTGAACCAGCGCAGGACCACATCGCGGCGGCCCGTCGAGGTCAGCGTGCCGTGCAGGCGCAGGCGGGCCATGCCGCCGTCCGGGTAGACGTCCATGCGCACGTGCGTGACCGGTAGGTCGCCGGGGACCGGGAAGCGGTGGCGGGTGTCCGGTTGCAGTCGGGTCCTCGGCAGCAGCTCCACCCACTCGTCGCCGGTCAGACCACTCAGTGACGCCCAGCCCGGCGCGTTTCCCTTGAAGTGGCTCGTGTCCAGCTCCGCCAGGCGCACCACGCCCTCACCGGCCAGCCGTACCGACACCCAGTCGTTGCCGTCGTCGCGCCGCCGGGCCGTCTCCCAGCCCTCCCCCATCACCGCGGCGAAGCCGGGGGAGATCAGGTTCGCCGGCGACGAGTAGAACATGTTGCTGCAGCCGTCGATCGTGGCGCCGTTCTCCAGCGCGGCCAGGTCCAGCGAGTCCAGGTCCACGAGACGTGGGTCGGCCACCGGGGTGCCGTGCACCCGCAGCCTGGCCACCCCGCCGTCCGGGTCGATGGTCAGCCGGACATGGGTGTACCGCTGGGGATCCGCCACCTCGAACGGGTTCTTCGTGTTGCCCAGCAGCGGCGACCTCGGCACCACGGTCCGCCAGTCCGCCTCGGAAAGCTCCGCCGGCGACGGGTAACCCTCCACCGCCGCCGCCTCGACCCAGCAGAACGGCGGGTAGTTGCCGGTGAAGTACGCCGTGTCCACGACGACCCCGCGCACGACGCCGGGCAGTCCGAGCCTGATGACCGCCGCGTCCACACCCGGCTCGCGGCGGCGCCGTGTCTCCCAGCCGTCGTAGATCTGGCCCTTGTGGCCGAACGTCGCGGGCTGGAACACCGGCTCTGTCGCCCGGACCAGGTTCTCCTTCTCCGCGAACAGCTCGTCGTTCGCCCACAGCACGCTGCCGCCGACGCGGCGCGACGCCAGATCGGGCAACCCGGTGAACTCCATCACCGCACCAGCAGCTTTCCGTGCGGGGCCTCGCCGGTCACCTCGCGACCGCGAAGCCACGTCCGCCGCACCACCCCGGTCAGCCTGCGGCCGTGGTACGCGGAGACGGCGTTGCGGTGGAACAGTTTCGCGGCGTCCACGGTGAACTCCTCGGCCGGCGCGAACACGGCGAAGTCCGCGTCCCGGCCCGGTTCGATCGCGCCCTTGCCGGTCAGGCCGACCACGTCCGCCGGGGCCGCGGACATCCAGCGCACCACGTCGGTCAGCGGCACACCGCGCTTCCGCGCGGCCGTCCACATCGCCGGCAGCCCCAGCTGCAGGCCGGCGATGCCGCCCCAGGCCTGCCCGAAGTCGCCGGTGTCGAAGCGTTTCAGATCGGGGGTGCACGGCGAGTGGTCGCTCACGACGCAGTCGATCAGCCCCGCACGCAGCCCCTCCCACAGCAGCGCCTGGTTCGCGGCCTCGCGGATCGGTGGGCAGCACTTGAACTGCGTCGCCCCGTCCGGCACCTCCTCCGCGGCCAGCGTCAGGTAGTGCGGGCACGTCTCGACCGTGATCGCCACGCCGTCGCGGCGGGCGGCCGCGATCATCGGCAGCGCGTCCGCGGACGACAGGTGCACCACGTGCAGGCGGGCGTCGTGCCGCCGGGCCAGCTCGATCACCGTCGCGATCGCGCGGTCCTCGGCGTCCTTCGGCCGGGACGCCAGGAAGTCCCCGTACGCGCGGCCGTGCGGGTCCGGGGCGTCCTCGATCAGGCCGGGGTCCTCGGCGTGCACGATCATCAGCGCGTCGAGGTCGCGGAGCGTCGCCAGCGCCGTCGCCAGCTCGGCCGGCGACAGGTGGCCGAACTCGGCGACACCCGAGTCCAGCAGGAAGCACTTGAAGCCGAACACGCCCGCCGCGTGCAGTGCCGCCAGCTCGGTCCGGTTGCCCGGCACCGCACCGCCCCAGAAGCCCACGTCCACGTAGGTGCGGCCGAAGGCCGTGGCGCGCTTGATGTCGAGCGCCGGCACGTCGATGGTCGGCGGCACGCTGTTCAGCGGCATGTCCACGATCATGGTCACGCCGCCTGCCGCCGCGGCGCGGGTGGCGGTCGCGAAGCCCTCCCACTCGCTGCGGCCCGGGTCGTTGACGTGCACGTGCGTGTCCACCAGCCCGGGCAGCAGCACCTCGTCGTCGGCGAGGTCGACGAACACCGGCCCGTCCAGCTCCGGCTCGACCGCGACGATCACGCCGTCGCTGACCCCCACCGCGCCGGCGCGTTCGCCCTCCGGCGTGATGATCCGGGCGGCACGGATGATGAGATCCATCAGGACGCCCCCTCGCCCGCTCCGTGCCGTCGGAACGCCACGCTCACAGTGCCTCCCTGCGGACCAGCGCGTCCAGCTCCGCCGTGGACAGGCCGCACAGGCGGGTCACGTCGGCGGCGCTCAGCGCGCCGCAGTCCACCGCGCGCCGCATGGACATGGCAAGCGCTTGCGCCGTCGCGGGTTCGTCGAGGACGCCGGCGTCGGCCTTCGCCACGTACGCACGCAGGCGTTGGGCGTCTGTCTCGGCGTTGCCCAGGTAGAACGCGTAGTTGGCGGCGTAGCGGGTGACGAGCTGCGCCGGATGCAGGTCCCAGCCCTGGTAGAAGCCGTGCTTGAGCGAGCGCAGCGTCAGCCGGAAGTGCTCGCGCCACGCCTCGTGCACGGTGTCGCGGTCCCCGATCGGCAGGATGTTCGTCGAGCCGTCGGACAGCCGGACCCCGGTACCGGCCGCGCTGACCTGCATGACGTGCCGGGCGAAGTCGCACGCCGCGTGCGCGAGGTGCTGCTCGCCCGCGGCGAGCCCGCACGCGGCCGTGTAGTCGTAGGTGCCGAAGTGCAACGCGCTGACCCGGCCCTGACCCGCCTCGATGAACCGCGGGATCGCGAACCGGCCCGTCGAGTCCACGACGGACTGCGTGGTCTCGATCTGGATCTCGAACCGCAGCCGTCCCGGAGGCAGGCCGAGCCGGTCCTCCAGCAGCCCGAGCAGCTCGCACAGCACCGTGACCTGCTCGACGTCGGTGACCTTCGGGAACGTCAGCGTCAGCCCGTCGGGCACGACCGTGAGGTGGGTCAGGAACAGGTCGAGCGTGCGGATCCCCCGCTCGAAGTGCTCGAACGACTTGAACCGGATGCCCACCCACGGCACGTCGAGGGCGCCGGCCAGCCCGGCGCAGTGCACGGCGTCCTCGTCCTCGACGGTGTCCGGCTGGAACCCGTAGCCGTCCTCGAAGTCGATCCGCAGGTCCTCCACCGGTTCCGTGGCGAGCTTCGCGACCAGCTTCTCGTGCACCGGCTCCGCCAACGCCGGCGGCAGGCCGAGGACCTCCGCGAACGCGAGCGGGCCGGGCCCGTGCTCCTCCAGCGTGGCGAGCGCGGCGGCGCCCCACTGGACCGGCAGGTCGTCGGTGACCACGTCGGCCGGCACGTAACAGGTGTGCACCGGCTGGCGACCACCCGAGTCGCCCGGGTACCGGGCCGCGCGGTGCGCGTCCACTTCGGACAGCCGGCCGGCGATCCCGGTGAGTGCCGCCGCGTCCAGGGAGGTCCGCAACCTCAGATCCGCTCGTAGGCAGGCAGCGTCAGGAAGTCCGGGTACTCGTCGGCCAGGGCGACCTGCTCGAACAGCTCGCACGCGGTGTCGAGGTGCGGCAGGTCGGCCAGCTCGGCACGCACGTCGGCGAGGTTCTCGCGCACGAGGTCTGCGGTGACGGTCGCGCCGGTGTCGAGCTTGACCTCGTTGCGCACCCACTGCCACACCTGCGAGCGGGAGATCTCGGCGGTCGCCGCGTCCTCCATGAGGTTGTGGATGGCGGCCGCGCCGTTGCCGCCCAGCCAGGACGCGAGGTAGCGGACGCCGACGTCGACGGCCGCACGCAGGCCGGCGGCGGTGGCCTGGCCGGGCGTCGCCTTCACGTTGAGCAGGTCGTCGGCCGTGACGTGCACGTCCTCGCGGAGCTTGCCGAGCTGGTTGGGGTTCTCGCCCAGGACGGCGCCGAACTCCTCGGCGCAGATGCCCACGAGGTCCGGGTGCGCGACCCAGGAGCCGTCGAACCCGTCGGTGGCCTCGCGCCGCTTGTCGTCGTGGACCTTGGCGAGCGCCTTCTCGGTCACCTCGGGGTCGCGGCGGTTGGGGATGAACGCGGCCATGCCGCCCATCGCGAACGCGCCGCGCCGGTGGCAGGTGCGGACGAGCAGCTCGGTGTAGGCACGCATGAACGGCGCGGTCATGGTGACGTCGTTGCGGTCGGGCAGCACGAAGTCGGCGCCGGCGTCGCGGAAGTACTTGATGATGCTGAACAGGTAGTCCCAGCGGCCCGCGTTGAGGCCGGAGGCGTGGTCACGCAGCTCGTAGAGGATCTCGTCCATCTCGAACGCGGCCGGGATGGTCTCGATGAGCACCGTCGCGCGGATGGTGCCGTGGGGGATCCCCAGGGTCTCCTCGGCGTGGGTGAACACGTCGTTCCAGAGGCGGGCCTCGAGGTGGCTCTCCATCTTCGGCAGGTAGAAGTACGGGCCGCTGCCCTTGTCGAGCAGGGCCCGCGCGTTGTGGAAGAAGTACAGGCCGAAGTCGACGAGCGCGCCGACGGCCGACCGGCCGTTCACCTGGAGGTGCCGCTCGTCGAGGTGCCAGCCGCGGGGGCGCATGACGATCACGGCGTGCCGGACGTCCTCCTTGAGCGCGTACTCCTTGCCCTCCGGCGAGGTGAACGCGATGGTGCCGCGGACGGCGTCGACGAGGTTGACCTGGCCGCCGACGACGTTCTCCCAGTGCGGGGTGTTGGCGTCCTCCAGGTCGGCGAGCCAGATCCTGGCGCCGGAGTTGAGCGCGTTGATCGCCATCTTGCGCTCGGTGGGCCCGGTGATCTCGACCCGGCGGTCCCGCAGGTCCGGCGGCGCCTCCGCGACCCGCCAGTCGGACTCCCGGACCTCGCGGGTCTCCGGCAGGAAGTCCAGCCTGCCGGTGCGGGAGGCCTCCTCCCGCCGTCCCGCGCGGGCCGCCAGGAGCTCGTCACGCCGGCCCGCGAACCGCTCGTGCAGACTGGCGAGGAACTCCAGCGCCTCCGGGGTGAGTATCTCCGCGCTTCGCTCGACGGCACCGCCGAGCACCTGGATGTCGACCATGTCTACACCCTAGGAGCACTGCCGGCCGCAACGCACGGTCTCGTCCGCCACGCTGGGCATCGAGCCGGGCGGCCGGACCGGTCACCACCTGCCGTGATGCACGATCTCGTCCAGCGCCAGGCGCTTTCGGGTGCGTGGCGAACCGGACTGCTCCGGCTCGTCGGAGTAGCCGATGGCGACCGCGCCGATGGGTTCGTACTCGGCCGGGACGCCGTACAGCTCGCGGAACGGCTCGACGTCCTCCGGCCGGAGACCGAAGTACAGCGCGCCGAGGCCCAGGTCGACCACCGTCTGCAGGATGAGCAGCGTCGCCATGCCGGTGTCGATGTACCAGAACGGCACGGGCCACCTGGTCTCGTCACGGTCGGTCCAGCCCTTGTCCGGCAGGGCGTAGCGGTCCAGGTAGACGTGCTTGGCGGCGAACGGGACGATGACCATCGGCGCGGTCGACACGCCGTTCTCCTTGGGCTGCAACGCCCAGAACCTGTCCAAGTCCTCGCCCTCCAGCACCAGGAACGCCTGTCCCTGCGAGAAGCCTGCGGACGGGCCACGCGTCGCGTTGTGCAGGATCCGGTCCCTGACCTCGGCGGGCACCGGCCGGTCCGCGTGGAACCGTCGCACCATGCGGCGTGAGCGGACGACGTCCTGGAACTC
>NZ_DASQCC010000109.1:0-11513 GCF_035634895.1 Actinophytocola sp. | reverse complement strand
TCGGCGCGGTCGCACACCATGGCGAGGCGGCGCTCCAGGTCCAGCGACGGGTCGCGGACGGGGTCGTCGGGCGCCGCGGCCATCCGCAGCAGCGCGGCCAGGCCGACCATGGTCTCCCAGCAGCCGCGGCGGCCGCAGCCGCACATGTCGCCGCCGGGGTTGAGCGGCATGTGCCCGATCTCGCCAGAGAAGCCCTCCGCGCCGCGCAGAAGCCGGCCGTCGACCATGACCCCGCCGCCGACACCGGTCTCGCCCGTGAGGTAGACGAGGTGCGGGGTGCCGGCCCGGCTGCCCATGGCGAACTCCGCGAGCGCGGCGAGGTTCGCGTCGTTGTCCACGCGGATGGGCAGCTGTCGGGTGGAGGGCGCCCCCCGGACCTCCGGCCCGGGCACGCCGAGCCGGTGGCGCAGCCCTTCGACGGCCCGGACCCCGGTCCAGCGCAGGTTGGGCGCGAAGGCCACGACACCCTCGTCGCGATCCACCAGCGCGGGCACGGCGAGCGTGAGACCGACGACCGTGACCTGCCGTTTCTCGCACTCGGTGAGCGCCAGCCCGGCCAGTTCGGTGACCGCGTCGAGCACGGCCTCCGGGGGGAGCGCCGGCACGTCGAGCGAGACGCGATGCTCGAACACGGGGGTGTTCGCGAGGTCCAGGACGATCGCGGTCACGTAGTCGACGTTGATCTCCACGCCGATCCCGCCGATGTCGCGGCCGTCCAGTTCGACGGTCTGGCCCGGCCTGCCGACGGAGCCGCCGCGCTGCACGTCACCCTCCCGAACCAGCCCGCGGTCGATCAGCTCGGCGACGAGGCTGGAGACGGTGCCCCGGTTGAGACCGGTCTCGACGGCGATCCTGGCGCGGCTGCGGGGGCCGGCGTCGCGGAGGTGGCGGAGGACGAGGGCGAGGTTGCTGCGACGCATCGTGACCTGGTCGGCCGGTTGCCGTAGGACTGGCCTCGACGCGCTCACAAGGCAACACCGCCCCGCTTAATTTGTCCGTTAGCCGGACAAATTAAGCGCGGGTGTACAGAGGGTCAAGGTCTGTGTGGAACTTTCGTCCCACTTTCGTAGTTCGCGGACACAACTTCGCCCGTTCGGCGCAAAAGTCGGCTGAGGCACCATGGACCATGTGCGTGACTGGTGGCAGGGCCTGAGCCGGCGGCGACGCCGGCTGGTAGCGGCGGTCGCGGCGTCGGTGTGCGCTCTCGTCGTGGTGGTCGGCGTCCAGGCGACCGGTTCGGCCGGCTCCGCGGCCGGCCCCCCGCCGGTCCTGCTCGTGCCGGGCTACGGGGGTTCGCGGGCGGCGCTGTCCCGGCTGGCCGACTCGCTGCGCCACGCCGGCCGGGAGGCGCGGGTGGTGACGCTGCCCGGCGACGGCACGGGTGACCTTCGTGCGCAGACCCGGGCGCTGGACGCGGCGGCCGCGGGCGACCCGGTCGACGTGATCGGCTACTCGGCCGGCGGGGTGGTGACCCGCCTGTGGGTCAACGGCGGCGGTTCCGCGCGGCGGGTGGTCACGCTCGGCTCGCCGTTGCACGGGACGGAGATCGCCGCCGCGGGCGGGGTCCTGGCGCCCGACGCGTGCCCGGTGGCGTGCCAGCAGCTGAGCCCGGGGAGCGCGTTGCTCGTGTCGGCGGACCGGGAGCCGGTGGCCGTGCCCTGGATGTCGATCTGGACGGAGAACGACCAGACGGTGGTGCCGCCGGAGTCGGCGCGGTTGGCCGGCGCGGTGAACGTGTCGCTGCAGTCGCTGTGCCCATCGGCCGTGGTGGCGCACTCGGCGCTGCCGACGGATCCGCTGGTGACCCGGGTCGTGCTGGGGGCGTTGAGCGGGGACACGATGGCGGCGCCGGCGGCGGGGTGCGTCAGCTCGTGATGTCCTTGGTGCCGAAGTTGGCCCAGGCGGCGCCGAAGAAGACGACGATGTAGCCGGCCTGGAGGAGCAGCCCTCGGTCGATGTTGTGCCAGAAGACGGGGTCGCGGAAGAAGTCGATCCAGGACAGCCAGTAGTTGGTCGGCAGGTACGGCTTGAGCGGCGCGGCGGCGTCGAGTGTCTCGAGGACCGAGCTGGCGATGAGCACGGCGAGCGAGGACAGCGCCGCGCCGAGGGCGGAGTCGGAGAGGGTGGAGAAGAACAGGGCGATGGTGCCGAAGCCCAGCATGGAGACGGCGATGTAGGCGATGGCCGCGAGCAGGCGGACGGCCAGCTCCTGCGGCCCGAGGGAGGCACCGGAGAGCGAGGTGACCCCGCCGGCCTGCCCGACCGCCTCGGCGCCGGTCCCGAACAGTGCGACCCCGATGACGAGCGAGCTGACCACGACGACGAAGATCGCGATCAGGATGTAGATCGCGAGCGCGACGAGCTTGGCGGACAGCAGCCGAGGCCGCCCGACGGGCCGGACGAGGAGGTACCGGAGCGTGCCGGTGCTGGCCTCGCCCGCGACCGCGTCCCCCGCGTAGACGGCGACGGCCAGGGGAAGGAAGACGGGCAGCACCATGGCGAGCGCGGCGGCGGGGTAGAGGGACCCGTTGCTGGTCACCGCGGAGAGGAACGCACCGCCCTGCCCGGGCGGCGGCGCGATGTCGGAGATGGACAGCAGGACCGCGACCAGGGCCGGCACCGCGCACAGCAGCACGATCGACAGCCAGACCCGCGGCCGCCCCACCAGCTTCCGCAACTCGACGGTGATCACGGCGTGCGCTCCCCGCCGCCGCGGCGACCGGCCGCCGGCTCCCGCGGCGTCCGCGGGGAAAGGCGCGTTCGGGACATCGTGGGTGTCCCGAACGGCAGGTCGGCGGCGTCGAGCGCGCTGAGGGGCGCCTTCGCGGCGGTGCTGGCTCGGTGGGTGCCAGTTTCCGGTGTCGTGAGGGCCCTCTTCGTGGCACCGAGTGTCCGGGCGGGCGTCCCTTCGGCAGGGGAGCGGGCCGTTCGCGGGGTCACGGCGTGCGCTCCACGCGGTCGCTGCCGTGGCCGGTCACGTTCAGCACGACCTCCTCCAGCGTCCGGCGTTCCGCGCCGATCGCGGACACCCGGACGCCCTCCCGCACCAGCGTCGCGTTCAGCTCGGCCGGGTCGGGATGCCGGACCACCAGCCGCGTGCCGTCCCGGGTCACCACCTGGCCGTCGAGGATCCCCACGACCTGGGCCGCGTCCGGGGTCTCCAGCACCACGTGCCCCGTCGGCGCCCGGAGCGAGTCCATCGAGTCCTGCACCACCAACCGACCCCGGTCCACGATCCCGACCCGTGTGCACAACGCCTCCACCTCGGCCAGCAGATGGCTCGACAGGAACACCGTCGTTCCCGCCTCGTTCAGCGTGATCAGCAGGTCGCGAATCTCCCGGATGCCACGCGGGTCCAGCCCGTTCGTCGGCTCGTCCAGGATCAGCAGCCGCGGCTGCCGCAGCAGCGCCGCCGCCAACCCCAACCGCTGACGCATCCCCAGTGAGTACGCCCGCACCGGCCTGCGGTCCACCCCCGCCAGCCCCACCTGCTCCAGCGCGTCCTCGATCCGCCGCTTCCGCGTCCGCCGCCGCCCGCCCGGACCGGCCGCGTCCAGCAACGACAGGTTCTGCCGGCCCGACAGGTGCGGGTACGCCGCGGGGCCCTCCACCAGCGCGCCGATCGACGGCAGCACCCGGGCCGGCGCCGAGGACCCCAGCACCTCGATCTCCCCGCTCGTCGCGTACACCAACCCCAGCAGCAACCGCACCAGCGTCGTCTTCCCCGACCCGTTCGGGCCCAGGAAGCCGTACCGGTCGCCCTCCCTGACCTCCAGATCCACGTCGTCGACCGCCACCACCCGGCCGTACCGCTTCGTGAGCCCGCGGGTGATGATCATCGGCGTCGCCCGCGCAGCAGGGTCAGCTCCCGCGCGGCGGTCGCCAGCACATCCGACGAGGTCAGCCCGGCCAGCATGTACCAGCGCCCGAACGTCGACCGCGCGACCGCAACCGACAGCGGCGTGATCGTCAGCCGGGTCACCGTCCCCTCCGGGAACTCCTCGCTGTCCCCGCCCGCCTTCTCGATCGCGTCCGCCGCCTGCGCGCCGATGTCACCGGGCACCCGCACCTCCACGAACGCCGACAGTCCCGTCCCGTACACGCCGACCCCGCGGACCCCGGCGGCGTTCGTCTCCCGCAGCGCCCGCCCCGCCAGCCGCGGCGGCGGGAAGCCCCGGCCCAGTGCGCCCAGCGCGTCCGCGATCCCCGGCGCGGAGACGATGCTGTACCCGCTGCCCCAGGGCCGCCGCGGGGTGAGGACGTCGGCGGAGGGAGCCGTCGCGGCGAACTCCAGGAACCGGCTGGCCACCACCGGACGGCCCGCGCCCCGCGCGGTCATCTCCACCGCCAGCGGCACGCCACTGCCAGGGTCCACCCACAGGTCCACGTGCCCGATCGTCGTGTCGGGGTCGCGTGGGGTCAGCCGCAGCCCGGGCACGTCCCGACCGGCGAGCCGCCGCGCGGGCAGCGCCGTGACCGGGTCGCCGGCGGCCGCCGACAGCACCCGACGGGCCAGCTCGGGCGGGGTGAGGTCACCGGCCCTCGGCTGTCGCACGGGCACCTCGCCGACCAGCCTGGTCACCTGGTTGTTGCCGTAGTCCCAGGTGAAGTCGCCATCCGGTGTGCCGTAAACGTCCCGTTCGCCCGCCGTGGACACGACGGCGAACCGCCAGCGCGACGGCGCCGCGTACCAGGTGCGGACGCGGGTGGTGCCGGTGAGCAGCGCGGTGAGGTCGCTCAGACGGGGCAGCTCCGGCAGCCGCAATGCGCCGCTGACCTCGGCATAGCCCTGGTAGGGCTGGTTGGTCGAGTCGAGCACGCGCTGCCGCAGTTGTCCCGGGTCGACCGACGCGGCGGAGACCGGCAGCCAGTCCGGCACCTGCGGCACGAGCACCGCGACGAGCGCGACCACGGCCACCAGCAGCCACGACCGCACCGTCTTCGGGCGCGCCACGGACAAGGTCACCACCTCCCGTCCCTGACCTTTGTACGCCTGCGCGTCTACACGGGGCGTGTGCTCGGGCCGGTGGCCGGCGTGCGGTGAATTGGCTGGAAGGCGAGACGCCGCACCTCCCGCGAGTGGCGTCGCGGGAGGTGCGGCGGGGAACCGGCTAGCAGCTCGACTTGTAGAGCGCTGCCTTGCCCTCGGGCGAGTCGAGGTTGTCCTTGGTGACGATCGTGAAGCCCGTCTGGACCTTCGTCTCCGTCTTCTCACCCTTGAGGGCCTTGATCGCCTGCTGGACGCCGACCTGACCGATCTTGCCCGGCTGCTGTGCGACGAGTGCCTGCACGGTCCCGTCCTGGAGCGCCTTCACCTGGTCCGGGCCCGCGTCGAAGCCGACGATCTTGACCTGGTCCTGCTTGTTGGCCTGGCGGACGCCCGTGGCGGAGCCCTCCGCGGAGAAGAGGTTGGCGGCGAAGATGCCGACGATGTCCGGGTCCTTCTGCAGCGCCGCGGTCACGATCTGCGCGGCCTTCTGCGGCTCGTTCTGCGAGTACTGCACGCCGAGGTCGGTGAACTTGGAGTCCGCCTTGACCGCGTCCTGGAAGCCCTTGGCCCGCGCGTCGGTCGTGCTGATGCCCGGCTGGACGCTGACCACCAGCACCTTCCCGCCCTGCGGCGCGAGCTGCTTGATGGCTTCGAAGGCCGCCTTGCCGCCGCCGACGTTGTCCGAGGCGATGGCCGACGCGGCGATGGACGGGTCGTTCAGCGTGGTGTCCACGAGCACGACCTTGATGTTCTGCTTCGTGGCCTGCTCGATCGGCCGCTGCATCGCCGACACGTCGGTCGGCGCGATCAGGATGGCGTCCGGCCGGGACGAGACGACGGACTGCAGCACCGGCGTCTGCTGGGTCGGGTCGAACTTCTGCGGACCCTGGATGTCGACCGTCGCGCCTTCCTTCTTCGCCTCCTCCTGAACCGCACATCCCATGGTGATGTAGAACGCGTCACCGGTGACACCCTGGACGAAGGAGAGCTTGTACGAGCCACCCGAGCCCGAGCTGTCGCCCGAACCGCAGGCTGCAAGGAAGAGCGCCGACGCTGCCGCCATCGCCACAACCGTTTTGAGCTTGGTCATGGGTTTTCCTTTCGTGAGCTGCCCCCGAGCTGGGGGAGGAATCTGGGCCGGCCACGGGAACCGCCGCGTAGGGCGGCGGTCCGGCGGGCCTGGTCCACGTACACGGCGGCGATGAGGACGCCGCCGACCACGACCTGCTGCCAGAACGGTTGGACCCCCAGGATCACGAACCCGTTCTGCAGTGTGGACGGGATGAACAGGCCGATCACCGTGCCGAAGACCGTGCCGACGCCGCCGAACAGGGACGTGCCGCCGATGACCACGCCGGCGATCACGTTCAGGTTCGTGTTGGTCTGGCCGGCGATCGTCGTCGACTGGAAGAACGCCAGGTTCAGGATTCCGGCGAAGCCCGCGGTCAGCCCGGCCAGCGCGTACACCCTGATCAGGTGCCGGTTGACCTTCAGGCCGACCCGGCGGCCCGCCTCCGGGTTCGAGCCGATCGCGTACGTGTGCAGGCCGAACCTGGTGCGGTGCAACACGATCATGCCGAACACGACCACGACCAGCGCGACGACCGACAGCGTCGGCACCTGCCCGACGAGGTTGCCGAAGCCGATGTTGTCCACCAGGACGTCCGGCGCGTCGCGCAGGTCGATGCCGCTGGTGATGATCTGCGCTACGCCGAGCGTCGCGCCCATCGTGCCGAGGGTGACGATCAGTGGCGGCACCCGCAGCTTCGCGATGAGCACGCCGTTGAGCAGCCCGCAGGCCAGCCCGACCACGCTCGCCACGACCATCCCCAGGATGGCGACGCCCCAGCCCTGCCCGCCGGCCGCGACCATGGCCTTGCTGGCGATCACGCCGGAGAGCACGAGCACGCTGCCGACCGACAGGTCGATGCCGCCCGTGATGATCACGAACGTCATGCCGACGCCGAGCACCGCGAGGATCGACGTGTTCACCACGATGCCGCGGAGGTTGAACACGGACAGGAACGCGTTCGCGTCCATGATGCCGAAGACCGCGACGATCACCGCGAGGATGAGCACGATCTGCAGTGCCTGCAACCGAAGCAGCCGCTGCAACCGGCCGGCGGGGACCTCGTCCACCGCCGTCGCCGACGCGCCACGCTGCGCGACACTGGTCATGACAGTCCTGCCTCCCCGGAATCTTCGAGTGTTGGTCGCGTTGGCGACGGAGGGTTCTGTTTGGTCACGTACTTGTGGCTGGTTTGCGCCACGTTCCCATGAGGTGCGGTTGGGAAGCCTTCGGCCTGCGTCATGACGTGGCACCTACCTCGTTGCCGTTCTCAGCTTCTGTGGCACCGGTCATCGCGCCGACGAGCTCCTCCATCGACGTCCGCTCCGCCGCGAACGTCGCCACGCGCTGTCCCATGCGCAGTACCTGGATCCGGTCCGACACCTCCATCACGTGGGGCATGGAGTGGCTGATGAACACGACCGCGATGCCCTCGTCCCGCACCCGCCGGATGAGGTCCAGCACGTTGCGGGTCTGCACCACGCCGAGCGCCGCGGTCGGCTCGTCGAGGAAGATCACCCTACTCGCCCAGGCCGCCGCCCGCGCCACGGCGACACCCTGTTTCTGCCCACCGGACATGGATCCGACCGGGCCGGACAGGTCACGCACGGTGGCGCCGAGGTTGTCGAAAGCCGTGCGGCTGCCGTCGCGCATCGCCCTGGTGTCCATGAAACCGAGCTTGCCGAGCAGCCCGGGCCGCATGATCTCCCTGCCCAGGTACATGTTCTGCACGGGCGAGAGGTGCGGTGCGAGCGCGAGGTCCTGGAACACCGTCTCGATGCCGAGGGCGCGGGCGGTCGTCGGCGAGTTGAGGTGCACGGGCTTGCCGTCGAACACGATCGTGCCGGTGTCCGGGGTCTCGATGCCGGACAGTAGCCGGACGAGCGTGCTCTTGCCGGCCCCGTTGTCGCCGATGAGCGCGACCACCTCGCCTGCGTCGACGTCGAAGTCGGTCTCCGCCAGGGCATGCACGTGCCCGTAGGCCTTGGAGAGGCCATGGGCCTCGAGTAGCGTCATCGCACTGCCTCCCGCCACGGCCGCGCCCGTCCGGTGACGGCGGCGAGGCAGTCGTCGAGTCTTGGTCGGGCCACGGTGTCCAGGAACTCCTGCCGGTCCTTGCCTTCGAGGCCGATGGCCTCCTTCCAGACCGAGCGGCCGGCGATGAAGCCGGACGCGCCGCCCTCGTCGCAGGAGATCCGCAGCACGTTCTGGAACTCCTCGAACGCGACGCCCGCCGAGAGCACCGCCCACGGACCGTGCACGGTAGCCGCTATGCGCCGGCATCCCTTGGGGGAGCCGGGATACTCCAGCTTCAGCAGGTCGGGCCCGATCTCGTCGAGCTTGCGGGCCGCCTCCACGACGAGGTCCTCACGTTGTTGTGGGGTAAGGGGTTCCTCGCCGGGTAGCTGGTAGACGAGGTTCTCCACCACGGACGGCACGCCGGCCGCGCGGCAGTCAGCGACGACCGCGCGGACCACGTCGAGCACCTCCTCGGCGAGGTCGGGCTGGCCGGACAGGTGTGGGCGGCCGGGCCGCAGCTGCACCAGGAACTTCACGGCGTGGCCGCCGAGGCCCCGGACCCACTCCGCGCCCTGCTCGGCGGTCCGGGAGGCCCGCGGCTCACCGTTGAAGTTCCCCCGGGACTCCGGTTCCGCGGCGATCAGGAGGCCGCAGTCCGTGGCCAGCGCGCCGGCGTCGAGCACCGAGGGGACGCCGATCGTGGGGTCGAGCAGGATCCCGCTCGCCGTCGGCGTGAGCGCCCGCGCGACGTCCACCTTGGCGGCACGCATCGCCTCGGGCGTCGCCTCCCTGCCCGCCGCGGTGAACATGCGGCGCAAGGTGTTCCGCTGGTCCATCGCGATGATCGAGAACACTCCGTCCTCGCCCGCGATGGCGTCCAGGCTCGCTGTGGTTGCGGTGGTCATCGGCTACTCCTTGCTCGCCATGACGGGCGTTGGGGAATCGAGGCCGGCCCGCCGCAGCGGACCGGCGAAAGTCAGGAAGTCACCCGGGTTCCCGGCCGCGGCCCACGCCGCGAACAGGGCGGCGCCGAACGCGCCGGGCTGGGTCATGGGTGAGAACCGCAGACCGGGCAGGATGCGGTTCTTGGCCTCCCGGACGGTGGCCATCCGGGTCCAGCCGCCGGCGGCCACGGCGGCGTGGTGCGTGCCGACGACGTCGTTCATGCCGCGCAACAGGTTCTCGGTGACCTCGGTGATGTGGTCGAGCGCCGCGGCCCACACCGCGCGGGGGCTGGCCCCGTCGGTGACGGTGATGGTGACGTCCTCGTCGGTGCTCCTGGCGCCGGTCACCGACACGGCCGGGTGGCTCGGGTCCGCGACCGGTGTGTCCAGTGCCGCCCGGCCGGCCGCATCCGCGGCACCGAGCATCGCGAGCACCCGGCGCATGACCAGGCCGGCCCGGACGCCGCCGATGAGCACGGACTGTCCACCGAGGACATGCGTGCCGGCGTCGATGCCGCGGACGACGAGGCTTTCCCGCTCGTCGTCGGTGAGCGGGCGGGGAAGCGTGCGGAGGATGACGTCCGCGGTGCCGCAGGAGTTGAACAGCTCGTGGTCGCCGACCGCGCCGACGCCGGTGGCCGCCACGGGATGGTCGTGACCGACGACGGTGATCACCGCGCCGGTCAGGCCGTCGAGGATGCCGGGGGCGACGGTGCCGGCGGGGTGGCCGGCGGTCAGGGTTTCGGGCAGCAGGCGCTCGGCGCCGAGGAGTGCGAGCGCGGCCGGCCACTGGCGGCCGGTGGCCTGGTCGAGCAGCCCGGTGCGGGAGGCGAGCGACGGCTCGCTGACGCGTGCGGCGCCGAGCCGGTGCGCGACGTACTCCGGGATGTTGAGCCAGCACGCGCCGGCGGGCAGGCCGCCGCGGGTGTCCTGGAGCCAGAGCAGTTTCCCGATCGTCCACTGTGCGCCCAGGGGGAGCCCGGTGCGCCGGGGGAAGGCCGCGAGGAAGGCCGGGTCGAGCCTCGCCAGCTCGGTCGTGCCGCGCTGGTCGTACCAGGCGATGACCGGCGTCGTGACGTCGCCGGCGCCGTCCAGCACGACGCCGCTCTCGGCGAACCCGGCCAGTCCGAGCCCGATGGCCTGAACTCGTTGTCCGGCGGCGGTTTCCGCGTCGGCGAGGGCGGCGCCGATCACACCGAGCGCGTCGGCGAACAAGGCGTCCGCGGTGGTCTCGGCGCCGTCCCAGGTGGTCGTTCCCCTGGCGAAGCCCAACTGCCGCCCGTCCGTGTCGACGACGAGCGCCTTGGTCTCGGTGGTGCCGATGTCCACCCCGACGACTGCCTCGACGACCGCCCCGACGCTCACGGCCGCACCTCCCCGGAGCCGCGTGACACCAGGTGCACCGGCGCGACGACCGTGACCGGGTCGCTTGTGTCGCCTTCCAGGCGCCTCATGAGCTGTTCGGCCGCCAGCCGGCCGATGACGTCCGACGGGTGGTCGATGACCGTGACGGCCGGGGTCACCGAGTCGGCCATCGGGAAGTCGCCGAACGCGACCAGGGCGATGTCCAGCCGGTTTCGGCGGTGCAGCACCGGCACGATGCCGAGCGAGCACCGCGTGTTGCCGCTGAAGATCGCGGTCGGCGGCCCCGGGTCGGCCAGCAGCCGCGTGGTGTGCGCGGCCGCGTGCCCGACGGTGTCGTCCGGGCGGCATTCGAGCACGGTCTCCTCGTCGATGCCGGCCTCGGCGAGCGCGTCGCGGTAGCCCGCCAGGCGCAGCCGCGCGGTGTCCAGGTCCGGCCCGTCGCCGATGAACGCGATCCGCCGGTGCCCGTGTGTGATCAGGTGCCGCACGGCCGTGGCCGCCGCCTCGCGGTCGTCGACCACCACCGCGTCCGCGGTCACGCTGCGTGCCCGGCGGTCCACGAACACCACCGGGCACGGCAGCGTCCGGACGTACGTGTGGTCCGCCGACACCGGCGCGACGATCAGTCCCGCGACCCGCCGCTGCGCCAACCCCTCCAGCACGGACCGCTCGCGGTCCGGCGCGCGGTTCGTGCTCGCGATGATCACCGTGATGCCCCGTTTCAGCGCGAGCCGCTCGATCTCGCCGGTGACGCTGGCGAAGAACGGGTCCGCTACCGAGTCGATCACCACGCCGATCGTGTCGTCCGTGCCGCGGCGCAGCGACCTGGCGAGCGGGTCCGGCTGGTAGCCGAGGTCGCGGACGGCCTGCTCGACCCGTGCCCGCGTCTCCTCGGCAACCCGCGGGTCGCCGTTGATCACGCGGGACGCGGTCTTGGCGCTGGTGTTGGCGGCCGCGGCCACGTCGCGTAAGCGGACTCTCGGTCTGGTCATGCCCGCGCCCCGATCCGTGCCAGCAGCTCCTCGACCCGGGCCGGGTCCACGCCGCCCGCGAGTACCCGCTCTCAGGACGCGGTGGCCGTCGCCACGCCACGGGCGGCCGGGTCGGCCCAGCTCAGGCCGTCGAG
>NZ_DASQCC010000108.1:0-29106 GCF_035634895.1 Actinophytocola sp. | reverse complement strand
AGGTCACCGTCGCTCAACAACACCCGCTCACCCTAGCGAGCCCCCACCATGTAAGCTCACCAGCGCTCTGCGGATGTAGTTCAATGGTAGAACATCAGCTTCCCAAGCTGAGAACGCGGGTTCGATTCCCGTCATCCGCTCAAGACGCAAACCCCCAGGTTACAGGATGTCTACTGTGGATCCGGGGCTTTCGTGTTTCATGATCGAACTACCCTGGCGTGCTGTCTGCGTGCTGTAGCGACCCTCTCTGACCAGCCGAGATGCGCTGGTTACGCGGCGTCGGTGTTGTCATGTTGCTGGCGCTTCTTGCGCCGCTTCCCCTTTTGTCCTTGGCTGTCTTCCCCCGGTGTTTGTCGACACGTGCCGAGAGCCGGTCTGCGATGGCCTGGTCTGCCTCGGTGCTGGGGTGCTGGGGTGCTGGGGTGCTGGTAGATGATCGCGGCGCGCATGTCGTCGTGGCCAATCCGCACCATCAGGTCCTTGGTGGACGTGCCGGCCTGTGCCGCCCACGTGTTACCGGAGTGCCGCAGGTCATGGAAGTGGACACCGCGCTCCCGAGCCTCAAGGTCAGCGAACGTCGTAGCCATGACCGGAGACTCTTCCGCCTCACCAGCCGTCCCAGCCTCTGTCGTCGTTCCTTCCTATCTCAGCCGCTAACCAGCTGCTTCCCCCGGAATTGACGCAAAGCCGAGATCAAGCGGGGCGCTATTCCTGCTCATGGCCAGCCTCGGGCTGGTTGGACACATCTTCATCCGGCAGGCCCAAAGACGGATCCTGCCTGCCAGTACCACGCCTGAGCACGATGCGTATCACGCCAAGGAAGCGGACCTGGGCATCGTCACCCGGCTTAGCCCGACTGAGCGTGCGCTCATGCAGCCATACAACAGTGCCGAGTAGAAGGGAGAGGCAGACGGGCACAAGCCACGGATTGATGGTGAAGACGCCCCACACGACGAAACCCGTCCAGGCCACGGCGACCCCGGATCGTCACGGCCTTGGTGTGCTCGCCGCGTGCTGCATGGGCTGAGTACTCAGCCTGCTACGCCAGGTCTTCACTGTGCGCACGCCAGACCCGGGGCGAGCAACCCAACCCCAAGCCGCCGGGAACAAATCCCAGGCGCGGTCGTCAATTCGAGAGTTGCTCTGTCCGACGCTGAAGACCAACGCTGGACAGAGCGTAGCCCATCGGCGCCATCCCATCGCGGCAAGGTGGAGGGTCGGCTTGGCCGCTACCAACCTTCGAACTCCGCCGTCTCTTCTCATGCGATACATGTGCTGTAGACACAGGTCAACCACGGACAACATCGGTTACGCGATGCAGCACCCATCGGATCGCTTCACCAGCGACTTCCCAGCACTTACGCGCCCGGCATGGCCCCCCTGGACCTTCCTCGTCGCCCTTGGTCGACATCCGGCCTTGGACGCCCAGATGTCTCCCGCGTGCCGCGAGGTCGTGGAAGTGCACGTCGGCCAGTCCGAGGTCAGCCAGCCCTGGTCCACTTCACGCGCTGGGTTGATAGGCAGACTCGGCGACGGCGACTAGAATTTGACCAAATTCGGGCCGTGCACCTATAACGCTAGTTATACACGCCCAGAAGAGACGGATCCTTCGCCTCAAGCGCACCCTGCAGCTCCGGATCGACGAAACTCAATGCACCGTCAAAAGTGTGCTGCAGGTTGCTGACAAGACGGGCAACCGTGTTTCCGCAGGACCCCTCATCGAGGTATATGCGCAACCAATCGCGACCAACGTCAAGCCGAATTCCGTTGGCCACATGCAAATCAACCGCATGAACTTCAGCGTAATCTGACTTTATCTCGGGTGCACCCCATAGTCGATAGGGGGCGCGGGAAGAGAACAGTGTACCCATAAATGCATCGAGGTCATTGACCCTACGACTGAATCTAATAACTATAGGCCCACCCCACACGCCACCCCCAGTTCCGTCGTCACCTGCCGAGCCGGTCGTGTAAGGCTTGTAGGACAAAGCTCGGTCCTCACAGAGTCCGACGAGCCGCCTGTACCGCTGAACCACGTATCTAACGAATTGGGCGTGAAATTCGAAGGAGTCGCCGGTCACAAGGAAATGACCCATACGATTGACGCCTTCTTCGATCTGACCGAGATCTGAATCCGCCAGAGACGCCTGAACGCGATCGAACGAAACCGACGAACGATACTCGTCAATATTTGAGATATGATCGAGCAGGCCCGCCGCACCTTTTCCAGAGAGCTGCACACGTAAGCCCCGCGCAGGCGATTCTCCGTCAAGAAACCCACTACCGTCGAACACAGTATGAACTCTTCTTGAAATTGCGTTCGGCGAAAGATTTCGTAGATGAGCTGACGGTAACCACATCCAGTCGAGCTCTCGTCGTTGATCTACTTCCTTCTTGAGGAAGGCTCTCACTACCTGAGTCTGAAGATCCGTATGAACTGACCAGAACCTCTCATCCAACTGGTCAACCCAAAGAACACCTTCAGGAAGCATTGCCCTATAAAGGAAAGCATCACTCGTAGGTTCAACGTTCTTTGAACCTACGATGTCTTCAAGTAATGCATGCGGTTGATCCGCATGCGCTTCCACGACGAACGTCTTGGTGGGCGCGGTGGGGTCAAGGGCAAGGCTGCGACCCATGTCGGCTCTGGTCGTCACGACGTCACCTCGCCTTCTTCCGTCCCGTCCTCATCATCCGCCTGAGCAAGCTCCTGCAACAGGTCTAGTTGATCAGGATCATGCTGACGTGTCCGCCGCCGTCTACCCTGACTACTGCGAGCAAGCGCTTGGTATGCCTGCGTTCGCCCCCGAGGATCGTTGTCCTCCGGAGTCTTCAGGAGTCGAACGAACCCGAAACCGCCGTCGTTTGACGTTGGGCCCTGATACTCGAACGTCGAGGTATCACCCTGCGCGATCATCCTCGCCGCCTCGCCGACGGTCTTCACGAGCTTCTGTCGAGCCGCCCGCGCGTAGAACGTCAGATACGGCGCAACCTCTTCAGCCAGCCACATCACACTCACCTGCTGACGACGCAACGCGAGTGCCCGCACCAGTTGAGCACGGACAGCTGGAGTGAGCGCAGTCGCGGAGGAGTCCTGGTCGAACTCGATCAGGCGCGGCGGAGGACCCCCAAGCGGCAACGACGAAGTTGGGAAGGCCTCACGTAACACCTCGGGTGTGTTCTCAGGGAGGTCGAAAAGGATGTGGTCAGGGCAGACGCCAACTATTGGGCAGCCAAGCTCCACTTCATCCAGGCCTCGCCTGATGCGAGCGATGTGCTCACACTGGCACGCATAGACAGGGAACACAGACGGACGTACTGGACTACTCAGGGTGATATTGCCTGCTAGAACGACCGCCTCGGCATCTAGTTCCCGATACTTCGCGGCCTGTGCGGGCTCCACGTTGGCACCCGACTTGGCCTCGCATGCCAGCAGAACCGACCGCTCACGATTGAACAACAGCGCATCGGTAACGACCTTGCCCGCACCCACGGTGACTGGGACTTCAAGTCCCGCCAGGTCATAGCCACGGTCTCGCAAGAGCGGTTGGTTGACATCATGAGGAGTCACCAAGCCAAGCAGCCCATTCACCGGCAACAGGCGATCTTCCACCAACATCCCCCATCACAGACAGATGAGCGCATCGGACCGTATCAGTGGATCGCCGTCTGATCGGGTAGCTGACAGTCAACCCCCGGCGGCGAGTCCTCCACCATCACTCGTCCTTACTCGTCATTGGGTGAGTACCCGCTGTGACCATTGTGTGGTCACAGCGCAACACTGTGCCTCCGCGTCACCCCGACATAGCTCCAGCCTTGGCAGATCTCCCGGTGCGGACAAGAGGCTCCGATGTCGTTGCGCCCTGTCGACGCCAGGTGCGAAGAGCCCAGGGCGGGTACCGGACAGGCGCTGGGTCGGTTTCGAGGTGGCGGTGGAGGCAGTCGGCTGGGGGGCGGCGGTTACCATTCGGCGGTGCCAGAACTCAAACTCGAGATTCAGATGCTGCACGACAGGGTCCTGGTGCAGCTCACTCCCGAGGAGGGGGAACGGCGTAGCACCGGTGGGATCGTCATCCCGGCTACCGCGCAGATGGCTCGGCGGTTGGCGTGGGGGGACGTGTTGGGGGTCGGCACCAACGTTCGGAACGTGAAGGTCGGCGATCGGGTGCTGTTCAACCCCGAGGACCAGCTCGAGGTCGAGATTCAGGGGCGTACCTACCTGGTCATGCGTGAGCGTGACCTGCACGCCATCGCCAGTGAGCGGATCGAGCACGGCACAGGTTTATATCTCTAGGGGAAGGCGAAGCGTGGAGCACAGATGGCCGGAGTCGCACGCCGAGCAGACGGACGTGCTCACCCCGATCACCCGTTCCCCCATGGACGAGCCGACCGAGCGGATCCGGCCCGAGACCGACCCCGCGGCCAAGCGGAAGCGCCTGCGGCGGGTCGGGCTCATCGGTGGCTCGGTGTTGGGTGCGCTCGTCATCGTTTACGGCGTTGACCTGCTGCTCAGCAGCGGTGAGGTCCCTCGTGGAGTCACCGTGGCCGGTGTCGCGGTCGGTGGAGAGTCACACGGTGACGCCGAGCGGATTCTTCGGGATCGGCTCGAGTCTCGGCTCACGGAGCCGGTCAAGGTGCGTGCCGGGGACGTCGACGCCGCGGTCGAACCCGCCGACGCCGGGCTCGCCATCGACTGGGCGGCCACGCTCGAGCAGGCCGGTGACCAGCCGCTCAACCCCATCACGCGGCTGACCTCGCTCTTCAGCACGCGTGAGGTCGGGGTGGCCACGACCACGGACGACAAGAAGCTCGACGCGGCGATCAAGGAACTTCAGCCCAAGATCGACCGGGCGCCCGCGGAGGGCACCATCCGCTTCGAGGGCGTCACACCGGTCGCCGTCGATCCGAAGCCGGGGCAGAAGCTTGACGTGCCGGGTGCGGAGAAGGCACTGCTCGACGGGTGGGCCGGGGGTCGGCCGGTCAAGCTGCCCGTCGACATCACCAAGGTCAAGACGACGGCCGCCGGGGTGCGTGCCGCGGTCGACCAGCTCGCCAAGCCGGCCGTCGCCGGTCCGGTGGTCGTGCACGGCGAGGGCAAGGACGCCACCATCGAGCCCGCGGTCATCGCCGGCTCCCTCGTCTTCCAGCCGGCCGCCGGCGGTGGTCTGACCGCCACCATCGACCAGAACAAGCTGGTCGGCGCCGTCGGGCCGCAGCTCGCGTCCACCGAGATCGAGGGCAAGGACGCGCAGATCGTCTTCTCCGGTGGCGCCCCCAAGGTCGAGCCTTCCGTGGACGGCAAGGGCGTCGACTGGCCCAAGACCCTGACCCCGCTGATGGACACGCTGAAGAAGCCCGACGGCCGGGAGCTCAAGGCGGAGTACGCACCCAAGCCCGCGAAGGTGACCACCGACGCCGCCAACAAGCTCGGCATCAAGGAGGTCATCAGCGAGTTCACCACCGGTGGCTTCGCCCAGGACTCCGGTGTCAACATCCGCACCGTCGCCGCCGAGGTCAACGGCGCGATCGTGGCACCGGGTGAGACGTTCAGCCTCAACGGTTACACCGGTCCGCGCACCAAGGCGCAGGGCTACGTCGAGGCCGGCGTGATCGAGAACGGCGCGCCCGCCCGCGAGGTCGGCGGGGGCATCTCGCAGTTCGCGACGACCCTGTACAACGCGGCCTACTTCGGGGCCATGAAGGACGCCGGGCACAAGGAGCACAGCTACTACATCAGCCGCTACCCGGCCGCGCGTGAGGCCACGGTGTTCCAGAACCACGACGGCAGCAGCGTGATCGACCTGAAGTTCACCAACACCTCGGACACCGGGGTCGCCATCCAGACGATCTGGACCTCGTCGTCGATCACGGTGAAGCTGTGGGGGACGAAGAAGTACGAGGTCACGTCGGTTCCCGGGGAACGGACGAACCAGACCCCGCAGCAGGAGAAGCCGGGGCCGGCGGAGAACTGTCACGCCACCAACGGGGCGCCCGGGTTCACGGCCTCCGACACCCGGATCATCCGGGAGGTCGGGAGTGGCCGTGAGGTCAGCCGGACCACGCGGAAGGTGAAGTACAACCCGCAGCCGAAGATCGTGTGCGCGCCGCCCGGCTGATTCCCGACAAGTACAGAAAGTGACCTCCGGGCGTCAAGACGCCCGGAGGTCACTTTCTGTACTGGCTAGATTCGCGAACGGGACCTGCCGTACAGCGAGGCGGCGAGTGCGACCGCGACCGCTGCGACGATGATCTGGAAGATGTGCCGCCACCAGTCGATTCCGTCGGTGTCCTTCACGCCGAACGCGCCGGCGATCAGGTTGCCGACCAGGGCTCCGACGATGCCGGCGATGATCGTCAACCAGAACGGGATGTTCTGCCTACCGGGGGCGACGAGCTTGCCCAGTATGCCCAGAACGATACCGGCAATGAGCAGGCCGATGATTGCGCCGACTGACCACATAACCGCTCCTAAGCTGAAACGTTGGTGGCTCAGCAGTACCACCCATCAGCCGGTGTCACACCTCGAGACGCAAGCGTGATCGAGTCGGAACATGACGATGGCCGCGGGCGTCGCCGCGGCCATCGTCGACAAAGAGTCAGAACGCCGACTCGGGCACGTCCATCAGGGAGTTGTCCGCCGACTCGACGATCTTCCGCCCGGCCGACAGCTCGGGCAGCACGTTGCGGGCGAAGAACGTCGCCACGGCGACCTTGCCCTCGTAGAACGCCTTGTCCTTGGTCGCGCCCTCGTCGAGGCGGGCCAGCGCGATCTCGGCCTGGCGCTGGAGCAGCCAGCCGATCAACAGGTCACCGACCGCCATCAGCAGGCGCACGCTGTGCTGCCCGACCTTGTACACGCTCGCCGCCTCGTTCTGCGACGCCGTCAGGTAGCCGATCATCGCGCCCAGCATGCCCTGCACGTCCTCAAGAGCCTGCTTGAGCAGGAGCCGGGACTCCTTCAGCCGGCCGTTGCCGGCCTCCGACTCGATGAACCTCGTGATCTCGCCGGCCACGTGGGTCAGGGCCGCGCCCTTGTCGCGGACGATCTTGCGGAAGAAGAAGTCCATCGACTGGATCGCGGTCGTGCCCTCGTACAGGGAGTCGATCTTCGAGTCGCGGATGTACTGCTCGATCGGGTAGTCCTGCAGGAAGCCGGAGCCGCCCAGGGTCTGCAGGGACTGCGCGAGCTGCTCGTACGCCCGCTCCGACCCCACGCCCTTGACGATCGGCAGCAGCAGGTCGTTCACCCGCTCCGCCAGCTTCTGCGTCTCCTCGCCGCCCTCGCCGGTCCACACCTGGTCCTGGAACGTCGCCGTGTACAGGTACACGGCCCGCAGGCCCTCCGCGTACGCCTTCTGCAACATCAGGCTGCGGCGCACGTCCGGGTGGGCGGTGATCGTCACCCGCGGCGCGGCCTTGTCCAGCATCTGCGTCAGGTCCGCGCCCTGCACGCGGTCCTTGGCGTACTCCAGCGCGTTCAGGTAACCCGTGGACAGCGTCGCGATGGCCTTGGTGCCGACCATCATCCGGGCGTACTCGATGACCTGGAACATCTGCGCGATGCCGTTGTGCACCTCGCCGACCAGCCAGCCCTTCGCGGGCGTGCCGTGCTGGCCGAGCGACAGCTCGCACGTCGTGGACGCCTTGATGCCCATCTTGTGCTCGATGTTCGTCACGAAGGCGCCGTTGCGCTCGCCCAGCTCGCCGGTCTGGCCGTCGAACAGGAACTTCGGCACCACGAACAGCGACAGGCCCTTGGTGCCCGGGCCGTGTCCCTCCGGCCGCGCCAGCACCAGGTGGATGATGTTCTCGGTCAGGTCGTGCTCACCCGAGGTGATGAACCGCTTGACTCCGTCGATGTGCCAGGAGCCGTCCTCCTGCCGGACGGCCTTCGTACGGCCCGCGCCCACGTCGGAGCCCGCGTCGGGCTCGGTCAGCACCATCGTGGCGCCCCAGCCGCGCTCGATCATGAGCTCGCCCCAGCGCTTCTGCTCGTCCGTGCCGTTGCGGTGCAGGACCTGCGCCATGTTCGGGCCGGCCATGTACATGAACAGCGGCGGGTTGGCGCCCAGCATCAGCTCGGCCGCGGACCACTGGACGGTCGGGGGCAGGCCGAGGCCGCCGAGGTCGTCACGGAGGCCGACGCGCCACCAGTCGCCGTCCCACATCAGGTGGTAGGCCTTCTTGAACGACTCGGGCAGCGTCGCGGAGAACGTCTTCGGGTCGTAGGTCGGCGGGTTGCGGTCCGCGTCCACGAACGACTCCGCGAGCGGGCCCGTCGCGAGCCGGTTCAGCTCGGCGAGCACACCGCGCGCGGTGTCCTCGTCGGACTCCGCGAGGACGCCCTTACCGAGCCGCTCCTGGACGTTGAACACCTCGAAGAGGTTGAACTCGAGGTCACGAACGTTGCTCTTGTAGTGGCCCATCTCCTGGCTCCCCTGGCTCTTCGCGGTTCCGCGAACGCTACCGGTCGGTAACATCAGACTATTACCTGCGAGTAGAGCGCGGCAAGGAGACCGGTCGAGCAGGTGGCTTACCGCAGCTCAGCCGGGGGTGTGCATCCCCTCACGTCGACCGTTCGGGAGCCCTCGAACGGGCCATGGCGTCGTCCTCGACGGTCAGCACGCCGGACCGGTACGCCATCGCGACCGCGTGCGTGCGGTCCCGTGAGGCGAGCTTGCGCAGGATGTTCTTGACGTGGGTCCGGATCGTCTCGACGGACACGAACAGCAGGTTGGCGATCGTCTGGTTCTCCAGCCCGTCGGCGATCAGGCGCAGCACCTCGTGCTCACGCTGCGACAGCGGCTGCCGCAGGTTGACCGGCCGGCGCGGCCGGACGACGGACGCGCCGAGGTCGGCGGCCAGCGTGGCGTCCAGGTAACGGCCGCCGGCGTACACCGCCTGGATGGCCTGGACGAGGTGACCGGGCTGGGCGGCGCGCCGGATGACCCCGCGCACGCCGCCGGTCATCGCGCTCGCGACGTACTGGCTGGACAGATGCGCGTCGTCGACCATCAGGACGACACCGTGGGACGCGGACAGCATCCGCGCCAGCTGTCCACGCGGGTCGAGCCCGGCGTCCACCACGACGACGTCCGGCCGCAGCCGCTCACACAGCCGCATGCCGACCGCGGGGTTCTCGGCGGCGCCGATCCAACGCAGTCCCGGCGTGCGGTGGACGATCGCGGCGAGGCCCTCACGGACGAGCGGGACGCCGTCGATGAGCGCGACGCCAGCGGCGCCGGTCGCCGCGCCTCGGTTGGTGTTAGGTGGCATCCCGTCCCTCCAGGGGCTGGCACTTGTCCGGGACTGGGACGACGCCACCGGCACGTTGTGACGCGCTTGTCGGACATCGGTTCGGGATAACGAACTCTTAGCACTCCATGGGGTTACAGGGCTACTCTTAGTGGCACTGTGGAATCCGAGATCGAGCGCAACTCCCAAGACTGGTTCAGGTTCATGGTCGACACCAACCTGGCCCCGGGCTTACGCGCGCTCGGGTTCTTCGGCGTCGGCCGACGCTTCCGGATCGAGGGCCCGCGGCACTGGGGCGAGGTCGCGGTCGAGCAGTCCCGGTCGTTCACGGCCCGCGCGGTCCGGTTCACCCTGCACCTGGGCGTGATGTCGCGCGACGAGTGGGCCGAGCAGCTGCGGGTCCGGCCGTACTACCCCGCGAGCGAGGCGGCGAAGGCCCAGTGGATGGGATGGCAGGCGCCGATCGGCTCGGTGGTGGAGGTGGGTGGCTTCCCCATCGGTGAGCTGTGGTGGGAACTCGAGGTCGGTCGCCCGTTCCAGGCCCTGGCGCGCGAGGTTCTGATGACCGTGCGTCAGCACGCGCTCCCCGCGATGCGGGAGCACATGGACTAGCGCCGGCCTGGCCGGGGCGGTGGAGTCTTCAGTTCCTGGCCAGGAACCTGCGGCAGCGGTGGACGCCGGTGCCGTTGGGGTTCAGCTTGATGCCGTGCCTGGGCTGACCGGCGAACGTGGTCGCGTCCGTGCCGCCCAGCTCGGTGCCGACCATCGGCCATCCGTTGAGGAAGCCCTGGGCCAGGTTGCCGCGGACGGTCAACCGCAGCCGCCCCCAGGTCTGCTCCCGAACGGCGGCGGTGGTGTTCACGTCCAGCTGCGTGGCCGTGCCGGAGACGACCTTGTATAGGCGCAGCGCCGAGCCGCTGTTCTCCAGCGTGAGCAGCAGGTAGGTGTTGGCGCTGACGACCCGGGCGATGAGACCGAACCCGGCCTGGCCCGCGTACCAGAACTCGCCCTCCAGCTCCACGTCCGCGCTGGCGACGTCGACCCAGGCGAGATCGGGTGAGTTGTCGGCGGTGGTCGAGACGGCATTGCCGGTGCTGGCCTGGATTCCGCCGGCGCCGACCACCCACGGCGACCGCAGGGCGCCGTTGGCCTGCGAGAACCCCTCGGTGAACAGCAGCTGGTCGGCGCTGGTGACCACCGCGGTCCGGTCGTCCGGGATGAGGTCGCCGAGCGGGGAGACGCCACCGTCGTCGGCCAGCCAGCCGACGTGGATCCTCGACACGGAGGTGCTCGTCTCGATGCCGAGCGGGCAGATCACGCCGCCGGGGACCTCCAGTGGATGCGCGTACAGCATGCCGATCGGCCCCGAGGCGGGCTGGACCATCGTGGGGCGCGGCGGGAGCCAGGCGGTCTGCGCGGCGCCGGTGTTCCGGCTGCGCACGATGGCCTGCTTGTCGGAGATCCGGCGCGTGACGATCGCCATGGTGCCGGTGCTGAGCCAGACCGCGGCGGGCCGCCCGGTGGCGTCGTCGAAGAGCTGGGCCGGCGTGGACCAGGTGGCGCCGCTGTTGGTGGAGATCGACGAGCCGATCGCGGAGTTGGTGCCGTAGCGGAAGAACATCCAGACCTCGGTACCCCTGGCGACGAGCCAGGGCTCCTGGTAGTGCCGCCCGTCCGTCTGCCCGTTGGCGATCCGGGTGGTGGTCCACGTGGTGCCGCCGTCCGCGGAGGTGGCGAGCCAGCTGGAGTCGAAGGTGTCGCCGTTCGCCTTGCCGTAGAAGGTGGTCAGCAGGTTGGCGCCGACCCGGACGACGGGCGCGCTGATCGCGGCGTAGGGCTGAGCGTCGACGCGGATCTCGCTGCCCCAGGTGACGCCGTCGTCGGTGGAGACGCGGAGGAAGCAGCCGGCCGCCGCGAGAGCCGACGTGGCCTTGAAGTAGGTGAGCCAGGTAGTGCCCCCGTCGGTCGAGACGCACGGGTCCCGGAGGTCGACGCCGGCGGATTCGGTCACCGCGACGGTCGCGGTGCTCCAGGTCCGCCCGTTGTCGGCGGACGTGGAGGTGTGGACGCGGCCGTCACGGGCGTTGACGTGGTCCGACCCCTGCCGCCACACCAGCCGCAGCTGTCCGCTCGGGAACCGGCAGACGCTGGGGAACGCGGCGTACGCCCCGTCCACCCCGACCGGGCGAAACCCGCTGGCACGTACCGATCCCATGAAACCTCCCCAGCTACCTGACTCCATGTAACCAGAAAGATCATCACAGCACCGCCCGAACGGGTGATGCAACGTAATAGAGAGTGAATTCCTCCACCAGAGAACCCGCCAGGGTGGTCCTACGTGGACGAGCGACGCAGCATTCGGGTGATGCCGGCTGCCACGGTGGTCGCCAGGATCCAGCCCGCCGCGATCAGGCCGGCCGTGATCCACTGTGACGCGCCGTCGAAGTGCCAGCGGTTCTTGTGGCCGAAGTCGACGATCGGGACCAGCTGGTCGATCGTGAACAGCACCGGGTTCCACACGAGATGGTCGTCCTTGTTGACCTCGACCGGCGTCGGCTGGGCCGAGAACCACACCGACCCGGCGACCAGCAACGCGAGCAGCCACAGCAGGGCACGCATGGGCCGGTACCCGTAACCGACGATCCAGCGCTGCAGCCAGCTCCACAGCAGCAGGGGCAGGCCGAGGAACCGGTAGCCGTCGGCCAGCGCGGCGTACCGCCATCGCTGCTTGTCGATCAGCACGGTCGACGCGTGCTCCTCGTTGCCGCTGTTGCGGAGCATGGTGGCGAACTGGTCGTACGGTCCCGGCCGGTAGATGTCGCCCATGGCGTTGCGCAGCAGCTTGAGCCGGTGCCTGACCTGCTCGTCGTCGTCCAGCTCGATCGGCTCGGCCAGTGCGTCGTACCGGAAGTCGTGCAGGGAGATGTGGCCGGTCGCGTCCCAGAACGCGTCGTTGTCGGCCAGGGTCGCGCAGCGGGCGTGCCGCAGGTTGACGTGCCCGCGTGGCGCGGCGGCCACGTCGACCCGCAGCTCCTGGGTGATCAGCCCGTACGCGTTGATCGCGGTCTGGGACAGCCGCGAGCCCAGCTCTGCGCCCTGGAAGTTGGTCTGGCGGCCGATCTCGGCACGCCGGACCCGGATCTCGCCGTACGCGGAGAACGGCAGGTCGCCCCGCGCGCACACGAGGTCCCGGCCGATCTGGGCGACGCGCAGGTCCACCGACGGCTTCTGGGACTTGTCCCGGCGGTACCGGCCGGGGTTGACCAGCCGGCTGGACCGCCAGTCGCAGTTGGCGCCGATGCTGGCCTCTGGCAGCAGGACCGAGCCGAACACGACCATGTCACGGGCGTCGAGGTTGCCGCCGGTGGCGAACCGCCTGCCCTCGACCACGTCCCCGTTGCGGTTGGACAGGATCGAGCCGTCGAGCACCACGCTGCCGCGCGCGTTGACGTCGACGAGCCGGACCTGCCCGGCGATCCGGGTCCGCCTGGCGTCGATGCCGCCGCCGACCTCGGTGCCGTCGAGGTGCAGCGCGCGGTAGGCGTAGGGCCCCGGCAGGTTCTTCCCGGTCTGTTCCTCGAACGGCTCCTGCCCGCCGGACAGGTCGACGGTCGCGCCGGACAGGCGCAGCGAGCCGCCGATGCGGGCGTTGACGATCCGCAGCGTGCCGGTGCTGACGAAGTCCTGGTCCAGGACGACGTTGCCGGACACCTGCATGCGATCGGCGATCAACGTGGCACGCTGGTCGAAGAACCGCTGGTTGCCACCGTCGTTGTAGTCGTCGTGCGCGGGCTCCAGCAGCGCGCCGCGCAGCGAGAAGTCGCTGTCGATCCGCGCGCTGGGCAGGTAGAGGCGGCCCGTCGACCGGAACCGGCGCTCGCTCGTCGAGACACACTGGAGGTTGCCGCCGACGTGCAGGCCGTTCCCGTCCAGCGCGTACCCCTCCGGGTTGTCCAGCAGCGCGCCGGAGAGGTTGACGTTGCCGCCGGTGCGCAGGCCGGGGATCCGGACCTGGCCGCGTACCTCGATGTTGGCGGCGAGGAGCGCCCCCGCCAGCTGGAGCCGGTCGGCGTGCAGGGCGTACCCGCCGACGTTGGTCAACCGGGCGCGGGTGAGCTCCAGCGAGCCGCTGACCTCGGCGTCGGTGAGGTCGACGCGGCCTTCCACCCTGGTGCCGCCGACGAGGCGGAGGTCGTTGTCGCTGTAGAGGTTCCGGCCCTCGATGCCGGACAGCCAGCACGAGTCGAACTCGCACCCGGCGAGCTTGGCCTGGCGCAGGTCCGGCGGCTCCTCGAACCGGCAGCGGACGAACTCCAGCAGGTGCGGGAACTCCACGGCCCGCAGGTCGAGCACGCCGACGATGTGCTTGTCCCAGAACCGGAGCACCGGGGGCGTGGCGGCCCGGCGCCGGCCCCAGCCACCGGCCGGACCCCAGCCACCCGACCCCGGCTCGAAGGCGAAGATCTGGCGCACGACCTCGTCGGCCCGCGCTCGCGCCCACTCGGGCGGCTGCGGGTCGAACGGGTCCAGCCTGCGTCCAGGCGGTTCATCGGTCATCGAAAGCCCCTCGCACCGAACAGAAGAAAGGCCAGACACTGCGACGTCACACGTGCACACCCGGTTCCCGCCAGCTCACGTCGTGCTGATCAGCATCGCACGCGCCCGGCGGGACCGGTCCCTCAGAGGCCCGCGAAGTAGCCGGCGGCGGCCGCGACGCCACCGCCCTTGCTCAGTGCGGCCATCAGGGCGATGCGGGCCTTCTGGGCGGACAGGCCCGCGGCGCTGATCGCCCCCATGCTCTCGGCCATGCCGATCTCGGTGGTGTTGGCGCGGGACGCGACGACCACCGGGATGTCCATCTGGATCAGCCCCATGATCGTGCCGAACAGCTCGACCGGGACGTTGCCCTCGCCGGTGCCCTCCAGCACCACGCCCTGGGCGCCGAGGTCGGTCACCATGGTGAGCAGCGAGGCGGGCATCTCCGGGTAGGTCTTGAGCAGCGCGACGTCCGCCTCCGGCTCGCCGCCGGGATGGGGCGGCCGGAACGGCGGCGTGGACGTGAGCCGGGGCCTGCCGTCGACGACGCGACCGAGCAGCGGGTGCGGGGTCGACGCGAAGCCCGCGTTCGTGAGGGTGGCCCAGCGGGCGGCGTGCAGCTCGTCGCCGAAGCAGACCACCGCGCCGGCGCCACGCAGCGCCGGGTCCGCGGCGGCGGCCAGTGACGCGGCGAGGTTGGCCGGGCCGTCGGGGGCGGCGTGGTGCAGTGGGCGCAGCGCACCGGTGAACACGATGCCGCCGCGTGCCGGGCCGGCCATCAGGTCGGCCAGGAACGCGGTCTCCTCCAGCGTGTCCACGCCGTGGGTGACCACGACGCCGGTGAACTCGTCCTCCGCGAGCGCCTTGCGGACACGCCGGGCCAGCGCGAGCTGGGTCGACACCGACGTGTCCCAGGACGGCTCGGCGAGGAAGTCCTCGACGACCACCCGTTCCGGCGGCGGACCGGCGAGCTCCAGCAGCTCACGTCCGGTGGCGACGCCGGCGGCACGGTGGGCGATGAGGTCGCCGGTCGCGATCAGCAGGAGGGTCACCACATGACTATCCACCCGTCTCGGGTGGCGTGCCACGAAAACCGGTATCGCTAGGAGAGAACCTTGCCCAGGAACGACTTCGTGCGCTCGTGCTGCGGGTTGGCGATCACGTCGCGGGGGGTGCCCTTCTCCACCACGACACCGCCGTCCATGAACACCAGCGTGTCGCCGACCTCACGGGCGAAGCCCATCTCGTGGGTGACCACGACCATGGTCATGCCGTCCTCCGCGAGACCGCGCATGACCGTGAGCACCTCGCCGACCAGCTCGGGGTCCAGTGCCGAGGTGGGCTCGTCGAACAGCATCAGCTTCGGTTCCATCGCCAGTGCCCTGGCGATGGCGACGCGTTGCTGCTGGCCGCCCGACAGCTCCCGGGGGTAGGACTTCGCCTTATCCGCGAGGCCGACCCGGTCGAGCAGCGCGAGGGCCCGCTCCCTGGCCGCCGACTTGGCGACACCCTTGACCTGGATGGGCGCCTCCATGACGTTCTCGCACGCCGTCATGTGCGGGAAGAGGTTGAAGCGCTGGAAGACCATGCCGATCTCCCGGCGCTTCGCGGCGACCTCGTTGTCACGCAGCTCGTACAGCTTGTCGCCCTTCTGGCGATACCCGACGAGCTCGCCGTCGACCCAGAGCTTGCCGGCCGTGACCTTCTCCAGGTGGTTGATGCACCGCAGGAAGGTCGACTTGCCGGAGCCGGACGGGCCGATCACGCACATGACCTCGCCGGGCATGACCTCCAGGTCGATGCCCTTGAGGACCTCCAGGCGCCCGAAGTACTTGTGCACGCCCTCGGACCTGACCATGGGAACCGTGGGATCCGTCATGCGAGCCCCGCCTTCGGCCGGCCGAACCCGAAGAACCCGGCCTTGCGGGCGGGCACCGCGCCACGGGAGAACCGGCGCTCGATGAAGTACTGCGCGATCGACAACAGGGAGGTCAGCACCAGGTACCAGATGCTCGCCACGAGGAGCAGCGGGATGTAGAGGTAGTTCTCGCCGTAGATGCGCTGGGCCACGGTGAACAGGTCGCCGACGGCGATCACGCTCGCGAGCGAGGTGGTCTTGAGCATCGAGATGGTCTCGTTGCCGGTCGGCGGGATGATCACCCGCATGGCCTGCGGCAGCACGATCCTGCGGAGGATCCGCAGCCGGGTCATGCCGAGTGCCTCCGCGGCCTCGGTCTGGCCCTGGTCGACCGACAGGATGCCCGCGCGGACGATCTCGGACATGTAGGCGGCCTCGTTGAGCCCGAAGCCGAGGACCGCGCCCGTGAACACCGCGATGAGCGTGTTGGAGTCCCAGAAGAGGAACTCGGGACCGAACGGGATGCCCAGCGAGATCGTCGGGTACAGCGCGCCGATGAAGGACCAGAAGATGACCTGGACCAGGACGGGCGTGCCGCGGAAGAACCACGCGTAGGCCCACGCGACGGTCGACACGATCGGGTTCGGCGAGAGCCGCATGATGGCGATGACGATGCCGAGCACGACGCCGATGATCATCGCGTACACGGTGAGCTCGACCGTCACCAGCAGGCCCTTGAGCACCCGCTCGGCGAAGAGGAACCGCCAGACCACGTCCCAGCGCCACGCCGGGTTGGTGACGAGGCTGTGGACCAGCATCGCCCCGAGTACCAGCAGGACCCCGGCCGCCACCCAGCGGCCGGGGTGCCGTACCGGCACCGCGACGATCTGCTCGGGCCCGGACGCGGGTGCCTCCGCGTCCTTCTGCTCGACGTTCTCGTCTGCGGACATGCTCAGTAGATCGCGCCGTTGATCTTCGGGTCGGAGATGGCGCCGTCGCCCACGCCCCAGTTGTCGAGGATCTTCTTGTAGCTGCCGTCGGTGATGAGCTTCTTGACCGCGCCCTGCACGGCCTCCTTCAGGCCGGCGGCGTCCTTCGGCAGCGCGATGCCGTACGGCGCCGAGTCGGTGTCCTCGCCGGCCTTCTCGAACGCGTCACCGGTCTTCTTCACCGCGTAGTCGACGACCGGGCTGTCCGCCATGTACGCGTCGATGCGGCCGGCCTGGAGCGCGGCGTTGACGTCGGTCTGCTTCGGGAAGCCCTGCGCCTCCGGCGCGTCCTTCTTGGCGTCCTTGCAGGCCTTGACGACCGAGCCCTCGGCGTCCTCCTTGCTCAGCTGGTCGAGCTGGGTGGTGCCGTTCTCCGCGCCGACCTTCTTGCCGCACAGGTCGGTGACGGAGTTGATGTTCTTCGGGTTGCACTTGCGGACCATCGTCGAGGTGCCGGCCTCGAGGTAGGTCACGAAGTCGACGGTCTGCTCGCGTTCCTTGGTGTCGGTGAACGACGACATGCCGACCTCGTACCGCTTGGCCTGGATGCCGGCGAGGATGCCGTCGAACGAGGCGTTGGTGAACTCGGCCTCCAGGCCGAGCGTCTTGGCGATCGCCTTGCCGAGGTCGGCGTCCATGCCGATGATCTCGTCGGAGTCCTCCAGCGTGAACTCGTTCGGCGCGTACGAGGCGTCGGTGGCGATGACGAGCTTGCCGTCGGCCTTGATGGAGGCCGGCACCTGCGCGCCGAGCGCGCTGTCCGCGGCGACGTCGACGGTCAGCGGCTTCGGGTCGGGCAGGTCGGCCGCCTTGCCCGGCGTGCACCCGCTGCCACCACCGCCGTCGCCGGACGGCTTCTCGGTAGAGGCGCCACAGCCGGCCGCGAGCAGGGTCGCGGCGGCGCAGAGCGCGGTCAGCACGGACAGTCGGGTACGGGACACGTCTTCACTCCTCGAGCCTCACGGGTCTGAGTTCAGCGAATCCTGCCATTTGGGAAACGCTCAGCACAGGCTCAGCATGTTACGGACGTGTCACCATGCGCGCGGCCACCCTGTGATCAACGCCGCCACCAGCGCCGTCCACCCGGTCTGGTGAGTCGCGCCGAGCCCCTCGCCCGTGTCGCCGTCGAAGAACTCACTGAACGTGACGTGTTCGCTCCACAGTGGAGAGTCGCTGGCCTCGATCCGCTTGCCGTCCGAGGGCCGGCGGCCGTCCTCACCAGGCAGGAACAGGCCCGCGAGCCGGTTGGCCAGCTCCTCGGCCGCGTGGCCGAGCGGCATCGCCCGGCCCGACCCGGTCGGCAGCTCGACGACGAACTCGCCGTGGTGGAACGCGTCGATCTTGTGCAGCGCCTGGACCAGCAGCGCGTTGGTCGGGAACCAGACCGGGCCGCGCCAGTTGGAGTTGCCGCCGAACATCGGGGTGTGCGACTCGCCCGGTTCGTACCGGACCCAGTGCTGCTGCCCGGCGACGTGCACGTCGAGCCCGTCGCGGTGGGCGGCGGACATCGAGCGGATGCCGTGCGGGGACAGGAACTCGGCCTCGTCGAGCATGCGGGAGAGCACGCGCCGCAGCTTGTCCTCGTCGAGCAGGGACAGCAGCGCGCTGCGCTCGTCGTCCCGGCCGGAACCCGCGCGCCAGTTCACGAACTGCCCGAACTCCGGCTGGTGGTGCAGCAGGTAGTTGAGCCGGGCGGCGAAGTGCGGCAGCTCGGTGAACACCCAGGGCTCCAGCTCGGCGGACGCGAGCACCGGGATGAGGCCGACCATCGAGCGAACCCGGACCGGCGCGGACTCGACCGAGCCGTCACCGTGCGTGCGCGAGACGAGGTCGTAGCAGAACCCGTCATGCTCGTCCCAGATCCCCCGGGACGCGGACCCGAACCGGGCCGAGACCTGGGCGATGGACAGGAAGTGCTCGACGAACTTGGTCGCCACGTCCTCGTACGCCTCGTCGTGCCGGGCGAGCTCCAGTGCGATGCGCATGAGGTGCAGCGCGTAGGTGGCCATCCACGAGGTGGCGTCGGACTGCTCGAACCGCCATCCCTCCGTCAGCCGCTCGGACCGGTTGACCGGGCCGATGTTGTCCATGCCGAGGAAGCCGCCCTCGAACAGGTAGTTGCCCTCCGGGTCCTTGCGGTTGACCCACCACGAGAAGTTGAGCAGCAGCTTGTGGAACACCCGCGCGAGGAACACCCGGTCGCCGGCGCCCGTCCGGTGCCGCTCGGCGAAGTACACCTGCAGCGCGGCCCACGCGTGCACCGGCGGGTTGACGTCGCCGAACTCCCACTCGTAGGCGGGAAGCTGCCCGTCCGGATGCATCATCCACTCGCGACACATCAACAGCAGCTGGTCCTTGGCGAACGCGGGGTCGACCATCGCGAACGGGATCATGTGGAAGGCGAGGTCCCACGCCGCGAACCACGGGTACTCCCACTCGTCCGGCATGGACAGCACGTCCGCGACGTCGAGGTGACGCCAGTGGACGTTGCGTGCGCCGGGCCGGACCCGCTCGGCCGGCACCGGCGGGTTGGCCGGGTCGCCCTCGAGCCAGTGGCGCAGGCGGAACCGGTAGATCTGCTTCGTCCACAGTAGACCGGCGAGTGCCCGGCGCACGACGGTCCGCTCCTGCTCGTCCTGGTTGGGGATGACGGAGGCGTAGAACTCGTCGGCCTCCTTGCGGCGCTGGGCGATGGTGTTGCGGAAGGTGCGGCCGAACGCGCGTCCGTGGCCGTTCCCGGCGATGAGGCGGAGGCTGACCGACACCTCCTCGCCGGGTGCGACCGACGGGAAGTGGTACCAGGCCGCGGCTTTCGTGCCGGGCTGGGACGCGCTGCCCGGTTCGACGACCTGGCAGGCGTCCGCGACGCCGCGCACGACGTGGTCGTCGATGCCGGCTTTCGTGTAGCGGCTCGGGTTGCGGCCGCGGCCGAAGAGCGTCATCTCGTCGGTCTCGTTGTCGGTGACGAGCATGGTCGGGTTGCCGCTGGCCTGCAGCGTGTACCGGCCGATGCGGGAGTGCTCCGCGACGACCCGCGTCCAGCCCTGCGCGGTGGAGGCGATGAGCGCGGGCCTGCGCGCGTCGCGGCCCCATGACCAGGTGTTGCGGAACCACAGCTGCGGCAGCAGGTGCAGTGGTCTCGCCTCCGGCCCTCGGTTGACGGCGGTGATCTCGATGCAGAGGTCGTCCGCGGCGGCCTTGGCGTAGCTGACCCGGACGTCGAAGAACCGGTTGCCGGCGAGGACACCGGTGTCGGCGAGCTCCGGCTCGCGTTCGTCCCGGCGCGTCCCGGCGGCACGGGCACGCAGTTCCCTGTAGGGGTAGGCGGCCTGCGGGTAGCGGTAGAGGACGCTCATCCAGGAGTGGGTCGGCGTGCCGTCGAGCACCCACCAGTGCTCCTTGACGTCCTCGCCGTGGTTGCCCTCGCCGTTGGTGAGGCCGAAGTACCGCTCCTTCAGGATCTCGTCCTGCCCGTTCCACATGGCGACGGCGAAGTTGAGGAAGCCGTGCCGGTCGCAGATGCCGGCGATGCCGTCCTCGCCCCAGCGGTAGGCCCGCGACCGGGCGTGCTCGAAGGTGAAGTAACCCCAGGCGTCGCCGGCGGGCGAGTAGTCCTCGCGGACCGTTCCCCACTGTCGTGCGGCCAGGTAGGGCCCCCAGAACCGCCAGGGCGAGTTCATCTCCGCCGATGCGGCCAACCGATCGTGTTCAGCTGTACGGCTGGAGCCCATGGCACTCATGATGCCGGTTGCCGGAAGCGTGCACCTTGAGTATTGGTATGTCGTGTTCGAAATCGCCGTCTCGCCGCTTTTCAGCCTGTTGCAGGCGGCGAGTCTCGGACAGCCACACGCGATCCTCGCCGGCGGTGAGCGGTACTTCTCCCACCGGTCCGCCGGGCCCGCGGACCGGGTCGTCCAACAGGAACTCAAGGAGGCCGGGCTCGGCGAGAAGCGGGACTACCTGGAGTTCGTGGAGCTCGTGACGGTCGTGCAGCGGGCGGCCGTCGAGTTCTACGGGTGGGTCGCGGGGGTCGACGGGGACTACGGGGTGCTCGTCGCCTCGCTCGGCCGTCGGGCCGTCTGTCTCGTGCGGCGCGGGGACTGTGTCCGGTTCACCCGCTGTGCTGCCGACCGGATGGTGGAGACGCTCGTCGGGCGGCTGCCCGACGTCGCCGCCGCGGATGGCGGCTCGATCACGGTCGGTCATGACGAGTTCCATGCGGTGCCGGGTGGTCTCATGCGGCGCTCCACCACCCGGCCCGACGGGGCGCGGCGGCTCGACGCCCTGCTCGACACCCGGCGCCTGCACATCGCCAAGCTGTACGCGGCCAGGCGCGACGACGACGGGAACCGCCGGCGGTCCGAGCAGTGGGTCTCGGTGCTCGATCTGGTCGACGGGCGGTGGGTGCTGGGTGTCACGCAGGCCCGGCACGAGAGGTGGATCAGTGCCGGGCCCGGGACTCCCCGGGTGATCGCCGGGCGGCTAGGTGCGCTGGCGCGATCGATACGTTGACGCCACGAACACCACCGCGAGCCCCACGTACAACCACATCGCCGCCGGCAGGCCCGCCTTGTCCGCCAGCAGGCCCGTCACCAGCGGCGCCGTCACGCCGAGCTGAGCGATCGCCTCCGCCACCGCGGACGTCGTGCCCACCTGTCCCGGCCGCAGGGTCATGTACCTGGCCTGCAGGATGATCCACGCGAGGTTCACCGCCGCGCCCACCAGTGCCATGGCCACCGCGCCCGTCACCGGGTTGGGCACCGCCACCAGCAGCAAGACGCCGGCGGCCAGCACCAGCGCACACGCACGCAGGCTTACCCGCCGCCCCGTGGTCCGGCTCGCCCAGGCCGCCGCGGCGACGCCGCCCGCCATGCCGGCGCCCGTCGCGACCGTGGCCAACAGCGGGGACAGGTCGTCGTTGACCAGGTAGGCCGTCGCGAAGCCGACGAACGTGTCGTCGAACGCGACGATCACCGCCACCAGCAGGCCCGCCACGACCACCCGGCGGTCGCGGGCCACCGCCAGCAACGCCCCCAGCGCGCTCTGCTCCTCCTCGGGAGGGGACGGTCTGGGCAGTGGGCGGGTCGCCAGGGTCAGTCCGTACGCCACCATCGCGAAGCCCGCGGCCCAGAACGCGGCGCGCCAGCCCAGACCCGTCCACAGCGCGCCGGCGAGCAGCACCGGGCCGGCGAGGTCGCCGACCGCGCCGAGCAGGTTCGCCCGTGCCAGCGCGGGTTCCGCGTTGTCGCCGGCCACCTCCACCAGCGACACCTCGGCCGACTGGACCAGCAGGTCGCCGAGCGTGCCCATCACGCACACGGCCGCGAACAGGGTCCAGAAGTTCCCGGCGAGGGCGAACAGGCACAGGCCCAGGCCGTAACCGGCACCGCCGACGGCGGCCAGCAGTCGACGGTTGGCCCGGTCGACCAGCACGCCGAACGGCGTCATGAGCAGACCGATGCCCGGGTACAGGAACAGCAGGAAACCGGCCTGGCCGTACGTCAGATGGACGTCGGCACGAATCGACTCGACCGCCGCGTAGGGAAGGTAGGCGACCGTCTCGTCGAAGAAACGCACGAGCAGCAGCGACGCCACCAGCGTCGCCGGCACCCGAGGTGCGAGGTCAGATCAATGTCGGAACATGCTCATGGCCCGGATCCTAGCCTCGGAGGTGCTCGGCGACGACAGTTTATCGCCTGCGACCTGGCTACCGGTCAGGCCTGGTTGGCCCGGGCGTGGGCGTCGAGAAGCAGTGCCACCGACTCCGTCACCCGCTTCGCCTGGGGGATGTGCAGCCACTCGTCCGGTACGTGGGGATTGCTGTCGTTGGCCAGGGCACCCGTGACCACGAACTGGGCGGCCGGGTACGCCTCGCCCAGCGAACCCATGAACGGGATCGAGCCGCCCAGCCCCAACGTCAGCCACTGGCTGCCGTCGAAGACCGCCGTGCTCACCTCGTCCAGGGCCGCTTGCAGCCAGGGTGCGGTCGGCGGTGCGTTCCAGCCCGGCCCAGTCTCCTGGCGCGACAGTGTCACGTTCGCGCCGTACGGCACGTCGGTCGTCAGCGCCCGTTCCACCGCGGCGAGTGCGACCGCGGGATCGGTCAGCGGCGGCAGGCGGAAGCTCAGCGTCAGCGTCGTGAACGGCCGCAGGACGTTGCCCGCCTCCTCCGGCAGCGGCAGGCCCGCGCCGCCGATCACCGACAGCGTCGGCCGCCACGCGTTGTTGGCCATCAGCTCGTAGTCGTCGTCCGACGCCGGGGACATGCGGTCCACCAGGGGGAACGCCGACCTGGCCGCACCGGGGGCCAGGTCGGTGAAGGCCTTCATCTCGGCGGCTCGGTCCGCGGGGATGTCGCCGTGCAGCTCCGGCAGCAGGATCTCGCCGGTCCGGGCGTCCTCGATGCGGTCCAGCAGCTGCCGAAAGATCCGGAACGAGCTCGGCACGATCCCGCTCGCCGAACCCGAGTGCTGCCCCGAGTCGAGCACCGTCACGGTCGCGGTCACCGAGCACAGGCCACGCAGCGACGTCGTCAACCACAGGCGTTCGTAGTCCTGGCCGCCCGAGTCGAGGCACACCACCAGTGAGATGTCACCAAGCCGGTCCCGGTACTCCGCCAGGTACGCGTCCAGGTCCGGGCTACCCGACTCCTCGGACGTCTCCAACAGCACCAGGCAGCGCGCGTGCTCGCCGCCCGCCGCCCGCACGGCCTCGATCGCGGTCGTCGCCGCGTACCCCGAGTAGCCGTCGTCCGCCGCGCCGCGCCCGTACAGCCGGTCGCCGCGGATCACCGGGGTCCACGGGCCGAGGCCGGGTGACCAGCCGCCCACCGGCGGCTGCTTGTCCAGGTGGCCGTAGAGCAGCACCGTGCCACCGTCGGCCGGCATGCCCTCGGTCGCGGGCACGTCAAGGAGCACCACCGGCGTCCGGCCGGGCAGCCGGAGGATCTCCACCGTCGCGCCGGGCAGGTCCCGCGCGGCCAACCAGGCACGCAGGTGCTCGGCTGCCGCGTCCAGGTGACCGGAGGCGGCCCAGTTCGTGTCGAACATGACGGAGACGGCCGGAATCCTCACCAGATCGGACAGGCTCGGCAGGATGTCCGAGTCCCAGGTCCGGTCGACGGAGGTGCGCACCTGAACGTTGTCCACCCCCGCGATACTGCCACTACCATGGACAGTGACGTAGATCACTCGGTTGGGTGCATTGGTCGGCCACACGGCCTGGCACTCGACCGTAGGAGGTGGTCACGCTGGACTTGGGCGCCGCCACGTGAACGCCCAAATGTCGGTTGTCCTACGGTTTCCCCAGCTCAGCGGGCTACTACCCGGCAACTGCCGACGTTCGGGCCTCACCGCCGCACCGAGTCGCATGCCAGGATGGAGCCCGAAAACCGTCAGCGCCAGCGGCGGGAGACAACCACCCCACCCGGGCCGGTGACCGCCGATGGCGCGGCCGCGTGCGGACGCCACAAGCGAACGCCCGGCGTCGACACCACATAGGAGAACGCATGTCGTCCCCAGAACAGTGGACGCACCCGGAACCCGGCGTCGGGCCGGCCGCCACCGCGGCCTCGCCGACGGCAGAGCAGGTGATCGCGGGCTTGCGAGCGACAAGTGAGGGTGGCCCGGAGCTGGTGCAGCTCCTCACGCCAGAGGGTGAGCGGGTACCCGACGCCGAATGGGACCCGTACGTGGCCGACGTGACGGCCGAGGACCTGCGGAACCTCTACCGCGACATGGTCCTCACCCGCCGCGTCGACCGCGAGGCCAACGCGCTGCAGCGCCAGGGCCAGCTGGGCATCTGGGTGCCGCTGCTCGGCCAGGAGGCCGCGCAGATCGGCTCGGGCAGAGCGATGAAACCGCAGGACATGGCGTTCCCGAGCTACCGGGAGCACGGTGTCGCGTGGACGCGCGGGGTCCGGCCGACCGAGCTGCTCGGCATCTTCCGCGGCACCGACCACGGCTCCTGGGACCCGATCGAGAAGCGCTTCCACCTCTACACGATCGTCATCGGCAACCAGGTGCTGAACGCCGCCGGCTACGCCATGGGGCAGCGGTTCGAGGGCAAGGTCGGCGACGACGACGGCGAGGCCACGATCGTCTACTTCGGCGACGGCGCCACCTCGCAGGGCGACGTGCACGAGGGCTTCGTGTGGGCCTCGGTGTACGACGCGCCGCTCGTGTTCTTCTGCCAGAACAACCAGTGGGCCATCTCCGAGCCCACCGAACGCCAGTCCCGGCTGCCGCTCTACCAGCGCGCCCGCGGCTACGGCTTCCCCGGCATCCGCGTGGACGGCAACGACGTGCTCGCGACCCTCGCGGTCTCCCGCTGGGCGCTCGACCAGTGCCGCCACGGCAACGGCCCCGTCCTCATCGAGGCGTACACGTACCGCATGGACGCCCACACCACCACCGACGACCCGACCCGCTACCGGCTGTCGGACGAGCTTGAGGCGTGGAAGCTGAAGGACCCGATTGAGCGAGTACGGGTGAACCTGGTCCGCCACGAGCACGCCGAGAGCGAGTTCTTCGACCAGGTCCAGGCCGAGTCCGACGAGCTCGCCGCGGAGCTGCGCGAGTTCTGCCAGAACATGCCGTCGCCCGACCTGTCGCGGATCTTCTCCCAGGTCTACGAGGAGGCCAGCCCCGCGCTGGACCGCCAGCGCGACGACTTCCTGGAGTACGCGGCCGGCTTCGCGGAGCGAACGCCCGGGCACGGCGCGGGAGGGAAGCACTGATGGCGGCGCCAGTCATGGACAAGTCCGAGCAGAAGGCCGGCACTCAGACCGTCACGCTGGGCAAGGCGTTGAACCTCGGTCTTCGTGCCGCCATGGAGGCGGACCCGAAGGTCATCATCATGGGCGAGGACGTCGGCAAGCTCGGCGGCGTCTTCCGCATCACCGACGGGTTGCAGAAGGACTTCGGCGAGCAGCGCGTGCTCGACACGCCGCTGGCCGAGTCCGGCATCATCGGCACGGCCGTCGGCCTCGCCATCCGCGGGTTCCGGCCGGTCTGCGAGATCCAGTTCGACGGGTTCGTCTACCCCGCGTTCGACCAGATCGTGTCGCAGGTGGCGAAGCTGCACTTCCGCAGCCAGGGCAAGGTCAACCTGCCCCTCGTGATCCGGATCCCGTTCGGCGGCGGCATCGGCGCGGTCGAGCACCACTCCGAGTCCCCGGAGTCCTACTTCGCGCACACCGCGGGCCTGAAGGTCGTCGCGTGCTCGAACCCGGTCGACGCCTACTGGATGATCCAGCAGGCCATCCGCTGCGACGACCCGGTGGTGTTCTTCGAGCCGAAGCGGCGGTACTACGAGAAGGCGGAGCTGGACTTCCACGACTCGCCCGCCCCGCTGTTCTCCTCGCGCGTGCTGCGCACGGGTTCGCACGCCACGATCGCCACATACGGGCCGATGGTCAAGACCTGCCTGGAGTCGGCGGCCGCGGCCGCCGAGGAGGGCACGGAGCTCGAGGTCATCGACCTCCGTGGGCTCTCGCCGATGGATCTGACGCCGGTGTACGAGTCGGTGCGCAGGACCGGGCACCTGGTCGTGGTCGCCGAGGCGCCGTCGGAGGCGTCGCTGACCTCGGAGATCGCCGCTCGCGTCCAGGAGGAGTGCTTCTACTCGCTTGAGGCGCCCGTCCTGCGGGTCACCGGGTTCGACACGCCCTACCCGCCGTCGAAGCTCGAGGAGGAGTTCCTCCCCGACCTCGACCGGGTGCTGGACGCCGTCGACCGCTCCCTGGGCTGGTGAGGCATGCCTGACTTCAAGGTGTTCCCGCTGCCCGACACGGCGGAGGGCCTGGTCGACGCCGAGATCCTGACCTGGCACATCAAGCCGGGCGACGAGGTCGCGGTCAACCAGATCATCGTCGAGATCGAGACGGCGAAGGCGGCGGTCGAGCTGCCCTGCCCGTGGGCGGGCGTGGTAACCGAGCTGCACGCGCAGCCGGGGCAGACCGTCAACGTCGGGGAGCCGATCCTGACGATCGACGTCGATCCGGGTGGTGCCGCCGCGCCGGCGGCGCAGGCCGAGACGAACGGCCAGGCCATGCTCGTCGGCTACGGCCCGAAGGCCTCGGCGGGTAAGCGGCGGGCCCGCAAGGACGCCGCGGCCGCGACGGTCGCGTCGCCGGCACCGCCCGCACCGACTGTCGCGCCGGCTCAGCCGGTCGTGGAGCCGATCACGGTGCCCGACTCGCCCGCGGCGCTGCTGGCGCCGTCCACGCTGGTGCCGCTGGCGAAGCCGCCGGTCCGCAAGCTGGCCAAGGACCTCGGCGTGGACCTCCGGTCGCTGGCCAGCTCGGGGGTGATCACCCGCGAGGACGTGCGGCGGGCGGCCGAGGAACCCGCCGCCGCGCCGGTGGTCCCGGCCGGTGCGCGGGAGCGTCGGGTCCCGGTCAAGGGTGTGCGCAAGATGACCGCGCAGGCCATGGTCGGGAGCGCCTTCACCGCTCCGCACGTCACGGAGTTCCTGACCATCGACGTCACGCCGATGATGGAGCTGCGGGCGCGGCTGAAGTCGCACCCCGCGTTCCGCGACGTGAAGATCACCCCGCTGACGTTCGCCGCGAAGGCCGTGTGCCTCGCGGCCAGGCGGACCCCGGACGTGAACGCCTCCTGGGCCGGCGAGGAGATCGTCTACAAGGACTACGTGCATCTGGGTATCGCGGCCGCCACGCCGCGTGGGCTGGTGGTGCCGAAGGTCCGGGACGCGGACGCGATGTCCCTGCGGGAACTGGCGGTCGCACTGGAGCGGCTGACGGTCACCGCGCGGGAGGGTAAGACGACGCCGGCCGACATGCTGAACGGCACGATCACCATCACGAACGTCGGCGTCTTCGGCGTCGACACCGGCACGCCGATCATCAACCCCGGCGAGTCCGCGATCCTGGCGTTGGGCGCGATCAAGGACATGCCATGGGTGGTCGACGGCGAGATCAGGGTGCGCAAGGTGTGCCAGCTGTCGCTGAGCTTCGACCACCGGGTGGTCGACGGGCAGCAGGGCTCAGAGTTCCTCGCGGACGTCGGCGCGATCCTTGCCGACCCCGCCATGGCCATCACGTACTGACGGCAGGTCGAAGTAGTTGATGAGGTTCGCGGCGAACGCGATGTCGCCGCGAACCCTCACCCTGCCGCGCATGAAGAGCATGGCGACGTGGACACCGCCGGTGACCACGCGCAGGAAGTCCGCGGGCGCGAGGGTGATCGTCACACGCGGGTCGGTGGTCGGCTCCCGGCCGGACCTGCACGTGCCGTGCGCGATGACGGTCTCGAAGCGGTCGTGATCGCCGGTGGTGGTGAAGCGCCAGTGCACCACCGCGTCGAGGGTCGCCGCCTTCTTCGTGTCGAGGTGCTCGCTCATCCGGCGGAAGACCTCGTCGTACACGACGTGACGCAGGTGCGGGTGCGCCATGAGGTCGGCGAGCTGCGCGGCTGACGCGCGGGAGACGAACCACACGAACGTGTCCGTGCGCATGGCGGCCAGGTTGATGCCCGTCCCGGCGCGGCCGAGCATGTCCAGGGTGTCGATGAGCTGCACGAACTGCCGCTCGTCGAGCAGCTCGGGATCGACGGCGCGGGCGAACGCGTCGATGTCCACTGTGCTCACAACCACCGGTTCGCCCGTCATCGAAGCGGCCCGGCTGCGTCTGAATCGCATAGGCCACCATAGCTACTCGCGGGTAACCCTACGTGCGGGTCGGTTACGCTGGCACGGGTTTCGTCTTGGTGGTGGGGAGGATCGGTGACCGTGGAAGAGCGGCGGCGAGTCAGGCGGCTCCCGCGTGAGGTCCGGGAGCGGCAGATCCTCGACGCGGCGGTCACGGTGTTCGCCGAACGCGGCTACCACGACGCGTCGATGGACGAGATCTCCGACGTGGCCGGGGTCTCAAAGCCGATGATCTACGCCTACCTCGGCTCGAAGGAGGACCTGTTCGCGGCCTGCATCCACCGCGAGGCCACCAGGCTGCTGGCGGCCATCGCGACCGGGGTGCGGGCAGAGCTGGCGCCGGACATGCAGCTGTGGCACGGGTTGGCGGCGTTCTTCGAGTACGTCGGCACGCACCGGGAGAGCTGGCGGGTCATCCACCGACAGTCGATCACGCAGGGCGGACCGTTCTCGGACGAGCTGCTGGCGATGCGCCGCCAGGCGATCAGCCTGGTGGACACGCTGCTGGTACGGGTGGCGACGAAGGAAGGGCTGGACGACAACGCGACGGAGTCGCTGGCGGCGGCGTTGGTGGGGGCCGCGGAGTCGCTGGCGGACTGGTGGCTCGACAACCCGGAGGTGCCGAGCCGGGTCGTCGCGTCCCGCCTGATGAACCTGGCGTGGATGGGGTTCAGCGGCCTGATGCAGGACTCGACCTGGCACCCCGGCGAGGGCTAGGAGACCCGGCCCGCCAGGTGTGGTTTGCCGGTGCTGGCGTCGGTCAGGGTGAAGTCCCAGCCCGAGCGGTGTTCCGCCGCG
>NZ_DASQCC010000107.1:0-3021 GCF_035634895.1 Actinophytocola sp. | reverse complement strand
CATCACCCTCGTCGTGATCATGGATCCACCCGGCACCGTGCCCGTGTTCCTCAGCCTGGTGGGGCGCAGGCCCCGCCCGGCGCGGGTGGCCGCCGCGCGTCAGGCCGTCCTCGTCTCGCTCGGCGTGATCAGCCTGTTCGCGGTCGGCGGCGAGGCGATCCTGTCCTACCTCGGCATCGGCATCCCGGCCATCCAGGGCGCGGGCGGTCTCCTGCTCCTGCTCATCGCCCTCGACCTGCTGACCGGACGCGACGCCACGGAGCCCCGTGCGGTCGAGGACGTCAACGTCGCGCTCGTCCCACTCGGCACCCCGCTGCTCGCGGGCCCCGGCGCCATCGCCGCGACGATCGTCTTCGTCAGGCATGCCAACAGCTTCGCCACCTACTTCTCCCTCGCGCTGGCGATCGTCGCCGTGCATCTGGTCCTCTGGCTGTGCCTGCGGTTCTCGGGCCTGTTGATCCGCATCTTCAAGGACAGCGGCATCCTGCTCATGGCCAAGATCGCGGGTCTCCTGCTCGCCGCCATCGCGGTTCAGCTGGTCGCGGACTCGGTGCAGGGGTTCGTGAACGACGCGTCGTGACACCGGGCGGCGCGAGCCGGACCGGCACTGTCGGTGGGTGCCACTACGGTGGTCCCCGTGCAACTCGGGTTCGACGCCATGCCGCGCAAGCTCATCAAGGTCACCCCGTCCCGCCTGGCGGCGTGGGTCGACTGCCCGCGCCGTTTTCGGATGGCCTACCTCGACCGGCCGACCCCTCCGCGGGGCGGCGCATGGGCGCACAGCACGCTCGGCGCCGTGGTGCACAACGCCTTACGTGCCTTCTTCGACCTCCCCGGCAACCGCCGCACGCCCGAGGCCGCCGCCGCGCTCGTCGGCCAGCAGTGGAGCGACGAGGGCTTCGCCGGCCCCAGCCAGGCGGCCGAGTACCGCTCCCGCGCGCAGGGCTGGGTCTCCGACTACGTCGCCGAGCTCGACCCCGAGCTGGAGCCGGTCGGTCTCGAACGCTGGGTGTCCGCCCCGGTCGGCAAGATCGTCGCCGAGGGGCGGGTCGACCGGATCGACGAGCGGGACGGCGAGGTGGTCATCGTCGACTACAAGACCGGCCGCTCGGCGCTCACCACCGACGACGCGCGAGGCTCGCAGGCGCTGGCCCTGTACGTCCTGGCCGCGCGCCGCACGCTGCGCCGGCCGTGCACCAAGGTCGAGCTGCACCACCTGCCCTCCGGCACGGTCGCGGCCTGGGAACACACCGAGGAGTCCCTGACCCGGCACCGCACGCGGGCCGAGGAGGCGGCGGACGAGTTCAATCTCGCGACGGATACGCTGAACGCCGGCGGTGACCCGGACGTCCTCTTTCCAGCACAGGTTGGTCGCCAGTGCTCCTGGTGTGACTTCCGGCGGAGCTGCCCCGATGGTCAGGCCGCTGGGCCGGCGGCCGAACCCTGGGCCATGCTGGTCCCCTAGGAGGCCCCACGTGAACCTTTCCGACGCGACCACGGTGGAGATGCCGACGTCACCTCAGCCCGTGCCCGCGCCGCGCCACCGCGGCGGCCCGTGGCGGGAGCTGTCCGGCGCGCTCGCGGTCGGCATGTCGGTGCTCGCCGTCGTCGTCATCGTCTTCCAGGTCCTGGCCTGGGGGCGGGCCATGCCCGGCCCCGGCATGTGGACCGTCGTCGGGCACGTGGTCGCCGCGGCGCTCGCGGTGTTCGTGCAGCGTTTCGCCGACCGGCTCACGGGCTGGGCCGCCGCGGCGGCCGTGCTGGGCGTCGTCGCCGTCGCCGGCGCCGCCCTATGGCTGTTCTGGTGGGCCTGAGGGCCACACCAGGTCGATGAACGCCTGAACCGAGGCGTCGACACCCGCGCGGTCGCCGGTGGCCAGCAGGTCCAGCAGGGCGCCCCGGGTGAACGCGAGCGCCATCCGCGCCTGGGCGAGTGGCAGCCCGGCGAACATGGCGTCGTCCGCCAGCCAGGACGTCACGATGCCGTCCAGCACCGGCGCCACCGACTCCCGGCCGGCCAGCGCCGCCCCGTACAGCTCGAAGAACAGCCGCTCGTACGGCGCCAGCGCCGGATCCGACAGCCGGCGCCAGAACTCCAGGGCCTGCTCCCGCGGCGTGCGTGACCGCAGCGCGGCCAGCGCGACCCGCTGCCGTTCCTCGATCGCACGCACGACCTCGACGAGCAGCCGGTCGCGGGTGCCGAAGTGGTAGATCAGCATGCGGTGGCTGGTCCCGGCGCCCGCCGCGATCTGCCGCAGGCTGCGGTCACCGACCCCGGCGCCGGCCAGGTAGGCGATCACGCGGTCGAGAAGGTCGGTCCGGGACATGTACCAAATGGTACAGTCGGCGCATGAGACACGAGGTCACCACCACCATCGACGCGCCGGCGGACGTCGTCTGGCGTGCCGTCCGCGATGTCGAGAAGTGGTCGGACTGGACGCCGACCGTCACCGAGATCCGGGTGCACGGCGGCGACGAGATCAAGCAGGGCAGCGTCGCCACCGTCCGCCAGCCGAGGCAGCCGGCCCGCGACTGGACCGTCACCGAGTTGGTGGACGGCCGCTCCTTCACGTGGACGAGCAGCGGACCCGGCCTGCGGTTCGCCGCGAACCACACGGTGACCACGACGAAGGGGGAGACCGGCGCGGGCCGCACGACGGTCGAGCTGACCTTCGCCGTCGCCGGTCCGCTCGCACCGCTCGCCGCTCTGCTGGCCGGCAGGGCGATCCGCTGGGCGGTCGACACCGAGGCGGCGTCGCTCAAGAAGTGGTGCGAGTAGGTGGCGCGCTCATGACCCCGCGCGAGCGGTGATCGTCCCGGGATCCTGGGCGGCGAGCCACGAGCGCCAGGTCGGCAGCAGTGTGGCCAGCAGCTCCTCGGGGTTCTCCGTGTTCGGCGAGTGGCGGGCCGCGCGGATCACGGCGAAGTCCGCGTCCAGGCGGTCGGCCATGTCGCGCTGGGTCGACACCGGCCAGGCGTCGTCGAACTCGCCGCAGCAGACCAGGCACGGGGTGCCCGAGG
>NZ_DASQCC010000106.1:0-134629 GCF_035634895.1 Actinophytocola sp. | reverse complement strand
CGGTGCCCCCCGCTGTCGGTGCCCCCCGCTGTCGGTGCCCCCCGCTGTCGGTGCCCCCCGCTGTCGGTGCTCCCGGCTACGGTGGGGCATGACTGAGACGCCATGGGAACCCCCGGCGGCCGGCACGGAGGTCGAGCACCTCGTCGGCGCGCTGGAGCGGCTGCGCACGACCTTCCGCTGGAAGGCCGACGACCTCGACGCGGACGCGTTGCGGGCGCGGGTGGGCGCGTCGACGCTCACGATCGCCGGGCTGCTCAAGCACCTGGCGTTCGTGGAGGACTACACGTTCACCACGAAGCTCCGCGGCGAGCCGTTCGGCGACCTGTGGCGGACCGAGGAGTGGGACAGCGAGCGCTGGCCGTTCACCTCGGCCGCCGACGACAAGCCGGCGGACCTGTACGCGCTGTGGGACGGCGCGGTGGCCCGCTCCCGCACCCGGCTGGCCGCGGCGCTGGCCGCCGGCGGCCTCGACCAGGCCGTCCACGTGTCCTGGCCCGACGGCCGCCACGCCAGCCTGCGCCGGCTGGTCCACGACCTGGTCGAGGAGTACGGCCGCCACACCGGCCACGCCGACCTGCTCCGCGAGTCCGTCGACGGCCGGGTCGGCGAGGACCCACCACCGGGGTGGCACCCCGTGAGCTGACCGTCCCGCCCCGGGTGAACCGCCGGCTCGATCCGCACTCTGGGCCCCCGGCCGGGGCGAGACACAGGGCTAGCCGCCGCGAAACTCGCTGGTTGGCCCCGTGGGGTGACCTTCCCGGGTGCCAGCCGGACCCGGCCCGACTGTCGCGTGTGGACGGTCAGCCCCCGGTCGTCCTCGGGGAGGCGAGTGCGGTCAGCTGGTCCGCGGCCTGGCGCCACTTGTCGCGGTCGGTCTCGGTCGCGTCGCCCTCGGGCGGGGAGGCGACCTTGTCGAAGAGCGTGTGGTGGTCCGCGACGCCGTTCCTGCGGCCGGCGTAACGCAGCAGCGTGTTCGCGGAGTGGTACCGCACCAGGTAGTCCTCGTCGCGGACGCCTTCGGCCAGTGTGCCGATCAGCTCGGTGGTCGGGGTGAACTCCTCGAGCACGCGGGCCGCGTCGAGGCGGACGCCCCAGGACGCGTCGGAGGTCAGGACCGACGCGACCGGGCCGGCCCACGCCTCGTCGCCGGTCACCACGTGCAGCGCCTGCGCGACCCGGACCAGGAACTCCTCCGTCGCGCCGGCCAGCGCGGCACGCAGCAGCGCCTCCGCGTCCTGCGGGGCGGGTCCCTCACCGGCGAGGGCGGCGATCGACTGTGCCGCAAGGGAGTCCTGCGCGTCGAGGCCGGCAGCCAGCATGCGCGCCACGTCCGCGGGTGCGGTGCCGGCCAGCTCGATCAGGCGGGAGTACTCGGGGCCCTCGTGCCAGACCGTGTAAGGATCGCCGAAGACATCGTGCCGCCAGCGGTTCCAGGGGGGATCTTCCATGAGCGCTGACATTACTCAGTACCGTGACACGGCCTAAGCGGCGTGGCGGTGGGTACTCGAACAACTGCACTGGGACGACGGACCAGCGCTCCCGGACGTGCCGGATCCACGGCACCGCAATGGTTTCCAAAACGGCATCGGCGGCCTCGCGTACGTACTGGCCGAGATCCGACTCTGTCGCGACTGGACGGTCGAGGAACGTCCCCTGGCCGAGGCAACCACCAAGCAACTGACAAACACCGCGAGTCCCGCGTTCAAACACACCGAGTCCCGCGGCCAGACATAGCGAGTTGCGGTTTCGTGCACACAAGATCCGGCCTGGCACGCCAGGACCTGCACGAAACCCGCAACTCGATGCGAGCGAACGCGGGACTCGGTATGCGCGAACGCGGGACTCGCGGGGTTAGGGGAGGATTACCAGTTTGCCGGGGGTTGTGTTGTTTTCCATTGCTTGGTGGGCTTCTTGGATTTTGGACAGGGGGTAGGTGTGGGTTGGGCCCAGGGTGAGGGTGCCGGTGGAGAGGTCGTCGAGGTAGCGCTGTAGGACTGGGGCGGGGAGGTCGGCGGCGTCTCCGCTGTACGCGGTGAGGCGGACGCCGGTTGGGATGTAACCGATCGGGTAGAAGTCGGGGACGGTCCACGTGTTGGACAGCATGCCGGCGAAGCAGACCGTGCCTTGCACCCTGGTCGACGCGAGGGTGTCGGGCAGGGTCGGCGTGCCGACAAGCTCCAGCGCGGCGTCGACCCCCTCCGGCACGACCTCGCGGACCCGGCCGGCCACTGTGCCGTCGTCCAGGATCGGGTGGTCGACGCCGTGCTCGGCCAGGGTCGACAGCCGGTCGCGCTGGCGGGTCGTCGCCAGGACGGTGGCGCCCAGGTCGCGGGCCAGCGCGGCCGTCGCGTAGCCGAGTGCGGAGGTGCCGCCGCGGATCAGCAGCGTCTGCCCCTTCCGCAGGTCGAGACCGGTGGTCAGCGCGCCGTACGCGGTCTGCAGCGTCTCCGGCACCGCACCCAGCACCGCCCACGGCAGCTCGGAGCGGAACGGCACGACCTGCGCCCGCGGCACCAGCGTGTACTCGGCGTAACCACCGTCGAACGCCCGCCCCATGCCGCCCATCATGGCCGCGACCTGCTGCCCCACCTCGAGATCACTGTCCGGCGCCGCGTCCACCACCCCGACGGCCTCGATCCCCGGCACGATCGGGTACGGCACGTCACCCTCCGCGAACCCCAGCCGGAGGTGCAGGTCCGACCGGTTCAGCCCGAACGCCCGGACCGCGATCCGCACCCAGCCGGGACGCGCCTCGGGGATCGGCAGGTCACGCAGCTCCAGGTTCTCCACCGGTCCTGGTCCGGTCAGTACGACTCCACGCATGGTCCCGATCATGCCTCAGATCTGGCCGACCAGCTTCTCCCCCACCGTGGCGATCAGCTTCGCCATCGCCGCGGCGTCCAGTGTGTCCGGTTGGAGGACCAGGCGGTGCACGCCGAGGTCCGCGTACCGGCGTGCGGTGTCCACATCGGGCAACCCCGGCGGCGTGATCGTGATCTCCAGGTCACCCAGCTCGGCCGGACGGCCCGGGATGGCGCGCAGCCTGCCCAACGCCTCCTCGGCGGCGGAGACGTCCAACTCCCAGCCGTACCAGCCGTTTCCGTGGCGCACCGCGCGCCGCATGGCCGCCGGGACGTGCCCGCCGACCACGATCGGCGGGTGCGGGCGCTGGACCGGGCGCGGCCGCTGCGACACCCCGGCGAACGACACGAACTCGCCGGTGAACTCCGGCGCAGGCTCGTCCCACAGCGCCCGCATCGCCGACAGGTACTCGTCGGCACGGGCGGCACGCTCGCTCAGTGCGACGCCCATGGCGTTCAGCTCCGGCTCGATCCAGCCGGTGCCGACGCCGACGGTCAGCCGTCCGCCGGACAGGAAGTCCAGCGACGACAGCTGTTTGGCGAGCAGCACCGGCTGGCGCTGCGGCAGCACGACCACGCCGAGCCCCAGCCCGATACGGGTGGTCACCGCGGCCAGGTAGGTCAGGGCGACCACCGCCTCCAGCCGGACGGGCTCCTGGGAGCTGTCCGGCGGGAGCGCGACGTGGTCGCCGACCCACAGGCCCTCGAACCCCATGTCCTCGGCCAGGATCCCCAGGCGCGCCAGTGTTCCCGGCTCGGCGCAGCCGCCGCGGTGCAGTCCGTACAGGGCCAGCTTCATACCCCCATCTAATCAGCTCGTCACGCGCGCGAAGCCGACCTTGAACAGCTGCCCCGGCAGGTCGTTCACGAGGTACAGCTCGCCGTGACGGTCCGTGCCGAAGGACGTGACCTGCGTGGGGAACTCGCCGATCCGCGCGGAGGTGTGGGTGCCGTCCCGGTTGGCGCGGATCGCCCAGGCACTGCTCGAGCAGTAGTCGGACCCGATGTAGGTGCCGCCGGCCAGTGCCGCGAACTCCTGCCCCCGGTAGACCATGCCGCCGACGACCGCGCAGCCCTCGAACGAGGTCTGGTAGGTGAAGACCGGGTCGGTGTAGGTGGCGTTCGGGGCGCAGCGGTCGGCGTTGAACAGGAGCGTGCCCTCGCGGCAGGACCAGCCGAAGTTCGTGCCGCCCTGGTTGCGCCTGATGTGGTCGATCTCCTCCTGGGTGCCCTGGCCGACGTCGCCGATCCACAGCGAGCCGTCGGCGCGGTCGAACGAGAACCGCCACGGGTTGCGCAGGCCGTACACCCAGATCTCGGGCCGGGCGCCGGCCACGCCGACGAACGGGTTGTCCCTCGGCACGCAGTAGGGCTTGCCGGCGCACGCGCGGTTGACGTCGATCCGCACGATCTTGCCGAGCAGGGTGTCGAGGCGTTGCCCGCTCGCGAACGGGTCGCCCGCGTCGCCGCCGTCGCCGAGCGACCAGTACAGGTAGCCGTCGGCGCCGAACGCGAGCTGGCCGCCGTTGTGGTTGGAGAACTCCGCGTGCGGCTGGGTGAGGAGCACCTGCTCGCTGGCGGGGTCGCCCAGCCTGATCCGGGACAGCGTGAGCGTGCCGTCCGGCAGGCCGGTGTAGGCGATGTACAGGCGGTTCGTCCTGGCGAAGTCCGGCGCCGGCAGGATGCCGAGCAGGCCCCGCTCGTTGCCGGAGATGTCCACGCGGTCGCGGACGTCCAGGACCGGGTCGGCGGCCAGACCGGTGCCGGGGTCGTAGGCACGGACGGTGCCCTGCTTCTCGACGATCAGCAGCCTGCCGTCGGGCACCCCCGCGATCGCGACCGGCCGCTGCAGGCCGAACGGGACGAGCTGCGTGGTGGTGACGGTGAGCTGGTCGAGCGGCACCGGGCCGGGGGCCGCGGTGGCCGGACCGGACGTGAGCAGGGACAGGGCGAGCGCGCCGATGGCGGCGACGCCCGCGAGGCGACGACTGTGTCGCGGCATCTCGTAACTCCTCGGGATGGCAGGAACATCTTCTGGGAGCGCTCCCAAACGATAGCGCCGGCAAGACCCCTCGCGCGACCCGCAAAGCCGCCCGAAAGGGAAGGCCACACAGATCAAGTCGACGTTCAATGAGCGAACAGGCGATTCGGAGAGGTGAGGACATGTCGGACAACGAGTCCGCGGACGTGCGGGTCGAGTTCCGCGGTGGCGGGATCGAGGAGACGGACGAGCAGATCGAGGTCGTCGACGTCGAGGAGATGACCGAGGAGGAAGCGCCGTGAGCGGAGCATTGGCCAAGGTCACCGCGGTGACCAACGCGATCAAGGACGCGTGGTGGCTGGTCGAGAAGAGCGAGTCGGTGGTCAACATCCACGCCGACCAGGCCAACGCGGTGCCCGACGGCGCCGACTGGGTCAACGACCTCACCGGCGCGCAGGGGCCGAACTACAAGGACATCACCTACTCGAGCTCCTGGTACATCTGGAACCCGTTCGGCGAGGACAGCGAGTCCAGCACGACGATCACGATGCGCGTGTTCTGGATGTACGGGGCGAAGTACCGCGGTGGCGGCGCGTTCATCCCGACGGCGTGGGTGGAGGTCGTGCACCTGGACCCCGGGTACAACAACGACATCGACATCTCGGTGCACATCGGCCAACCGTCCAATGTGGGCACCGAGACCGCCCCGATCGCCGCGCTGCCGCTGAGCATCTCGGTGAAGGAGGACTCGATGGTCCCCGGCCAGGACAACCAGGAGACCTACACCGTGATGCTGTACGGCACCGGCCAGGGGCAGGTGTACGGCTAGGCGCCGGCGTCGGTGGTGTGCTCGGCGGCGTGCCGCCCGGGCCGGTCGTGACCTGACCGGCGCACCAGGCTCACGCCGCCGGCCGCGCCCGGTCAGCCCGCGGCCACGGCCACCGGTCTCGTGCCGATGTTCTCGTCCTCGGCGAGCAGTTGGCGGGCGATGGTCGCGACCGCCTCCCGCAGGTCCGTGCCGGCTGGGCGGTCGGTGTCGTGCTCCACCCGCTCCTCCAGCCAGCTCGCCCACGCCCCCCGGATGAGATCGGCCTCCCGGAGTCCCGCGTCCGTGTGCTCGTACACCCAACCGTCGCGGGTCAGGTAGCCCTGTTCGACCAACCTGTCGAACACCGGGGCCAGCACCTCCGGTGGCACGCGCCGCCGGAACGCGATGAACTCCAGGTCGGCCCGCTCGAACCGCCTGGTCGCCACCTCCACCTGGATGACCGCCCACGCGCCCGCCATGTCCAGCCGCGTCCCGGACTCGGCCACGATGCGCCGGAGGGTGTCGGCCTCGGCGTCGCGCAGGATCCGGCCCACGGCGACCTCCAGCAGGCACTGCGAGTCCGCCTTGGTCGGCGAGGCGAAGCCGTCGCCCATGTCCGTCGAGCCCAGCCGCGCGCTGTCCCGCAGCCGCACCTGTTTCAGGAACAACGCCACCACGAAACCCAGCACCGCCACCGGGACCGTCCACATGAACACGGTGTGCATCGCGTCGGCGTACGCCTCGATGATCGGTTGCTTCGCCGCCTGCGGCAGCGCGTGCAGGCCCTTCGGGCTCTGGGTGGCCCGAGCGATCACTTCCGGGCTCGCCGCGCCGGTGCGCGCCGCCGCCTCGGCCGCGGACGTCAGGTCCGGCGTCAGCGCGTTGGTGTAGATCGTCCCGAACACGGCGGTCCCGAACGCGCCGCCCAGGGTCCGGAAGAACGTGACGCCCGAGGTCGCCGTACCCAGGTCGGCGTACTCGACGGTGTTCTGGACGGCGATCGTCAGCACCTGCATGCACAGGCCCAGCCCGGTGCCGAACACCAGCATGTACACCGACGACAGCCACACGCCGGTGTCCGCCCCCATCCGCGACAGCAGGTAGAGGCCGAACGCCATCACCAGCGAGCCGACGATCGGGAAGTACCGGTACTGCCCGGTCTTGCTGATCACGTTGCCGCTGAAGATCGACGCCGCCAGCAGCCCGAGCACGAGCGGCAGCGTGCGCACGCCCGCGACCGTCGCGGAGTCGCCGTCGACGTACTGCATGAAGGTCGGCAGGAACACGATCGCGCCGAGCATCGAGAAGCCGACGACGAAGCTCAGCATCGAGCAGACCGTGAACACGGGGTTGCCGAACAGGCGCATCGGCAGCATGGGCTCCTTCGCGCGGGTCTCCGCCCAGCAGAACAGGGCGAGCCCGACCACCCCGACCGCGAACAGGCCGATGATCACCGTCGAGCCCCACGCGTACTCGCTGCCGCCCCAGCTCGTGGCCAGGACCAGCGCGCTGGCGCCGACCGCGACGAGACCGATGCCGACGTAGTCGATGACGACCCGGTTGACCGACTTCACGGCCGGGATCGTCCGGGCGGCCGCGATCACGACGACGACCGCGATGGGCACGTTCACGTAGAACGCCCAGCGCCATGACAGGTGGTCGGTGAACAGCCCGCCGAGCAGCGGCCCGACGACGGTCGCCACGCCGAACACCGCGCCTATCGCGCCCTGGTACTTGCCACGCTCCCGCAGCGGGATGACGTCCGCGATCAGCGCGATGGCGGTGACCAGGAGCCCGCCGCCGCCGATGCCCTGAATCGCGCGCCAGGCGACCAGCAGCGTCATGTTCGTCGCCGTGCCGCACAGGAAGGAGCCGGTGATGAAGATGATCGTGGACACCTGGAAGATCAGCTTGCGGCCGAAGAGGTCCCCGAACTTGCCGGCGAGCGCCGTGGCCACCGTCTCGGCCAGCAGGTAGGAGGTCGCCACCCACGACATGTGCGCCGCCCCACCGAGATCGGAGACGATCGTCGGCAGGGCCGTCCCCACGATGGTCTGGTCGAGCGCGGCCAGCAGGATCCCCAGCATGATCGTCACGAAGACGACGTTGCGGCGTCTGCCGTCGAGAACCGGTGGCGCCGGCTGCGCGGCGGCGGGCACCAGGTCGGTGGTGGTCACGCCCCCACGATCACACCGCGGACCCCCACCCGCATGCCGAGTCACCCGGTCAGTTGGCGGCCCGGAACGTCGCGAACCGCGCGGGAACGGCGCGCGCGACCAGCACGAGAAGTGACATTCGATACGGGATCGTCACAGCTCAGCGCCAGGGCTCCTCCCCGACGCGGACTGTCGCGTCCCGGGCCGCGGACTCGTCGACGGCCAACGCGACGCGGTGGTCGTGGATGCCGTCGGCCAGCGGGTACGGCTCGGGGCCGCCGGCGACCCAGGCCGCGGTGTCCTCGAGCAGCGTCGCGATCGCGATCTCCTCGTCGTTCCACCGCTGGCCCTGGTACGGGTTCCGGTACAGGACCTGGTCGCCGAAGGTGATGTGGTCGGTGTCGAAACCGTCGAGGTCCAGGTCGTAGCCGGTCTGCCGGCGCTCGATCGGCGTGCGCACGATGGTGCGGTCCGCCACCAGCCGGACGGCCTCCAGGTCCCGCAGCTCACCGGTCGTGCCGCGCACCAGCAGGCGCCGGTTGAGCAGTTGGTTGTGCCACTGGTTGTCGGTGAAGTCGTAGAGCCCGAAGCCGTCCTCGAACGCCAGCGTCGCGATGGTTGTCGTGGCCGGCTTGACCTCGACCGGGTCCGCCCAGCCCGTCCGGCCGATCGGGTCGGCCAGCGGCGCGGTGGTGCGGGTGGCGTGTACCTCGACCGGACCGCGGCCGGTACCGAGGAACGTCCGGATCAGCGACACGGCGTGGTACTGGTGGGTCGAGGAGACGTCCACGCGGGTGACCGTGCCGATCGCGCCGGACCGGACGAGCGCGAGCCGCGCGGCGTGGGGCGGCATGCGCGTGTACTGCTCGGCGACCTGGACCAGCCCGCTCGCGCCGACCGCCCGCCACAGCCGGCGCAGGCCGTCGAGGTCGGGCGCGGGCGGCGTCTCGGCGAGCACCCGCACCCCCCGCTCGACCAGTTCGACGATCAGGGGCGGCGTCACGGCCCACGGCACGGCCGTGACCACGAAGTCGGGTTTCGAGGCGAGGCACGCGTCGAGTGACAGGTGGACGGGCACCGGCAGGTCCTGAGCCCGCCGCGACACCACGCCGACGCAGTCGAGATCCAGCGCGGCGCCCAGCCGCCAGAAGTACTCCGCACGCCAGCCCGTACCCACGATCCCGAAGCTCGTCACGACAGCGATCCAAGCAGGCCGGGTTCGTGCGCGACAACACCTCGGGCACTGCCATCCGCCCACTCCATCGGGTGAACCCTGACGCCCCAGGCAACCAATGGGGGTCCTCACGATTCCTTAGTACGTGTGGAGCGAGCCCGGGGAGCGGGTCGCTCGCACGTACAAAACCGTCTCCTGGGGGATTGTCATGTCTTGGTTCGAGGTACTTCCTGTCGCGCTCATCGCGGTCGGGTGGCTGTGGGCGCCGGGGTTGCCGGTGGCCTATCTGTTGGGGTTGCGGGGGATCGCGGCGTTCGCGATGGCGCCGGTGGTCAGCATCGCCGTGGTGGCGTCCACCGCCGTGGTGGCCGGGATGGCCGGGCTCGACTGGTCGGTGCCGCTGGTGCTGGTCGCCGCGCTCGCCGTCGTCGGGCTCGCCGGACTACTGAGGTTTCTGCTCAGACGCACGGGTCTTCTCGCCGGGACAGCCGATCCGCGCCGGCTTTCCCTGATCGCGGCGGCCGGGTTCGTGCCCGCGGCCGTGCTGGCCGCGGTGAGCGTGGTGCACGCCGTCGGCTCGCCGGACACCCTCTCGCAGGTGTTCGACACGCCGTTCCACTACAACGCGCTCGCCTACATCCGGGACTCGCACGACGCGTCGTCGCTGACCATCTCGGCACTGGGTGACCCGGAGGTCACGCCGGCCTTCTACCCGGCGGCCTGGCACGACTTCACGTCGCTGGTCATGATGTCCACCGGCGCGTCGGTGCCGGTCGCCGCGAACGTGTTCTGCACGGTCATCACCGTTCTCCTGTGGCCTGCCTCGTGCCTGCTGCTGGTGCGGCAGCTGTTCGGCCGCAACACCGCCGCGCTGGTGGTCACCGGGGTGCTCTCGATCGCGTTTCCCGGGTTTCCGTGGGACTTCTTCGGCTGGGGCGTGCTCTGGCCGAACCTGCTCGGGATGGCGCTCGCGCCCGCGCTGTTCGCGCTGGTCCTGACGGTCACCGGCTGGGTCAGGGACGACATGGTCGGCCGCGGCCGGGCGTGGCTCCTGCTGGCGATCGCGGTCGTCGCGGCCGGCTTCGCGCATCCGAACGTGCTGTTCTCGCTGGCCGCGCTGTCGATCTTCCCGGCGGGCGCCGCGCTCTTCCTGCGCGCCAGGCGGTTGCACCGCGAGGGCCGCACCCGCCGCGCGATCGTCGAGTACGTCGTGTTCGTCGTGGCGCTCGTCGGCGGCTGGCTGGGCACGATCACCTCGTCCGCGCTCGCGCCTGCCAGGAACTGGGCCTCCTGGAAGTCGTTCGAGACGCCGGCGAACGCGGTCGGCGAGGTGTTGTTCAACGCCACCAACCAGCACGAGGCGTTGTGGTTGCTGTCCGCCGTGATGATCGTCGGCGCGTTCACGGCCCGCCGGTTCCCCGCGATGCGGTGGGTGCTGGCCGCGCACCTGGTGTCCGGGTTCCTGTACGTGGTCTCGGCCTCGCTCGTCCGGCCGGACACCCGGCTGCTGATCGGCTTCTGGTACAACGACTCGCACCGCCTCGCCGCGATGCTGCCGATCACCGCCGTGCCCCTCGCCGTCGCGGGCGTGGTGTTCCTCACGACCAGGCTGAAGGCGCTCGTGCGGACCGAGCGGGCGACCGTGCCGGTGCTGGCGGTCGGGTTGACCGTGTTGCTGGTCGTGGTGACCGCCGGTCTGTACCCGGCCGACCGGGAGTCGCGGGTCGCGGTGACCTACCAGCAGCCCGAGAACCAGAAGCTCGTGAGCGACCGGATGCGGGCGTTCTACGACCGCGTCGCCGACCGGATCCCGGAGAGCTCGGTGGTGATCGGCAACCCCTTCGACGGAAGCGTGATGCTGTGGGCACTGGAGGACCGGCGCGTGCTGTACCCGCACTTCCTGTCCTCGAAGAGTCCGGACGAGGTGTACCTCGGCCAGAACCTGTACAAGGCGTCGTGGGACTCGCGGGTGTGCGAGGCGGTCAGGCGGTACCGGATCGAGTATGTGTTGCAGGGCAAGGACGACCCGGCGATCGCCAGGACGACGCCGTTCCAGGGGATCTCGAAGGTCGCCGACGCGCGGGGGTTCGAGCTGGTCGACCGCGCCGGGCCGACCAGCCTCTACCGCATCACCGCCTGTGGTTAGGTCCGCACCTGTGCGCTCGGGGAGGCGGACTGGCGTGCCCACGCGTTCCTGAGCTTCACCCTTGCGCCCGTCTGCATGAGCGAGCCGGCGTACAGCCGGCTCGCCAGCAGCACGATCAGCACGAGGGTGCCGCCCAGCAAACCCAGCGCCACCAACGGTTCCCAGAGGTGCGCCTCGCCGGCGAACAACCGCACCGGCATCGCGACCGCCGCCGAGAAGGGCACGTAGGACAGGACGCTCATCGCGGTCGGGTCCTCGGCGAAGAACACGACCGCGAAGTACGGACCGAGGATCAGCAGCATCACCAGCCCCGTGCTGGAGCCGAGATCCTCCTGGCGGCTGACCAGCGAGCCGGCGACCGCCCAGATCGAGGCGAGCAGCACGAACCCGAGACACATGAAGGGCACGAACCACCCGAGCGCGGGCGCGACGACGGACAGCAGGTCCCGGTGGCCGCCGACGGTGAGCGCGATCGGCGCGGCGACGGCGATCACGGCCACCTGGGCGAGCGTCAGCACGGCGTGGCCGACGATCTTGCCGGTCAGCAGCGCGCGGATGGGGATGGTGGAGACGAGGATCTCGACGATCCTGGTCTGTTTCTCGATGACCGTGCTCTGGGCGATGGCCGCGCCACCCGCGGCGAAGAGCAGGAACATGAAGGCGAAGACCTGGATGACCAGCTGGCGCTCGTTGCTGGTGACCGAGGACCTCTCGAGCAGGTCGACCGGCGGCGCGGTGGCGAGCGCGGCGACGATGTCGGTTGGCGGGTCGTCGAGGGCGATGACCCGCACCCCGCTGGGCGGGTCGCCGGGCACGACGGCGGCCTCGACCTTGTCGTCCCGGACCAGCCGCTCGGCGGCGGCGACGGAGCCGACCTCGCGGACGTCGAGCCCGGTGCCGTCGAGCACCCGGCTCGCCGCGGCCCCGACGGCGGCGACCTCGTCCGGGTCGTCGGAGAGCACCCTGGGCAGGACGGCGGACGCGAACAGCACGACGAGGATGACGGCGAGCCCGACCCAGGTCCCCTTCATCCGGACGAAGCTCCGCACCTCCCGCTCGGCCACCAACCTGGCCGAGGTGGTGAACGACGTGGCCATCAGACGACCTCCTTGAAGATCTCGTCGAGTGTCGGCAGCAGTGGGCCGAATCTCCTGACCCCACCCCGGTCCAGTGCCGCGGCCAGCACCTGCTGGTCCGCTCGCCCCCCGTTCACCAGGTCGAACACCGCCCGCGGCCCGTCCAGGTCGACGACCCGCACCCCCGGGTGGTCCCGCAGCCAGCCGGCATCGCTGTCCACGACCAGTTCGAACCTCGCCGAGCCGTGCTGTGCGCGTAGCTCCTCGCGTCCACCGCTCGCCTTGATCACGCCCTCGGAGATGATCACCAGGTCGTCGCACAGGCGCTCGACCACCGCGAGCTGGTGACTGGAGAACAGCACCGGCACCCCTGCCGTGGCCCGCTCCCGCAGCACCCCGAGCACGGTGTCGATCGCCAGCGGGTCGAGCCCGGAGAAGGGCTCGTCCAGGATCAGTAGATCCGGGTCGTGCACGAGCGCCGCCGCCACCTGCACCCGCTGCTGGTTCCCGAGCGACAACGCCTCGAGCCGGTCCCCGGCGCGATCGTCCAACTCCAGCTGCGCCAGCAGAAGCGCGGTGTTCGCCGACGCCTTCTCGTGGCTCAGTCCGTGCAGCTGCCCGAGCCACGTGACCTGCTCGGCCACCTTCATCTTCGGGTACAGGCCACGTTCCTCCGGCATGTACCCGAACCGCTGCCGCACGGACTGGGTCACCGGCGCGCCCCGCCACGTCACCGAGCCGCCGTGCGGCTCGAGCACACCGAGGATGATCCGCATCGTGGTCGTCTTGCCGGAGCCGTTCGCGCCGAGGAACCCGGTCATCCGCCCCGGCCGCACGTCGAACGACACCCCGTCGACGACCCGGCGGTCACCGAAGCTCCGGCTTATCGTGGAGACCTTCAACATGCCGGAGACGCTAGGGAACCACCGGCCGCCGCGCGTCCGGCGCGCGGCCCACCCGCTAGTCCTCCTCGCGACCCACGCCCGGCGCGACGATCCCCTTCTCGTAGGCGAAGACCACGGCGTGGGTGCGGTCGCGAAGACCCAGCTTGGTCAGCACCCGGGACACGTGCGTCTTTACCGTCGTCTCCCCCAGGTACAGCTCCCTGGCGATCTCCGCGTTGCTCGCGCCGCGGGCCAGCTTCACCAGCACCTCGAACTCGCGGTCGGTCAGCTCCGGCGGCCGGTGCACCGGCGGGGGCGGCGCCTGCGCGGAGAACCGGGCGATCACCCGGCGGGTGACCTCCGGGGACAGCAACGCGTCGCCACGCGCCACGATCCGCACCGCCTCGACGAGGTCCTCCGGCGACGCGTTCTTGAGCAGGAACCCGCTCGCACCGGCCCGCAACGCCTCGAACAGGTAGTCCTCGCGGTCGAACGTGGTGAGGATGACGACTCTGGTGTTTCCCGAGCCGAGCACGCGGCGGGTCGCCTCCAGGCCGTCGATCCCGGGCATCTGGACGTCCATGAGCACCACGTCCGGCCGCAGCCGCTGCGACAGCTCGACCGCCGTGAGCCCGTCTCCCGCCTCGCCGACGACCTCGATGTCGTTCTCCATCCCCAGGATGACGCGGAAGCCCGCGCGGACGAGGTCCTGGTCGTCCGCGAGCAGTACCCGGAGCATCACGCACCACCGCCTCGGGTCACGGGCAGGCTCGCCCTGACGCGGTAACCAGCATCCCGCCGCGGCCCGGCCTCCAGTTCGCCGCCGTGCACGGCGATCCGCTCCCGCATGCCCACCAACCCGAACCCGCCCGTCCTCGTCTGGCCGTGTCCGCGGCCGTCGTCGGTGATCTCGACCTCGAGCGCGTTGTCGAGGTACCGCACGCGAACCTCGGCGCTGCGCGCGCCGGCGTGCCTGACCACGTTGGTCAACGCCTCCTGCACGACCCGGTACGCCGACAGCGCGACGCCTTCCGGCACCGGCCGCGGCTCACCGTAGACACCGTGCCGCACGTCGAGGCCGGTGGCGCGGGCACGCGACACCAGGTCGTCCAGCTGGTCCAGCCCCGGCGAGACCTCGTGACCCTCGGGTTGCTCCGCGTCTTCCGCACGCAGGACACCGAGGAGGCCACGTAGCTCGCCGATGGCGTTGCGGGCGGTCCGCTCGACGGTCTGGAGCGCCTCGCGGGCGAGGTCCGCGTCCTTGTCGAGCGCGCGGCGTGCCGCGCCGGCCTGGACACCCATGACCGACACGTGGTGCGCGACGACGTCGTGCAGGTCCCGCGCGATCCGCAGCCGCTCGGCGACGACGGCGCCCAGCATGTTCTGTTCCTGGGAGAGCCGCAGCTGTTCGGCGCGGTACTCGATCTCCGCCTGCCGGCGCGCGGAGAGCCAGGCCATGTTGCCGAACCCCCAGGCGGTCCCGAAGTACACGACGTTGACGACGAGGTTGAGCAGCAGGTTCGCGAGCAACGGGTCGAGCGGTCCCGCGGCGGCGGGGAACTCCGGCCTCGGGTTGGTCAGTGCGCCGACGAACGACGCCAGCAGCCAGCCGGACATGAAGATGATCACACCGACCCGCGACCACCGGGCGACGACCCGGTTCCGCTCCCACGCGCCGACGGTGAAGACCGCGATGAACAACGCGACCGACGGCGTGTTGTTGTCGCCGATGTGCCGCAACTGCGCGCCGATGAACACCACACTGATGATGATCACCACGACGAGCGGGTACCGCCGCCGCACGGCGAGCGGCACGGCCAGGGCGACACCCCAGGCAAGCTGCTCGGGGAGCGCCGGCGCGTCCCCGAACGCGAACGCGCCCACGCTGTTGATGAGCACGAGCATCACCACGGCACCGACGAGCACCGCGAGCGCGATCCAGACGTCCCACCGCCGCTCGCCGGCCGTCGGCGGCGGCCGGCGCCACCGGCTCCAGTCGGGCTCCCCAGTGCTCATGTGGCCAAAGGTAGTGCATGGGAGAACCGTTTCCCGGCCGCCGGACCGGCCGTGCCAGGCACAACGCGACCGCCCCGGTGGCCGGCAGTCCAATGTCCACAGTGGACAGATGGCGAACGCGGCTGTGCCGGGGAAATCATGTCTCCTACCGAGCGTCGTAACGACAAGTCGCGTGCTGCCGGCCGTACCATGGCCGACCATGGAACCCGCTGAAGCAGCGCAGCCGGCCTTCCCTGAGACGAGAGCCGCTCACCGTGCACCACCGCAGGAAAGCTCCGTCGGTGAACCGACGGTCCAGCCGACCCCGGGCCGGCCAACGCTCCCGCGGCGACGTAGGCAGACTCATCTCGCGCCCCAGCTCGTGAACTCCCAACAGCAGGCGGCGCAGCAGCAGGGACCCCGGCGCGAACGGTCGCCGGAGCGGTCGCGTGACCTGTTCACCGCGATCGAGAACGGCACCCGCCTGGGCCGGCTGCACCGGGACGCGGGCAACCACCAGGACGGACAGGAAGGCCGACACGCGTGAGCACGTGCTCGTCATCCGGGCCCGCGGAGTGGGAACCGTCCGACACCTGCCGGTAACAATCAGCGAAAGGTGGTACCTCCACAGTTGACACTCCGCTAGGGTCTTGGCCGGGTCGGGGCCGTCACCCTTGGGGGAACTCTTTCATGCGTCGCGCGTTACCTGCTGTCATTACCGCACTGCTTACCGTGGGGCTCCTGGTGGGTCCGCCGGTCGGGGCGCAGCCGGCCGCCGACCCGGTGCCGTCGACCTACACCGCCATGTCGCCGACTCGGGTGCTCGACACCCGGGACGGCACCGGCGCCGGCACGCGAAACCCCATCGGACCGGGCGGCACGGTCACGCTCGACCTGTCGGCCAGGGTGCCGGACACCGCCACCGCCGTGGTCCTCAACGTGACCGGGGTGACGCCGACGGCCAGCACCTTCGTGACGATCTACCCGGCCGGCATCGCCCGGCCCACGACCTCGAACCTCAACCTGCCGCCGGGTGACATCCGCGCCATCCAGGTGACCGTCACGCTCGGCGCGAACCGCTCGGTCAGCCTGTACAACAACACCGGCAACACCCACGTCGTCGCCGACCTCGCCGGGTACTACGGCACGACCGCCGCCGCCAAGTTCACCGCGCTGAGCCCGAACCGGGTGCTCGACACCCGCGACACCAACAGTCCGGTCGGCCCCGGCGGTGTCCGGACGGTCGACCTGGGCTCGCGGATCCCCGCGTCGGCGACCGCGGTCACCTTCAACCTGACGGGCACCGCCGCGTCCACCGCCACCGTCGTGACGGCGTTCCCGAGCGGCACCGCCCGCCCGTCCGCGTCGAGCCTGAACCTGCCCTCCGGTGACACCCGCGCGAACCTGGTGACCGTCGCCGTCGGCGCCGACGGCAAGGTCAACCTGTACAACAACACCGGTAACGTCCACCTCATCGTGGACGTGACCGGCTTCTACACCCCGGACTACGGCTCGGTCTTCCTCCCGCAGAACCCGACCCGGGTGCTCGACACGCGCAACGGCACCGGGACCGACGGCACGCTCCCGCTCGAGGCCGACGAGGTCCGCTCGGTCGACCTCACCGGCAGCGGCGTCCCCGTGACCGCCACCGGCGCGGTCCTCAACGTCACCGCCGTCGATCTGGCCGGTTCGACCTTCGTCGCGGCCTGGCCGCAGTGGGAGGACCGGCCGGCCTTCGGCTCGACCCTCAACGCGTCCGCCAACCAGATCGTGTCCAACGCCGCCGTGGTGCCGTTCGTCCGCTCGCTCGGCGTCGACTTCTACAACCTGGCCGGCAGCACGCACCTGATCGCCGACCTGGCCGGCGTGTTCGCCGCCGTCGAGGACCAGTGCCGCGCCGACTGCGTCTATGCCTGGGGCGACAACTTCAGCCGCAAGCTGGGCACCTCCGAGGCCCAGTTCAGCCGGGTCGTCCGGTGGTACGTCACCGGGCTGTCCGGTGCGCAGGCGGTCGAGGGTGGCGGCTACCGCAACGGCTACGCCCTGCTCAAGGACGGCACCGTCCGGTCGTGGGGCAACAACGACTTCGGCCAGCTCGGCAACGGCTGGACCAGCAACCAGACCGGCGGCGGTTCGCCGTTGCCGGTGCCGGTCGTGGGGCTGACCGGCGTCACCGCCATCGCGGCGGGCGGGAACACCGCCTACGCACTGCGTGACGACGGCACCGTCTGGGCCTGGGGCGCCGGCAGCGGCGGCCAGCTCGGCAACGGGGCGGTCAACGACGCTGGCGCACCGGTCAGGGTCGGCACCCTGACCGGCGTGGTCTCGATCGCCGCCACCGGCGCCAACGGGTACGCCGTCCGCGACGACGGCACGGTCTGGGCGTGGGGCTCGAACGCCTCGGGCGCGCTCGGCACCGGCTCGTCGGACGTCCAGTCGTCGGTGCCCGTCCAGGTGCGCAACCTCGCCGGCGCCAAGGAGGTCGCGGGCGGGGGCAACGGCGCCTACGTCCACCGCGCCGACGGCACGGTCTGGGCCTGGGGCAACAACACCGAGGGCCAGCTGGGCAACGGCTCGACGGCGGCGCAGTCGACGACGCCGGTCCAGGTCAGCGGCCTCACCGACGCCGTCGCGATCGCGGGCGGCCGCTACAACGGCTACGCGGTCAGGGCCGACGGCACCGTCTGGGCGTGGGGCGCGGGCTCGGACGGCGCACTGGGCGGCGGCCAGGACTGCGAGACGGTCGCCTTCCCGTGCGCGTCACGCACGCCCGTCCAGGTCTCCGGCATCACCGACGCGACCAAGGTCGCGAGCTTCCAGTACGGCGCCTATGCCCTCCATGCCGACGGCTCCGTAGCCGCCTGGGGCTTCAACGGCTACTCCTCGCTGGGCAACCCCGACGCAGGCTGGACAGCACTCGTACCCGTACAGGTCACCGGCGTCACCAACGCAACCGACCTCGGCGCCGCCGAGTACACCGGCTTCGTGGTAGTCCCCTAACCCCGCGAGTCCCGCGTTCACACCTAGCGAGTCCCGCGTTCAACCATGGTGAGTTGCGGTTTCGTGCACACGAGACCCGGACGTGCATGCCGGGCCTGCACGAAACCGCAACTCGGTGTGGGCGAACGCGGGACTCGCGGTGTTTGAACGCGGGACTCGCGGTGTTTGGGCGCGGGACTCGCGGTGAAAGTGATCGGGAACCGTGTTGGTGTGGCGGTGCGAGTGGGGGGAAAGTACGGGAGAAGCAGGTCGCAAGTTCACGACCCTAGCGTGAAAAACACACGAGACGGGTGTGAGGAAGGCGGCGCTGCAGTCATGAAGGCAGATCTCGCGATGTTCGGTGGCACGCCCACCGTCCGGCCCGAATACCGGCGGCTGGAATGGCCCGTGGTCACGGATGCCGACCGGGCGGCGGTGGGGCGCGTACTGGACAGTCGCAAGTTCACCGTCGGGGCGAAGAACGAGGCCGAGATCCACGGCCTCGAGGCGGAATGGGCCGAGTTCTGCGGCACGCGGTACGCGGTGTCGGTGAACAGCGGCACCGTCGCGCTGGAGCTGGCGCTCGCCGCGCTCGGCATCCAGCCGGGCGACGAGGTGATCGTCCCGGCGCTCAGCTACGTGGCGACCGCGATGGCGCCGCTGTACTCCCTCGCGGTACCGGTCTTCGTGGACATCGACCCGGTGACGTTCAACATCGACGTGTCCAAGATCGAGGCCAAGATCACCAACCGCACGCGGGCGATCGTGCCGGTGCACCTCGGCGGCCTGCCCGCCGACATGGACGAGATCCTTGCCCTGGCGAAGAAGTACGACCTGCTGGTGGTCGAGGACGCCGTGCAGGCGCAGGGCGGCACCTACCGCGGCCGCACGTGCGGGTCGATCGGCGACGCGGGCGTGTTCAGCCTCAACGTGGAGAAGAGCATCCCCACCTGCGGCGAGGGCGGACTGGTGGTCACCGACCGCGAGGACGTCGTCGAGCGCATCCGGAGCCTGCGCATCCTCGGCGAGGATCTGTCCACGGAGGAGCGTCTGTACGTCTCGGCGACCCGCGGCTCGAACCTCAAGCTGAGCTCCGTGCTGGCCGCGTTCACCCGCGCACAGCTCGCGCGTTTCTGGGAATACCAACAGAAGCGGGACGTCAACACCCCGGTCTTCGTCGACCGCCTGGCCGAGCTGCCGGGCATCATCGCGCCCTCGGTCCCCGACGACCGCACCCACATGTGGCACATGCTGCGCTTCCGGTTCGACCCGCGAGCGGTCGGCCTGTCGGACGTGACGCCCGGCCGGTTCCGCGCCGCGCTGCGCCGCGCGCTGCTCGCCGAGGGCGTGCCGCTCACGCACTACCAGATCATCCCGCTGCCCGGCCAACCCGTGTTCCAGGACCAGAACGCGTACGGCAACGGGCTGCCGTGGTCGCTGCCCGGCACGAACCCGCAGCGCTACGACCTCGCCGACTACCCCGTGACGTGCCAGATCATCGAGGACTCCCTGTGCCTGCGCCGCATGCACCTCAACCCGGACGCCGGCCCGGCGCTGGACGAGTACGCGACCGCGTTCGAGCGGGTGTGGGACAACCTGGAGCACGTCGCCCGTTACGCCCGCGCGATGCGTTACCAGGCCCCGTGGCAGGCCGTGCCGCGCTACCAGAACGCGGACGCGGCATGACCACCGCCGTCGCCGACGATCTCCCGCTCCGCCGCACCGCCCTCGCGGTGCGGGAGCACGTGTTGCGGATCGGGGCGGGTCCGATCGGGACACACGTCGGTGGCGCGTTGTCCGCCACCGACATCCTCGTGGCCCTGTACCGCGAGGTGCTGCGGGTCCGCCCGGAGGAGCCACGCTGGCCGGGCCGCGACCACTTCATCCTCAGCAAGGGCCACGCGTCGGCCGCCCTGTACGCGACGCTGGCCGAGTGCGGCTTCTTCCCCGTCGACGAGCTGGACACGTACGGCCGCATCGACGGCCGCCTGATGGCACATCCCACGCCCGCCGTGCCCGGCGTCGAGTTCGCGACCGGTTCGCTGGGCCACGGCCTGGCACTGGGCGCGGGACTCGCCCTGGCCGCCCTGCGTGCCGGGCGCGAGAACCGCGTGTTCGTCCTGATGGGCGACGGCGAGCTGCAGGAGGGCACGGTGTGGGAGGCCGCGATGGCCGCCGCCCACTACCGCCTCGACAACCTGACCGCCGTGGTCGACCGGAACCGGCTGCAGATCAGCGGGTCCACGGAGGACAGGATGCGCCTGGAGCCGCTGGCCGACAAGTGGCGCGCCTTCGGCTGGTGTGTGTCCGAAGTGGACGGACACAGCTTCGACCAGCTGGTTCCCGCGCTGGAAACACGTTCGGCCGGCCCAACCGTGCTGATCGCCGACACGGTCAAGGGCCAGGGTGTGCGGCATCTCCAGCACCGCAAGCAGAGTCATTTCGCCAAGCTCGGCGCCGCGGCGTACGAGCGGGCCCTCGGCGCGCTGAGGGCCGTGGCATGACCAGCGGCTTACTGTCCTCCGACCGGGCCGCGTACCGCGCGACCCTGCTGGAGCTGGCACGCAGCGACCCACGGATCTGGTGCCTGGACTCGGACATGGGCGGCCTGGAGAAGGAGTTCCAGGCGGAGCTGCCGGGCCAGTACGTGGATGTCGGCATCGCGGAGGCGAACCTGATGTCGTTCGCCGCCGCCCTGGCGAGCCAGGGAATCGTGCCGTTCGCGAACACCATGGCGGCGTTCGCGTCCGCGCGGGCGCTGGAACAGGTCAAGCTGGACATCGCCTACCACGACCTGCCGGTCCGCATCGTCGCCACGCACGCGGGTCTGTCGGCCGCGCACTACGGCCCGACCCACCACGCGACGAACGACGTGGCGGCCATGCGAACCCTCCCGAACATGACCGTCCTGGCCCCCGCGGACGCCGCCGAGACGGCCCACCTGGTCGCCGCGGCGGTCGAGCACCCGGGCCCGGTCTACCTCCGCCTGGGCCGCAACCCGATCCCGCTGGTGAGCGACCGGCCACCGACCATCGCCAGGGCGATGGAGCTGCGCGAGGGCAGCGACGTCACGATCGTCGCCAGTGGCGCCCTTCCCGTCCACTTCGCCCTGGACGCGGCGGCCGAGCTGCGCGAGCGGCACATCTCGGCCCGAGTACTGAACATGCACACGATCAAGCCACTGGACGTGCCCGCACTCGTCGCGGCGGCCGAGCAGACCGCCGGCGTGGTCACGGTCGAGGACCACTCGGTGTTCGGCGGGCTGGGTGGCGCGGTCGCGGAGGCGCTGGCGGAGCACCGTCCCACGCGGGTGCGGCGGGTCGGCATCGCGGACGCCTTCTGCCACCGCCCGGGAACGCACGCCGAACAGCTGGCGGCGGCGGGAGTGTCACCGGCACACGTCGTGTCGGCGGCACTCGCAGTAACCGACAAAGGAGATCAGTCATGACCGTAGCCCTGAGCACCTGCCCCGACTGCACCGAGGCCGTCCCCGCGGCGGGCGACGTCCGCGTCGCGTCGATCACGGTCTGCCCCGGCTGCCAGGCCGAGCTCGAGGTGATCAGCATCGACCCCGTCGAGTACGCCCTGGCACCGGACATCGAGGAAGACTTCGGCGAATGACCCTCGCCGTACTGACCACGCGTACCCGTCTCGAGGAGCGGCTGATCTTCGCCGCCCTCGAGCGGCGCGGCATTCCCTATGCCCAGGTGGACGACCGGTCCCTGATCCACCACCTGGGCGACCGGGAGGTCCCGCGCTACCTCGGCGTCCTGAACCGGATCATGTCGCACACCAGGAGTGTCTACGCGACAAGGCTGTTCGAGGCGACGGGCCACCAGGTCCTCAACCCCAGCAACGTGGTCGAGACCTGCGGCGACAAGATCCTGACCTCACTGGCGCTGACGAAGGCCGGCATCCCCACCCCGAGAACGGTCGTCGCGGTGACCCCCGACGCGGCCGTCGAGGCCATCGAGCAGCTCGGCTACCCGGCCGTGGTCAAGCCGGCCGTGGGCTCGTGGGGCCGTCTGCTGTCCAAGGTGAACGACCGGGACGCGGCCGAGACGCTGATCGAGCACAAGCAGTCGCTCCGCTCCCCTATCCACAACGTGTACTACCTCCAGGAGTACATCGACAAGCCGGACCGCGACATCCGCGTGATCGTCCTGGGCGACGAGCCGGTGGCCGCCGTCTACCGCCGCTCCGACCACTGGATCACGAACACCGCACGCGGCGCGACGACGACATCGTGCCCGCTGACCGACGACCTCGTGAGCCTGGCGCTGCGCGCGTCGGCGGCGGTCGGCGGCGGCATGCTCGCGGTGGACCTCCTGGAACGCTCGACGGGCGAGCTGCTCGTCACGGAGGTCAACCACACCATGGAGTTCCACGGCCTGGCGGCGGCGACCGACGTGGACGTGGCGGACCTGATCGTCACCCACACACTGTCCACACTGGAGCGTGCCGCATGAGGGCGACGGTCGTCGGCGGCAGCGGCTACATCGGCGGCGAGCTGGTCCGCCTCCTGCGGGGCCATCCGGAGGTCGAGCTGGCGTACGTCACCTCGGACCGCTACGCCGGCCGCCCACTGCGTACCGCACACCCGAACTTCCGCGGCGTGAACCAGACGTTCGTGCCGGCCGGCGAGGTGGGCGAGTCCGACGTCGTGTTCCTCGCCGTCCCGCACGGCGCGTCGATGAAGGAGATTGACCACTGGGCGACCCGCGCCCCGCGGGTCATCGACCTGAGCGCGGACTTCCGCCTGCACGACGACCGGCTCCGCGCGCGCCACTACCCCGGCAGCGCCCCGGATCCCGAGTGGCTGGCCCGTTTCCGCACGGGCATCCCCGAGCTGAACCGCGAGAACCTCCGCGACGCCAGGCACATCGCGGTGGCGGGCTGCATGGCGAACGCCGCCATCCTGGCGCTTCACCCGCTGGCCGCCGCCGGACTCGTGGCCGGCACGGTGCTGGTCGACGCCCGCACCGGGTCGTCCGGCGGTGGCCGTGTGCCCGACGAGGGCAGCCATCACCCCGAACGCAGCGGCGCGCTGCGCATGGCGAAACCGCACGGACACCGGCACATCGCGGAGATCGAGCAGGCGTGCGGGGTCGGCGTGCACATGTCGGTGACGGCCGTCGAGGCCGTCCGCGGCGTGCAGGTCGTGTGCCACGTGCCCCTGCCCGGCGCGCTGCCCGAACGCGACGTCTGGGCGGTCTACCGGGACGCTTACCGGAGCGAGCCATTCGTCCGGCTGGTCCGCGAACGCTCGGCACTGCATCGCCTGCCCGAGCCCAAACTATTGTCCGGCACCAACTTCTGCGACATAGGCCTGACGGTCACGCCGGGCACCGAGCACCTGATCGTGGTCTCGGCCATCGACAACCTCGTCAAGGGAGGTGCGGGGAATGCCGTCCAGTGCCTCAACATCGCGGCGGGCTACCCGGAGACAACCGGCCTCGAGTTCATGGGCCTCCACCCGCTGTGAGCGTTACGTCGTCAAGCTGGGCGGCTCACTGGGCACCGAGATGGCCAACGCCTGCGACGACCTCCGCACGCTGGTGGCACAGGGCGCCGAGGTGGTGGTCGTCCACGGCGGCGGCGCGGCGGCCGACCAGGTCACCGTGGAACTGGGCCGCCGGAAGCGTTACCTGACCGCGCGGGACGGTCGCCGCAGCCGTTACACCGACGCCGCGGCACTGGACGCGTTGACGCTGGGCATCCTGGGCCGGGTCAAGCCGGCGATCGTGACCGCCCTGGGGGACCGTGCGGTGGGCCTGTCGGGCGTGGACGGCGGCATGGTGAAGGCGACCCGCAACCGCCCGGCCCGGGCGACCGTGGACGGCAGGGAGATGATCGTCCGCGACGACCTTTCCGGTCGGGTGTCCGAAGTGGACACCACGCTGCCACGCGCCCTGCTGGCGGCCGGCTTCGTCCCGGTGGTCTCCCCACCGGCGCTGGGCCCCGACGGCCCGCTGAACGTGGACGCAGACCGCTTCGCCGCGGCGCTGGCGATCGCACTGGCGGCCGACTGGCTGATCGTGCTGTCGAACGTCCCGGGCCTGCTGCGCGACCTGGACGATCCCACCAGCGTGGTACCGGAGGTCCCGGCCGACCTGGACGTGTCCGTGGCCGACGGCCGCATGAGGGTCAAGCTCCAGGCCGCCGCGGCGGCCCGCCGGGCCGGTGTGACCAACGTGGTCCTCGCCGACGGCCGGGCCGACTCGCCGATCACGGCCGCGCGCGCGGGCGCCGGCACCCGTTTCACCGAAGGGAAACCCGATGTCCGAGCGAGCTGAGGCGTTGCTGCGGCGGATGGTCGAGATCCCGTCGGTGTCGGGCGACGAGAAGCGGCTGGCGGTCTTCCTGACGGAGGAGCTTGCCACCTGGGGCTTCACCACGTACCTGGACGAGGCAGGCAACGCGATAGCCCGCCGGGGCGACCCCGCCGCGCCCATGATCCTCCTGGTCGGGCACATGGACACCGTCCCCGGCGGGCCGGCGGTTTCCCGGGCGGGCGACATCCTGCACGGGCGAGGCACGGTGGACGCGAAGGGCCCACTGGCCACGATGATCTGCGCGGCGGCGGAGGCGGACCTGAGCGGCATCCAGTACGTGGTGGCCGGCGTGGTCGAGGAGGAGACCTACGGCCGGGGCGCGACACACCTGGCGGAGTGCTTCCGTCCGGCGGTGGCGTTCGTGGGCGAGCCGAACGGCTGGTCCGGCGTGGGCATCGGCTACAAGGGCCGAATCATGTTGCGCTACAGCGTGTCCCGGCCGGCCGTCCACACCGCGAGCCCGGCGGAGAAGGCGAGCGAGGCCGCGGCCGCGTTCTGGCACGACGTCCTGAACTACTGCGCCTCGGTGACGACCAGCGAGAAGGCGTTCGACCGTCCGATCCCGACACTGAACGAGATGTCCGGTGACATAGCGGACGCCCACCTGGTGATCTCGGTCCGCACCCCACCGGGGTTCGACCTACCGGCGTTCGAGGCGTTCCTGCGAACCGTGACGCGCGACGGCGAACTGGTCATCGACGACCGCACCCCGGGTGTCCGGGTTGATCACCGGGGCGTCGCGGTCCGCGCGCTGTGCGCCGGCATCCGGGCGCAGGGCGCCCGCCCGACGCTCAAGCTGAAGACGGGCACGGCGGACCTGAACATCGTGGAGCCACGCTGGCAGGTCCCGATGGCGGTGTACGGCCCCGGCGACTCGGCACTGGACCACACCGACGACGAGCACATCTCGCTGGCCGAGTACACGAAGGCGATCGAGGTCCTACGCGACGCGCTGAACATCCTCGCCGCCGGACTTCGTGGGTAGCGCCCGCACCTCGGCGACGGGGAAGGACCGCCGCCACCGCCCGCCCACGGCGACCAGCACGGCGACCAGTACGCCCGCGAACGCGCCGAGGAGGAGGAAGGAGACCCGCCCGGTCAGTTCGTAGAGCACGACCCCCACCACGGGCCCCAGCACATTGCCCACATCGGACACGAGTCCGAACAACCCGAACGCGGCGCCCTGGCTGGCCGCGGCCGACCTCAGCTCGACGATCCCCCGCCGGGCGGTGAGGAACAGGACCGCATACCCCACCATCACAACGAGAAACGCCGCGGCGACGGGCAGGACGGCCGCGCTGGCGGCCATCCCGGCAAGCCCGCCACCGAGCAGCAGAAGCCCGATCCCGACGAGCGGCACGAGGGCAAGGCGGTCGGCGACGCGTCCCAGCACCCACATGCTGACCGCGGAGGTGGCGAGCCCCACGACGAACACGACGGAGATCGCGCCGCGAGCGGACCCGGTCGCCGCGCCACTCAGGTAAAGCGGCAGAACCGGCTCGAGGGACGTGTAGACGAGGTGGGTGAAGAGGTCGAGCAACCCGAGCACGAGCACCCACCGCCACCACCGCTGCCGGCCGGTGACGCGCTCGGTCTCCTCGTGGGCCTCGGCGGGCATGTCCGGAATGGCCCGCAGCAACCCGAAAGCGGTCAACGAGGTCAACGCGGCCCCGGCGACGAACAGGGCCTCCAGCCCGAAGGGTGCGGCGACTCCCGCGACCAGGGGCCCGAGCAGGAACCCGGCCACGGCGGCGGACCCGAAGTTGCCCATCATCCGGCTGGAGGAGACGTCGTAGCGCCGGCAGAGCGCGGACATCCCGGCGTACAGGGCGGGAGTGACGAGCCCTTCCCCGATCCCCCAGACGAACCGCCCGGCCAGCAACGTGACGGAGTCGGCGGCGAGGGCGGTCATCACGATCCCGGCGGCGGCGATGTTGAGGGCGACGCAGGCGACGGCCCGGGGCCGCCACCGGTCCACCCAGGCACCGCCGACGGGTTGGCACAACGCCTTGGCAGCGGCGAAGAGCGCGAACATCAGCGCGATGGTGACCGGCCCGGCCCCGACCCGTTCCTCGAGATCGGGAACGAAGGGAATCAGGACGGTGTAGGACGCATTGACGCTGATGACCGCGATGAGGAGGAGAAGCGCACGCCGCTGCCCGGCCCCCATCAGGCGGCCTCGATGTAGGCGTGCAGGGTGGCGTGCATCCCGTTGATGGCGGTCGCGAGCTCCGGCCGGGCGACGGGCGAGTAGACCATGGCCCACAGCTCGGTGGCGTCGAGCCCGTGCCGCTCCTTGAAGCGGTAGTTGTCGCGCCCCCACTCGATCCGCGTCATGCCGTTGTCGTAGGCCCACTCGGTGGACCGGTACATGAGGTGGATGTAGGTGCTGTACTCGTGGAGGCTCCTGTAGTCGACCCCGCCACACATGAAGGTGACCTCGTCACCGCGCCGGAAACCGAAGAACACCCCCACGAGCCGCGTACCCACCTGCGCCGCGACGAGCAACGCACCGGGCACGTCGAGCATCCCGTGCAGGGCGTCCTCGTCGAACAGTGCGGGCCACTCGTTCTTGTCGCTGGTGTCGACGGTCAGCGGAAAAGCCTCCGGCACAAGGTGATGCGCGTCGGCCCCGGCAAGCATCCGCACCCGCAACCCACGTTCCTCACCACGCCGCAGCCGCCGCTCGACGTCCCGCCGGATCTTGGGGCTGAGCCGGTACATGTGGTCCTGGAAGGACCCGTCGACGTCGATGCTGTAGGTCCGCTCGAGGTGAACCGTCCCGACCGGCGGCCCGACGACATCGAGCCAGCTGTCGACCCCGGCACTGGTCAGGTTGGGCACGACGAGCAGTTCGGCCGACCCGTCCCGAATCCACGACATGGCCGTGGCGTAGGCACCCTCGACGAGAGGCCCGGCAATGGCGCCACGCTTGCCGTACATGGAGTAGGGCGAACCAGCGAAGACTATCGGGTTGCCAAAACGGCCGACCAGGCCACATTGCAGCTCGTACCCATGCCAGAAGGGCGAGTCGGTGGTCTCGTAGAGCGGCAGAACCTGGTCCCCGGAGTGAACGTAGACCTGTCGGGTCCGTCGCTCGATCCCAATCCGCTCCCACCCCCGCAACCACCCGGCCGAGTCATAGAGACAGGACGCCAGAACCTGGTCAGGAACCTCGCCGGCGACCCCCCAGCCGCCACCCTGCGCACCGGTGATCGCCATACCCAACACCCCGTTCGCATCTACCTGCCCGTAGACCGAACGTATCCACGAGTGGTAACGGAACTTCCACGCAGACCTGGAGCCCACCTGGAGCCGCCCCGGCAACCAACCGCCCAGCAGGGATCGGCCTCACCGACCCCCTTCTCACCCCACGACCTGACCAGGGGCTCCACTCGGCCCCAACCGCCCCTTGCCACCCCACCACCTGACCAGCCCCAGCAACCACACCCCTCCCCCGGCCCCCCACCCCCGGCCCCGGCGGCCCGGACCGCCCCGGCCGAAGCCTCAACCAAGCACGACCCGCAACGACGGCTGCAACCGATCCCCATGCGCGACGACCATCGCATCGCACAGCTCCCAGATCCGCTCCACCGTCAGCGCCGCGGCCGTGGCCGGATCCGCCATCGCCGCGTGCCGGATGTGCCGCGGCTCGTCCTCCACCGCGGCCCGGACCACCAGGTCGTTCATGCTCAGGTAGTTCCGGTTCAACGCCGCCAGCTGCGGCGGCAGCTCACCGACCCGAGTCGGTTGCACCCCAGACGCGTCGACCACGCAGGGCACCTCGACCACCCCACGCGACGGCAGGTTCGCGATCAACCCACGGTTCGGCACGTTCCCGTAGATCACCCGGGGCGTGCCGGTCACCATGCTGTGGATGATCTGCGGCGCGTACTCCATGGTCCCCTCGACCTCCAGCGGAGCCCCGGACGCCAGCGCGGCACGAGTCTGCTCGTACGCGGCGATGTTCTCGTCCACGATCTCCAGGTAGTTCCCCACCGGCACCCGCAGCCGCGAGATCTCGCTCTCATGGCCGAGATACCACGGCACGTACTCCGACGAGTGCTCGCTCGTCTCCGTCGGGTAGTAACCCAGCCGCCGGTACATGTCCACCCGCACCCGCCGCCGCAGCTCCGGATCCGCCTCGATCAGCGCGTCCAACCGCGGGTACAGGTTCTCACCGTCCCGCAGGAACTCCAGCACCCACGCCTGGTGGTTCACGCCCGCCGCCCGGTAGGTCACCTCCTCGAACGGCACGTCCACCAGCTCCGCCAGTCCACGCATCGTCCAGTACACCGAGTGGCACAACCCCACCACCCGCGTCAGCCCGGTCGCCTCCGTCAGGTACTGCACGTTCATCGCCATTGGGTTGGTGTAGTTCAGCAACCAGGCGTCCGGGCACACCTCGGCGATGTCCGCACCGAGCGCACGCAGCAGCGGAAACGTCCGCAGGGCACGGAAGATCCCACCCACCCCGAGCGTGTCCGCGATCGTCTGCCGGACGCCGAACGAGGCGGGGACGTCGAAGTCGGTCCGGGTGGCCTCCGCCATCCCGACCTGCACGATGTTGATGACGAAGTCGGCCCCCGCCAACGCCTCCCGGCGGTCCAGATGCGCCGTCAGCCGCGGCGAGGCGCCCAGCTCCCCGGCGATGTACCGAGCCGCGGCCTCGGCGGTGGACAGCCGCTCCTCGTCGATGTCGTGCAGGGCGATGTGCACGCCACCGAGCTCCGGAAAGGCGAACAGGTCCGCCAGTAAGCCCTGGGTGAACACGACGCTGCCCGCGCCGACAAAGGTGATCTTCATGCCTGCTTCTCCTCGACATAGCTCATCGCGTCGGCCCACGTCGGCTGGGACGTCGTGCCACCAGCGGACAATGTGGACAGTGCGCCGCACACGGCCGCGACGTCCAGGGCCAACTGGTCGGACATGCCCTTCAGCTTCGCGGCGACGAAACCCGCGTCGAAGCTGTCGCCCGCACCGACCGCGTCCACAGGAGACACCACGATGCCCCTGCTGTGCAAGACATTTCCATCGCTGTGACAGAACCCACCGGCCGCACCGTCCTTCACCGCCACCACCGGCCCACGAGACGCCAGCACCGACGCGGCCGCCAGAGCCGTTGGGGCACCGGCCAGACGCATCGCCTCGTTGGCGTTCGGCAGCAACAGGTCCACTTCGGACAGTAGTGATCCCACGTCCCAACGGCCGGCCGGGTCGTCGTTCGTGTCCAGGGACGTGGTCGCGCCGTGCCGGCGGGCCGCCGCCAGCAACCCGGGCAACGAGCCGGCCATCGACGACAGCAGAAAGTACGACGCCACATGGACATGCCGGCTCGACGCCAGCAGCTCCGCCGGCACGACGAAGGAAGGCCACGAGCCGGACGTCAGCATCGCCCGGTCACCGTCCCGGGTGATGATCACCGTCAACGGCGTCGGTGCGTCGTCGGTCACCAACGCGGCGGTGTCGACTCCCCGCTCCGCCAACGATTCCCGGACGAAGCGGCCGGCCGCGTCGTCGCCGACGCGGCCCGCGATGGCCACCGACAGCCCCAGCCGGGCCGCCCCGCACGCCATGATCGCGCCCGAGCCGCCCAGCGTCAGCACGCCGGCGTCGACCAGTTGCTCGTGCTGGCCGAACGCCAGCGGTTCCGTCAGTGGCCCGACGATGACATCGGGGTTCGCGTCCCCGATGACCAGCAGGTCGACCATCACGCCTTGAGGCCGGACGCGGTGACCGACTGGATGAACGTCTTCTGCGCGCCGAGGAAGGCGATCAGCACCGGTACGACCGTGACCACGTTGCCCGCCATCACCGCCGCCCAGTTGGTGCGGTGCAGCCCCTGGAACGTCGTCAGCCCGAGCGGCAGCGTGTACTGCGTGTCGTGGTTGATCGCGATCAGCGGCCACGTCAGGTCGTTCCACGTGGTCAGGAACGTCAGCACGGCGACGGTCGCGAGTGCCGGCTTGGACAGCGGCAGCACGATCCGGAACAGCACCCCGAACGTGGAGCACCCGTCGATCCACGCCGCCTCCTCGAGCTCGCGAGGCAGCGACAGGAAGAACTGCCGCATCAGGAACACCGCGAACGGCGTCACGAGCGACGGCACGATGAGCGCGCCGAGCGTGTCGATGAGCCCCAGCTGCCGCATGACGATGAACGTCGGGATCATCGTGAGCTGGAACGGAATCGCCATCGTCACGAGCATCAGCACCAACAGCACGCGGGAGCCGAAGAACCGCAGCCGCGCGAACGCGTAGCCGGCCAGCACCCCGAACAGCAGGTTCGCCGCGACCGCGACCACCGACACGATCAGCGAGTTCGCGAACCACCGCGGGAACATGCTGTGCCCGAACACGTACGCGTACCCGCCGAGGTCGATCCCCTTGGGCCACAACGGCGGCGGGAACCGGTTGATCTCGGCGTTGGTCATGACCGAGCTGATCAGCAGCCAGATCAGCGGGATGGCGAACAGGAGCGCGAGCGGCACCAGCAACAGGTGCCACGGGCTGAACGGCAGCCGCCGAGCGGAACGGCGGGGCGAGTCCGGCGGCGCCGGGCGGGACGGTGGTCGCTCGACCTTCGCGGTCATGGTCATCGGGCAACTCCCTGGCGCCGCACGATCCGCACCGCGAGCGCGATGATCAGCAGCGCCGCCGCGAGCACGTAGGCCGCCGCCGCACCGTAACCGGCCGTGAACGTCTTGAACGCCTGCTCCCACACGAAGTACACGATCACCGTGGTCGAGCCGAGCGGCCCGCCCTTGGTGGTCACGTACACAAGGTCGAACACCTGCAGCGACTGGATCACCTGCCACAGAAGCAGGAACACCGTGATCGGCCTGAGCGCGGGCAGCACCACGTGCCTGAGCACCTGCCAGCGCCCGGCGCCGTCGAGCCGCGCGGCCTCCACGAGCGACGGCGGCACCTCCTGCAACGCGGCGAGGTACACGACGACACAGAAACCCGTGCCACTCCACAGGGTTATGCCGACGAGGACGAGCAGCGCCTGCCCCGGATCGGTGAGGAACCCTTGCGAGGAAAGGCCGATCCGATGCAGCAGCGAGTTGGCCGCACCGAACTCGGGGTCGAGGATGAACGAGAACAGCACGCCCTGCGCGGTCGCGGAGACCACGAACGGCACGAACATCAGCGTGCGGTACAGCCCGACGAGCCGGATGCGCTGGTTCAGCACCAACGCGAGCGCCAGCCCGAGGACGATGCTGAGCGGGACGTACAGCGCGGTGTAGACCAGTGTGTTGCGGACGGCCTGCCCGAACTTCGGGTCCTGCACGAGCGCGTTGTAGTTGTCCAGCCCCACCCACCGGCTCGGCGTGACGAGGTCGTTGGCCTGAAAGGAAAGCAGAAGCGACCAGACCACCGGGACGATGCTGAGCCCGAGGATGATGAGCACCGCCGGGGAGATGAACAACCAGGCGGTACCGGCTTCGCGCCGGGGCCTGCGGCCTGGAGCGATCGTGATGGGCACGGCGGCCTCCTCAACGAGGTATACGCAGAGCCGAGTTCGATTCGTCGGCGCAGGCGCGCATCGCGTCCTCCGGCGAGCTTCGACCCAACAGCACGGCGGCGATGGCCTGCCCCAAGGCCTGGGAGATCTCGGGGTACGCGGGGTGTACCGGTCGCACCCGCGCGTGCTCGAGCGCCTCGGCGAAGTCCGACAGCCCCGGTGTCTCGGCGGCGTACTTGCGCCACTCCGGGCTGGACTCGCTCTGCTTGCTCAACGGCAGGCTGCCCGCGCCCAACGCCCAACGCACGTCCTGCTCCGGCGCGATCAGCCAGCTCACGAAGGTACGCGCGGCGTCGACCCTGGCGGGCCCGTTGTCGAACATCGTCCACGTGTCCGGACCCGAGATCGTCACCGCGTGACCGCTGAACGTCGGCAGCGGCACCACGTGGTAGTCGACCCCGGCGTCGGTGATGTCCGGCAGCTCCCACGGCCCGGTGGGCACCATGCCCATGCGGCCGGACAGGAACACCTGGTACATCTGCTCACTGCCGGACTTCGGGTCGATGTAGACACTCTTGTCGCGGGCGAGATCCTGGATGACCTGGAGCGCCTTCACACCCGCGTCGGCGAACCCGATGCCCGATCCCGACGACGCGATGATGTCACCGCCGGCGTCCCAGACGAGCGGCCACAGCCGCCACACCGTGTCCTCGTCGCCCACGCCCGGCCAGCCGGTGCCGAAGACACCGGCGCTCTCGTCGGTGAGCGCCTTGGCCGTTTCCACGAAGTCCCGCCAACGCCAGCCTTCCTGCGGCAGGTCCACGCCGGCCTTCGAGAAGACTTCCTTGTTGCACACCACGGCGAGCGAGTCGACGAGGGCGGGTGCCGCACGGACCTTGCCGTTGATCGTGACCGCCTCGCGGACGGACGGCCAGTAGTCCGCACCCGTGCCCTCGACGAGGTCGGTCAGGTCGACGACCTTCGGGCTGCGCGCGATGTTCGCGAGGTCCGACCCGAAGATGTAGGCGACGTCCGGATAGGACCCGGCGGCCAGCGCCGCGAGAACCTTCTGGAGCATGGCGTCCGCCAGGACGCCACCGCCCATGTCCACCTTGATGTTCGGGTTGTTGCGCTCGAAGTCCTGTACCAGGTCCTCGATGACCAGTACCGCGGTGTCGGTCTGGCCGTGCCAGAAGTTGATGGTGACGGGGCCGCCGTTGGCGGCGTCCCCGTCACCACAACTAGTCAGCGCCGCACCCGCGGCCAGTCCGAGGGTGCCGCGAAAGAGGTCCCGCCTGTTTAACATGTTTTGTACACGTACCCACTACTACCCGGTGTCGACACGTCCACATCCCTCCGCACGATGCTCAATGAAGAGCCCCAACCACTACATGCCGCCCGCAGACCCGCGGCGCTGTACTCGATCACGATCACGTTGTTGCCGAAAGCGCTGACAAAGTCACCACACTCGTCCCAGTCGGCACACTCCTCGGCGACTGCGAAGTCGAGTCCGTTGGCCACTCTGTTACCGGCAAGCTCGACCGTGTTTTTTTGCGCGATGGCGAGCCCGACCCCATGGGCGTGCGCCGAAAGCAGCTTGATGTAGGTCTGCGCCTGACTGGTCGTCAGCAGGTTGTTCGAACGACTGTACGAGTCGTAGTTGTCCGGTTCGACCCCCTGGAACCCCTTCGAGGCACACGAGTCGACCCACCCGTTGACCTTGGCGGCGATCCGCTGCCGCTTGTCCGCGGTGCGGATGTCGAGCAGGGCCTCGCCCCAGTCAACGTCGTAGACGATCTTGCCGGCGGAGTCACGGAGGAGGAGGTCACCCCACTCACTCTCCGTGTTCGGCTGGGCCTGGAAGGCGTTGACGTAGCAGATGTTGTAGAGCCCCGCGGCAGGCTGGGCACTGTGGTCGCGACTCACGACCCGAACACCACTCGGCGGCGTGTAGGCCCCGCCGATCTGGTAGTCGAACTTGGCATGGACGGGCGGCAGGGTAGTGGCCGCGACGGCGTCGGAGGTCACGAACAAAGCCGCGACAACCGCAACGACCAGGGGAAGAACGCGAGCACGGGAAGACATCATCGGTGTGAGCTCCAGATGATCGCGGGTACGTCCCCGCCTCGGACCGCGTACGCGACCTGGCGACTCTGTCCGGACTCACGGCTGTTCTCCGCTTACCGGCTGGGCGTACCTCTGACGCCGAGTGCTCCGTCTCGGCGTGCGCACCAGAGTAAAACCAGGCACACGTTCCGTTGTCAAGAGACCCAAAGGATCATGCCCCGAACGCCGTAACGCACCCGCCGTTCAAAGGATCATCCCCACGACGAAGTTGCCAAATAACCAGACGGAGCGACAACTCGTGACTGTCTCTTGTGGATGTTCAACACCAACGGTACACGAGGCGACGCGACTGCCTCGCAGCGAAGAACGGCCCGACAAGTGGGGGACTGGTGAACAGGCTCGGGCCGGGCACCGGGCGACAGGTGTTGGCGCGCTCGGGGCCGGCAGGAGGAACGGCCTCGCTCAACGCCCCCGGACGAGGAGGCACGACCACTCAACCACCCCGACCGACAGGACACGAACCGCTGAACCAGCAACAAGCACTCAACCACCCAGCCGACGAGGCATCACCCACTCAACCACCACAGCGAACAAGACAAGACCTGCTCAACCACGGAGGTCGAGGCACGACTCGCTCAACCGCCCCTGACCAAGCAACCTCCTGGCCAGGCCGAGTCAACAAGGCACAAACCGCTCAACCGCCCCAATCAGAGGCACGACCCCCGCACAATCAGCTCTGACCAAGCAACCCCCTGACCACACCCAAGCCAACAAGACACACCCCTCAACCAACACAGACCCCACTCAACGAACCCAACAAACAAGGACCCGCCCAACCAAGGCACGACCCGCTCAACCGCCCCCGACCAAAGCGACCCCCTCACCAAGCCCCAGCAACAACACACAAACCGCTCAACCACCCCACACCAAGCAACCCTCGACCAACCCCCGCCACACCCCACCCCCGGCCCCGCCCCGCCGAACCCCACACAACCCAAAGAAGGAACCGAGATTCAGTCCTCAACCCATCCATGCTCCCGAGCCTTGACCACCAACCCCTGCCGAGCCTGGAGAATCTGCTGTGCGGACATACTCGGCGCCGCGGACAGCAACGTCTCCGTCACCTCGGAGATGAACTTCTTGGTGGACAACACATCACAGAGATCATTGTCGATCGCGCGGGCGGGCTCGGGCGACCCGAGCATCCGCACGTGCGAAGCCTTGGGCCCACGATCCCCCTCCTCGACGGTGAACTCGACCATCGTCCCGGGAGTGAGTAGGCGCTTGTCGAAGGCGAGGTCGTTCACATGGATGAACACGTCCTCGCCGCCGCCCTCCGGGGCGACGAACCCATAACCGCGAACCTCGTCGAAACGAACCACTTTGCCGCTGACCATCACAACCACCCAATACCAAATGAACAACCACGCGTGAGCCACCCTAGCGCATCGGGGCACCGGCCGCCGCACCCCCGGTCGCGGCGGCCGGTCCTCGGGTGGCCTCGTGGTACCGCCGGCCACCGGTGTCGCGGGTAACCCCCGAAATCACGGGCGCGCGCACAAACTCGATGCGTATTCGCCCGCCGCACCCGCACGTGCGCGCAGTATCTCCGGTATTCCAAACGACCCGAAAATATGCGTCAGAGTTGCGCGTACCGGTCCGACCAGAGGCGGTAGACCATCCGGCCGAGTTGCTCCGCGTCCGCCAAGTCGAATCGCCCGCCGTACATCAGGATGTCCCGTGCGGGTAATCCGACCAGGCACCACCGTCCGCGCCGCTGCCTGGCGACCGCGAGCACGCAGTCGGGACAACGCCGGTACACGTCCCCGATCCACCTGCGTGCCTGGCGTCGCGTGCGGTGCTCGCTGATCACGACGTCGGCGGTGCGCAGCCACGCGGGCGAGCTCACTCCGTCGACGGCGACGACCGCCTCGCGGTGGGACGTCATTCGTCGTGGCACCTCCTTGAATTTCGACATTTGCCACCATTCCTGCTGGGCGCGCATCCCGCTCCCTCCCCTAAAAGGACCCACAAGAAGAGTGCCAGGTGTTTTGAACAAGCAACTTGCAGGTCGCTTGCACAGCGCTTGGCGCGCACGTAACAGTTGGATATCAGAGGCCGCAGCTAAACCGATTCGAGTTATTCGGGACAGACACTCATGGGGAAACCGTCAAGAAGGCTGGGGCATGCGGTGGAGCTACGGATACTCGGACGGGTGAGCCTGCTGGCACAGGGGCGGGAGATCGACCTCGGCGCGACGAAGGTACGCGGCCTGCTCGGCTTCCTGTCGTTCAAGGCGAACGAGCTGGTGCACGTCGACCGCATCGCGGAGGCACTGTGGGACGACGTGCCCGCGGAGCCGGGCAAGGCGTTGCAGACCTACGTGTCCCGCCTGCGGCGCGTACTCAAGGCCGCCGGCTGCCCGATGGAGCTGACGAACGCCCACCGCTCGTACCGGCTCGACGTCGATCAGTCCACTGTGGACTTCCACCGGTTCCGCGCCATGATCCACGCGGGCCAACGAGCACGAGGCAACGGTGACGTGGCAGCGGCGGCGGAGCATTTCGCCGCCGCGCTGGCGTTGTGGGACGGCCCGCCGCTGGCCGACCTGGACACGTACTGGGCGCGGCGCACCCGGGAGACGCTGACGACCGGGGACTTCCTGACGGCCCAGTGCGCCCTGTTCGACACGAAGCTGTCCCTGGGCGACCACGACTTCGTCCTGACCGGGCTCCCCCCGCTGCTCTCCGACCACCCGACCGACGAACGCCTTGCCACCAGGTGGATCCGGACGCTGGCGGCCACGGACCGCGCCGACGAGGTGCCCGTCTTCGTCCGCGAGTACGCCAGCCGGTTGCTGGAGGAGCTCGGCGTCCAACCACCACCGGAGCTGATCAAGGCCGCCCGGGACGCGACGACGAGGAAGCCGAGCCCGCCACGACGGCCGGCGCCCCCACGTGACACCCCGGACTTCACCGGCAGATCGGAGATCCTGGCGCAGATGGACGCGCTGCTGAGCCGCACCGTCGAGGTCGTGGCACTGGACGGCCCACCCGGCATTGGTAAGACCACACTGGTGCGGCACTGGGCGCACCTGCGGCTGGACCGCTTCCCCCACGGCGTGCTGTACGTGGACCTGGCGGGTTACTCGGACACACCACTGGTCGAACCACACGCGGTCATGGGCGTGTTCCTGGCCGAACTGGGCGTGGCCCCGACCCAGATCCCCGAAACCACGAACGAACGCGCCGCCCTGCTGCGAGACCTCCTGTCGTCGAGATCGGTCCTGGTGTTCCTGGACAACGCCCGCGACAGCAACCACGTGCGTCCCCTGCTGGAGGCCACGTCCCCATGCCCGACCCTGATCACCAGCCGCCAACGCATGAGCGGCATCACCGTCCGGGACGGCGTGGAGTTGCTGTCGGTCCCGGCCCTGTCCTCCACCGAGGCCACGGCTCTGCTGGCGAAGCGCATCGGCGCACGCGCGTCGGCTGACCCGGCCGGGTTCGCGAAACTCGTGGAACTGTGCCAGGGCCTACCCCTCGCGCTGAGGATCGTGGGCGAACACGTGGCGATGCGGCCGGCCGTCCCCATCGGCGAGCTGGCCGCGGAGCTGGCCAGACGCCTGCTGGACGCCGGCTCCCACGGCGACGACCACACGACCACCCTTCGGTGCACGTTCGCGTTGAGCTACCGTGCCCTGCGCGCACCGGAGCAACGCCTGTTCCGCCTACTGGGTCTCCATCCCGGCGCGCGGTTCAGCGTCCACGCGGTCCGCGCCCTCGCCGGCACGCACGAGGTGGAGAACCTGCTGGACTCCCTCGTCGGCGCACACCTGATCGACCAGGAAGGCGCGGGCCGCTACACCACCCACGACCTACTGCACGCCTACGCGACGGATGTCGCCGAGGACGAACCACCCGAGAGCAGCTCGCGTGCGATCCGCCGCATGTTCGACTGGTACTTCTGGTCCGCCAGCCTCGCGCGCGCCCACCTCCTGGACAACAACCAGACCGTGCCCGCCCTCGCGCCCGCCGAACCGGTCGAGCAGATGACGTTTGCCAGCAGGGACGAGGCACTGCGCTGGCTGGTGACCGAGCGTCAGAACCTCGTGGGGTGCGCGTACCGCGCGGCGGCGCTCGGGTACCACGAGCACGTGTGGCGCATCGCCGCGTGCATGTCCATACTCAGCCGCCGCGACGACCCACGGGACCTGCTGGACCTCTACGAACTGGGCCGCCACGCGGCGGAACTGCTGGGCAACAACGGCGCGGCCGGCGGCTGCCTCAACAACATGGGTGTCATCTACGTCCGGTTGAACGACGAGGAGAACGCCCGCCGCTGCTTCGAGCTGGCATACGAGGCGTTCACGAAGGCCGGCGACGAGCTCGGGCTGGCGGTCTTCACCCACAACACCGGATTCATTCGGCTCCAGACGGGCCAGCCGGTGGAGGCCGTCAAGTGGCTCACGAAGTCGCTGGCGATGCACAGCCGGGCCAGCGGCGAACGGCACATCGCCAACAGTCACCGCAGCCTAGGCGACGCCTACCTGATGCTCGACCGTTCCGCGGACGCGAAGTCGCACTACCGGCAGTCGCTGTTCGCCAGCCAGAAGATCGGCGACCTGGCCGGGCAGGCCAACAGTCTTTCCAGGCTGGCGAAACTCGCCATGGCGGAGGACCAGCTCGACGACGCTGTCACGTACGGCAACGCGGCGCTGGAGATGTTCGACCGGGTGCAGTTCGACGAGGCCGGCACCGCGAACGCGTTGCTGGCCCTCGCGACCGCCCACCTTCGTCGCGACGAGCCGGTGACCGCCGGCACGCTGGCGAGGGAGGCACTCAACCGCCACCAGGAGAACGGCGACGTGTCCGGCCAGGTCGACGCGCTGATCCTGCTGGGCCACACGCTGTCGGCCGCCGGAGAGCACACCGAGGCGGTCAGCACCTGGGCAACGGGCAGGTCGCTCACCCCGGCGAGCGATCCGCGCGGTGAGGTTCTCGACGAGTTGCTCGAGGCGGCCGCCACGCGGCCGGTGCCGGTGCCTCGTACGGAGAACACGGTGGGAGGCAATGAGGTGCGCGACGCACGCCAGTCCGTGGGAACCGCGGACTAGTGTCCCGCGCCGGAGATCAGGCAACTAATTCGGCGGCCCAGCTTCCTGCTGGCGGCGTTGCCGGTTCGCCCAAGTACGACCCAGTACGAGGGCGAACCGGTGTCTTGCCAGCAGAAACCCGGATCCACCGACTTAATCACCGCATTTCCGGCGCGGGACACTAGCCGCGGAAGGCCGCCTCCTCATACCAGTCCTCCGCGGCATCACCACCCGGTCGGACAGTGGTTCGGACGACCGCACGCCATGTGTCTGATCGGATGCGGCTCCGCTCTCCGATCGTGTCCAGTGACGACACCACCTCGCGCCTCCCCAGGTCCCCCGACTCTCCCGCCGCGGCACGCCGGTCGGCCGCGCGGTTACCCACAGCCAACTATAGGTCGTTGCAGCCACCAGCTACGACCACAGTTCCATAACAAGTTACAGTAACCAGTGATGCACGTCGACGGTGCTCGACCCGGACTCCGGTTGGTGAGACCGTGCGGATCCAGGATTCGACACGAGACCGAATGATGCCCTGCGCAGAAAGTTCCCCATCCAGGATCATCTGATATGGCGATAACTATGGGGCGAAATTAACTGATACATCGTTTTCGATTACTCTTCGAGATCAGAAAATACCCAATCGAGTCGTTATGACCACGAAGGGGCTATAGCACCTTGTCACGACTGCTGGTTCTGGCGACGATGTGCGGACACGCGAGGTTACAGTAACCCGGATCAATGCTTGAGCGTGCCACAGGAGGATCTGGACCATACCTTCGACCGTCCCCGACGGCACCCTGTTCAACGCCGGGAGGCCCAACCCCGAGGGCTCCCCATGGTCTTGATCGACGAAGTTTCGTAAAGCCGGCCGTGGCGTTCAGCACCGGCATGAACGCGCGTCCCCGAAACAAACGAAAACCATGGAAATGTGGCGAAAGGAACCACGGTGACAAACGAGCACGATCTGGATTGTGACGACGACGGGTGGTTCGTGAGTAGTTTCAGCAACGGCAAGGGCAGCTGCGTCCAGATCAAGTTCGTCGCCGGGGCGACCCTCGTTGGTGACAGCAAGGACACCCGCGCCGCCGCACCCGTGATCAGCATGCCATCACCTGGATGGAACTCGTTCCTGAGCAACATCCACGACCTCGCCCAGCCACACGCGTGTCCCACCGCTCACCGCACCTCCGCCACCCAGAGCAACCCCCCGCGGTCGACGCAGGCGGTCAGGTGCACACACACAAACGTCATCACTCGATGAGGTAGACGTAGTTCCTTGCCCCGCAACCCTGCGGCGCCGCCGGCCGGCGTCCGGTATAAAGCTCCCGCGATTACGTTTCGTCACCTCAAGCTGTGTACTGCCTGGCGAGACCACCAGTTCCACCACCAGTTACAGTAACCCGGCCGTCAGTTACAGTAACCAATCACGGAACCTTGTCTCGCTGTCCAAGAGGAGGATGAGGGTGCCACAGTCCCCATCGCCAGTGATCGCGAACTGGGAACTCGTTCTCCGCCTGCGTGAACGCCGAGAACAGCTCGGCATCGGCGTCAACGACATCACCCAGCGACTCGGCTTCACTCGCAACTACTGGTCAGCCATCGAAAACGAGCACAAGATAATTCCCGAGAACACGCTGCGCGGTCTGTTCGAGCTCCTCGAGTTCGGTGAGGACGACCGCAGGCAACTGCTCGAACTCCGCGAGTCCGCCAAGGAGACCGGTTGGTGGAGCGGGTATTCCGCGCTGTTCGACGGCAACATTCAACGGCTGTTCGGGCTCGAGCACGGTGCGCAACAAATTCACGCCTACGACACGTTGCTCGTTCCCGGACTACTGCAGACACCCGACTACACCCGAGAGATAATGAACTCGGACACCAGTATTCGACCGGTCGAGGTCGAGCAGCGCGTCACGGCTCGACGTCGCCGGCAGGACCGACTTCGCGGCGCCGACCCACTGCATCTGACGTCGATAATCAGTGAGGCCGCGCTTCGACAACAGGTGGGCGGGCCCCTTGTGCTCCGCGGCCAGCTCGACCACCTGCTGAGCACGTTCGACGAGTTCGAGAAGAACGTCGAGATCCGGGTCATCCCGTTCACCGCGACCTCCTGCAACCTGTTCGGGGCCGGGACGCTGAGCCTGCTGGACTTCGCGAGCCCCCGCCTCCCCAGAGCCGCCTGGCACGAGACGGTCTCGACCTGGGGTGTCATCTCCGAGCCGAACAAGGTTCGCGACATCACCATGGCCTTCAACGAGGCGCTGACCCGCACTCTGGACCGCGGGGAAACAAGAAAGATCATCGAGAAACATCGAAAGGAGTTGCGTTGACCGAACAGAATGATCTGGCGCATGACGAGGACGGGTGGTTCGTCAGCAGCTTCACCAACGGCAACGCCAGCTGTGTCCAGGTCAAGTTCACCGGGCAGGGCACGGTCCTGGTCCGCGACAGCAAGGACCGCGCCGCCTCACCCATCATCGGTATGCCATCGACCGGATGGGCCTCCTTGTTGAACGGCATCAACGGCAAATCCGCCTAGCTCTCAAGACTGTCCAGCGGGGAACCGGCTGGGACCACGTCTGGTCCCAGCCGGTTCGTTGCTTGACCGGAAAACTGCCCGATCGTATGGTCGGTGTTCCACTGCACAACGGTCGTTCCGCTACACGGCACAGCGAGGATGCGATGCCGCTCGCGCTGGAGAACCTGACGGTCCTCGACCTCACGCAGGTGATGGCCGGGCCGTTCTGCTGCCAGCTGCTCGGCGACCTCGGCGCCGACGTGATCAAGGTCGAGCCCGTCGGGCGCGGGGACGCCACCCGCGAGGCCACCGGGCACCGGCTGCCGCACGGGGAGAGCGCCGCCTTCCTGGCCGTCAACCGCAACAAGCGCGGCATCGCGGTCGACCTACGGACGGACGGCGGGCGGGCGGCCTTCCGCCGGCTGGTCCGGGCGGCCGACGTCGTGGTCGAGAGCTTCCGGCCGGGCGTCGCCAGGCGGCTCGGGGTCGACTACGAGACGCTGCGGGAGACCAACCCGCGGCTCGTCCACGCGTCGATCTCCGGGTTCGGCCAGACCGGGCCCTACGCCGCCCGCCCCGGCTACGACCTGATCGCCCAGGCCATGTCCGGGATCATGAGCGTCACCGGCACGCCGGACGGTCCCCCGACGAAGTCCGGCGTCCCGGTCGCGGACCTCTCGGCCGGGCTGCTCTGCGCGGTCGGCATCCTGTCCGCGTGCCTCGCCCGCACGGTCACCGGGCGCGGCCAGGCCGTCGACACCTCTCTCTACGACGCGGCACTCGCCATGTCCGTGTGGGAGACCGCCGAGCTGTGGGCCACCGGCGAGGCACCGGGCCGGCTCGGCTCGGCGCACCGTGTCAACGCTCCCTACGAGGCGTTCCCCACCCGCGACGGCCACCTCACGATCGGCGCCAACAACGCCCGGCTCTGGGCACGGCTGTGTGCCGTGCTCGGCCGGCCGGAGCTGCTGGCCGACCCGCGGTTCGCGAGCAACGCCGACAGGGTCCGCGACCGCGCCGCGCTGGCCGAGGAGCTGACGCGCACCCTGGTCACCAGGGACACCGACGAGTGGGTGGAGCTGCTGCTGGCCGAGGGCGTGCCGGCCGGCCCGATCCGCGACTACCGGCAGTCGTGCGCGGACCCGCACACGCTGGCCCGGGAGATGGTCGTGGAGCTGGACCACCCGGTCGAGGGGCGGGTCAGGGCGCTCGGCATCCCCGTGAAGCTCAGCGAGACCGCGGGCAGCGTGCGGCGGGTCCCGCCCGGCCTCGGCGAGCACACCGACGAGATCCTCCGCGCCGCCGGCTACACGGCCGCCGAGGTCGCGGCACTTCGAGCGGACGGAGCCGTCGAATGAGCGTCGACATCGAGGTCGCCGGCACCGTCGCCACCGCGACCATCAACCGGCCCGCGGCCCGCAACGCCATGACCATGGCGATGTACGACGCCCTCGCCGGCTTCTGCGCACGTGTGGACGACGACCCCGGGGTACGGGTCGCGGTGATCAGGGGCGCCGGCGGCAAGGCGTTCGCGTCCGGCACCGACATCGGGCACTTCCGGGACTTCGAGTCCGCGGACGACGGCGTCGAGTACGAGCGGCACATCGAGTCCGTGCTGGCCCGCGTCGAGCAGGTGGCGGTGCCGACGATCGCGGTCGTCGACGGCTACGCGACCGGCGGCGGGCTGTCCCTCGCCGCAGCCTGTGACCTGCGGCTCTGCACGCCGGACGCCCGGTTCGGCCTGCCCATCGCGCGAACGCTCGGCAACTGCGTGTCCATGGCGACGTACGCGCGCCTCAACCACCTGCTGGGCCCGGCCCGCACGCTCCACCTGATCTACACGGCCGGCTTCGTCGACGGCGCGGAGGCGGTGCGCATCGGGCTCGCGTCGGAACTGGTCGAGGAGGTGGACGCGCGCCTGGCCGAGCTGTGCACCCAGCTGGCGGGGCACGCGCCGCTCACCATGCGGGCCAGCAAGACCGCCCTGCGCCGCCTGCGGAACCACGACCTGCCGCCCGACGAGGACCTCATCCGGCGCTGCTACGGCAGCGAGGACTTCCACGAGGGTGTGAAAGCGTTCCTGGACAAGCGATCCCCGCGGTGGCACGGCCGATGAGCCTACGCGGGACGCCGGTAGCCCAGGGTCGCGCTGACCCGTTGCGCGGCCTCGACCACCAGCGCCCCGTAGACCGGCCGCAGCTCCGCGGGCATGCGGCTGCCCGGCGCGGAGATCGAAAGGCTCGCCTGGGTCCTGCCCTCATGGTCGAAGATCGGCGACGCGACCGCCGAGATGTCCGTCCGCCACTCGCCGACGTTCGTGGCGTACCCACGCTCGCGCACCCGTGCCAGCTCGGCGGTGAACTCGTCCCAGTCCACAATGGTCCGGTCCGTGTAGCGCTCCAGGTGGTCGCCCACGATGGCGCGGACCTCCTCGGCCGGCCGGTGCGCGAGCATGGCCTTGCCGTTCGACGAGCCGTGCAGCGGCACCCCGCTGCCGAGGGTGATCACGGCGCGGATCGCGTGCTGGGTCTCGACCTTCTCGATCAGCACCGCCCGGTCTCCTTCCAGGACCATGAGGTGCGCCGTCTCGCCGGTCTCCTTGCGCAGCTCCCGCATGATCGGCAGCGCCGCGTCCCGGACGCCCAGGTCCGGGATCGCGCGCTGTCCGATGTGGAGCGCCCGGGTCGTGAGCACCCAGCTGGTCGTCTCCGCGCCGGAGGGGCAGATCCAGCCGGCCGTCCAGAGTGTCTGCAGGGCCCGCTGCACGGTCGTCTTCGGCATCCCGAGCCGCCGCGACAGCTCCCCGACGCCGGTCGGCTGCGTGAACGCGACCTCCTCCAGCACCCGGAACGTCCCGAGCACGGTTCGCATCCCCTCACTCATGAGGCCCCCGTGCCCGCTCGGCGGCGTCCAGGATGTTGATCATGCACTCCGCCGGCTCCGCTCATGACGCCAGTCTATGCACACGCTCACAACCACCCTGGGGCAACGAAGATGGCCCACGACAGCACCGGCGCCACGATGATCATCGACAGGCCCCAGACCATCAGGCCGCGGAACACCCGGTCCCGGACGTCCGGCCCGCTGCTCGCGACCACCAGCGCGCCGCTGGTCGAGAACGGCGAGGAGTCGACGACCGACGACGAGATCGCCAGCGCGATGATCAGGCCGACCGCGCCGACCTCGCCGCCGAGCAGGAACGGCACCGCGAGCGGGATCAGGGCGCCCAGGATGCCGGTGGTGGACGCGAACGCCGACACCGCGGCGCCGATCAGGCAGATCACGAACGCCGCCAGCAGCGGCACGCCGATCCTGGCGACGCTGTCCCCGAGCATGTCGATGGTGCCGATGGTCTTCATGACGTTCACGTAGGTCACCACGCCGCAGATGAGCAGCACGGTCGGCCAGGCCACCTCCGCGAAGTTCGCCTTGCAGTCCTTGGGGAACAGCACGCAGATCACGGTCGCGATGGACAGTGCGAGCAGGCCGACGTCGATGTCGAAGCCCAGCGCGCCGACGACCAGGGCGACGAGACCGACCAGCGTCACGACCCGTTGCGGGTCGAGGGACACGGCGACCTCGGTGGTGGGCTTGGTCTTCGTGGCGACCGAGCCCGACGCGCCGGTCCCGCCCGCCGGCTCGCCGGACTCGGCGTCCCCCGGGACGTCCTGCTCGTCCTGCTCGTCCTGCTCGTCCTGCTCGGACGGCTCGGCGCGCCGCGCCAGCAGGTCGCGCCCGCCGAAGAGGACGAAGATCACCACCGAGAGCACCGCGTTGAAGAGGAACGAGCCGACCCACAGCAGGCCCGGGTTGCTCGCGAGATGCTCGTGCTCCACGACGCCGTTGGTGATGACGCCGAACACGCCGATGGGCGAGAAGCCGCCCGCGCTCGCGCCGTTGATGATCAGCAACCCCATCAGCAGCGGGTTGATGCGGTGCCGGGCGGCGAAGCTCAGCCCGATCGGCGCCATGATCGCGACGGCGCCGGGCACGACCGCGCCGACGGACGTGAGCACGGCGGTGACCACGAACATCATCCACGGGATCAACGCGATCCGGCCGCCGACGGCCCGCACCCCCATGTGCACCAGCCAGTCGACCGTGCCGTTGCTCTTGGCGATGGCGAACAGCAGCGTCACCCCGACGAGCACGATGAAGAGGTCGCCCGGAAAGCCGGCGAAAATGTCGTCGTCGCTGACGTCGAAAACCAGACTGCCGAGCAGGAATACACCGAGAAAAGCGATCGCCCCCATGTTCACCGATCGCAGGGTGGCAAGCAGAACAATGAGTACGAGTCCGACAATCGAGATAATCTGCATCGTCATGACGACTCCCGAGGCCGCAACGGCTCGTGCCGGACAGGGGCCACTATGACGTGACTCACAGGCAAGGTCAATAGGTTCAGGCAACCGACAGGAGTTGGCGATGCCATACCCGGCCGGACGACATTTCCTGCAAACTCCCGGTCCGACCAATGTTCCGGACCGGGTGCTGCGCGCTATTTCCGCGCCCACGACCGACCACCGCGGGCCCGATTTCGCCGTGCTTTCCCGCGCGATTCTCGACGGTTTGAAACCTGTTTTCGGCACGATCCGGCCGGTGGTCGTCTATCCGTCCTCGGGCACCGGCGCGTGGGAGGCGGCGCTGGTGAACACGCTGAGCCCCGGCGACCGGGTGCTGGCGTTCGAGACCGGACACTTCGCGACGCTGTGGCGGGACCTGGCCGGCAACCTCGGGCTGGACGTGAACTTCGTGCCGGGTGACTGGCGGCACGGCGTGGATCCCGTGGTGCTCGCGGAGTCACTCGCCGCCGACCCCTCGGTCAAGGCCGTGTGTGTGGTGCACAACGAGACCTCGACCGGCGTCACCAGCCGGATCGCCGAGATCCGCCGGGCGATCGACGAGACCGGGCACCCGGCGCTGCTGCTGGTGGACGCCGTCTCGTCGCTCGGGTCGGTCGACTACCGGCACGACGAGTGGGGCGTGGACGTCACGGTCTCCTGCTCGCAGAAGGGTCTGCTCCTCCCACCGGGCCTCGGCTTCAACGCGGTGAGCGAGAAGGCGTTGCGTGCGGCCGAAAGCGCACGGCTCCCCCGGTCGTACTGGGACTGGCGGCCGATCCTCGAGGCGAACGAACGCGGCTACTTCCCCTACACGCCACCGACGAACCTGCTGTACGGGCTGCGCGAGAGCCTGGCGGTCCTCGACGAGGAAGGCCTGGCGAACGTCTTCGCCAGGCACCGCAGGCACGGCGAGGCGACGCGGGCGGCCGTGCGGGCGTGGGGTCTGGAGGTGCTGAGCCTCGACGAACGCGAACACTCGCCGGTGCTCACCGCCGTGCTCGTGCCGGCGGAGCACGACGCCGACAAGATCCGCGCGCTGATCCTCGACCGCTTCAACATGTCGCTCGGCACCGGACTCGGTAGGCTCGCCGGGCGGGTGTTCCGCATCGGGCATCTCGGTCACTTCAACGACCTGTCCCTGGCGGGCACGCTCGCCGGCGTCCAGATGGGACTGGCACTCGCCGGCCTGTCCGTCGACCGCGGCGGCATCGACGCCGCGCTCAGCGTTCTGGAGACCACATGAGCCTGACGGAACGGCTGCGCCGGGATCTCTCCGGCGAGGTCCTGTTCGACGACCACACGCGACAGCTCTTCGCCCGGGACGCGAGCATGTACGCGATCACCCCGCTGGCCGTGGTGTTCCCGCGGGACGTCGACGACGTGGCGGCCACGGTGAGCGCCGCCCACGACCACGGCGTGCCGGTCGTGCCTCGTGGCGCGGGCACGAGCCTCGCCGGGCAGACCGTCGGGCCCGGCATCGTGCTCGACCTGTCCCGGCACCTGAACCAGATCCTCGAGCTGGACCCGGAGTCGCAGACCGCGCTGGTCGAGCCGGGCGTGGTCCAGGACCAGCTCAACCGCGCCGCCGCCGAACACGGCCTGATGTTCGGCCCAGACACCTCCACCAGCAACCGCGCCACGATCGGCGGGATGATCGGCAACAACTCCGCCGGCAGCGGCTCGGTGCGCTACGGCATGACCATCGACCACGTCCGTGAGCTGGACGTGGTCCTCGCCGACGCGTCCACGGCCCACTTCGCGCCGGGTGTCGACCTTTCCGCCATGAGCACGCTCGCCGGCAGGCTGCACCGCGAGCTGCCGAAGCTGGTCGAGGACCACCGGGACGCCATCGCCACCGGCTTCCCCGAGTTCTGGCGCCGCGCGGGCGGCTACCGCCTCGACCGCCTCGCCAGGGACTTCGACCTCGCGAAGTTCGTCGTCGGCTCCGAGGGCACGCTCGTCATCGCCACCAACGCGCTCGTCGACCTGGTCCCGAAGCCGAAGCACACCGTCATCGCCGTCGGGCACTTCACGTCCACCCAGGCGGCCATCGCGGCGACCGAGGACGCGCTGGCCTGCGATCCCGCCGCGGTCGAGCTGATGGACCGCACGATCCTCGACCTGTCCCGCCAGCGACACGAGTACGCCACGCTCGGCACGATCCTGCACGGCGACCCGGACGCGCTGCTGTTCGTGAGCTTCACCGGCGCGGACGAGCAGGAGCTGCGCGGCAGGCTGAGCATGCTCACGACGTTGTGGCGCGAGCACGACCACGGCTACCACACGCTGGCGGCCGTCACGCCCGCGCAGCAGGGCGCGCTGCTGAAGGTGCGCAAGGCCGGCCTCGGCCTGCTGATGGCGGCGAGCGTCGGGCCGCGCAGGCCGCTCGCGTTCGTGGAGGACACCGCCGTCGACCCCCGGCACCTGCCCGAGTACACGGCCGGGTTCGCGAAGATCCTCGACCGGCACGGCCTGCGGGCCGGCTTCTACGGCCACTGCTCGGTCGGCTGCCTGCACGTCCGCCCGTTCGTCGACCTGACCGAACCCGGCGGGGTGGCGACCATGCGCGCCGTCGCCGAGCAGGTCAGGGACCTGGTCCGGGAGTACGGCGGCGTCAACTCCAGCGAGCACGGCGACGGCCTGGCGCGCAGCGAGTTCAACCGCGAGCTGTTCGGCGACGAGCTGTACGAGGCCATGCGCGAGGTCAAGGCCCTGTTCGACCCGGCGGGTGTGCTCAACCCGGGCAAGATCGTGGACGCGCCGCCGATGACCGAGAACCTGCGTGACCCGGCCCTGCCGCGGGCCGAGCCGCTCCGGACGCACCTCGCGTTCGAGGTGGTCGGCGGCATGCGGGGCGCGGCCGACCGGTGCATGAACATCGGCCTGTGCCGCAAGACCGACGCCGGCGTGATGTGCCCGTCCTACATGGCCACGAGGTCCGAGGAGGACTCGACGCGCGGCCGGGCCAACGCGCTCGTGCACGCGCTGTCGCAACCGGATCCCCAGGCCGCGCTGGGTGACGACCGGCTGCACGAGGTGCTGGACCTGTGCCTGATGTGCAAGGCGTGCAAGAGCGAGTGCCCGCTGGGCGTGGACATGGCGAAGCTCAAGAGCGAGGCGTTGCGGCACCGGCACGAGAGCCACGGCATTCCTTTGCGTGCCAGGGTCTTCGCCAGCATCCGGCTGCTGAACCGCCTTGGCTCGGCGACGGCGCCGCTGTCGAACCACGCCGGCTTCGTGCGACGGCTCGTCGGCATCACGCCGAACCGGCCGCTGCCGCGGTTCCACCGGCGCAACCTGGTGCGGTGGTTCCGGAGGCGCCGCGCGGGCGAGGCGCCCAGGGGCGCCGTCACGTTCCTGGCCGACTCCTTCACCACCTACACCGAGCCGGCGGTCGGCCAGGCGGCCATCGAGCTCCTGGAGCGTGCCGGGTACGAGGTCAGGCTCGCCGCGGACGGCTGCTGCGGCCGAGCCAGCCTGTCCAAGGGCCTGCTGGACGACGCCCGCCTCAAGGCGCGGGGCATGCTCCACCAGCTCGCGGGCGGCACGACCCCGATCGTCGGCTGCGAGCCGTCCTGCGTGCTCGCACTGCGGGACGAGACGCTGTCCCTGCTGCCCGACGACCCGAGGGCCCAGGAGGTCGCCGGCCGCGTGCGGCAGGTGGAGGAGCTGATCACCGAGGCCGTCGACGCGGGGGACCTGACCTTCGCCGACTCGTGGGTCGCGGGACGCCGGATCCTCTACCACGGCCACTGCCACCAGAAGGCCGACGTCGGCACGGCGGCGACGGTGGCGATGCTGTCCCGTATCCCGGACGTGCGCGTCGAGGAGGTCGACGCGGGCTGCTGCGGCATGGCCGGCTCGTTCGGCTTCGAGGCCGAGCACTACGAGATGTCGATGTCGGTCGGCGAGGACCGCCTGTTCCCGGCCGTGCGTGCCGAGCCGCGGGACACGGTCATCGCCGCGACCGGCGTGTCGTGCCGGCAGCAGATAGCGCACGGCACCGGCCGCCGGCCACACCATCCGGTGGAACTCGTGCTGGCGGCGGTGAAAGGCGAGACAATGCGGACATGAAGTGGAAACGGGGGGTTCCGCTGGTGGTCGCGGGACTGTTGGTGGCGTGCACGCCGGCACGGCCGGCGGCGCAGGTCTCGCCGGACCCGGTCGTCGGGTCGCTGACCGACTACGTCGACCAGGCGGTGGCCGCCGAACGGTTCCGTGGCGCGGTCGAGGTGCGCGACGGGCCGAAGGTGTTGCTCCGCCGCGGTTTCGGCCGGGCCAACCCGCAGACCAGGGTGCCGAACGGTCCGAACACGCGGTTCCGGATCGCGTCGGTCACCAAGCAGTTCACCGCGCTCGCCGTGCTCGTGCTGCAGGAGCAGGGCCGGCTGAACGTGGCCGACGGCGTGTGCGCCTACCTGACGAGCTGCCCGCCGCAGTGGGCGCCGATCACCATCGACGAGCTGCTGGCGCACACCTCCGGCATCCACGACTACGGGGCCGGCTTCGGGAGCATCGAGCAGTTCTTCGCGAGCATCGGCACGCGGGAGCCGTCACCCGAACAGCTGACCCAGCTCTTCGCCGGCCTGCCGCTGGACTTCCCGCCCAGCACGAAGTGGTCGTACAGCAACTCCGGGTACGTCGTGCTCGGTCTGCTGATCGAGCGGGTCTCCGGCAAGAGCTACGGGGACTTCCTGCACGACGAGGTCCTCGACCCGCTCGGCATGTCCGACACCGGCTACCAACCCGGCCTCGCCCCGAGCGACGAGTACGCCGTCGGCTACTCGAACTGGACCACGCAGGCCCCGGTGTTCGACGACTCGGTGTACTACTCGGCCGGCGGCATGTACTCGACGGTCCGGGATCTCGGCCGCTGGCAGCAGTTCCTGCTGCACGGCGACACATCCGTGGTCCAGGCCGGCACGGTCGCCGCGCTGCTGCGTCCACGCGTCGCCGCGAACCCCGGCACCTGGTACGGCTACGGCATCGCCTCGCGCGGCGCGTCGATCGACGCCGTCACGAGCTACGGCCACACCGGCAACATCGCCGGCTTCAACTCCTACACCGAGATCCGCCCGGCCACCGGCGTCACCGTGACCGTGCTCGCCAACATCAACTTCGGGATCGACGAGTTCGGCCGCGAGCTGGCCGAGCTCGTGCCGAAACAGCGCTGAGCAAAGGGAACGTTCCACGATCGAGGGACATCCCTCCCCCAGTACGCTGGCGCCGTGACGCTGCTTGCCGGGCGGTACCGGCTCGAAAGCCTGCTCGGCAGGGGCGGGATGGGCGAGGTCTACCGCGCGGTGGACACGGCCGACGGGCGGGTCGTCGCGGTCAAGGTGCTGCCGGCGGCGGCCGACCGGCACCACGCCGACCGGATGCGGCGCGAGGCGCGGGTCGTCGCCGACCTCGCCGGCCCGCACATCGTCGAGCTGCTGGACGCCGGTGACGACGACGGCCGGGTCTACCTCGCGATGCGGCTGGTCGACGGCACCGACCTCAGGCGCCTGCTCGCCGGCGGGCGGCTGGACCCGGCGCGCGCCGTCGACATCCTCACGCAGGCCGCCGACGCGCTCGACACCGCACACGCCAACGGCATCGTGCACCGGGATGTCAAGCCCGCCAACATACTGCTCGGCGAGGACGGCACCGCCTACCTCACCGACTTCGGCATCGCCCACCCGCTGGACCCCGAGGCCACCAGGATGACGGTGACCGGCGGCTACGTCGGCTCACTGGACTACATCGCGCCGGAACAGCTGCGCGGCCTCGACGTCACCGGCACCGCCGACGTGTACTCGCTGACCTGCGTGCTCTACGAGTGCCTGACCGGCAGGGTCCCGTTCCCGGGCGCCGGGCCGGCCGCGAAGCTCGCCGCACAGCTCAACTCGACGCCGCCGGCCCCGTCGGTGTTCGACCCGCGCATCCCACCCGCACTGGACCTCGTCGTGGCCACCGGCATGGACAAGGACCCGCACCGCCGCTTCGGCACCGCGGGCCAGCTCATGGCGGCGGCCGGGGCGGCGATGACCCAGCCCACGCAGCGGACGATGCCGGTCCCGCAGGGCGATCCGGCCCTGCCCGGTCAGCAGGTCATCATGCGTGCGATCGTCGCCGCGTCCGCACACGACAGGCCGGGGACCGGCACCGACCTCTGCCCGTACCCGGGACTGCGCAGCTTCGGCACGGGCGACGCGGCCTGGTTCCACGGCCGGGACCCGGAGGTCACCGACCTGCTGGTGCGGCTGTCCGGTCAGCTGTCGACCGGCGGCCCGCTGGTCGTGGTCGGCGCCTCCGGCACCGGCAAGTCCTCGCTGCTGGTCGCCGGGCTCCTCCCCGCCCTGGACAGGGCGGCGGAGACGAAGTGGCCGCGCGTCGTGCTCACCCCGGGCGACCGCCCGGTGGACACGCTCGCCGCGCGGCTCGCCGGGGTGATCCACGTCGACCCGGCGACCATCGCCGCGTCGATCCGTACGGATAGAGCCGCGAGCGGGCCGCCGGCGTCTGGACCGACCGAGCAGCGGAGGCGCCCGGGAGCGAAGCGACCCGCGCCGAGCAGCGCAGGGAGGGAAGACGCCGGGTACAGGCCCGCGAGCCGCCGAGCGGAGCGAGGCAGTCCAACACCGTTCGGGGTGTGCCGGATCGCCGCGGAGCGGGTGGCCGAGGACGGGGCGCGGTTGGTCCTCGTGGTCGACCAGTTCGAGCAGCTGTTCACCGACGGCGCGGACCCACGGGAGCGGCTCGCGTTCGTCACGGCGCTCGCACATGCCTGGCCCGCGCTCGTCATCCTGTCCGTGCGGGCGGACTTCGTGCCGGACTGCATCGCGCTGGAGCCGTTGCGTGCCTCGCTGGACACGCCGTTCGTGGTCGGTCCCCTGGGTAGCGAACAGCTGCGGCAGGTGATCACGCTGCCCGCCGAGCAGGCCGGCCTGGTCGTCGAGGACGGCCTGGTGGAGCGGCTGATCAGCGACGTCGGCGCCCGCGACGGGCTGGCCGAGAACCCGCTGCCCCGGCTCGCGCACGCGCTCCGCGCCACCTGGCAGAACCGTCGGGGCAACGTGCTGACGCTGCGTGGCTACCAGGCGACCGGCGGCGTCGACCGGGCCGTCGCGGTCACCGCCGACCAGCTGTACGGGCAGCTGACCCCCTACGGCGCGGCGGCCATGCGTGCCACCCTGCTGCGGCTCGTGCGGGTGCTGCCCGACGGCGGCCTGGTCCGGCGGCTCGCGGCCCGTGCCGAGCTGGACGAGCACGTCCTGCCCGCGCTAGTGGACGCGCGGCTGGTGAGCGTGGACGACGAGGGCGTGCGGCTCTCGCACGACGCGTTGCTGGTCGCGTGGCCGCGGCTGCGGGCGTGGGTGGACGCGGAGCGTGCCGACCTGCTGCTGCGGCAACGACTCGACGAGGCCGTCACCAACTGGGTGGACAGCGGCCGCGAGCGCGGCGACCTGTACCGGGGCACCCGCCTGCAGGCCGCACTGGAGTGGGCCGGCACGCACGTGCTCACCCCGCCGCAACGCGACTTCCTCAGGGCGGGCGAACGTGCACAGCGGCGGTCGACCCGCCGGCTGCGGGCCGTGGTCGCCGCGCTGGCGGTGCTGCTGGTCGCGTCGCTGGCCGCCTCGGCGGTCGCCTACTACCAGGCGCGGGTGTCCGACGACCGGCTCGCCGACGCCGAGTCCCGGCGCCTCGCCACGCTGTCCGACCAGTACGTCGACACCTGGCCGGAGCAGTCGCAGCTGCTCGCCGCCGCGGCCTGGCGCCGCGCGCCGACCAGGCAGGCGCGGGAGGCGTTGCTGGCCGCGCCCAACCAGCGGCTCGACACCGTCCTGCACGGGCACGACGGCCCGGTCCAGACGGTCGCGTTCAGCCCGGACGGCAGGTTCCTCGCGAGCGGCGGCGTCGACCACACGGTCCGGCTGTGGGACCTGTCCACCCGGCGCGGCAGGGTGCTGTTCACCGCGCGCGATGCCGTCAACACCGTCGCCTTCTCACCGAACGGCAGGGAGCTCGCCGTGGCGAGCACCGACGAGCGCCTGTACCTGGTAAGGGTTGCCACCGGCGCGGTGACACGGCGGATCGACCACGGCGCGCCGGTGGTCGGCGTCGCGTACAGCCCCGACGGCCGCCGCGTCGTCACCACCAACGGCACACCGCGGCTGTGGAACACCGCGACCGGCAGGCAGCTCGGCGGGCCGCTCCTCGGCGCCGAGGACATCGTCACCTCGGTCGTGTTCACCAAGGACGGCCAGGAGGTGATCGGCGGCGGCCTGGACGGCACGATCCGGGTCTGGCGCGCCGCCGACCAGACCCTCGTCCGCACGATCGTGACCGGCGGCAAGGTCTGCCAGTTCGTCGCGTACGACCCGGACCGGAACGTGGTCGCGTGCCGGCTCGGCACGGCCATCGGCCGCTGGGACCTCGCGACGGGCGAGCGGGTCGGCAGCCTGCTGACGGGACACACGGACACCGTCGCCGACCTCGCGTTCGGGCACGGCGGCCAGGTGCTCGCGTCGGCGAGCTCGGACCGCACGGTGCGGCTGTGGTACCTCGCGACCGGCCAGCAGATCGGCGAGCCGATGCGGGCCAGCGACGACGACACGTTCCGGATCGCGTTCAGCCCGGACAGCAGCCGGCTCGCGGTGGCGAGCGGCGACGGCGACGTGGTGCTGTGGCGCCCGGAGCTGCCGGTGGCGGCCGGGAAGGCCGAGACCGCCGACATCAGCCTGGACGGCCGGCTGGTCGCGTTCGCGAGCCAGGAGGCCGGCACGGTGACCGTGTGGGACGTGGCGCGACGCCTGCGGGAGCGGGTGCTGAGGTGCCCGTCCGCCGGCGCGCCGGTGTTCAGCCGGGACGGCACCCGCATCGCGGCGCCGTGCGACGACGGGCTCGCGGTCTGGCAGGCCGACGGCACCGAGGTCGCCAGGTTCGGCAACCTGGACGCCGTCGCCGTGGCGTTCAGCCCGGACGGCCGGACGCTCGCCGTCAGCTCCACGCGGGGCGGGGACGTCGACCGTGGAAGGCTGTCGCTCGTGAGCCTGTCCTTCTCCGGCGCGGGCGCACGCGAGCTGTGGCGGTCCGGCAAGGGGCGCCTGGTGTGGAGCCTGGCGTTCAGCCAGAGTGGTGACCGGCTCGCGGCCGGCACGCTGGGCGGCGAGGTGCGGCTGTGGGACGTGGCGGGCGGCAGGCAGATCGGCGGCCCGTTCAAGGGACACGTCGACGGGGTGCAGAGCGTCGCGTTCCAGCCGCACGGGAACCTGCTCGCGTCGGCCGGGTGGGACAACACCGTGCGGCTGTGGGATCTGGACCGGCACCTGCCGGTCAGCGTGCCGCTCGTCGAGCACACCGACCGGCCGATCACGCTGTCGTTCTCGCCCGACGGCAGGCGGTTGGCGTCGGCCGGGTGGGACGGCGTGCCGCTGGTGTGGAACGTGGCGGACCGCAGCGTGTACGCGGCGCTGCACGACCAGGGCTCGGTGCAGGCCATCAGGTTCGTCGGCGGGCACGACCTGGTGGGCACCGGCCCGAACGGCCTGGTCACAAGGTGGGACATCGATCCGGCGAGCGCGCTCGCGGACGTGTGCGGCCGGCTTTCCTCGCTCGACGGGGACCAGTGGCGGCAGTTCGCCCCGGGCGTCGAGTACGTCGCGCAGTGCTGACCAAGCCGTCTCGGTCGCGGCCGGGCGGTGGCCGTGCCGGTGCCGTGGTGGCGTTCCCGTTCGGCATGGCGGAGAGCCGGCCAGGGCACTTGATCGCCGGTGCGCGGCGCCAGGAGGTCGCGATGACGTACGAGAAGGACCCGAGGGTCGACGCCTACATCGAGCGGCTGCCGGGCTGGCAGCAGGAGATCTGCCGACAGGTGCGGGACATCGTGCATGCCGCCGACCCGGAGGTCGTCGAGACGATCAAGCGGACCGTCCAGCCGTACTTCGTGCTGCGGGGCAACGTCTGCGCCCTGCTGGCCGCGAAGGACCACGTGAACGTGTTCCTCTACGACGGCGGCATCGTCCCCGACCCGGAGGGCGTCATCACCGGCGGGCACGACAACAAGACCGCGCGAATGATCTCCTATTACGAGGGCGAGCCGGTCAATGTGCCCGCGCTCACCCGCCTGTTCGAGCACATCATCGCCAACAACCGGGCCGGCGGCTGGCGCAGGGTCAAGGCCGCGCGCGGGTTGTGAGCGTCACAGGCTGAACGCGACCTGCCGCAGGATGATCGCGGCGATGAAGACCAGGGTGAACGCCAGGTCGATGCCGATCCCGCCGGCGCGGATCGGCGGCACCAGCCGCCGGACGGGGGCGAGCACCGGCTCGGTGCCCACATGGGTGAGCCGGCGGGCCCGGCGGACCCACGGCGGGCTCGACCCCAGCACCCCGACCCAGTCGAGGATCATCCTCGCGATCATCAGCAGCACGAACAGCGTCAACAGGTAGCCCAGCAGGGTTCCGACGGCACTCATTCCGACACCTCCACCCATCTGAACGCGCACGGGCGGGTGAAAAGTGTCGGGTTGGTCCAGTTTCTCAGCGGACTGTAAGGCTCGCCAGCTCCGCGGGCGGGGCACCCACGTGCACCACCCCCAACCGCTGCGTGGCCCTGGTCATCGCCACGTAGAGATCGTTGGGCCCGTGCGGGCCGGCGACGAGGATGCTCGCGGGATCCGCGACCACGACGACGTCGAACTCCAGGCCCTTCGCCTCGGCCGGGGTCAGCAGCACCACCTTGCCGGTCAGGTCCGGCGGCATCGGCAGCGACAACGCGGTCGCGAGCTCGTCGACCTCCGGCGCGATGATCGCCAGCTGGCCCTCGGTGTGCGCGTCGACAAGGTCCGCGAGCGCGCCGGCCAGGTCCGCCGTGCGCAGGCGCCACGGGGCGTGCCCGCTCGTCCGCACCGACCGCGGCGGCCGCAGCGAGGGGTGGTGCCTGGCGAGTAGCTCCGCCGCGACCGCCATGATCTCCGCGGGTGTGCGGTAGTTGACGGTCAGCTGGGCGAGCCGGTGCGGCCGCGGCACCCGCTTCCACGACGCCGCACCCGCCGCGCTGCCGGTCTGCGCCAGGTCGCCGACGACGGTCATCGACCGGGTGGGGCAGCGGCGCACCAGCATCCGCCAGCCCATCTCGGACAGCTCCTGCGCCTCGTCGACCACCACGTGCCCGAACACCGGCACGCTCTCCCCGACCAGCGCGGCGACCTCGTCCAGCAGCGGGATGTCCTCGGCACTCCACGGCCCCTCGACCACCTCCGTCGGCGCGAGCGGCGGCCACAGCTCGTCGAGCACGTCCTGGACGCCGGCGTCGCCGAGCAGTGCCGTCCGCAGGGCCTCCCGGTCCACCTCGTCGAGCATCACCCGCGGCCCGTCGTTCTCCTCCGGTCCGAGCACCACCCCCGCGGCCTCCAGGGCACGCACGTCCGCGTCGCCGAGCCTGCCGTCGGCGCTGCCGCCGTCGAGTGCCTCGCCGGTCTCGGTGAGGACGACCGCCTCCATCCGGTCGACCAGCTCCCTGGTGAGCGTGCCCACGAGCTCCCGCTGGAAGACGAGCCGCGCGTGGTTGTGCGGGAGCCCGGTCTCCCTGGCCCTCCGCACCGCCCAGCGGACCGTCGACGAGTCCAGCCGCAGGACCTGCTGCTCGAACTCGACCTCCACCGGCCCGCTGGGCACGCGCACGGCGGCACGCACCGCCTCGGCCAACATGGGCGCCATGTCGGCACGGCCCTTGCGCGCGGCTTCCTCGGGTGAGCTTTCCCGGCTGACCCGCACGCCGGGCACGAGGTCCGGCACGGTCGCCGTCACCACCCGGTTCTCGCCGAGCCCGGGCAGCACCTGGCCGATGTAGTCGAGGAACACGTGGCTGGGGCCGATGACGAGCACGCCGCGGGTCCGCAGGTGCTCGTGCGTGTACAGCAGGTAGGCGACCCGGTGGAGCGCGACGGCCGTCTTGCCCGTGCCCGGCCCGCCCTGCACGACGAGCACGCCCTGCGCCTCGTCCCGGATGATCCGGTCCTGCTCGGCCTGCAGGGTCGTGACGATGTCCCGCATCCGCCCGGTCCGCTCGGCCGTCACCGCCGCGAGCAGCGCGGCCTCGCCGACCAGGCCGTCGCTCGGCGCGTCCGGGTCGAGCAGCTCGTCGTCCAGCGCGACGACGGTCCTGCCGCGAGTGGTGATCCGCCGCCTGCGCACGACCGCGCCCGGCTCGGCGGCGGTCGCGGTGTAGAACGGCCTGGCCACGGGTGCGCGCCAGTCCACCAGCAGGGGCTCGTCGTCGTCCTCGAACAGCCCGAGCCGTCCGATGTAGACCCGCTGGCCACCGGCCAGGTCCAACCGGCCGAAGCAGAGACCGTCCTCGACCGCCGCCAGCCGCGCCAGCTCCGCCCGCCACACGTCCTCCGCGTGCCCACGGGCGAGCGCGGCGGCCGCCTCCTCCCGCAACGCGTCGAGGCGGGCGTAGAGAACGTTCACGTGGTCCTGCTCAGCGGCGATTTCACTCACGCGGAACAGCCTGCACGCGATTCGGCACGAAGTGCAGTCTTGTACTTCTTGACAACGTCGATCGTCGCCGGTTGGCGGCTCAGATCGCGACCAACGCCTGGACGGGCAGATGGTCGGAGGGGAACTGCCCGTCCAGGGAGAAGGTGTTGATCCCGGCCGCCCGCACGTCCAACCCGCGCGTCAGGATCCAGTCGATCCGGATCCCGTCTGCCACCAGCGGCCCGTACCCGTGAAAGGTCGCGTACAGCGGTGTCCGCGCGTCCGTGGCGGCCCAGGTGTCGACGAGCCCGGCACCCACGAGGATCTCGTGGGAGGCAGACCCGGCGGGAGTGTTGAAGTCACCCGTCAACACCACCGGCAGGGGAGCGAACCCGTCGACCCGGTCGCGCACCAGCGCGGCACTCCGCTGCCGGGACTCCTCGGACTCGTGGTCGAAGTGCGTGTTGACGGCCACGAACTCCTTGCCGGTGGCCAGATCCGAGAACCGCACCCAGGTGGCCATCCGGACCACCCGGTTGCCCCACGACCTCGACGCGACCACCTCCGGTGTGTCGGACAGCCAGAAGTGACCGGACGCCACCGGCGCCAGGCGCCGCGTGTCGTAGAAGACGGCCATGAACTCGTCACGAGTGCCCCCGCCCCGGCCGACACCGATCCAGTCGTACCGGTCCGGCAGATCGTCGTGGAGGTCCGTCACCTGGCCGTGCAGCCCCTCCTGCGTGCCAAGGAGCACAGGCCGCTCACGGCGGAGCAGCTCCGCCACCACCGGCCTGCGCCTCTGCCACGACCTCCCCGACCCGCGTCGCAGGTTGAACGACATCACCAGGAACTCGATCACCGCACCATTGTGACCGCTCGCCCCTCGGCCGGCGCGGGACGGACCAGCGGGGCGGCTCGGGGGTGCCGCGGCGGGCGACACGGGCACCCCCGAGGTCCACTGTGGAGTGTCAGCCCAGGTTCACCCGGTAGAACCCGTCGGACCCACTCCCGCCGCCGCCGTTGTTGTCCGCGTTGGTGGTGCCGAACCAGATCGCGTTCTCACCGGGCACCTTCACCACCGCGCGCAGCCGGCCGTACGTGCCGTTGTAGTGCGAGCTGACCGTGCTCACGTTCTCGCCGTTCAGCACGATCCGCCACAGCCGCTCGCCACGCAGCGCGCACATGAACAGCGCCCCGCCCGCGTACGCGAGACCGCTCGGCGACGCCTCCGCCACCGACCACGTCCGCTTCGGGTTGGTCATGCCGGACACGCTGCACGAGCCTTCACAGGTCGGCCAGCCGTAGTTCCTGCCCGGTTGGATCAGGTTCAGCTCGTCCTGCGCGGAGTTGCCGAGCTCGGAGGACCACAGCCGTCCCGAGGAGTCCCATGCCAGGCCCTGCGGGTTGCGGTGCCCGTAGCTGTAGATCCTGGTGCCGAACGGGTTCCCCGGCGCGGGCTCGCCGGTCCTGGTGACCCGCAGGATCTTGCCGTTGAGGGAGTCCCGGTCCTGCGCGAGATCGCTCTGCTGCGAGTCGCCGGCCGTGGCGTACAGGTAGCCGTCCGGGCCGAACCGGATGCGGCCGCCGTTGTGGTAGCGGCTCTTGCGGATGCCAGTGACGATCGCGGTGTAGCCGGACAGCGTCGAGCCGTTGAAGCTCATCCGCGCGATCCGGTTGCCCTCACTGGCGGTGTGCATGAAGAACACCTCCTGGTCGGTCGTGCCGTTCCACGTCGGGGAGAACGCGACGCCCATCAGGCCGCCCTCGCCGTCGGTGGTCTGGCTGTTCGGCACGGTGCCGACCTGCGTCCTGCCGCTCCCGTTCTTGTTGATCCGGAAGACCTTGAACGTGTCGCGCTCGGTGGCCAGCCCGAACGTGCCGTCCGGCGCCCACGACAGGTCCCACGGGATGGACCAGCCGCTCGACACCTGGGTCGGGGTGCCCGGGTTGTTCCCGCCGTCGCACGCGGAGGTGGTGAAGCCGGTCGCCTGGCTCGACGGCGACACGTTGCCCGCCGCGTCCTTCGCCACGATGTGCACGGTGTAGGAGGTGTTGCAGGCCAGTCCGGTCACGGCCCTGGTCGTCGCGGGCGGGGTGCCGGTGACCGAGTCGAGCACCGCGCTGTCGGTGGCGATGTCGTAGCGGACCACGCCGCGGTTGTCGGTCGACGCGGCCCAGCTGACCGTCGCGCCCGTCTGGCCGATGGCCGACACCGCCGGCCTGCCCGGGGTGGACGGCGGCGTCGGGTCGCCGGGGTCGGCGGTCGTCGTGCACACGACCTCCGGGCTCGAGTCGGACTCATTGCCGGCGGCGTCGCGGCCGAACACCGAGAAGCGGTACTCGGTGTTCGGCCGCAGGCCGGTCACGCGGAACGGCGACCGCGGCGCCTCCGCGACCTTCTGGCCCAGGAAGAAGATGTCGTAGGCGACCACGGCGACGTTGTCGGTCGACGCGGGCCAGGACAGGGTCAGCGAGTCGTAGCCGATGTCACCGCACGCGGGTTGTCCCGGCGCTGTCGGGTGTTCGGTGTCGGCCGGCGCGCCGACCCGCAGCACGTCGAGGTTGGGGCCGCCGTTGGCGGTCGTCGAGCTGACGCGGACCGTGTTGGCGCCGGCCGCCAGCGTGGCGTTGAGCGTGTCCTCGTCCCAGGCCGTCCAGTCGCCGGTGCCCGGGAACGACCGGCCCGCGGCGACGACCGCGCCGTTGACCGCGATGTCCATCGGCCGGTCGGCGGTCGTGCCGTTGGCGTACCGGAGGGTGAGGCTCGCCGGGCCGGCGGCCTGGGCGTCGACGGTGAACTGGACGGAGCTGCCGACGACGTTGTCCATGTTCACGAAGCCGGTGCCGGTGTAGCCGGCGTGGTTGGCCTCCACGACTCCCTGCGAGATGGTGGCGTTCTCGGCCTGGTAGTCGACGGTGGCCGCGACCTCGACGTCCAGTGCGTCGAGGTTGGGGCCGCCGTTCGCGGAGGTCGAGGTGGCGCGGACCGTGTTGGCGCCGGATCTCAGCGGCGTCGCGATCGTGACGGTCTGCCAGGTGGTCCAGGCACCGGTGCCGGGAAACGACTGCGCGGCGACGACCGTCGAGCCGTTGACCGCGATGTCCATCGGGCGGTCGACGGTGGTGCCGTTGGCGAACCGGATGACCAGCGTGCCGTTGCCGGCGGTGGGCGCGTTGACACCGAACTCGACGGAGCTGCCCACGACGTTGTCCAGGTTCACGAAGCCCGTGCCGCTGAAGCCGGCGTGGTTGGCCTCCACGACACCCTGCGAGACGGTCGCGCTCTCCGCCTCGTAGCGGGTCGGTGCCGCGGCGGCCGGACGGGTGACCGACAGGACCGTCGGCACCAGCGCGAAAGCGGCGACCGACGTCAGCACCCTTCGCCATGATCCCGTGGGACCTCGACGTCTCATCATGACTCCTCCCTAACCGATAGCGATCACATCGAGATCCGGCGCCCAGCCGAGGTCGTTGAAGAACCTGAGGGTGTTGCTCCCGGCGGCGAGCGTGACGGTCGCCGTGCCGGTCACGGGCGTCGCCCAGCTCGTGCCGGACAGGGCCACCTCGGTTGCCGTGCCGCCGTTCACGCTCACGAAGAACGACCGGGTGCCGTCCACCGTGTACTGGATGGTCAGCTGCCGGTTGCCCGCCGCCGTCGCGGTGACCGGGATGGTGACCGAGTTCGCGGTGCCGTTGCCGATGAAGCGGACCTTCGCACCACCGGAGCACGCCGCGCACGGGGTCGAAGCGGCCTGCCCGGCGAACGTGTTGCCGGCCGCCTCGGCCTCGACCGTCGTGGTGGCAGAGCCGGGACACGTGATCCGCGGGTTCGCCCAGTCGGCGTGGTCGGAGCCGATGCCGTCACCGCCGTCGGTCGCCGCGAGCAGCAGCGTGGTGGCGCCGGTCAGGTCGGCGGTCAGGCGTTTCGCGGCCTGACCGCCGGTGACGTAGCCGCTGTCCGCGGCCTTCACCCCGTCCAGCCAGACCTGGAAGACGACCTTCCCGGCCGTGACCTCGTCGTCCACGCCGACGTCCGCCATGAACGCACTACATCGCCGGCCGAGGTGGTAAGTGACGCTGCTCGGTGCGTGCGCGCCGAGGCCCTTGGCGAACGTGGCGCCCCCGATGGTCAGCGTGCGCCCGTCGCCGGCGGCCTGGGCGTTCACGCTGCGGTCCAGCTCGACGGGACCCCAGCCGTTGGTCGAGGACAGCATGGGGCGGTCCGAGAGCTGACTCGTGCCGGACGGCGGGCCGCTCGCACCGGCCGGGGTGACGCGGTAGACGACGGTGCCGTGGGACGGCACCGAGGCGCTGATCGCGCCGTCGGTCGTGCGCACCTGCTTGCTCCACAGGTCTTTCAGCGAGGCGCCGCCGGACACGCCGATGGCGGCGGTCGTGGTGCCGACGGTCGCGGTCGAGCCCGTCTCGTTGAGGAGCGCGACCGCGAGGTCCCCGTTGGACAGTGCCTTGCGGTAGACGACCAGACCGCCGCCGGCCGACACGATCGTCGCCTGCTGGCCCAGCGGGTCCTGGTCGACCGCGATGAGATCGGTGTTGCGGAGGATGTTCAGCGTCGCCGCCGAGGCGTCGCGGAGGTCGCTGCCGACGAGCAGCGGCGCGGACATCATGGCCCACAGGCCGAAGTGCGTGCGGTACTCGGTGTCGGTCATGCCGCCGTTGCCGACCTCGAGCATGTCCGGGTCGTTCCAGTGGCCGGGCCCCGCGTACTGAGCGAGGTCGTCGTTGGTGTGGACGCGGGAGATCATGCTCGACCAGTTGTCGCTGATGTCTCCGGTGGTGCGCCACAGGTTGCCCGTGCCGGCGCCCCAGGTCCAGACCTTCGGCGTGCTCCGGCCCCACTCGCAAATGCTGAACACCATGGGCCTGCCGGTCGCCGCGAGCGCGTCACGCATGGCCGTGTAGCGCTGGACCGCGTCGACGCCCTGGTTGTTGCAGTTGTCGTACTTGAGGTAGTCGACGCCCCAGCTCGCGAACAGGTCGGCGTCCTGCTGCTCGTGGCCGAGGCCACCGGGGAAGCCCGCGGTGTTGCATGTCTTGGTGCCGGCACTGGTGTAGATGCCGAACCTCATCCCACGCGCGTGCACGTAGTCGGCGAGCGCCTTGACACCGCTGGGAAAGCGGGCCGGGTCGGGGACGAGGTCACCCTGCCCGTCGCGTTGCGGCAGCGCCCAGCAGTCGTCGATGTTGACGTAGGTGTAGCCGGCGTCGCGGAGTCCTTTCGCGACGAACGCGTCGGCGACGGCCTTGATGGTGGTCTCGTTGAAACCACTGTCGCAGTGGGTGAAGTTCCAGTTGTTGAAGCCCATCGGCGGCGTACGCGCGAGCCCGTTCTCCAGTGCCCTGGCCGGCGTGGGGTGCGCCACCACCGCGACCACGCCGGCCAGGACGATCCCAGCGAGGGCTCCGGTGAGGAGTCGGCGGAACATCACGCCACGTCCACGTAGTCCACGTTGGGACCGCCGGCCGCCGTGCTCGCCGTGATGCGCACCGTGTTGTCGCCGGCGTGCACGGGCACCTGGACCGACGCGGTCCGCCACGTCGTCCACGCCCCGGTCGCGCCGAAGGCGAGGGTGCCCACCGCCGTTCCGTCGACGCTCACGTCCATCGGCCGGGTGGCCGCCGTTCCGTTGGCGAAGCCGAACACCAGCGTCGCGGTGCCGGCCGCGTCGCGGTGGACCGTCCACTCCTCCGCGCTGCCGACCGCGTTGGTGGTGTTGCAGAAGCCGGTACCGGAGAAGCCCGCGTGGTTGGCGTCGATCGTGCCATGGCACAACCCCGCCTCCGCCTCGAACCGGCCCGTCGGCGGGGGTTGCGACCCGCACGACTCCGTCGAACCCGTCTGGCTCACCCGCAGCGCGCCGCCGGTCGTGTTGACGCCGTCGCGCACGCAGTAGCCGCCGACGTTCTGGAACAGCAGGTCCGCCGACGCCGAGCCGCGTTCCGCGACGAACGGGTCGAACCTCACGCCGGTGCTGTTGTTGACGATCACAGCGGGCCGGGCGTCGCTGTCCGCGAAGCGCACCGAGCCGCCGTTGAACCGGATGTCGCTGGCGTTGCGGATGTACCAGCCGTAGGCCGGCCGGGTGCCGATGCTCTTCGGGTTGTAGTCGTTCGGGTCGTTGCTCGGCACGCCCGTCGACACCGAGCCGCTCCCGCCGGGCACGGTCAGGTCGACGTTGGTGAACGTCACGTCGCTGATCTTGTCGTTCGCCCCGGACTCTCCCCACAGCGTCGCCGTGAAGTTGTTGTCGTCCTGGCCGGACGAGGTGATGTTCTCGTAGGTGATGTCGTGGATCCGGCCGATCCCGGGACTGTTGCCGCATCGCCGTCGTGTGCCGATCTTCTGCGTGATCGCCGCGCGGACGTTCGTCATCGTGATGTCCTTGTAGTGCACGTCGGAGATGACCGCGCCGTCCATCGAGACCATGCCGAGGCCGGACTTGTCGGAGCCGTCGATGGTGATCCGGCCGAAGTCGTAGCCGGTGAAGTCGCCGCACGTCTCCGAGCCGAACATCAACGCGTTGCAGCACTTCGCGGACAGGTGCGAGTCGTGGACCGTCACGTTGCCGTTCGGCAGCTTGGCGCCCAGCGCGTAGTCGCTCTTGAACGCGAGCGCGTCGTCGTTCGCGGCGATGTTCGCGTTCGTGATGTGCACGTTGGTGGTGCTGATGACGTTCCAGCCGTCCCGGTCGCTCGCCGTGTCGATGCGCAGCCGGTCGGAGGTGACGTTGGTGCACCCGTTGGTCAGCATCGCGAAGTGACCGCCGCGGCGCAGGGTCAGTCCGTCGCCGACGGTCAGGCCGTCGCACCGGGTCAACGAGATGATCTTGTCGGCCTCGCCGTCGCCGGGGTTGCCGGTGATCAGGTTGCCGCCGCCGTCGATGACGCCCTCGCCGACGAACGCGATGTGACTGAGCCGGTCCCCGTAGATCATCGCGTCGCGGAAGTGGCTGTGACCGTAGTCCTGGAAGTCGTCGTTGGGGTTGTCCTCGGCGTCGTCGTAGTCGTCGTTGCCCGCGCCCTTGAGGGTGGCGCCGGAGTTCAGTTGGAGCGTGATGTCACTACGCATGTGGATCGTGTTGCGGGACTGGTAGGTACCCGACGGGAACAGCACCGTCCCGCCGCCGGCCGAGCTCGCCGCGTCGATCGCCTTCTGGATGGCCGGAGTGTCGTTGCTCGACCCGCTGCCGGTCGCGCCGTAGTCGCGCACGTTGAACGTGCCGGCCGCGCCGGCGGCGCCGGGCGCGACCACGAGCACACCGACGGCCAGCGCCAGTACCGAGGCCGCTCTTGTCAGACGTCTCATTGCACCGCTCCTCACAGGGACTGGTTGACGGTGATCCTGTCCAGGTCCGGCGCGTTCGCGCCGTCGTTGAAGAACCTGATGGTGTTGACGCCCGCGGCCAGGGTGACGCTGATCGTGCGGCTGGCCGGGGTGTCCCAGCTCGTGCCGGACACCGGGATCTCGGTTGCCGCGGCACCGTTGACGCTCACAAAGAACGAGCGGCCTCCGTCCACCGTGTAGTCGAGGGTGAGCTGGCGAGTAGCGGCCACCGCGGACCGCACCGTGAACGTGACGTAGTTGGCCGTGCCGTTGCCGATGAAACGCACCTTGGCGCCGCCGGAGCAACCGGCGCATGCCGCGCCCACGGCCCTGCCGGACAGTGCGGCCGACTCGGCCTCGGCACCGGCCGATCCACCGCCACCGCCCGGATACTCGCCGCCGACCCACGCCTCGTCGACACGCAGCCGCTTGTACCGCGTGCTGTCACTGGACGCGGCGTAGGTGCTCACGACCTCCAGCCGCACGTGCCTGGTCGTCGTGACCGGGAGGTCGATGAACGCCACGCCGCGGTGGCCGGGCAGCGTTCCCGACACGATCGGGCTGCCCCAGTCGGTGCCGTTCGTGCTCACATAGACGCGGTACCCCTTGATCCGCGCGGACTGCTCGGTGTCCGAGCGGGCGTAGGCGACCGAGTCCTCCCGCTGGTTGATCCCGAGGTACCGGACGGGCTTCGCCGACCCGAGGTCGAACCGCAGCGACACGGGGGTGGTCTTGTCGCTGTCCCAGAACGTCCGGTAGTCGCCGTCCGCCGCGGCCGACGCGGCATGGCCACTCGCCGAGGTGCTCGCGCTCATCGTCACGCCGGTGTGGATGCCCTGCCGGCCGGCCGTGGTCACCCGGAACACAGTGTCGTACTGGTCCCAGGTGGACACTCCGGTGAGCGTCAGGTAGCCGGCCGCCTGGGTGAACTGGACCCGCGCACCGGTGCGGAAGTTCGTCACACCCGTGACCCGGTAGCCGTTGTCCCGCAGGCGGAGTGTGCTGCCCGACGGTTTCGTCACCACGTGGACGAAGTGCAGGTCAGGATCGGTCCTGCTGACCGTGGTCACGCCGTGCGCGCCGTCGTTCCAGAAGCCCGGCTTGAGGCCGCCGAAGGAGTATCCGCCGCCCTCGGTGCCGCCGATCGAGCCCCAGATCGCGTCCAGGTAGGTGTTCGCGAAGTCGTTGAACGCCTCCTGGTTGCTGGGGAAACGGCCGTTCACCTGGGCGGTCTCGGCCATCAGCGACTTGATCGACGAGCCGGCGTTGGCGACGTACCGGCCGAGCGTGAGGTGCTGGTCGACCGACGGGTTCGAGCCGTCGTACCACCAGGCGCCGCTGACCGGCAGCTTGTAGTCGGCCTCGATCAGCCGTGGCGCGGCCGTGTAGACGGCCTGCGGGTAGTCGTAGGACGGGGACATGCCGGTCTTCTGCTCATTGCTGATCATGTCCATGATCGGCGTGTCCTCGTTGTTGTTGCTCAGCGTCCAGTTGGGACGGTCCTGCCGGATCCGCTCGTAGAGCCCGTGGCTCTCCCAGTAGGCGTTGTCGTTGTCGATCCAGAACCCGGACAGGTTCGGGTAGCGCCGCATGACCTCGACGAAGTTGTCGTAGCCGAACTCGCCGAAGCCGTCGCGGGTGTGCAGGTCGACGTCGTGGCCCTTGTAGTCGGAGTAGGCGGCGGAGTCGAGCCAGCTCTGCCCGGAGGGCAGACCCTCGTTCCACCACTGGGGATCGTCGGTCATGTAGAGGATCGTGCGCATGCCGGCGGCGTCGGTCGCGTCGACCAGCTCGCCGAGGAAGTCGCGTTTCGTGTGGCAGCTGCCGGGAATCGCGGACGGCCAGGGCCGGGCGTAGCCGAGCCGGCTGTGGAACGTGGCGAGCACGATGTACTGCGCGTGCAGCTTCTTCGCCTCGTCCACCCAGTACCGGGCGTTCCAGCCGCCGTTCGTGACGTCGCTTTCCCAGGTGCCGCAACCGGTGTGCGCCGGCGAGGTGCGCAGGCCCCAGTGGATGAAGAGCCCCGCCTGCGCGTCACGGAGGAACCGCTGGCGCGGATGCTCCAGCTCAGCGCTCGCGGGGACCGCGAGAAGAGAGGCGGCAACAACGAGGATCGCCACCAGAACAGCCGGAGTTCCGCCAAGCCGACGCCGCATCATTGCCGCCTCCCAGAGCCATAGACATCGGATGTATATGCTCCGATTCCAGACGTTACTCGCGAGCACCAGGGCTCATCAAGGTTCTGAACCGGTCAATCGCCGGATCTTTTTTCGTTGAAGCAAGCGCTTTCCACATACACGCGAGGCGCGCCGCGGCCCCGCCGGGCTGGGACTGCGGCGCTTGTGCCCCCGTTGGAAGGTCGGGTCTTTCCGGCTGTCTAACCAGTCGGGAAGTCGTCCGGGTGTTGATCCTGGCGCGGACCCACACGCCCGCAGACTTCAGCGGTGACGTGCCCGTGTACGGGCCTGGTGTCCCGCGCCGGAAATGTGGTGATCAAGAAGCTGGGCCGCCGAATCAGTTGCCTGATCTCCGGCGCCGGACACTAGGTCTGCGTGCCGAACTCGGTGACGAACATGGGGATCCGGTCCGCCGCTGTCGACGTGGGATCGTGGCGTCCTCGGCCTGGTGGCGGTGGCCGCCTTCGGCTCGGCGGCGAGGGTCGGTTGCGCGAGCGCCGCCGCGAGCACGGCGGGCAGCATCAGGGAAAGCCTTCGGACACGCACGTGAGGGTCTCCTCTCGAACGCTCCACTGCTCCTGGAGCATGCGTCGGGGCGGCCTGCTGGGGACGTACGAATGGTTAGACAGTCTTCCTATCCATCGAATCGCACACCCTGCCGCGCCGTGCTGTCAAGCGCCACACCCGATCGGCCCAACCGAAACACGGAGAGTAAGCGCTTTCCTGACGGCACCCGCCTGGTCAGCACGGTCATGAGCACGCCGGCGCCGGACACTGCCATGCCGATGAAGACGGTCATCGAAGTGGTCTGGTCCAGTACGACCGGCGCGAGCAGGGCGGTCACCGGCGGCACGAGGTAGAGCACGCTCGTCGCCGCGCCGCCGGAACGGTGGCGCAGCAACAGGAACAGCATGGTGAACCCACCGATCGAGTTGACCAGTGCCAGCCACACCGTGGAGCCGATGGCCGGCGTGGTCATCGGCAGCAGCACACCGCCGTGCACCGCCGCGAGCGGGAGCGTGGTGATCATGCCGGCCACGAGCTGCACGGTCGTGCCCGTGCGCAGGTCGACCGAGCCGCCGAACCGCTTCTGGTACAGCGTGCCGGCCGCGAACCCCAGCAACGCGAGCCCGGTGAGCGCGTAGCCGGCGAGGGAGCCGCCGCCGTTCAACCTGTCGCTCAAGGAGATCACCACCCCGGCCAGTCCGACCGTGAGTCCGACCCACTGCCGGCCGGTCAGCCGCTCGCCGAACAGCGGCACGGCCGCGGCGGCGACGACGAGCGGGCAGGCACTCATGATCATCGCGGCCACGCCGGCCGTGACCCCCATGCCGAGTCCGAGGTAGAGCGGTCCGAACTGGACAGTCTGCAGCAGGAAGCCCGTGACCAGCAGGTGCAGGTAGGTGCGTGGCCGCGTGGGCCACGGCGCGCGCGTGACGACGGCGAGGACGCACAGCACGACGAACGCCAGGAGGAACCGCCAGAACAGCAACGCGAGCGGCGGACCACTGTGCGCGCCGACGGTGCCGGCGAGGTACCCGCTGCTCCACACGACGACGAAGGCCGCCGGGAGCAGACGGTCGCGGTGCTGCGCCATCGCTCTCCCTGTAACGGGTCAGCTGGTTACCGCACCACTGTAACAGTCCAGACCGTTACATGGACCGCTGCCGCTCACGATGTGCGCGGACCCGGTTTCGCACGCCGCAGGTCTCGGCCGAGCACCAGCGCCGCCGGCCGTTCGGGTCGATGAAGACCATCGAGCAGTCGTGGTCGGCACAGGTGCGCAGCGTGGCCGCGACCGGGCCGGCGAGCTGCTCGGCCGCCTGCCGGGCGACACGGGCCAGCGCCTCACGAACGGTCGCGGGCCGGCGCACGGTCAGCGCGCCGGCCCTGTTGACCCGCACCGCGACCGGCACGTCGTCGGCGAGAACCGCGTTGAGCTGGTCGAGCGCCTTCTTCGGCGGCGCGGCCGAGCCGACGGCCGCCTCGGCGAGCACACGCAGCGTCCGCCGGAGAGCCGTGACGAGGCCGAGATCCGCGGCGGTGAGGTCGTCGGTGGGCAGGAGGTCCTCGCCGGCAAGCCACTCACGCAGGCGGTCGAGGTCGTACAGCCGTTCCAGCGGGGTCGCCGTGTGCGCGAACCCGACGGTGGCCACGAGGTCCAGCCACGTCGCGCCGGAGTCGAACCGCAGGCGGCGCTCCCGCTCGTCGTCCACTATCACGTCACGACGATACGCTCCGGGCCGTTACAGCGATCCGTGCGCCCCGTCGCCGGGCGCGAGGAAAGTTTCTTCGCCGGAGATGTCGAGGTGGGCCGTCCCGGTTCGACGTGGTGATGACAGGCCACGAACGAGCGAAGGACAAGGGCGATGAACACGGAGACGACCAGGACGGCATCACCGGCCGGGCGCCGCGAGTGGATCGGGCTCGCGGTGCTCGCCCTGCCGACGTTGCTGCTCTCGCTGGACATGAGCGCGCTGCACCTCGCCGTGCCGCACCTCGCGGCCGACCTGCGGCCCAGCGGCACCGAACTGCTCTGGATCATCGACATCTACGGGTTCATGATCGCGGGCTTCCTGGTCACGATGGGCACCCTGGGCGACCGCGTCGGGCGCCGCAGGCTGCTGATGGCCGGCGGCGCGGCGTTCGGCCTCGCCTCGGTCATGGCGGCGTTCGCGACCAGCCCGGCCATGCTGATCGGGGCGCGGGCGGTACTCGGAGCCGCCGGGGCGACGCTCATGCCCTCCACCCTGGCGCTGATCAGCAACATGTTCCGCGACCCGCGTCAGCGCGGCACCGCGATCGCCGTCTGGATGAGCTGCTTCATGGGCGGCATGGTGATCGGGCCGGTCGTCGGCGGGCTGCTGCTGTCCGTCGCCTGGTGGGGCTCGGTGTTCCTGCTCGGCGTGCCGGTCATGGTGTTGCTGCTGGTCACCGCGCCGAAGCTGCTGCCGGAGTATCGCGACGAGCACGCCGGCCGGCTCGACCTCGCGAGCGTCGCGCTCTCGCTGGGCGCCATCCTGCCGGTCGTGTTCGCGCTCAAGGAGATCGCCAAGGACGGCGTGTCGCCGGGGATGGCCGGCGTGCTGCTGGCCGGTACCGGCATCGGCGTCGCGTTCGCGCGACGGCAGCGGCGGCTGGCGCACCCGATGCTGGACCTGGCCCTGTTCCGCAACCGGACGTTCGCCGCGGCCCTGTGCATCACGCTGGTCGGCGCGATCACCATGGGTGGCGTGTTCCTGCTGATCAGCCAGTACCTGCAGCTGGTCGCGGGCCTCACGACGGCACAGGCCGGGATCGCGCTGGTCCCCCAGGCCGGCGCCGTGGTGACCGGCTCGCTGATCGCGCCTCGGTTGGCCAAGCGGTTCCGGCCGGAGTTCGTGCTCGGGTTCGGCATGCTCTTCGCCGCGGTCGGGCTGGTGCTGTTCACGCGGATCGACGACGGCAACGGGGTCGGGCTGGTGGTGCTCGGCCTGTCGATCGCCGCGTTCGGCATGGGCCCGCAGGGCGTGCTGGGCACGGAGATGGTCATCGGCTCCGTGCCGCCCGGCAGGGCCGGCGCCGCGTCGGCGATGTCCGAGACCAGCGCCGAGTTCGGCATCGCCACGGGGATCGCGTTGTTCGGCAGCATCGGCACGGCCGTCTACCGCGACAAGCTGCCGGCCGGCGCGCCGGCCGGGGTCCGGGACAGCATGACGGGCGCGGTGAACGCCGGTGACCCGGCACTGCTGGACGCCGCACGCGATGCGTTCACGAGCGGGCTGCACACGGTCGCCGGCATCGCCGCGGTCATCCTGGCCGTCTTCGCGGTGGGCGGCATGGTCGCGCTGCGCAACAAGCCCCGGCCGGCCGCCGAGGTCACCGGGGAGCGGGTCCTGACCACGGTGTGAGAGAGCAGCGGCCCGCCCCCACCTGGTGTGGGGCGGGCCGCTGCCGTGTCAGACCGAGCCCACGGTGACCCGCCACTGGCGCAGGTACCGGTCCTTCGTCACCTCGGCCTGGGTGTACGGGTCGCCGGCGACCAGCTCCTCGGCGGCCTCCTGGGACTCGGCGTTCAGCACGATCGCGCCGCCCGTCAGGTCCTCGTACGGGCCCGCGATCGCCAGCGCGCCGTCGTCCTTCAGCTTGTTCAGGTACGCCAGGTGGTCCTCCCGGCGCGCGGCGCGCTGGTCGGTCTCGTGGTAGCCGTAGGTCAGCAGGAACAGTGCCACTTGTTCTCCTTATTGTTCGGGTAGCGCGTAGACGCGCCGGGCGGTGTCGGCGAAGACGGCGGCGTGGTCGGGTTCCGGCACCGCGGCACGCCATGCGGCGACCAGCGACGGCAGGTCGGTCCACAGCTTCTCGACCGGGAAGTTGGTGCCGAACATGGCGCGCTCCGCACCGAACCAGCCGAGCGTCTCCGTCGCGACGAACGCGATGAAGTCCGGGTCGAGCCGGCGGGTGAACGTGCCCTGGCCGGTCAGCTTCACCGCGACGTTCGGGTACGACGCGAGCCGCGCCATGCCCGCACGCCACTCGCGGACGGTCTCGTCCGCGCGGTCGGTCAGCATGCCGGCGTGCACCAGGACGAACGTGACGTCCGGGACGGCCTCGACCAGGTCGGCCGCGTCGGCCATCTGGCCGGGGAACACCTGCAGCTCGAACAGCCAGCCGAGGTCCTCGAGCGCGGCGACGTTCCTGCGGAAGACCGGGTCCTTCATCCGGTCGGGCGCGACCGCGAAGCGGAACTCCTCGTTCTCGTGCCAGTGCAGCTGCAACCGGGTGCCACGCACGACCGGGAACTCCGCCTGCTCCTTCATCACGTCGACGGCGTCGGGGCTGAACAGGTCCGCGCAGCCGACGACGGCCGTCGGCCAGCCGGTCTCCTCGTGCAGCTCGTTCAGCCACCGCACCTCGGCGACCGCCTGGTCCAGCGGCCAGTTCGCCTGCACGTACACCGACTGGGTTATCCCGCCCGACGTCGCGTCGGCGATGTACTCGTCGATCAGGTAGTCACGCTTGATCGGCTCGTAGGGGCCGAAGATCCGCGGCACCATCGGGCCGGAGAGCCACGGCATGTCCTTGACGCGCCACACGTGATGGTGCGCGTCCACTGTGTTCACAGCGCCTCCTTCTTGACCTGTTGCCAGGCCGTGTGCAGATCACGTACGCCGGCGAGGTCGTCGACGTGCCCCACGATCGCGGCCATGCCGCGGGTGACGGGTCGGTAGCCGGGGTCGCAGGCCAGCGGCGACCACCAGAGCAGCCGGTGTGCCAGCAGCGACAGGCGCCGCACGGCCTTCGTCAGCGGCACGCAGTCACCGCGTTCCAGACCGTCGGACAGCACGAGCACCAGTGCGCCCCGCGCCATCCGCAGGTGCCGGGCGTTGCCGAGGAAATCCCGCAGCGACGGCCCGATCCGCGTGCCGCCGTCCGCGTCCCGGACGACGTCCGCGAGCGCCGACAGCGCACCGTCGATGTCACGTCTCCGCAGCTCCGGGGTGACGTGGGTGAGCCGGGTGCCGAACGTGAACACCTCGGCGCGGTCGCACGCGGCCACCACGGTGTGCGCGAACCGCAGGTGGTCGCGGCTGTGCTGCTTCATCGAGCCGGACACGTCGATGAGGACGAGCACGGGACGCTGCCGCTGGGGCCGGGCGCGCCACCGTGGCCGGAGGACCTCGCCGCCGGTGCGCCACGCGTCCCGGTGCACGCGCCGGACGTCGATCCGGTCGCCGCGCCGCGCCGGCGTGCGGCGGCGGGAGCGGATCGTCGGCACCGCCCCCGGCAGATCGCGCCGCAACCGCGCGAGGACCTGGTGCTCGGCGGTGGACGTGAGCGCGAACGTCGCCTCGCGGTCCACGGCCGACCAGCTGGCCTCCCGGCCGGCGCCTTCGCGGGCGAGCTGGTCGGGCGGGGCGGCCTCGGCGCCGTCACCGCCCCGGTCCTCCTCGCCCGGTGTGTCTGTCTCGGGCAGGACGGACAGCGCGCCGCCCGCGAACCAGTGCGCGAACACCGGGTCGAGGACCTCCCGGTCGACGACCGACGCCGTGAGGGTGGCGCTCGCCAGCCAGTACAGGTGGCGGACATCGCGTGGCGGCACTTCTGTCAGCGCATGCAGGAAGTCACGCTGCCTGGTGACCGGCGCCGGCAGACCCGCCGCGCGCAGGTCACGCAGGAACCCGCGGAGCAGGTCCTGGCCCGCGTCGCGGCTCATGGCGCGATCAGCTCGTCGAGATGAGCGTTCACCAGCGCCATGTCCTCCTCGTCCTTGATGAGCAGGCCCAGCGCCCGCCGCAACGCGACCGGCCACGGGTCGCCGTTCGCGGCGAGGGCCGCCGCGCCGCGAGCCCACTCGACGGACTCCGCGATGCCCGGCCGCTTGAGCAGGTCGAGCCGGCGTGCGCCGGACACCGCCCGGACGAGCGAGTCGGCCGCGTCCGCCTCGATCGACGGCACGTGCGCGCGCACGATCGCCCGCTCGCGCTCCGCGCCGGGAAAGGGGATCCAGTGGTAGAGGCAGCGGCGCTTGAGCGCGTCGTGCAGCTCGCGGGTCCGGTTGGACGTCAGCACCACGACCGGTGCCTCGGTGGCACGGATCGTGCCGAGCTCGGGGATGGTGATCTGGAAGTCGCCGAGGAACTCCAGCAGGAACGCCTCGAACTCGCTGTCGGCGCGGTCCACCTCGTCGACGAGCAGCACGGCGGGTCGGCGCAGCGACAGCAGCAGCGGGCGTTCGAGCAGGAACTCCTCGCGGTACACGTCACCGACCCCGGCCTCGGTGGCCCGCAGGTGCAGGAGCTGCTTCGGGTAGTCCCACTCGTACAGCGCCTGCCCGGCGTCGAGGCCCTCGTAACACTGCAACCGCAACAGTTCCCGGTCGAGCACGCGGGCGAGGACCGCGGCCAGCTCCGTCTTCCCGACGCCGGGCTCGCCCTCCAGCAGCAGGGGCCGGCCCAGCGTCAGCGCCAGGTAGACGGCCGTGAGCAGGCCCTCGTCGGCGAAGTACCGCTGTGCCCGCATCCCCGCGGCGAGCTCCTCCTCGTTCATGCGGACGTCGAATGCTGTGCCCGACGGTCCGCCGCGCGCAGCGAGTCGATGCCCCGCAGCACCCGTTCCGGTGTGAACGGCATGTGTTCGACCCGCACACCGCACGCGTCGAAGATCGCGTTGGCGATCGCGGGAATCGGCGCGTTGGCCGTCATCTCGCCGATCCCCTTGGCGCCGAACGGTCCGGTGTCCGCCGGCCGTTCCAACAGGACACTGTGCTGCTCTGGCACGTCACCGGGGCCGGGCATCAGGTACTCGCTGAAGTCGACGGGACCGTGGTCGCGGGCCGGGTAGTACGGCTCGGTCGTCTCGAACAACGCGTGGGACAGGCCCATCCACGCGCCGCCTTCCACCTGCTGTGTGGCCATGGCCGGGTTGAGGGCGCGGCCCACCTCGTACACGCTGTACATCCGCAGGACCTCGACGACGCCGGTCTCGTCGTCCACCTCGACCTCGGCGACCGTGCAGGCGTGGGCCTGGCAGGAGTCCGGGTTCATCTCGCCGGTCTCCGGGACGACCTCGCTCTTCTCCTTCATGAACACGCCACGGCCGGAGATCGTGCGGCCGTGCGTGAAGTGCGCGGCCAGCGCCAGGTCGGTGATGTGGATCTTGAGCTCCGCGCCCTTCACCTTGATGTAGCCGGTGCCGTCGGTCTCCAGGTCCGCGGCGTCGACCTCCAGCTCCTCGGCCGCGACGTCGAGCATGATCGCGCGGGCCTCGGTGGCCGCCATGATCACGGCGTTGCCGACGCGGTGCGTGCCGCGGCTCGCGAACGTGCCCATGCAGTGCGGGCCGGTGTCGGTGTCGGCCGTGTCGACGAGCACGTTCTCGATGGGCAGGCCGAGTGTCTCGGCCGCGCACTGGGCCACCACGGTCTTGAGCCCCTGCCCAAGGTCCACTGAGGACAGTGCGATCACGAACGTGCCGGTCGTGGTGGCGTGGATCAACGCCTGCGACGGGTCGCCGCCGAGGTTCATCCCGGTCGGGTAGTTGACCGCCGCGTACCCTCTCCCTCGCAGCCTAGTCATCGCGTCCCTCCATTGAGGACATCGCGCGGTAGGAGTCGGACAGCTCGTGCCCGACCAGCTCCGCCGCCTTCTGCATGACCTCGATGAGCGCCGTGCCCTCGGCTACCTTGCGGTGTGCCTTCAGGTCACCGTCGCGGTAGGCGTTGCGGAGCCGGAACTCCAGCGGGTCGATGGCCAGCTCGCGTGCCACCCTGTCCATCTGCGACTCGATGGCGAAGTCGCCGATGGTGACGCCGAAGCCGCGCATGGCACTCGACGGCGTGCGGTTCGTGAACACGCAGTGGCAGTCGATCCAGACGTTCGGAATCGTGTAGGGGCCGGGAAAGTGCGCGGCGGCCTTGGTCGTGCCGTACGGCGTGTGCCGGGAGTAGGCGCCGGCGTCGACGTACGCGGTGACCTGGCGGGCGACCAGCTGGCCGTCGCCCGTCACGCCGTCCTTGATGTAGATGCGTTCCGCCGCGCGCGGGGACGACACCTGCATCTCCTCGTGCCGGCCGTAGACGAACTTCACCGGCCGGTTGGTGACCATCGCGGCCACGCACGCGACCGGCTCGACGACCACGTCCACCTTCCCGCCGAACCCGCCGCCGACCGTGCCCCCGACGATCCGGAGCTTGTTGAAGTCGGCCCCCAGGATCAGCGCGGTGTTGTCGAGGGTGAAGAAGCACGCCTGGGTGTCGGAGTGGATGCGCAGGCGGCCGTCGGGCTGCGGGATCACGACGCAGCCCGTGGTCTCGACCGGCGCCTGCTCGATGGGCGAGGACTGGTAGCGCCACTCGAAGACGTGGTCGGCCGCCGCGAAACCCGCCGCCACGTCGCCGAGCCGGACGCGGCGGCAGTGGTGTCCCTCGTAGGTGAAGTAGTTGTTGCCGTGGTACTCGTTGACGATCGGCGCGCCCTTCTGGAGGGCCTCCTCCACGTCGAACACCGGAGGCAGGTTCGCGTAGGAGACCTCGACCGCGGCGGCGCCGGCGAGCGCGGCGGCCTCGGTCTCGGCGACCACCGCGACGATCGGCTCACCGAGGTAGCGGACCTTGCGCTCGGCGAGGATCGGCTCGTCGTCCGGGGTGACGCCGATGAGCTTCAGCGGCGTGTACAGGTTGTTCGGGATGTCCTCGTGGGTCAGCACGGCCACCACGCCCGGCACCCGGCGCGCCGCTTCGGTTTCCACACGCACCAGCCGCGCGTGGTGGCGGGCGGAGCGGTGCATCTTGAGGTGCAGCATGCGTGGCGGGCGGACGTCCTCGAAGAACTCGGTGCGGCCGGTGACGTGGCCGCGCGCGTCGGCACGCTGCACCACCGAGCCGATGACGGAGAAGTCGGCCGGACCACGCTCGGCCGCGAAGTAGCCGTCGTCGACGGGGGTCTGCCGGTAGGCCATCAGGCGGTCCTCCCGGACTCCCGGCGACGTTCCGCGGCGTCGAGGATCGCGGCGACGATCGGCTCGTACCCCGTGCATCGGCAGACGTTTCCGCTTATCGCCTCGACCACCTCGGCGCGGGTCGGGTCCGGGTTGCCGGCGAGCAGCGCCTCGGCCGTCATGATCATGCCGGCCGTGCAGAACCCGCACTGCGTGGCGAAGTCCTCGAGGAACGCGCTCTGCACCTCGTCCAGCTCGCCGTCCTCGGCGATGCCCTCGAGGGTGCGGACGGCCGCGCCGTCGACCGTCTCGACCGGCACGAGGCACGCGGGCACCGGCCGGTCGTCGAGCAGCACGGTGCACGATCCGCAGGCGCCCTGGGAGCAGCCACGTTTCGCCGCGGTGAGACCGAGGGTGTCGCGCAGGACGGTGAGCAGCGAGGTGCCGGCCTTGGCGAGCAGCTCCTCCTCGCGGTCGTTGACGGTCAGGGACACGATTCGGGACGCCATGGTCAGTCTTCTCCAAGCAGGGCCCGGCGGACGTGGACGGGGAGGACACGGACGCGGTACCAGGCGGAGGCGTAGGCGTCATCGAACGCCTCGACCCCTTCGCCGGCCGCCTCCGCCGCTTCGGCCACGGCTCCCGGGTCGTCCCGGAGGATCCGCTCGGCCGCGTACGCGCGGACGGGCCGCGATGCGACACCGCCGAGCGCGATCCGGGTGCGTTCACCGTCGAGGACGGCCGCGACGGTCACGATCGCCGCGGAGTTGTGCCTGCGCCGCATGGCTTTCCGGTAGTGCCAGTTCTCGGGCAGGTCGAAGTGGACCGCGGTGACGATCTCGTCGGGCGCGACGGGTTCACCGACCAAGCCGGTGCGGGCGCCGTCGACGCTCACGACGTCGACGCGGGCGTCGAGGGCGAGCAGCGCCACCGCGAGGTCGCCGTGGGGTTGCGGCACGAGGAGGTTGCCGCCGACCGTGGCCAGGTTGCGAACCGGCGGGGAGGCGATCGAGCGGATCACGGGGTGGAGGAAGCCGAGCCGGTCGTCGGCGCCGACCGCCGCCAGTGTGGTCGCGGCACCGATGGTCACGGTGTCCGCGTCGACCCGGATGCCGGCGAGACCGGCGTGCCGCAGGGAGATCAGGTGCTCGACGGGCACGGCGCCGGTGTTGACCCTGGGCATCACGACCGTGCCGCCGCCGATGAGCCAGCCACCGGCGCGTAACAGGCCGGCCGCCTCCGCCGCCGAGGACGGCAGGTGGACCTTGGAGAGCACGGAACCTCCTCGTCGAGGCTCGAAAATTATCGATAATTGATAATCTGTGTGAGACGCTACGGTTGACGGCGACGAGCGTCAAGAGGAACGAATGACCGGAACACCGCGGCGGCCCGGACCGACCGACGAGCGGGCCCGGAGGCGAGAGCCGAGCGCCGAGCACACGACGACGGAAGGAGGCGGCCCGCGAGTGAGCACAGCACCCAGACCGACACAGCCCCTCCCCCGGCAGACACTGGGCCGCCAGATCCGCGACGGGCTGGTGCGGCGCATCGTGTCGGGCGAGCTGGAGCCGGGCACGCGTCTGGTGGAGACCCGGATCGCCGACGAGTACGGCACGAGCCAGGCGCCCGTGCGCGAGGCGCTGCGCGAGCTGGAGGCCATCGGCATGGTCGAGACCCGGCCTCGCCGCGGCACGTTCGTGCGCCACTTCATCCAGCAGACGCTGCGGGAGAGCTACGTCGTGCGCGCCGCACTGGAGGAGACGGCGACCCGCCTGGCGATGCCGGCCGGCGCCCTGCCGTTCACGGCACTGGAGGACGACGTGGCCGCCATGCGCTCAGCCGCCCGCGCGGGTGACGTCCAGGCGATCGGGGCGGCAAGCGTGTCGTTCCACCGCCACGTCATCGACGCGGCGGGGAACGAGCTGCTCAAGCACGCGTGGGAGTCACTCCAGATCGAGGCCCGCACCGCGGTGACGCTGCTGTCCGTGGAACCCGACCTCGCCGAGGTCGCCGAGGAGCACGACGAGCTGCTGACCGTCCTCCGCTCCGGCGACCTGGCCGCGGCCTGCCAGCTCACCCGCGACCACCAGTGGCACTACGCCGACCTCCCCCACGACGCCCACGGCCGCGCGAGGTGAACCTTCGCCCGTCGTGAGTCCGTGACGGTCAGCCGATGTGCGCACCCACGTGCCAGGCACCCATCGAGCGCGTCGCCGTTCGTCGCGCGAGACTTCTGTCACGACCCGATCAAAAGTTCCCATGTCTGTTTCGACATCCGGCAGAACTCCGGTGTGTTTGACTGTTGAGGTGGTGGAAGGCCCCGTCATCAACGTCGGCGACTCCGGCGCCGGTGCGCTGTTGCACCTGATGCGGGACGGGCAGCCCCGTACCCGCGCCGAGCTGGCCGGGCTCACCGGGCTGGCCCGCTCGACGATCGCGCAGCGGATCGACACCCTGCTCGGCGCCGGGTTCGTCGGGCCGGCCGGTGAGGCGACGTCGACCGGCGGGCGGCCGCCGGCAAGGTTCGCGTTCAACCCGGCGGCACGGGTGGCGCTGGCCGCCGACATCGGCGCGACCCACGGGCGGGTCGCGGTCACCGACCTGGCCGGGCGGGTGCTGGCCGAACACCGGGACGAGCTGGACGTCGCGCTGGGGCCGGAGACGGTGCTGGACTGGATGATCGAGCGGTTTCACGAGCTGCTGGCCGGCGTCGGCCGCGGTCAGCGGGACCTGATCGGGATCGGCGTCGGGCTGCCAGGTCCGGTCGAGCATTCCAGCGGGCGGCCGGTGAACCCGCCGATCATGCCGGGCTGGGACAACTTCGACGTGCAGGGTTATCTGCGCGAGCGGCTCGGCGTGGCGGCCCTGGTGGACAACGACGTCAACATCATGGCGCTGGGCGAGCACTTCACGCAGTGGCCCGCGGCGGCGCACCTGATGTTCGTCAAGGTCGCGACCGGCATCGGGAGTGGGCTGATCAGCCATGGCCGGCTGCACCGCGGCGCGCAGGGGGCGGCGGGCGACCTCGGGCACCTGCAACTGCCGCACGGCGCGGACATCGTGTGCCGGTGTGGCAACACCGGCTGCCTGGAGGCGATCGCGAGCGGGGCGGCCATCGCCGCGCGGTTGACCGGCCAGGGCCTGCCGGCGAAGTCCAGCAGGGACGTGGTGACGCTGGCACGCGGCGGTTCGGTCGAGGCACTGCACGCGGTTCGCCAGGCCGGCCGGGACATCGGCGAGGTCCTGGCGGCGGCCGTGAGCCTGTTCAACCCGTCGGTGATCGTGATCGGCGGGTCGCTGGCGCGGGCGGGTGAACACCTGATCGCCGGCGTGCGGGAGGTCGTGTACCGGCGGTCCCTCCCGCTCGCCACGCAGGATCTGCGGATCGTCCAGTCCCGCACCGGGGACCGCGCCGGCGTCATCGGCGCGGCGGTGATGGTGATCGACCACGCCCTGGCCCCTTCGCAGGTGGACGCGATGCTCGGCACACAGTCCGCACGCTGACCGCCTCTCGTGCACGCCGGCGGCGGCCAGGGCCGGCGCATTCTGAACATTGTCCAATAGCCGCACCTCTGGTAGAACGTGTTCTAGATTCGCCGGGAGGTGTCATGGGAGACGAGCGTGCGTGGGCCGACTTCTGCCAGGCGTTGGAGAAGGCCGGCGAGGTCGTGCTGAAGGGTCCCGACACCCCGCTCGACCGGGCCGAGGGCTACCGCTACCTGACCCGTCTGGTCCGCGAGATGCTGTACTCCACCGTCGAGAACGCGGATCCGGACTTCCCCCGCTTCCACGAGCTGGACCGCGTCAAGATCGGGGCCGACAACCCGGACAACGTGTACCTCTCGGCCAACATCCGGGGGGACCGCACCTACCGGATCACCGGCACGCGCGGCACGATCGCCTACTTCAGCATCGGCTCCAAGGCCAACCGGTACGCCAAGGACGGCACCATGGCCTCCACCGGCGAGCTCTCCGACCGCGACCTCGCCGTCGAGCCGGACGGCACCGTCGAGATCATCGCCAGTGCCACGCCACACGAGAAGAACTGGTTGCCGCTGGCACCCGACTCCACCGGTCTCGTCGTGCGCCAGACCTACCTCGACCGCACGACCGAGACGCCCGGCCGCTGGCACATCGAGCAGGTCGGTGGGCCGGCGCGGCCGAAGGAGCTGACCGGGGAGTTCCTGACCAAGGCACTGCGGCGGGCCGCGCTGTCCGTGCACGGCACCGCGGCCACCTTCGCCTACTGGACCGAGAAGTTCGCCGAGCGCCCCAACGAGCTGCCGGACTTCGGCCAGGACATGTTCCAGCGCGCGGGCGGCGACCCGGAGATCTTCTACCTGCACGGCTACTGGACGCTCGAACCCGGCCAGGCATGGGTGATCGAGACCGACGTGCCCGACTGTCCATACTGGAACTTCCAGCTCGACAACTGGTGGATGGAGTCGCTCGACCACGAGCGGCGCATGACGGTCAACAAGCACACCGCGACGCTCGACGGCGACCGGCTCACCATCGTCGTCGCGGAGCGGGATCCCGGCTGGGGCAACTGGATCGACACCTGCGGGCACACCACCGGCACCGCCCTGCTGCGCTGGCTCGGCGCCACCACGCACCCGATCCCGAAGTGCCGCGTGATCGACCTGGAGAAGTGATGGCAGCCACCCAGACGCTCGACCTCGACCGGCTGCTCGGCGCCGCGCGGGAGAAGACCGGGCTCGCCGACTTCGGCGACGAGTGGTTCGTCGAGCCGCTGCGAGTGCTCGTCGCCGCTCTCACCGCCGAGGCCCGGCTTTCCGAGCTGGGCCTGGCACTCACCCACCGCAGGCTCATCGCGTTGCTGGCGGACCGGTTGCGGCTGCGGCAGCTCCACCGCGACCACCCCGAGGTGCTGGACGAGGAAGTCACCGTCGCCGCCGAGATCTGCGGGTTGCCGCGCACGGGATCCACGCTGCTGCACCGGCTTCTGGCGTCCTCGCCGCACGTGACGTCGACACTGTCGTGGGAGACCTCCTACCCGCTGCCGTTCCCCGGCGAGGGGCCGGACGCGGCGCAACGCAAGCGGCTCGCGCAGGACCGGGCGAAGCTGTTCCTGGAGATGACACCGGAGTTCGGCGACATCCACACCATCGAGTGGGACGGTCCGGAGGAGGACGTCATCCTGCTCGACCGCACGTTCACGTCGATGAGCTTCGACTCGTTCTACCAGGTGCCGACGTACGGACTGTGGCTACGCAAGGTCGACCAGGGCCCCGCCTACCGCGAGCTGCGCGAGTGGCTGCAGGCGTTGCAGTGGCAGGACCCCACACGACGCGGCCGCCCGTGGGTCCTGAAGTCGCCGCATCACCTCACGGCCGTGGACACCGTGCTCGACACGTTCCCCGGCTGCCGGATCCTGATGACGCACCGCTCGCCGGTCAAGGCCGTGCCGTCGTACGCGTCGATGGTCAGCTCGATCTGCCACCAGTACAGCGACGACGTCGACCGGGTCGCGATCGGCCGCTACTGGCGGGACCGGTTCGTGACGACGCTGCGGGAGTTCCAGGAGGTGCGGGCGCGCCGGCCGGACCGCTTCGTGGACGTGCGGTTCACGGACGTGGTGGCCGATCCGGTCGCCACGGCGGCGCGGGTCATGACCTCGTTGGGGCTGCCCGCGGAGCCGGACGCCTTCGCCGCCTACATGACACGCAACCGCGAGCAGCGGCACGGCTCGCACACCTACACCGCGGCGGACTTCGGGCTGTCCGAAGGGGAGCTGGCGCGGGACTTCGCTTTCTACAAGGAGGTAGAACCGTGATCCTCGACGGCGAGGTGGTCATCGTCTCCGGTGTCGGGCCCGGGCTCGGCGCGAAGCTCGCGGCCCGCGCGGCCGCCGAGGGTGCGAAGGTGGTGATGGCGGCCAGGTCGAGCCAGGTGATGGACCAGGTGGCCAAGGAAGCCACCGCCGCGGGCGGGGAGGCGATCGCGGTTCCCTGCGACGTCAGGAAACCCGAGGACGTGGCACGGGTCGCCCAGGCGGCGGTCGAGCGGTTCGGCCCGGTCACCGGGTTGGTGAACTCGGCGTACTCGCACCCCGGCTTCCACGATCTCCTGGCCACACCGGACAAGCAGCTGCGCCGCTCGATGGACATCATCGTGCACGGGGCGCTGGAGATGACCAGGGCCGTGGTGCCGCACATGACCGGCGGCGGCTCGATCGTCAACGTGGGCACCATGTCCACGCGCAAGCCGATGCGGGGCGAGGGTGGCTACGCGGTGGCGAAGGCCGCGATGGCGTGTGCCACGCAGTACCTGGCCGTCGAGCTCGGCGAGCAGGGCATCCGGGTCAACCAGGCCGTTCTCGGCTGGCTGGACGGGCCGAACGTGCGGTTCTACCTGAAGATGACCGCGGAGCAGCGTGGCGTGTCCGAACAGGACATCTACGACGAGATCGCCGGTCGCAACCCGCTCAACCGGATCCCGCCGGACGAGGCGTGTGCCGGGGCGGTGCTGTTCCTGCTGTCCCGCCTGGCCTCCGAGGTCACCGGCGCCGTGCTGGACGTCAACGGTGGGGAGTACATGCCGGCATGACTCACGTGGTCACCTCGGTGACGGTGGAGATCGACGCGCCGGCGGCGGTCGTGTGGGACGTCCTCGTCGACTATCCCCGTTACCCGGAGTGGAATCCCTACACGGTCGCGGTCGCGACGACCTTCCGGATCGGCGAGCCGATCGACCTCACGCTGCCTGCCGTCGACGGCTCCGGCACCACGTTCGTCAACCGGGAGCACATCCGGGTCGTCGACCCACCACACCACCTGCGGTACGACACCGGCGAGGAGATGCCGGGGATCTTCGCCATCCGGGACCAGTGGATCACCGAGCTCGGCGCCGACCGCTGCGCGTACCACACCACCGACACGATCAGCGGCAAGTACGCCGACGTCGTCATGGAAAAGACGGGCGACTGGATCAAGGCGGGCTTCGACTCGGTGGCGCATGCGCTCAAGGCCCGCGTGGAGTCCTCGACCCGGCAACCCGGTCGCTGAACTTCGCTGACTGCTCACCCACGGCGAAGCTGGCATCGGCGACGTGCCGTTCAGGGCAGGTCGGTCACACCGAGCTCGGCGAGCCTCGCCAGTACCCGTTCCGCGGCCTGCTCCGCGGTCAGTTCCGTCGTGTCGAGGCGGAGCTCCGGGGCGTCCGGGCGCTCGTAGGGTGAGTCGATGCCGGTGAAGTTCGGTAGCTCGCCGCGCCTTGCCTTGGCGTACAGGCCTTTCGGGTCCCGCTGTTCCGCGACCGACAGCGGGGTGTCGACGAAGACCTCGCAGAACTCGTCGGCCGCCACCACCCCGCGGGCCAGCGCCCGCTCGGCGCGGAACGGTGAGATGAACGACACCAGCACGATCAGCCCCGCCTCGACCATCAGGCCCGCCACCTCCGCCACCCGCCGCACGTTCTCCACGCGGTCGGCGTCGGTGAAGCCCAGGTCCTTGTTCAGCCCGTGCCGCACGTTGTCCCCGTCGAGGATGAACGTGTGGCGGCCCGCGCGATGCAGCCGCTGCTCCACCAGGTCGGCGATCGTCGACTTGCCCGCGCCGGACAGGCCGGTGAACCACACGACACAGCCCCGGTGCCCGTTCAGCCCGGCCCGCTGGGACTTGTCGACCGACAACGCCTGCCAGTGCACGTTCGTCGCCCGCCGCAACGGGAAGCGCACCAGGCCGGCGCCGACCGTCGCGTTGGTCAGGCGGTCGATGACGATGAAGCCGCCGAGATCACGGTTGGCGCGGTAGGGATCCAGCGCGACCGGCTGGTCGAAGTGGACGTTGCCGACACCGATCTCGTTGAGCCGCAGCGTCTTCGCGGCCAGCTCGGTGCCGGTGTCGATGTCCAGCCGGTGCTTCGGCTTGTCCACCGTGACCCCCACGGTCCGCGCGCCCACCTTGGCCAGGTACCGGCGGCCCGGCAGCATCTCCTCGTCCGACATCCAGATCAGGTCCGCCTGGCACGCGTCGGTCAGCCCCGGCGGCTCGTCGCCGGCCAGCACCGCGCCGCGGGACACGTCGACGTCGTCGGCCAGCACCACCGTGATCGACTCGCCCACCGCCGCCGACTCCAGGTCGCCGTCGAACGTGACGAGCCGGGCCACCGTGCTCTCGGCGCCGCCCGGCACGACCCGCACCCGGTCGCCGACGCGCACCGAACCGCCGACCACCAGACCCGAGACGCCTCGGAAGTCCGGGCCGGGCCGGTTCGCCCAGCGTACGATCAGGCGGAACGGACCGGGCCGGGCGTCGTCCACGGACACGGTCTCCAGCCACTCGAGCAGCGTCGGCCCGTCGTACCAGGGGGTCCGCGCGGAGCGGTCGACCACGTTGGACCCGTCGACCGCCGCGACGGGCACGCAGGTCACCTCGTCGATGCCGATGCTCGTCGCGAATTCCCGGTACTCCTCGGCTATCGCGACGAACCGGGACTCGGTGAAGCCAACCAGGTCCATCTTGTTGACCGCGAGCGCGACCCGGCGAATCCCCAGCAGCGACACGACATGGCTGTGCCGGCGGGTCTGCCGCAGCACACCCTTGCGTGCGTCCAGCAGGATCACGGCCGCGTCCGCGGTCGACGCGCCGGTCACCATGTTGCGGGTGTACTGCTCGTGCCCCGGCGTGTCCGCGACGATGAACCGGCGCCTGGCCGTGCCGAAGTACCGGTACGCCACGTCGATCGTGATGCCCTGCTCGCGCTCGGCGAGCAAACCGTCGACCAGCGACGCGAAGTCCATGTCCCGCGCGGAGAGCGCGGCCAGCTGGTCGGTGTGCAGGACGCGGGTGTCGTACAGCAGCCGGCCGATCAGCGTGCTCTTGCCGTCGTCGACGCTGCCACACGTGATGAACCGCAGCGTCGACGGGTTCGCTTCACCCCGAAGATCCATCAGAAGTACCCCTCGCGCTTCTTCCGCTCCATCGAGCCGGACTGGTCGCGGTCGATCACCCGGCCCTGCCGCTCGGACACGTCGGCGGCCTCCGTCTCGGCGATGATCTCGCGCAGGGTCGTCGCCGTGCTGGGGATCGCGCCCGTGAGCGGGTAGCAGCCGAGCGTGCGGAACCGCACCATCCGCCGCGCCGGCTCCTCGCCCGGCCGCAGTGGCATCCGGTCGTCGTCGACCATGATCAGCGTGCCGTCGCGCTCGACCACGGGCCGGCGGTCGGCGAAGTACAGCGGCACAACGGGAATCTCCTCGCGTTCGATGTAGCGCCAGACATCGAGCTCGGTCCAGTTGGACAGCGGGAACACGCGGATGCTCTCCCCTGGCGCCTTCCGCGCGTTGTACAGCCGCCACAGCTCCGGGCGCTGGCCGCGCGGGTCCCACTGATGGTCGGCGGTACGGAACGAGAAGACGCGTTCCTTGGCACGCACCGGTTCCTCGTCGCGGCGGGCGCCGCCGAACGCCAGGTCGAACCGGTGCTTGTCGAGTGCCTGACGCAGCCCCTGGGTCTTCCACAGGTCGGTGTGCGCGGCCGAGCCGTGGTCGAACGGGTTGATGCCCAACGCGAGACACTCGGGGTTGCGGTGGACGATCAGCTCCAGGTCGAGCTCGGCGGCCACGCGGTCGCGGAAGGCGATCATCTCGCGGAACTTCCACGTGGTGTCCACGTGCAACAGCGGGAACGGCGGCTTCGACGGGTAGAACGCCTTGCGGGCCAGGTGAAGCAGGGTCGAGGAGTCCTTGCCGATCGAGTACAGCAGAACAGGACGCTCACTCTCGGCGGCCGCCTCGCGCATGATGTCGATGCTCTCCGCCTCGAGCCAGTCGAGATGCGTTCGCATGGTGACGACGTTACGCCCGTTCTGAACAACGTTCAATATGCTTTTGAACATCGTTCGATTTGCGGTACGGTGGTGACCGTGGAGAGCACCACCGCCTGGGGAGACGCGGAGGGACGCAGGCGTGACATCCTGCACTCCGCCGAGAAGCTACTGGCCGAGGCCGGCTACGCGGGCCTGACGATGCGGGCGATCGCCGTCGGCGCCGGGGTCAGCTCAGGCACCCTCTACCAGTACTTCGACGGCAAGGAGGACGTGTTCGTCGCGCTGATGGCCGGCCGGCTGGAGTCGCTCCGGGCCACACTGGACGGCCTGGACCGCGGCGTCGGGATCGCCGGGCTGTGCAGGGAGATCCTGCCGCAGGTGCGGGAGATCTGGCGGCTGTTCGGCCGCTCGGCCCAGCAGTGGCAGGCGAAGGTGCTCGCCGGCGGCCCACGGGGCAGGCGGGCGGTCGCGTCGGCGACGGTGTTCCGCGGGATGGCCCGCGCGCTCGAGCGGGCGTTGCACGAGACCGCCGCCGCGTCGGGCCGGACGCTCGTCGACCACCCGGCCATGGCCTACTGGGTCTGGGACTCGCTCATCGGGCTGGCGGACGACATCGTGCACGGCGGCTCGCTGCAGGCCCGCGTCTCGACGAACCGGCTGGTCGACTTCGCCACGGAGGCCATCGAACGAGGGATCGTCGCCATGCCCTGAGGGGGGTGGCAGGGCATGGCGACGATTGGACGGGGCGCTCGCGCGCCCGAAGTCACCCTCAGCGACGCGACGGTCGCCGCGTCGGCAGCGGCTGGGAAAGCGGCTGGGCCTGGGGCTGGGGTTGGGGCTGCCGCGGCCGCTGCTGTTGCTGCGGCTGTTGCTGTTGCCGCTCCTCCGCGTAGCGGTCGACCAGCTCCTGCACGCCACGCACGCCCTGACCGGTCGACTGCCGCATGTACCGGTGGTCCCGGCGCTGGGCAGTGGGCTCCGGCGTGTCACGCTCCTCGAAGGCCACCTCGCCGTCATCGGCCTCGTTCCACGTCGAGGACATCAGGACGGCGTAGATCGGGACCGCCAGCGCGACCACGGCCAGCACGAACACCGGGAACAGGAACGTGAAGACCTCGGCGCCGGCCGGCGCCTGCGCGGCGGGGTTGAGGTTCACCTCGACCGCCGCCATGCCGGTGTAGTGCATGCCGGTGACCGCGATCCCCATGATCAGACCGGCGACGACACGTAACGCGATGCTGTCGAACAGGACGGTGAACCACAGCGCCGCGGTGGCCGCGACGATCGCTATCGCGATGGACAGCCACACCAGCGCGTCGTTGTAGGTGATCGTGCCCTGGATCTGCAGCGCCCACATGCCCGTGTAGTGCATGAGGTTGACGGCGAGACCCATGATCAGGCCGCCGAGCAGCAGTCGCCACGGCGAGTAGCGGGACCGGACGCCGAACACCACGAGCCCCACGAAGACCGCGGTGATCGAGAGGGCCGCGGAGATCGCGGTGCGCCCGATGTCGTAGCGGATGGGCGAGCCGGGCGTGTCGAACCCGAGCATGGCGATGAAGTGCATCAGCCAGATGCCGACGCCGCCGATCGAGACCGCCGCGGCGGCGAGCCAGCCGAGTCGCGGGGTGTCCTGGGCATGGCGTGCCTGCAGCGTGCATGCCAGACCGACGACGCAGCCGACAACGGACACCAAATACGCGAAGAACAACAACCAAGAGCCCATCGCGAAATGGTGAACATGTCCCGCGGCAACAGGCATGACAAACCCCCTCATTGACCCGCGCGACGCTCCGAACAGCGCCAAAAATGTTCTTACCAGATCTACTCGGTACCATTCGTTCTGAATAGAAGCCCGTTCGAAGCAGCATGTCAAGGGCCTTGGTAACCACCAATACCATTCCTGCAAATTGCATCGAGCAAGCCCGCGGAAACAACTTGTTGATCGATAAAGAAGGATTACAAAAAAACGCGGGCCGCCGAGTTCCGGCGGCCCGCGTCAATTGCTACTCACGCGTTCAACAACTGGTTCAAGAATGATCGGTACTCCTGGATGACGACCCGGAGCTCCTCCGTGTCACCCTCGCCGTCCCGCCACTGCTCGTCGATGCGCTGCTTGCGCTCGGCCAGTTCACTCATGATCTCGTCGACGAGGTCGTTGGCGTTACGCACCGCCTGCGCCGGATCGTCCACGAAGTCGGCCTGGAGCTCACGCCACCGCTCGCGGAACCGGCCGGCGGCACCGTTCTCGAAGAACCCCTCACCCGCCGACGACTCGACGGACCCGGTCACGGGCTCACCGGCGGCGACCGCGGGCTCGCTCAGCGAGGTCTCCGGCTCGGCCAACGGGGTCTCGGTCTCGCTCACCGAGGCCGCCGGCTCGGCCGGCGGAATGTCGGTCTCGCTCACCGCGGTCTCCGGCTCGCTCACCGAGGTCCGCGACTCATCCCAGGCGGTCGCGGGCTCATCCACAGGCTCGTCCACGGGTTCCTCGACCGGTTCCGCGGTCTCGGTCGCCGGCACGGACCCTGACTCACGGGGCTCGTCCGGCAGCGGCTCGTGATCACTCCGGTCAGGGCGTTCCGCCGAAAGATCACCCGCAACGGGGATGCGCTCGGTGGGCGCGTGGTCGTAGCCGGCAGGTTCCTCGAAGGTCCTGGTCGTTCTGTTCTCGGTCATGTCTGTCACCTTCAGTTCGGCTGCACGCGGGCGCCGTTGTGGTCGACGCTGCGCTGGTCGACGCTGCGCTGGTCCACGCTGTGCTGGTCGACGGGATGGTCGGCGTTCTCGCGGGCGGCCGGCACATCGACGGGTGCGACCGTCTCGATCGGACCGACGAGCGAACGGAAGACCGTCCGGTAGTGCACGAGCGCGTTCCGCAGGTCCTCGGTCTGGGCGTCGCCCCGGCCGTGGACGCGGTGGGCGTCGCGGTAGTTGCCGACCACCGAGCCGTGCTCGACGGACAGGTCGGCGGCCTGCTGGTCGAAGCCGTCGGTCGGGTAGCCGCGGTCACGCATCACGGCGTGCACCAGCTCGCTCGCGTCACCGACGGTGCCGGCCGGGTCGTCGACGAACCGCTCCTGGAGACGCGCCCACTGCTCGGTGTAGCGGGCCCTGGCGGCGACGGACAGCGGCTTCAGGCTCAGCTGTGCGTGCCGCTTCTCCCGCTCGGTGAGCTCCCGCTCAGCCGCGCGGCGGTTGTCGGCGGACTCGAGACTGCGCTCGTACTCGGGGCCGAAGCGGTTGCGCAGGCGGCGACTGCGTGCCCGGCCACCGAGGAACCAGCCTGCCGCGAACAGCACGGCGAGCAGAACGACGACCAGGACGACTATCGCAGCGGTCGACATCGCACGCTCCTTCCATGAACTTTGTCGCGGGGGTAGTGCCCGTTGACATGGCCGTGGAAACCCGGTCTCGCGGGGATTGGGCCATCCGGACCAACGCGGCCCATCGCGTCGGCGCATCCCAGCCCGCGCAACGGGTTCGGGCGAGCCGCGGTGGTCAGACCGGTCAGCGCCCGGATAGGTTGCCGGGCATGGCGGAGGCGGTACTGGAGACCGGGATCGACCCGGACGACCCCGATGCGCTGGTGCTCGCCGTGGTCATCGACCCGGCCGGGTCCGCCGGCGAGCGGGCGCTGGTGGCACTCGGCGACCTCTGCTATCCGGACGAGGACACGGGCGCCTACTACATCCTCGGCACCGACGCGTTCGCCGACCGGCGCATCGAGGACGGTGAGGTCATCGTCGACATCGTCACCTACCCCGAGGTGCTGACCGGCATCGGCGTGGCGGCCCAGTTCCCGCCGTACGACGCGGAGACCGTGCTGCTGCTGCGGGCCACCGGCGAGACCGAGCACGACACCCTGCCCGCCGCGACGCTCGTGTTCACGACGCCGATCGACGAGCTGACCGACAACGAGGACGAGCAGCCGTACGTGCTCGCCCCTCCCCCTGGTGAACGCCACGCGGCCGAGAAGGTCCGGCCGTAGGACCCGGTGGACTACCGGCGAATCAGTGTTCGCCCTGTTCCAGGGTGACCGCGGTGCCGTGGTGTTCTGCCCACTGGTCACGCCACCACGGCGTTTCCACGAAGCCCCGCTTCAGCGTCAGCAGCTCAACCGACGCGTTCCAGCCCACCACACCGGACAGCTTCGCCAGCGTGGATGTGGTGAACTCGAACAGGCCGCGGGTCGAGTCGGCGATCACCTCGCACAACAACGCGTTCCCGTCCAGGGTCGCGCCCAGGTAGCGGACCGACGGGTTCAGGGCCAGTGCCGACGCCACCTCGTTCAGCTTCGCCGGCTCGACGGTCACCCACAGCAGTGTCTCCGCCTCCAGGCCGAGAAGTGAGGACGGGACGATCGTGAACACCGACGCGCAGCCGTCGGTGATCATCCGCTCGAAGCGGCGGCGGACCGTGCTCTCGTTGAGGCCCAACGTGTCCGCCACGGTCTTGAAGCTCGCCCGGCCGTCGTTGCGCAGGCAGTCCAGGATCGCCCAGTCCACCTTGTCCAGGTGGTCCGGCGCGCACAGGGACACCTCCGCCTGCGCCGACTCGTCGAACAGCAGCTGGCGGTACCAGTTGTGTGACACCTTGTACACGTGCAGCAACAGGTCGCTGTACCAGCGCTGGACGCCCTCGATCTGTTGCAGCTCCAGCATCGTCCTCGGGTAGCGGGTCGCGCCCGCGTTGACCACCAGCTCGATCGCGATGTCGTACGAGCCGGTGATCAGCGACGCCCACCGCACGTCCTCGCGCGCCACCAGCTGCTCGGCCACGTCGAGCTGTGTGCCGGGGCGGCAGCCGATGCGGGTGAAGAACGTCTCGACCGGACCCGTGCTGCCCAGGTTCGGCAGCACCGCGACCTTCAGCAGGTTGTCGGCCACCAGCTGCTGGACCCGCCGGGCGACGGTCGGCACGGAGGTCTCACACAGCGCGGCGACCGACGTCCAGCTGGCCCGCCCGTCGCCCTGCAACGCCACGACGATCTGCCGGTCGAGGTCGTCGAGGTCCCGGCCGCCGTTCACGGCGCGACTTCTGCCAAGAACTCTCGCACCACCTTCGTCCACGCCTCGGCCTCCTCGATCTGCGGTGAGTGGCCGGACTTCTCGAACACGACGAGCCGCGCGCCGGGGATCAGACTAGCGATCGTCTCGCTGCAGGACACGGGTGTGATCCAGTCCGTACGGCCGACCGTGACCAGCGTGGGCGCGGTGACCAACGGCAGCACCGGCTTGAGGTCGTAGCCGGGCATGTTGACCGAGAACGCGTGGTTGTGTGCCTCGTACCGGTACGGCGTGGCCTCGACCTTCGCCTCGACGGCCGCCGGGTCGTAGTGGTAGTCGTACAGCGGCAGGATCTCGCGCCAGCAGTCACGCAGGTCGGCGTCGTCGCGGACCCGACCGGCGAAGATGCGGTCCAGCTTCTCGCGGTCGATCTCCACCCGCGTGTTCGCGAGCGCGTTGGCCAGCGCCTTCTCCTCGTTGGAGTTGTCGGGCGAGGTGTCCCGCAGCACCAGCGCACGCACGCGGTCGGGGTAGCGGGTCGCGTACTCCATGGCCATGAAGCCGCCGTACGAGCCGCCGGCCATGACGATCCGCTCCGCGCCGACCCATTCCCGCAACGCGTCGACGTCGGCGGCCCACTGCTCGTGGCTGAACGTGCCGTTGCCCTCGCTCTGCCCCGACCCACGCGCGTCGAAGACCACGACGCGGTAGGTGTCGGCGAGGCGGCCGAAGCTGGCACGGGGCTCGGCACGCGAACCGAGGCCCGGCGCGCCGTGGTGGGCGATCAGCACCGGCGCGCCCGCCGGGCCGAGTACCTCGACCGCCAACCGGTTGCCGTTGATCTCCACCATCTCCGCGTCGGTCGTGGCGGCGGCGAACTCAGACACACCAATCTCCTTACCTGTGTTGATCTTGCGCTGCGCGGCCTCGCTCAGACGGGAACCACGCAGTCGTCGAGCGAACGCGGGAAGCTGGTCAGTGGGCGCGAGCCGTCCTCGGTGACGAGCATGCTGTCCGAGATCCGGTAGCCGGCGTGCCCCGGCACGTAGATGCCCGGCTCGTTCGAGACGACCATGCCCGGCTCCAGCACCGTCGGGTCGCCGTCCTCCAGCCACGGCGGCTCGTGCATGCCGAGCCCGATGCCGTGTCCCTGCCGGTGCCGCAGGTACCGGCCGAGTCCCGCGGCGCGGATCACCCCGAGGCACGAGGCGTTCGCCGCGCGGCACTCCGCGCCCGGCTTGATCGCCTGCCCGCCGACCTCCTGTGCCCGCCGCACGGTCTCGTGGTACCGGCGCTGCTCGGCCGACGGTTCGCCGAGCACGAACGTCCGCTCCCCCTCGACGAACCGGCCGCCGACCGCGCAGCCGAGCGACAGCTGGAACGTGTCGCCGGGCCGCAGGCGGTAGCCGGACGGCAACCCGTGCGGGTACACGGAGTTCTCCCCCGCGTAGACCAGCCCGCCCGCCAGCGGCGACACGACCACGACACCGTCGTGCTCGGCGTACATCGTGGCCGTGCCGACCTTCGTGACGTGTGCGGCGAGCTCGGCCTCGCTCGGGAACCGGCCGCCCGCGGCGACGGCCTCGGCAACCAGCCAGACGCCGGCCGCGAGCATGAGGTCGGTGATCCGCGCCGCCTCCTGGTGCAAGGCGATCTCGACGGGATCCTTGACGTAGCGGGCGACCGTGACCACGTCCGCCGGCACCAGCTCCACAGTGGACAGTGCGGTGCCGGCCGCATGCAGCCGGCCGTAGGACATCGACGTGGCGTGCCCGGCGCGGCGCCGGCCGAGGCCGACCGCGCCCGCGAGCACCGCGAACGGCGGTGTCGTGCCGGGATACTCGGGGTAGGACACCAGCTCCGCGACCGCGTGCTGGACCTGCGCGTGCTCCCGTTCCAGCTCGGGTAGCAGCAGGAAGCACCGGCCGTCGGTGTCGAGCCACACCGCGACCGGCCGCTCGCACGGATGGTGGAAGAAACCGGTCAGGTAGGCGACGTCCTCGGGGTCGTCGGTGAGCACGCCGTCCAGCCCGGCCTCGGCGGCACGCACACGCACCCGGTCCTGGACGGTTTCGAAGAAGCGGCGGTCGAGCCGCTGGGAGAAGGTCATGACTTGTTCCGCCTCGGGTTGCGGGCGTCGTTGTACGCGGTGGACAGCAGTGTCGATGCCAGCACCAGCAGGAAGATGGCCAGGGACGGGAACATCGGCAGCCACCACGCGGTCGACATGGCGCCCGCCTGCTGTGCCTCGTAGAGGATCCGGCCCCACGACCAGGTGTTCGGGTCACCGAGGCCGAGGAACGCCAGGCCCGCCGCGGACAGCACGGCCCGCGACGAGGTGAGCACGACCGACACCAGGATCAGCGGCATCACGGCCGGGATGACGTGCCGGCGGATGATCCACGCCGGCGAGCTGGTCATCAGCCGGGCCGCGTCCACATAGGGCAGTCGCACGACCGCAAGCGCTTGCGAGCGCACGACCCTGGTGACCTCGGGCCACGAGAACGCGGCGATCACCAGGATGATCGTGATCGTGCTCGGTCCGATGAGCGCCGCGACGAGGATCATGAGCGGCAGGACCGGCAGGGACAGCGTCAGGTCGACGACCACGCTGATCACCGCGTCCAGGCGGCGGAAGTACGCGCCCAGCACGGCGAGCAGCGTGCCGAACACGATCGCGATCACCGACGCCGCGGCCGCGACCAGCAGGCTCTGCCGGGCGCCCCACACGACCTCGCTGTACACGTCGAGGCCGAGACTGTCGGTGCCGAACCAGTTCGCCCCCGACGGCGGCGACAGCACCGCGTTGCCGTAGCCGGTCGGGTAGTCCGCCAGCAGCGGCGCGGCCACCGCCACGAACACCAGCGACACCAGCACGACCAGCGCCGCCACCCCGAGGGGCTCACGCAGGAACCGCCGCCACGTGTTCCGCGCCGGCGAGTCCACGGCGGACGCGGCCGGCAGTGCCGCCTGGAGCACCGGGTCCACGGGCGGGGTGGGCTCGGTCATCGTCATGATCCCACCTTCACTCGCGGGTCGAGCAGGCCGTACACGACGTCGGTGATCATGTTGACCACCACCACGACCGCGGCGAGCAGCAGGAAGGCTCCTTGCAGCAGCGGGAAGTCGAGCCGGATCACCGCGTCGTAGATGCCGCGCCCGATGCCCGGGTACGCGTACACGGTCTCGATGAGGATCACGCCACCGACCAGGTACAGGCAGATCTGCAGGCCGATCAACGTGGTCGTCGGCAGCAGGGCGTTGCGCAGCGCGTGCTTCCACAGCACCCGCCGGCCCGGCAACCCGTTGGCGTGGGCGAGGGTCACGTAGTCCTCGCCCAGCGCCTCGATCAGCGTCGACCGCACGGTCAGCACGTAGCTGCCCAACTGCACGAGCACCAGCGACAGCGACGGCAGCACCAGATGCGAGATGACGCTCACGTACCACGCGCCGCCGTACGTGCCGTCGGTGTACGCGCCGCCGATGGGGAACCAGCCCAGCTGCAGGCCGAACACGTACAGCAGCAGGATGCCCACACTAGGCACGAACAGCGACTGCCCGGTCACGGCGACCACCTGGACGAGGCGGTCGAGCACCCCGCCGGCGCGGGCGGCGGCGGCCACGCCGAGCGGGATGCCCAACAACACTGTCACCACAAGAGAAGCACCGACCAGCAACAGTGTCCACGGCAACATCTCCATGAGCGAGTCCGTCACGGGGATGTTCTGGCTGAAGGAGATGCCCAGGTTCCCCTGCAGCAACTGGCCGAGGTACTTGACGTACTGCACGGGCAACGGCTGGTCGAGGCCGTAGGTCCGCAGCAGCTCCGCCCGGATCGCGGGGGTCATGTTCGTGCTCGCGATGGCGATCGCCGGGTCCCCCGGCAGGAGCCGCAGCATCAGGAACGTGACCGTCACCGCGAACCAGATGGTGAGCAGGCCGCGACCGATCCGCTTGAGCACGAACGACAGCAACGACATCCGGGTGGCTCTCCGTTACGTGGACTTCTGCTTGGACTGCTACTTGGACTTCGTCGCGGACGCGACCGAGATCGGGTTGACGATCGAGAGCAGCTCACTCGGCTTGACCGAGAACCCGCTCCAGTCCGACCGGTAGGCGACGTAGAGGTTCTGCGTGTACATGATGTTGTCGTACACGTTGTCCCGCACCATCTTCGCCGCCTTCTGCAGGATCGGCCGCTGCTTGTCCCGGTCGAAGGTCACCCGTGCCCGGGTGATCAGGTCGTTGAGCGCCGAGTCGTCCACGTAGGAGTAGTTGATGGCGCCCTTCGGGAGGTAGGTCAGGGCCATGTTCGTCGCCGGGTCGTCCATGATGGCGAAGTTGCCGGCGTAGATGTCGAAGTCGCCCGCGTTGGTCTTGGCCAGGTACGTGTTGCGTTCCAGGCCCTGCAGCTCGATCGTGATGCCCGCCTTGGCCGCGCCGTCCTTCACCAGCGTCGCCCACTGCGTGGTCACCGGGTCCTGCAGCGAGTAGATCATCCGGAACGTCAGCGGGAAGTTCCCGTTGCCGTCGGCGGTGTACCCGGCCTGCTGGAGCAGCTTCTTCGACCCGGCGGGATCGTAGGAGTACTCCTTGATCGAGTCGTCGTAGAAGTCCTTCAGCACCGGCATGATCGGGCTCGACCCGGTCGAGACGCCCTGGTCCTGCAGCACGACCTTGCGGATCGCGTCGTAGTCGACCGCCTGCGCGAGCGCCTGGCGGACCTCCTTCTTCGCCAGGTCCGGCTTGGTCATGTTGTAGGTCATGTGCGCGTAGCCGAGGCCGGGGACCTCCGCGACCTTGATGCCGTCGGTGCCCTGCAGCCCCTTGACCTGGGCCGGCGGCAACGAGTTCGCGATGACGTCCACGTCACCGTTCTTCAGCGACAGGATCTCCGTGTTGACGTCCGGGAACACCCGGTAGACGATCTTCGCCGCCTTGGGCTTGCCGCCCTCGACCAGCGGGTAGTTGTCCACGCGGGTCATCGTGTAGCTCTGTCCACGTTGGACGTCGGAGAGCACGTACGGGCCCGCGGACACCCAGCCGCCGTTCGACCCGTCGTTGGCGAACTTCGCGACCGAGCCCGCCGGCTCGAACACGTGCTGCGGCACGATGTTGCCCCAGAAGCCGACCTCCGGGATCACGGTCGAGTCCGGTGCGGACAGCTTGACCTCGACCCGGGTGTCGGACACCGCGGTCGCCGACGCCATGTTGGTCAGCTGCCCGGTGAGCGTGCCGGCCGGCTTGTCCCGCTTGGTCGCGTTGAGCGTGAACGCCACGTCCTTCGCGGTCAGCGGCTTGCCGTCCGACCACTTCAGGCCGGACTTGATCTCGTAGTACCCGCTCGTGGGGTTGTCATAGCCCCACTTCGTCGCCAGCTCCGGCTGCTTGTTGCCGTCGGGGCCGATCGAGAGCAGGTGCGGGTACATGAGGTTGGTGATCCAGTAGTCACTGCGGCTGTTGCCCACCAACGGGTTGTAGTTGACCACGTCGGTCGTGGTCGCGATGGTCAGCGTGGCGTCGCTGACCTGGTTGCCGGATGTCGACCCGCCGCTGCCCGTGCCGGGCGCTTCCGGCGCGCACGCGGCCAGTAGCGCCACGGCGACGGCCGCGGTGATCAGTCGGGGACGCGATATCAAACCCAGACCTCCTTGAGGACTCGTAACGTGTTACCCCCGACGACCTTGCGGATCTCGTCGTCGCTGTAGTCGTGCCCGACGAGCCAGCCGATGATGTTGTGGAAGCCCTCCGCCGGGTTCTCCAACCCGTCCACGTACTCGACCTGGTCGAACTCGACGCCCCCGTGCGCCTGGCCGAGCGACAGGTTCGCCGAGAAGGCGTTGTGCAGGCCGACGTGGTCGCCGAACAGCGTGTCCGGCCCGAAGCTGACGTGGTCGATGCCGACCAGGTCCACGCAGAACCTGAAGTGGTCCATCACGGACTCCAGCGAGTGCCGTGGGTGGTCCTTGGACAGCGTGGTGTGCGGCGCCGCCTCGATGCCGATCACGCCGCCGCGCTCGGCGCACGCCCTGATCGTCTCGTCGTCCTTCATCCGGTTGGTCGGCCAGACCGTCCGCGACCCGGCGTGCGTGATGAACACCGGCACCTTGGACTTCCTGATCACGTCGAGGCCGGTCCGGTCGCCGGAGTGTGAGATGTCGATCGCGATGCCGAGCTTGTTCATCCGCTCGACCGCGCGGTCGCCGAGGTAGGTGAGGCCGCCGTCGCCGCGCTCCTTGAGGCCCCCGCCCAGCAGGTTGGCCTCGGAGTAGGCGATGCCCATCTGCCGCACGCCGAACCCGTAGAGCACGTCGAGCCGGTCGATCTCGTTCTCGATCGGGGTCGCCGCCTCGAGCGCGAAGATGTGCGCGATGCGGCCGGTCTCGGCCGCGTGCTCGATGTCCTTGACCGACTCGGCCTTGATCACGAAGTCCTGGTGGGCCAGGTCGGCCATGCGCACGCCCAGGTCGAACAGCACGTCCTGGTACTTCCAGCCCGCGTCGGAGCTGATGCAGCAGGTGCCGTCCATGCCGTTGTCGAACACGGCGGTCAGGCCCGAGCGGGCGAGGCCGTCGTAGCCCGTCGGCTCGCGACCCTGGCGGATGTGTTCCCGCAGGTCGGACATGTCGTCGGGGAAGACCTGCACGTGCTCGTGCAGCGAGATCACCGTCTCCTCGGCGAGGAGGCGCCTGGTCCGCTCCGCCTGCTCGGTGTTCAGGTCGAGCCCCTGGTAGGCGGGCACGCGACCGACCTGCGGGGCGTAGGTGAACGCCCGGTAGTCCTTGCCGGCCTCGAGGTACTCGTAGGCCGTGTAGCCGGTGTAGCGGGGAGCGGGATCCAGCACGCTGTGTCTCCTGTCTTGACTGTCTCGTGTGGAATGAAGCAGAGTGTCAGCAATATCCGGCATGGTTGTCAATGCATGTGTTCAAAGTCGGCATGATCGGTGACAAGATGAAACTTATCGGCAACACGCTGATGCGAGGATGCCCTGGTGAGTAGCCCTCCCCTGGCCCTGCGGGTGCGCGGCCTGTCCGTTTCGTTCGCAATGGACAGTGGCTCCGTCGACGCGGTCCGGAACGTCGACCTCGATGTGCCGCGCGGCCAGCTGGTCGCCCTGCTCGGCGAGTCCGGGTCGGGCAAGTCCGTGACGGCGCGGGCGGTCATGGGGCTCGCGGGTCCCGCCGCGACGGTCAGTGCCGACTCGCTCATGCTCGGTGACACCGATCTCGGGGCGGTGTCGCCCCGGCAGCTGCGCGGCCTGCGGGGCACGCGGATGAGCCTGGTGCTGCAGGACGCGCTGTCCGCGTTGAACCCGGTGCTGACGATCGGCGACCAGCTCGGCGAGCTGTTCCGTGTCCACAGTGGCGCGTCGAAGCGGACCGCACGCGCCAACGCCGTCGATCTCCTCGGCATGGTGGGGATTCCGGCGCCGGCGCAGCGGGTCGGCGACTACCCGCACCAGTTCTCGGGCGGCATGCGGCAGCGGATCCTGATCGCGATGGCGATCGCGCTGGAGCCGGAGCTGCTGATCGCGGACGAGCCGACGACCGCGCTGGACGTGACGGTGCAGGCACAGATCCTCGACCTGCTCGGCTCGCTGCGGTCCCAGCTGGACATGGGTGTCCTGCTGATCACCCACGACCTGGCGGTGGTCAGCGAGGTCGCCGACCACCTCGCGGTCATGTACGCGGGCCGGATCGTGGAGGCCGGCGACGCCGACACCGTGCTGGGCCGGCCGGGACATCCCTACACCGAGGCGTTGCTGCGGTCGGTGCCGCGGCTGGCGGCCCAGGGGTCGGACCTGTTCACGATCCCCGGCGCACCGCCGAACCCGGCGCGGGTGCCGTCCGGTTGCCCGTTCCACCCGCGCTGCCACCGGGTGGTCGAGACGTGCGCGACGGTGCTGCCGCCGCTGGAGACGGTCGCTGGCAGGTCGGTCGCGTGCCACCGGGCGGAGTCGATGTTGGCGTTGCATGCTCCGCTGCGAGGTGATGCCCGGTGAACACGCCGGTTGACACGACCGTCCTCGAGGCGGACTCCCTGGTCCGGCAGTACGCCGTCGGGTCGGTGTTCCACCGCGGCCACGTGTCGGCGGTCGACGGGGTGAGCCTGTCGCTGCGGCGTGGCGAGGTGCTGGGCATCGTCGGCGAGTCCGGCTGCGGGAAGTCGACGCTGGCACGGATGCTGGTCGGGCTGGAACGTCCGGACAGCGGCACGCTGTCGTACCGGGGCACCGACGTGACGGCGGGCGACCGCCGCTCACGCAGGCTGCTGCGCGACGGCGTGCAGATGATCTTCCAGGACCCGTACGCGTCGCTCGACCCACGCATGACGGTGCGCGACATCGTGTCGGAACCGTTGGCGGCAACGGGTTCCGGCAACCGCGCGACGCGAGCGGAGCGGGTCGCCTCGCTGTTGTCGCTCGTCGGTCTGGCGCCGGAGCTGATGGGGCGGTACCCGCACCAGTTCTCGGGCGGGCAGCGGCAGCGGATCGGCATCGCCCGTGCGCTGGCACTGGACCCGGCGGTGCTGATCTGCGACGAGCCGGTGTCCGCGCTGGACGTGTCGGTGCAGGCGCAGGTGATCAACCTGCTGGCGGACCTGCGCGAACGGCTGGACGTGGCGATCGTGTTCATCGCACACGACCTGTCGGTGGTGCGGCACCTGGCCGACCGGGTCGCGGTGATGTACCTGGGGCGGATCGCGGAGGTCGGGCCGACGGCACGGATCTACGACCGGCCGGCGAACCCGTACACGCAGGCACTGCTGTCGGCGGTGCCGTCGCCGGACCGGGCGGACCGTGGGCGCCTCGCGGAACGGCGTGTCCTCACCGGCGAACCTCCGTCACCGCTGGACCCGCCGGCCGGGTGCCGGTTCCATCCCCGTTGCTGGCTGGCACAGGACGTGTGCCGCGGCGAGACCCCGCCGCTGCGGGAGGTCGACGGTCGCCTGACCGCATGCCACTTCGCGGAGGAACTGGGAGCCCATTAGTGTCCCGCGCCGGAAATGCGGTGATAAGTCGGTGGATCCGGGTTTCTGCTGGCAAGACGCCGGTTCGCCCTCGTACTGGGTCGTACTTGGGCGAACCGGCAACGCCGCCAGCAGGAAGCTGGGCCGCCGAATTAGTCGCCTGATTTCCGGCGCGGGACACTAAGTGCACGCCTTCCGTAGCGCGTCGAGGCGCGCGGTGTTGCGCTTCACCCACCGCGCCACCACGCCTGCGTCCTCGAGCCGCTCCTTCTGTACCTGGAGATAGGAGTCCGCGAGTCCGAGCAACGACGACTTCACGTCCTCGTCGGCGACGTCGCCGGCCAGGTCACGGAGGCGTTGTTCCTTGTCCGCGGCGCGCTGCTTGAGCTTCTCCGGGTCGACGAGCGGGTTGAGGTCGGCGAGCCCCAGCGCCTCGGCGCACACGGACGCCCTGTCCGCGAACGAGTTCGCCTCCTCGGCCGCGTTGCCGACTTCCTCGCACCCCGCCAGTGCCAGCACCGAAGCCAGCACCACGCACACTCGCCTGATCCCCATACGACCCAAGGTAGCGTCCAGCACCTTCCGCGCGCGGGCTCTTGCTCGGATAGAGACAATTCTCCACACGAGCGGAGCACACCTCCCGGTAGGGAACGTGCCGTCGACAGGCTGCCGCGGGCGCCGGTCGAGCGTGGGCGACCGGCGCCCGACCGGTCGCAAGCGTCCACTTCGGACCATAATCGTCCACAAAGGACGTCGACCGGCCGGAACCAGGAGATCGGCGTGGAAGAGTTTCCCCACGACCGTGCCGGGTAGCCATTGACATGCGAGAGATAGTCGCGGCGCGTGGGCCGTTCGTCTCGATACACCTGCCCCCCGGGGCAGGCGCCCGGGCCTGGGGAGTCCTGAGGCACTCGCTCGACCTCGACGCCGCGACGGTAAGACTGCTGGACCGCGCCCTGGCGGACCCCGGCGCCACCCCGGCCGGGCGGTCCCTGATCGCCGCCGAGTCCAGGCTGCTGGTCGACGAGTCGCCGGCCTGGTGGCCGCCGGCACTGGTCGCGCGCGTGTCCGAGCTGCCCTACCTGCTGCCACTCGCGCCACGGCTCGGCACCAGGGCGCTGGTCGGCGGCCGTGAACCGGGACGCGGGACGTTCGAGCGGTTCCTCGCCAGACCCGTCGACGGCCTCGCCCGGTGCGCTGCCGAGCTGACCGCCGGCCGGGTCGAGGCGCTGGTGATCCAGCCCTACCTGCTCGGCAGCCGGCCGGTATGGGTGCACCACGGCAGGATCACCGCCGGCCAGGCGGCGGGCGCGACCCGCCGGCGCGCGGACGAGGCCCTGCCGATGGCGGCGCTGACCGCCGGCGCGGAGGTGCTCGTCGCCGACGACCTGAAGCTCGCCGACGGTGTCGGCGCGTTGCTACACCTCGACCCCGGCGTCGGCCAGTAGGTCGCGTGCCGCGTCGAGCTGGTCCTCCGCGACCAGGACACGGTTCGGGATGGCGCCGATCGACCCGTCGATCGTGCTCATCTGGTAGTCGGCGATGGTGTGCGTGATCTTGGCGTCCTCGAGCAGCGACGCGGTGTACGAGATCAGCACCGGATCATTGGAGCGGAGCAGCTCGATCATGGCGGCCCCCCTTTCAGGTCAGTTCAGCGTAGCCGCGAAACCACCGCGGGCCGCCCGCCACGCTTTCCCACGACGTGACATGGACCTCGCAGACTGTATACAGTATTCGTTTCTGCCTATAGTCTTGACCGAGGACCGTGTCGTAGAGCAACGAAAGGCTTCTGCCCTCATGTACACAGTCACCAACCCGGCGACCGGCGAACTCGTCGAGGAGATCGAGAACGCGACCGACGAGGAGGTGCGGGCCGCGATCGAGCGGGTCCACCACGGCTACTCGTCGTGGCGGCGCCGCCCCGTCGCCGAGCGGGCGAAGATCGTCTCGCGGGCGGCGGAGCTGTTCGCCGAGCGGGCCGACGAGCTCGCGGCGATCATGACGCTGGAGATGGGCAAGCGGATCAACGAGGGCCGCGGCGAGGTCGGCATCGTCGTCGACATCTTCGACTACTACGCGGACAACGGGCCCGCACTGCTCGCCGACGAGCCGCTGGAGCTCCGGAGCGGGCCGGCGGTGATCGTCAAGCAGCCGATCGGCGCGCTGCTCGGCGTCATGCCGTGGAACTTCCCGTGCTACCAGGTCGCGCGGTTCGTCGCGCCGAACCTGGTGCTGGGCAACACGATCCTGCTCAAGCACGCGTCGATCTGCCCGCGCTCGGCCGCCGCCATCGCCGAGATCCTGCACGACGCGGGCGTGCCGGAAGACGTCTACGTCAACACGTTCGCGTCGAGCCGCCAGGTCCCGGCGATCCTCGCCGACCCACGCATCGCCGGCGTCTCCCTCACCGGCAGTGAGCCCGCGGGCATCTCCGTGGCGACGGAAGCCGGCCGCAACCTCAAGAGGACCGTGCTGGAGCTGGGTGGTTCCGATCCGCTGATCGTGCTGGACACCGCGGACCTCGACGAGACCGTGAAGGCCACGGCCACCGCCCGGATGCGCAACTGCGGCCAGTCCTGCAACGCGCCGAAGCGGATGATCGTCCTCGCCGAGCTTTACGACGAGTTCGTCGACCGGATGTCCAAGCATGTCACCGACTTCTTCCAGCCGGGCGACCCGGCCGACCCGGCGACCAAGCTGCCGCCGCTCGCGTCGTCCTCGGCCGCGGACGAGGTGGCCGGGCAGGTGCGGCGGGCGGTCGAGCAGGGCGCCACGCTGCGTGCCGGCGGCAACCGGGTCGGGCCCGGCGCGTACCTCGAGGCCACGGTGCTGACGGACGTGACCCCGGAGATGGACGCCTACCGCGAGGAGATCTTCGGGCCGGTCGTGCTGGTGTTCCGCGCGTCGACCGAGGACGAGGCCGTGGCGATCGCCAACGACTCGCCGTTCGGGTTGGGCGCCAGCGTGTGGGGCACCGATCCCGAGCGGATGCGCCGCGTGGCCGAACGGATCGAGGCGGGAATGGTGTACCTGAACCGGGCCGGCGGGTCGGTCGCGGATCTGCCGTTCGGCGGCATCAAGCGGTCGGGTATCGGCCGCGAGCTGGGCGCCGCGGGTTTCGAGGAGTTCATGAACAAGAAGTCGATACGCCTCTGAACAGCAGGTGTCGGCGGGGACGAGCACGCTCGTCCCCGCCTTCGTCATTTCCGAAACTTTTAGCCGGATATCCCCGTCATTGACAACATCTCGGGCCAATCTCTACATTCAATTCCGGAATAGTTTCGAAACTTCCGGAAATCTCAAAGGCGCGACGACGGGAGACCCAACGTGGCCGCCGCACGAAGACTCAGCCAGCTGCTCGTTCCGCTACTCATCGCCGGCGCCACCATCGGCGCGACGCCGGCACACGCCGACCGGCACTCCTCGCCGACGGCCACGATCGTCGACTCGACCCGGCAGGGCGGCCGCACCGTGGCCTTCACGTTCGACGACGGGCCCGACCCCACGAACACCCCGGCACTGCTGGACCTGTTACGCCGCAAGCACATCCGGGCCGTGTTCTGCCTGTGGGGCGACCATGTCAAGCAGTACCCGCGGCTCGTGCGGCGGATCGCGGCCGAGGGCCACATCCTGTGCAACCACACGATGCACCACGACGACATGAGCACGTTGACGCCGGAGGCGATCCGCGCGGACCTGCTGGCGACGAACGCCGCGATCCGCGCCGCGGTGCCACGGGCACGGGTGCCCTACTTCCGCGCCCCGTTCGGTGCGTGGGGACAGACGCCGGAGGTCGCGGCGTCGCTCGGCATGCAGCCGCTCGGCTGGCGCCTCGCGATCACCGACTGGGAGCCACCGGGCACCGACGTGCTGGTCGACCGGCTGATGACCGGGATCACCGAGGGCGCGGTCGTACTGATGCACGACGGCGGCGGCGACCGGACGCAGACCATCGAGGCGGTGGCCGCGGTGACGCCGCGGTTGCGTGCCGACGGCTGGCGCATCACCGTCCCGGCGCGGCGCGGGTGACGGCGATGACACTGAAGATCTCCTGCGTCGCGACCCAGTCCGCCGAGCCGCCGCGCCGGTCCCGGCTGCTCGCCGTCCTGGCGACGGTGGGCCTGCTGCTGTCCGGCTTCGCGTCGGCCGGCGGCGAGACCGGCTCCCCCGCCGGCGTCGCGAACTGGGTCGGCACCTGGGCGGCGGTGCCGACGGCGACGCCGGCCACGTCGACGCCGGTGCTGGACGACGAGACCATCCGGCAGGTGATCCACACGAGCGTGGCCGGGAGCGAGCTGCGGCTGCGGCTGACGAACGAGTTCGGCACGCGGGCACTGCGGATCGGCGAGGTGCACGTCGCGCGCCGAGCCGGCGGCACCGGTACGAACATCGTCCCGTCGACGGACCGGGCGGTGACGTTCGGCGGCATGCGCTCGCCCACGATCCCGGCGGGCTCCCCGATGCTGAGCGACCCCGTCCGGCTGCCGGTCCCGGCCAGGACCGACCTGGTGGTGAGCATCTACGTGCCGGCCCCGACGCCGGTCACCACCCTGCATGCCTTCGCCAACAGCGGCAACGTGATCGCGGCGGGCGACGTGGCCGACGACCCGGCGGTCACCGGCCGGGCGGTGGGTCAGTGGTTCTTCCTGTCGGCGGTGAGCGTGCGTGCCGACCGCGGCGCCGGCGCGGTGATCGCGCTGGGCGACTCGATCACGGACGGCTCGACGGCGGCGGCCGACACGAACCGCCGGTGGCCGGACCTGCTGGCGAACCGCTTGCGGGACACGGGAATGCTGAACCTGGGTGTGGCGGGCAACCGCCTGCTGCACGACCCGAACCCGCCGCCGGGCAGCGACGCGCAGAACTTCGCGATGTTCTTCGGTGTGGCCGCGCTGAGCCGGTTCGACCGGGACGTGGCCGCACAACCCGGTGCCCGCTACGTGATCGTGCTGCTCGGCGTGAACGACCTCGGCCACCCCGGCACGGTGGCGCCGCCGTCGGAGACGGTGAGCGCCGAGGAGATCATCGCCGCGCACGAGCAGTTGGTCACCCGTGCCCACGCGGCGGGCCTGACGGTCTTCGGCGCCACGATCCTGCCGTTCAAGGACGACACGCTCGGCTTCTACAGCGAGGCGAACGAGGCCAAACGGCAGCGCGTCAACCGCTGGATCCGCACGAGCGGCGAGTACGACGCGGTGATCGACTGGGACAGGGTGATGCGCGACCCGGCCGACCCGCTCCGCCTGAACCTCGCCTACGACAGCGGGGATCACCTGCACCCCAACGAGAACGGCAACGCGGCGATGGCGGCCGCGGTACCCGTTCGGCTGTTCCGGTAGCCAGGACGGTCCGCTCCGGCCATCCCCGGGGCGGACCGCGTCCGCGGCTCGGGTGGCTCAGTGGTCAGCCACTGAGCCACCCGAGCCACTTCCGCTCGTCAGGCGGGAAGGTGCCAGACCTGGTTGCCGGACGCGGCGCAGTCCCAGATCTGCAGGCGCGTCGCGTCCGCGGAGCTGTTGCCCGTGGCGTCCAGGCAGCGACCCGACGCGGGGTTGCGCAGCGTGCCGTTGGACTGGGCCTGCCAGACCTGCGCGCCCGTCCCGTTGCAGTCGTACAGCTGGACGACCGTCCCGTTGGCGGTGCCGGCCGCGGCGATGTCCATGCACTTGCCGAGCGCGCGCAGGGTGCTGTCCGAGCTGACGGTCCAGCTCTGCGCGTTCGTGCCGTTGCACGTGTACAGCTGGATCGCGGCGCCGTTGGCAATGCTGGCGGCCGCCACGTCGACGCACTTGCCGGCGATGCCGGTGATCGGCCCGGTGCGGCCGGTCGGCGGGTTGCCACCGCCACCGGTCGCGGCCTCGTAGATGGCGCTCACCAGCGACGTGCCGCCGGTCGTGTCCTGGGACAGCTCCCAGTTCATGATGCCGCCCGCGTTGGCCATCGCCCACTGGGTCTTGCGCTTGACCGTGGGAATGCCGTTGTAGCACTCCTGCGCGCCGTTCGCGGTCGTGCAGTCGCGGTTGGCGTTCGCGGAGTCCAGTGCCACCAGCTGGGCATAAGTCAGGTAGCCCGGCCGGCTGTAGAACGGCACGCCCAGCACCGTCTTGCTGGCCGGCAGGCCGCGGCCCTTCCAGAAGTTCGCCGACGCGATCGACCAGTCGTAGTTGGCGTGCGGGCTGCCGCCGTCGTACGCCATGATGTTCAGCCAGTCCACGTAGCCGAACACCGCGGGCTGCACGCCGTTCGCGGTGCCGCCCTCGGACACCACGGCGGCGGTCAGCAGCTTGCCCTGGCCGTGCAGCGTGTTGCTGAGCTGCTGCATGAGCGCGGTGTAGTTGTTGCCGGAGGTGCCGGGGTCCGGGTACTCCCAGTCGATGTCGACGCCGTCGAGACCGTACTGGTTGAGCACGCTCACCACGCTGTTGACGAACGTCGTCCGTGAGCCGGAGTTCGCCGCCAGGGCCTCGAAAGCGGAGTCGTTGCCGTCGTTCCAGCCGCCGATCGACAGCGACACCTTGACGCCGTTGCTGTGGCCGAGGCTTACCAGCGACGAGAGCTTGCCGCCGTCGGGCACACCCTGCAACGTGCCGTTCGAGTTCGGCAGCACGAAGGCGTAGTTGATGTGGGTCAGCTTGCTGTACTGGACGCTGTTCACGCTCCCCGACCACGACGGCAGGTAGCCGACGCTGCGGAAACCGTTCGGGAGCGCCGCCGCTGCCGACGGTGCGGCGGCGGCCGTCGGCGCGGCGGCCGCGAAGGCGAGACCGGTGGCGACCGTCGCCGTGGCGAGGGCCGCCGCACCCCACCGGCGCCGTCGCCGGGACAGGTATGCAGACATGAGAGTTTCCTTCCAAGGCAGGGAGAAGGCTCGCTCAGTGAACCCCCGCGAACGAGTCTCAGTCAATAGTGGACGGGCTATTGGTTGAACCAATGTGCGCAGATTGTTAGTCAACCTTCCAAACCTTGCGGACCTGCCCGGAACCGGTTACGATCGGCCGCGACGATCGCGAGCGTCGGCCTGCGCCGCGCGTGTTCTCCTTTTCCCGTAGGCGATTTCGCCGCCGCTTTGTTCTGGGCTGGATTTCTCCGAAGCGTCGCGACCCCGTGACGCACCGTCGGGACCGCCGGGCGGGCCGTGCTCACCGTCGACCACGACGACGAGGAGCCCATGAGCGCGTGCGCGCCGCCCGTGCGAGCATCATGGGGTGGAATTCAACGACGACGCGGGACTAGACACCTCCCAGATCAGCGACAAGCGCGGGATCGGCGGCGGCATCGCGTTGGGCGGCGGTGGTCTCGGTGTCATCGGCGTGATCATCTACTTCGTGATCTCGCAGTTCAGCGGTGGTGGCGGCGACGCGTCGTCCGGCTTGGGCGGGTTCGACCTCGGCCAGAACGAGCAGGTCGGCGCCTCGTCGCTGGCGGACCGCTGCCGCACCGGCGCGGACGCCAACCGCGACGCCGACTGCCGGGCGGTCGCGTTCATCAACTCGATCCAGGGCTACTGGTCTGGCCAGCTCGACGGCTACCAGGTGGCGGAGACCAACTTCTTCTCCGGCGGTGTGCAGACGGGGTGCGGCAACGCCGACTCGGCCACCGGGCCGTTCTACTGTCCCGCGGACTCCGAGGTCTACATCGACCTGACCTTCTTCACCGAGCTGCACGACCGCTTCGGCGCGCAGGGTGGGCCGTTCGTCGAGGGGTACGTCCTCGCGCACGAGTACGGGCACCACGTGCAGCACCTGGTCGGGACATCCGACAAGGTCGGGCAGTCGGCCGGCGCGGAGTCCGGCTCCGTGCGCCTGGAGCTGCAGGCCGACTGTTACGCGGGCGCGTGGGCCAACCACGCCACGACCGCACCCGGGGCGTCCGGCAAGCCACTGATCACCCAGGTGACACAGGACGACGTGGCCGCCGCGCTGGACGCCGCGGCCCACATCGGCGACGACTTCATCCAGAAGGAACTGGGCGGCGGCAAGGTCGACACCACCCAGTTCACCCACGGCACCTCGGCACAGCGCCAGAAGTGGTTCTCGACCGGCTACCGGTCCGGGGACCCACAGCAGTGCGACACGTTCAACACGAACGACCTCGGCTGAGCGGAGCCGGCGGAGCGAGCATCGGAGTCCGACATGGCCACCCCGCCCGAGGCCCCTGCCGATCCGCCGGCCGAGCCGGCCGGCGGCACGCGGGTCGGGTCGCCGGCCGGGTCCTCGTCCGTCCCGGTCGCCGGTCCACCGGGTGACCCGCTCGTCGCCCCGGCCGGACCGCCACCCGATCCGCTCGCGCGGTTGCGGCGAGTGGCGCTGGCGTGCCTGTACGTGCTGGTCATCGCCGCGACGCTGTGGGTGTTCGGCCAGGTCGTCGCCCGGCTGTCGGTCGTGGTGGTGCCGTTGGCGGTGGCCTTGCTGGTCGCGTCGCTGTTCGCGCCCGCGGTCACCTGGTTGCACAGCCGTCGCGTGCCACGGGGGCTCGCCACCGCGGCGGTGCTGCTCGGTGGGCTCGCGGCCGTCGGCGGCCTGATCTACTTCATGGTGTCCACGCTCATCGACGGCCTGCCCGACCTCGGCGACCGGCTCGACGACAGCTACCGCCAGCTACGCGACTGGCTGACGAACGGGCCCCTCGGCCTCACCGGCGACCAGCTCGACCGCATGCTCGACGAGGGCAAGGCCTGGGTCACCCGCAACCGCTCGGAGCTCGCGACCGGTGCGCTGGGCGTGCTCACCACCGCGACCACGATGCTGGCCGGCCTCGTGGTCGTCGTGTTCCTCCTGGTGTTCTTCCTGCACGAGGGCTCCCGGATGTGGCACGGGACCACCAAGTTCCTGCCCGAGCCCGCGCGCACCAAGGTGCGCCACGCCGGGGAAAGGGCATTCCACGACCTCGCCAAGTACGTCCGCACGACCCTGCTGGTCGCGCTGATCGACGCCGTCGGCATCGGCATCGGTCTGGGGCTCACCGGGGTGCCGCTCCTCCTTCCGCTGTCGGCACTCGTGTTCCTCGGCGCGTTCGTGCCGATCGTCGGCGCGTTCGTGTCCGGGCTGGTCGCCGTGCTCATCGCGTTGGTGAGCAAGGGCGTCGTGGTCGCGCTGATCGTCGCGGGGGTGGTGATCGCGGTGCAGCAGCTGGAAGGCAACGTGCTGGAGCCGATGCTGATGAGCAGGTCCGTGCAGCTGCACCCGGTCGCCGTGCTGATCGCGATCGCGGTGGGCGTCGAGCTGGCCGGCATCGTCGGCGCGCTGTTCGCGGTGCCGGTGCTCGCGACGGTCCGGGCGGCGTGGCGCACGGTTGTGTCCCACGACGGCTGACGGTTACGTTGGGGGCATGCGCCGCCAGCTCACCGTCGCGTTGGCCGTCCTCTCCCTGCTGGGCAACGGAACCGCGCACGCGACCGGACATGATCCCTTGGCCCGCACCGAAAGCGGGGTGGTCCGCGGCACGGATGCCGGCCGGGTGGACAGTTTCCTCGGCATCCCGTACGCGGCCGCACCCGTCGGCGACCTGCGGTGGCGGCTGCCCCGACCCGCGCCGCACTGGCCGGGTGCGCGGGACGCGACGTCCTACGGCGCGGCCTGCGCGGCACAGGCCAGCACCAACGGCCCGAGGTCGGAAGCCGAGGACTGCCTCTTCCTGAACGTGCAGCGCCCGGCGGGCACCCGGCCGGGACAGCGCCTGCCCGTGTACTTCTGGATCCACGGCGGCGGGTTGCGCAACGGCAGCGGCAACCAGCACGACGGGTCGCTCGTCGTGCGCCGCACCGGCGTCGTGGTCGTGACCATCAACTACCGGCTCGGCGTGTTCGGCTTCCTCGGCCACCCGGGGCTGACCGCCGAGTCCGGCGAGTCCGGTGACTACGGGTTCGCCGACCAGCAGGCCGCGTTGCGTTGGGTGCACGGCAACATCGCCGCGTTCGGCGGTGACCCGCGCCGGGTCACGATCGGCGGCGAGTCCGCGGGTGGCTTCTCGGTGTGCGCGCACCTGTCCGCGCCCGGCTCGCGGGGACTGTTCGCCGCGGCCATGATCCAGAGCGGCTCGTGCCCCACGCAGACCCTGGCGTCGGCCGAGGCGGCGGGCACCGCGCTGGCCGGGGCGGTCGGTTGCGCGGACGTGGCGTGCCTGCGTGCGCTGCCGGCCGGGCGGTTGCTCGACGCCGGCGCGAACACACCCGTCGCCATCACGCGTGGGGTGCCGACGCTGCCGGACGACCCCGACCAGTCCGTGCGCACCGGCCGGTTCGCCCACGTGCCGGTGGTGATCGGCGCGAACCTCGACGAGGGCCGCACGTTCGCGCAGGGCTTCATCGGTCAGACCCGCGAGCAGTACGAGGCGTTCGTTCGGTCGAGCTTCGGCGACGGCGTGCTCGCGCGGTACCCGTGGCCCGCCGCCGCCGACCAGTTCACCGCCGCGTACCTCGTGGGCGCGATCTTCACCGACAGGGGCACGTTCGCGGGCATCGGCGGCTGCCCGAACCTCGGGCTGACACGGGCGTTCGCCGCGTACACCCGGACCTACGCCTACGAGTTCGCGCACCGCACCGGCCCCGGGCTCGCACCGCTGCCGGCCGGCTACGTGTGGGGCGCGGGACATGCCGCGGAGCTCGCCTACGTGTGGCCGAGCTTCGACAACGGCACGCCGATCGCGCCGACGTTCGACGCGTCAGAACGCCGGCTGGCGGCCGACATGGTCGACGCGTGGGGCCGGTTCGTGCGCACGGGCAGGCCACTGGCGGCCGGCGTGTCACCGTGGCCGAGCTTCGACCACACCGCGCGGGTGCTGTCCCTGCGTGCCGGCGGACGGTCGATCTCCCTGCCGGACAGGGAGATCGCCGCCGAGCACCAGTGCGGCTGACCGGGGTGCCGTCACGTCACTGTCGGCCGGCCCCCGGGGCTGGTGTCCCGCGCCGGAAATGCGGTGATCAAGTCGGTGGATCCGGGTTTCTGCTGGCAAGGCGCCGGTTCGCCCTCGTACTGGGTCGTACCTGGGCGAACCGGCAACGCCGCCAGCAGGAAGCTGGGCCGCCGAATTAGTTGCCTAATCTCCGGCGCGGGACACTAGTCGAACAGGCGGGCCGGCACGGCGGCCGCCATCACGCCGTAGCCGGTCGGGTTGAGGTGCAGGTGGTCGCCGACGTCGTAGGCCGCCAGCAGCTGGCGCGGTGCCGCCGGGTCGCGGACGGCCCGGTCGAAGTCGATCACCGCGTCGAACTCGTGGCTGGTGCGGATCCACTGGTTGACGGCCTGCCGCGCGGTCTCGCGGACGCCGGCCGGGTCGTCGTAGCCGGTGTTGCCGCCGAAGGGCAGCAGCGTCGCGCCGAACACCTCGATGTCCTTCGCGTGCGCCCGGGTCACGAACTGCTCGTACGCCGCGATGAGGTCGGCCGCGACCTGTTGCTGTGCCTCGGGAGTGGCCGCCGCGGTGCCGATGTCGTTGATGCCCTCGAACACGACCAGCCACTCGACGCCGCTCGTCGCGAGGACGTCCCGGTCGAAGCGGGCGAGCGCGTTCGGGCCGAGACCGTCGTTGAGCACGCGGTTGCCGCCGGCGGCCTGGTTCAGGATCGCGACGTCCGCGGTGCGGTGGCCGGCCTGCAGCCGGTCGAGCAGCTGGTCCGGCCAGCGGTCGTTCGCGTTCGTGGTGGATCCTCGGCCGTCGGTCAGCGAGTCGCCCAGCATGACCGCGCCGGACGTGCCGCGCTGGGCGAACGCCTCGACGCCGCTGAGGAAGTACCAGTGGTCGGCGCGTGCGGCGCCGGGCAGGTCGGCGTCCGCGACGTGGTTGCCGGCCAGCAGGTAGGAGGAGGTGCGCGAACCCGGGTGCGAGGTGATGTTGTTCGACGCCTGGCCGGTCGCGAGGTAGAGCGTGACGGCGAGGATGGTCCTCGGCCGGACGCGGAAGCCGAGCGGGTCCGACACCATCTGCGCGCCGACGGGGACGACGGTCGACGGCCGCCCGTTGAAGGTGACCGGGCGGGCGGTGTCCGGTTGGATCGCGGACACGCCCGCCTGGCCGCCCGCGGGCAGGGCGACGGAGACCGCGGTGATCGGCAGCGCCGCGCCGCCGAACGCGTTGGAGAACCGGAGCCGCAGGTTCGACCCGCCGACGGTGACGCGCACGGTCTGGCGCAACGTGGTGTCGGCCATGACGAGGCCGTCCTCGGTGAACGGGGGCGGCGGCATGTTGCCCGGCTCGGTCAGCTGCGGCATCGAGGTCCAGGTGTTGACCCAGCCGCCGGCCGCGACCGGTGACCCGTTCGCCGCCACCGAGTGCGGCGCGAGTCCGACCGAGACGGCCAGCACTCCCGCCAGACCGACAACGAACCGTCTTCCGCGCATGGCCCCATCGCCTCCCGCAGTATCGATGCTCGTTACGGAACCGGTTTCCGAGAATTATCGGAAATCATCGGCCCTAGCGGGAACGTAGAGCATTGTTTATTTCCCGGTCAACAGGACAACTGTCGCCGAAAATATCGCCGGCAAGTTCGGACACGATCGCGGAAACCCCTACTCCGCGGGAGTTACGTCGCTAAGGTCTGCGCATGAAAGCCGCGGTGCACATGAGGTACGGCCCACCGGACGTGGTCTCGGTCGCCGAGGTGGACAGGCCTTCGGTGGGCGAGCACGACGTGCTCGTCGCGGTGCACGCCACCACCGTCAACCGCACGGACTGCGCCTACCGCGCGGCCAGGCCGTTCTTCGTGCGTTCGGCGACCGGGCTCACCCGGCCGAAGCGGCCGGTCCTCGGCACGGAGTTCGCCGGCGTCGTCGCCGCGGTCGGCCGGGACGTCTCGAACTTCGACGTCGGCGACCGGGTCTTCGGCTACAACGAGGGCGAGTTCGGCACGCATGCCGAGTTCCTGGCGCTCCGCGCGAGCGGGTCGATCGCACTCATGCCGCCGGACGTGCCCTTCGCCACCGCGGCGGCCGCCACCGAAGGGGCGCACTACGCGCTCGCGTTCATCCGGACCGCCGGCATCGAGGCCGGGCAGGACGTGCTCGTCCACGGCGCGACCGGCGCCATCGGCTCGGCCGCCGTGCAGTTGCTGAAACACCTCGATGTCACCGTCACCGCGGTGTGCGACACGGCGAACCTCGCGCTCGTCGAGGGTCTGGGCGCCGACGAGGTCCTCGACTACACGACCGGCGAGTTCGCCCGTCACACCGGCACGTACGACGCGGTGCTCGACGCGGTCGGCAGGTCCACGTTCGGTCAGTGCCGGCGACTGCTGAAACCGGACGGCGGCGTCTACCTGTCGTCCGAGATGGGGCCATGGGCGCAGAACCTGGTCCTGCCGCTGGTCACGGTCCGCCGGAAGGCGCGGGTCAGGTTCCCGGTCCCGCGGCATGACCAGCGGATGATCGCCTACCTCGCCACGTTGCTGGCGACCGGCGCGTTCACGCCGGTCATCGACCGCCGTTTCACGCTCGACGAGATCGTCGCCGCGTACGAGTACGTCGAGACCGGCCGCAAGGTGGGCAACGTCGTCGTCGATGTCATCGGGTGACCGGCACGGCGACCGGTCGGATGCCGGTCAGATGATCGCGGCGGGATCGAGCCAGTCCCGCAGCGTCGGCGGCAGCCGCTTCTCCATCCCGTACGGCTCCAGGTGCGCGCCGAACACCTCGGCGAACGCCCGCGCCACGCTCTCGTCGTCCCAGCTCTCCCTGGTCAGGATCGGCGCCTTGAAGTACGGCTGGCCCATGATGTGCAGCTGCGGCCCGTTGCAGCGGATCACCTGCCCGGTGACGCCGATCGACCGGTCCCCGAGCAGGAACGTGACCAGCGGCGCGATCCGCTCCGGCGTGCGGTCCGGCGGGCAGTTGCGCATCGCCCTCTCGGTGGCGAGCACCATCCGGGTGCGGGCCAGCGGGCACACCGCGTTGACCCGGATGCCCGCCGCCTCCAGATCGAGCGCCCACGAGTACGTGAGCGACGCGACCGCGCCCTTGCTGGCCGCGTACGTGCCGAGCGCCCGCTGCCCGAGCAGGGCGCCGGAGGAGATGTTGACGATCGACGTGCCCGGGCGCATCACCCGCACCGCGGCGAGCCCGGTGTAGATGACGCCGAGGACGTTGACCTCCACCAGCTCACGCACCCGGTCGGGGTCGTCGTCCCAGGGCAGCGCCGAGTAGTTCAGCGCGGCGTTGTTGACCAGCCCGTCGAGCCGGCCGAACTCCTCGACGCACAGGTCGACGAGCTCCCGTGCCTCCCGTGCCTCGGCCACCGAGTGCAGGCTGGCCACGGCGACGCCGCCGGCGGCCGTGATGGCGGCGACCGTCTCGTGCGCGAGGCCGGCGTCGACGTCGTTGACCACCACCGCGGCTCCCACCGAGGCGGCATGCCGCGCGAACGCACGCCCAAGCCCCTGTCCCGCCCCGGTCACGATGACCGCGCGCCCGTCGAGCGTCGTCAACCTCGTCCTCATCCTCGTTGCCATGTCCGACTCCCCACAGTCGACCACCGTGATCGACACCAGTGTCCAACGTCGCTGGCCAGCGCGGGGCCGGTCGCGCCAGGAGGTCGCATCCTGCGCCAAACGCGCTGTCCGGAGTTCGGTCCGGGCGTACCGTCCGGCCGAACGTCAAGCGGCGTAACGTCGGGTTGGTGACGAGTGCGGACCTGTTGGTCGACGCGTTCGGGCGGATCCGGGAGATCGTCCACGCAACCGTCGACGGGCTCAGCGAGGACCAACTGACCTACCGGCCGGGGGACGATGCGAACTCCATCGCCTGGCTGGTCTGGCATCTGACCCGCATCCAGGACGATCACGTCGCCGGCGTGGCCGGCACCGAGCAGGTCTGGCCGAAGTGGGCGGACCGGTTCGGGCTGCCGTTCGACCAGCGGGACACCGGCTACGGTCACCGCTCGGCGGACGTCGCCGCGGTGCGGGTGCCTGCCGAGCTGCTCACCGCTTACCACGACGAGACGTGCGAACGGTCGCTGGAGTATCTTCGCCAGATCACCGACGCCGACCTCGACCGGATCGTGGACCGGCGCTGGGATCCGCCGGTGACACTCGGGGTCCGGCTGGTCAGTGTCGTCTCCGACGACCTGCAGCACGCCGGGCAGGCCGCGTTCGTGCGCGGGCTGTTACCCGGTTAGGGGGACTGGGCATGGGACGTGGCTGGCGGTGGCGCCGGCGAAGGCAGGACTGGCTCACGCGCGACCTCGACAACACCGAGTTCATGCTGCGGCTCACCCGCTGGCTCGCGTCACGCTGGACGCGCCACGACTTCGACGTCGGCTCGATCCTGCTCGACTACACCCGCCGGCTCAACGAGGCCGGGCGGCACGACGAGGCACTCGCCGCGCTCGACGAGGCCATCGCCATCGGGCGCCGGCACGTGCACGCGAAACCGGTGCGGTACGCGCCGAACCTGGCCGCGGCGTTGCTGATGAAGGGGCACCTGCTGGCCGAGCTGGGGCATCTCGACGAGGCCATGTCGTCGGCCGAGGGCGCCGTCGACATCTACCGGACCCTGGTGCCCGGCGACCAGCTGCGGTTCGAGCCGATCCTGTTCGCCGCGCTGACATCGCTCGGGTTCTGGCGCCACCAGCGGGGTGAGTTCGCCGCGGCGCTGGGCCCGTTCGAGGAGGCGTCGGTACTCGCGCGGCGCCTGCCGCCCGCGCGGCTGGCGGACCAGGCGATGGCGTTGAACAACCTGGGCGCGGTGCTGCAGGAGGTCGGGCGGACCTCGGACGCGCTGCCGCCACTCGAGGAGGCGGTCGCCATCCGGCGGCGGCTGCTGGCCGAGGACCGTGCGCGGTTCGAGCCGGATCTCATCGCCTCGCTGCGCAATCTGGAGCAGGCGCTCAGCGGGCTTGGCCGCTACGTGGAGGCGGTGCACGTCGTGGACGAGCTGGCCGCCCTGAACAGGAGCTCCAGCCCGGCGAACGACGCGGAGCCCGGCCCGGCCTAGGAGCTGATTCGAGCACGCCGTCGCGTGCGGTTGCTCACGGCGAGCGGGTTTGCCTTCGGCGAGCCGAGTTCGGCTCGCCGAACAGTCGGTGGTGACGTCGATCGCGGAACTGCCCGCCCAGGTCGGCGAGCGCCGCCCGCTGCCCGCCTGAGGGACCGAGGGCCGTTGGCCTGCGGTCCCTCCGCGTTCGCACCCCTCAGGTCGTTCGGCGACCAGTTCGGTTGTTTCGACGATCGTGAGGGTGGGGTTATCAAGTCCCCGGGCGTGACAGCGGACGAACGCGACACTGTCGTTAAATTGCCAATCGTCGTCTACTTCTTGCTACCAGCAGCCGCGATGTTGCATGCTGTTATTCGAACGTCGGCACCCCTGCTTGTCTCAAAGAAGAGAGACGCCCATGAAGCGTTCACGGCTGACCGCTGCCCTTCTCGTGGCAGGGCTGACCGCCATCGGCATTTCCGTCACCCCGGCGTCCGCCGCGAGCGGGGCCGAGCCGCCGAGTGCGGCGGCGGTCGCCGACGTGCCGCTCACCAGGACGATCTCCGCCAGCAGCGCGCTGCCGGGCTATCCCGTCGGCAACGCCGTCGACGGCAACCAGGCCACCTACTGGGAGAGCGCCAACAACGCGTTCCCGCAATGGATCCAGGCCGACCTCGGCTCGACCAGGGCGCTCACGCGGATCGTGCTGAAGCTGCCGGCCGGCTGGGAGGCACGCACGCAGACCCTCGCGGTTCAGGGCAGCACCAACGGAACGTCGTTCGGCGACCTCGTCGGCTCCACCGGCTACAGCTTCTCCCCCAGCGCCAACACGGTCACCGTCCCGCTCACCGCGAGCACCCGCTACGTGCGCGTCAACGTCACCGCCAACACGGGCTGGCCGGCCGCGCAGCTGTCGGAGTTCGAGCTGTACGGGCCGGACTCCGGCGACACCCAGGCGCCGTCCGCGCCGGGCAACCTGGTGCTCACCGAGCCGGGCGGCGGCCAGCTGCGCCTGGCCTGGTCCGCCGCGACGGACGACGTCGGCGTCACCGGGTACACCGTCTACCGCGACAACGTCGCGGTCTCGACGCTCACCGGCACGACGTTCACCGAGACCCGGCCGGCCGGCACGCGGATCGAGTACTTCGTCCGTGCCAGGGACGCGGCGGGCAACGAGTCAACCGACAGCAACCACGTCGTGCGTGCCGGTCCCGTCGCGGGCGCGAACCTGGCGGTGGGCAAACCGATCGAGGCGTCGTCGAGCGTGTTCTCCTTCGTCGCCACCAACGCCAACGACGACAACACCGGCACCTACTGGGAGTCCGGCGGCTACCCCGGCACGCTGACCGTCAAGCTGGGCGCCAACGCCGATGTCACCTCGGTCGCGGTCAAGCTCAACCCCGACCCGGTGTGGGGCGCGCGCACGCAGAGTTTCCAGGTCCTCGGCCGTGACCAGGGCGCCACGAACTACACGGAGCTGGTCGCGCGGGCGGACTACGCGTTCAACCCGGCCACCAACCAGAACACGGTGACGGTCCCGGTCACCGCGCGGACCGCGGACGTGCGGCTCCAGTTCTTCGCCAACAGCGGCGCGCCCGGCGGGCAGGTCGCCGAGCTGCAGGTCTTCGGCACCCCGGCGCCGAACCCCGACCTGGTCGTCACGAACACGACCTGGACACCCGCGAACCCGACCGAGGCCAGCCAGATCACGTTGTCCGCGACCGTCAAGAACGCGGGCACCGCGAACGCGCCCGCCACGACCGTGAACGTGAGCCTCGGCGGCGCGGTCGCCGGCGACGCGCAGGTCGGCGCGCTGGCGGCGGGCGCGTCCGCGACGGTGACCGTCAACGCGGGAACCCGGCCGACGGGCACCTACGCCGTGTCGTCCACAGTGGACCCGGCGAACACCGTCGTCGAGCAGAACGACACCAACAACACCTACACCGCACCGACTCCGCTCGTGATCACCCAGACGCCGGGGCCGGACCTCGAGGTCACCGGCATCACGTCGAACCCGCCGAACCCCGCGGCCGGCGCGGCCGTCACCTTCGCGGTCAGCGTGCACAACCGGGGCACCAGCGCCGCGGCCGCGAGCGTCACCAGGGTCAGCGTCGGCGGCACCACGCTCAACGCCAACACGGCGACGGTCGCGGCCGGCGCGACGGTGAGCGTGCAGGCCGGCACCTGGACGGCCACGAGCGGCGGCGCCACCGTCACCGCGACCGCCGACGCGACGAACGCCGTCGCGGAGACCAACGAGACCAACAACCAGCTCTCGGTGGCCATCGTCGTGGGCCGCGGCGCGGCGGTGCCGTTCGTCGAGTACGAGGCGGAGGCCGCGCAGTACCAGGGCCAGCTCCTGGAGGCCGACCCGCTGCGCACGTTCGGGCACACCAACTTCGCGACCGAGTCGTCCGGCCGCAAGTCGGTGCGGCTCGACAGCACCGGCCAGTACGTGGAGTTCACGTCGACCACCTCGTCGAACTCGATCGTGGTGCGCAACTCCGTGCCCGACGCGGCCGGTGGCGGCGGCCAGGACAAGACGATCAGCCTGTACGTCAACGGAACCTTCGTGCAGAAGCTGACGCTGTCGTCGAAGCACAGCTGGCTGTACGGGACCACCGACGACCCGGAGGGCCTGACGAACACGCCGCAGGCCAACGCGCGGCGGCTGTTCGACGAGTCACACGCGCTGCTGGCGCAGTCCTACCCGGTCGGCACGAAGTTCCGGCTGCAGCGCGACGCTGGCGACGACGCGGCGTTCTACGTCATCGACCTGATCGACCTGGAGCAGGTGGCGCCCGCGCTGCCGCAGCCGTCCGGCTGCACCTCGATCACGCAGTACGGCGCGGTGCCGAACGACGGGATCGACGACTCGACGGCGATCCAGCGCGCGGTGACCGACGACCAGAACGGCGTCATCGGCTGCGTGTGGATCCCGGAAGGGCAGTGGCGGCAGGAGAAGAAGATCCTGACCGACGACCCGAACGTGCCCAACGGCGGCGGCCAGTACAACCAGATCGGCATCTCGAACGTGACCGTCCGCGGCGCCGGCATGTGGCGCTCGCAGCTGTACTCGCTGATCGAGCCGCAGGACGCGGGCGGCATCAACCACCCGCACGAGGGCAACTTCGGCTTCGACATCGACAAGGGCGTGCAGATCTCGGACATCGCGATCTTCGGCTCCGGCCGGATCCGCGGCGGTGACGGCAACAAGGAGGGCGGTGTCGCGCTCAACGGCCGCTTCGGCACCGGCACCAGCATCACCAACGTGTGGATCGAGCACGCCAACGTCGCCGTCTGGGTCGGCCGCGACTACGACAACATCCCGGCGCTGTGGGGCCCGGCCGATGGCCTGCAGTTCAGCGGGATGCGGATCCGGGACACCTACGCGGACGGCATCAACCTCACCAACGGGACGAGGAACTCGAGGGTGTTCAACTCGTCGTTCCGCACCACCGGCGACGACTCGCTCGCCGTGTGGGCCAACCGCTACGTGAAGGACCCGAACGTCGACATCGCGCACGACAACGTGTTCACCAACAACACGATCCAGCTCCCCTGGCGCGCCAACGGAATCGCGATCTACGGCGGCTACGGCAACCGAATCGAGAACAACCTCGTCCACGACACGATGAACTACCCGGGAATCATGCTGGCGACCGACCACGACCCGCTGCCGTTCTCCGGCACGACCGTGATCGCCAACAACGCGCTGTACCGGTGCGGCGGCGTGTTCTGGGGCGAGCAGCAGAAGTTCGGCGCGATCACGTTCTTCGCGCAGAGCCGGGACATCACCGGCGTGACGTTGCGGGACACGGAGATCTACGACTCCACCTACGACGGCATCCAGTTCAAGACGGGTGGCGGCCAGATCCCGAACGTCGCGGTCACCAACGTCCGTGTCGACAGGTCCAACAACGGCGCCGGCATCCTCGCGATGAGCGGCGCGCGGGGCAGCGCGACGCTGACGAACGTGACGATCACCAACTCCGCGACGGGTGACGTCGTCGTCGAGCCCGGCTCGCAGTTCGTCATCAACCGGTGAACGAGGGCGCGGCCGGTCGGTCCCACCGGGGACCGGCCGGCCGCGCCGTTCGACCCCGCTACCTGCCCTCGGCGGTCAGGAGGCGGTGCGTCCTCATGATCTGGTCGTAGGACCGGGGCTTCGCGGTCGCCGTGCGAGCCGCGGCCGCGGCGGTGCCGTTCGGGCCCACCGCCGGCTTTCCCTTGGTGTAGAGCCAGGTGTTGAACAGACTGCCCAGCCGCTGGCCCGAGATCTTCTCCGCCAGCGCGATGAACTGCCTCGTCGTGCCGGTGCCGTACCTGTGCTTCGCCACCCACGTCCGCAGGATCCGGAAGAACGCGTCGTCGCCGACCGCGGTGCGCAGTGCCTGCAACGTCATGCCACCCCGGTCGTACACCGCGCCGTCGAACTGGTTCGCCGCGGTCGGGTCACCGGGGAGCACCTGCCAGAAGTCGTCGTCGGCCGGGATGCTGTCGTACCGGAACTGCGCGACCTCGGCCGGCGTGCCCTCGCCGAGGTAGTCCGACCACAGGAACTCCGCGTAGGTCGCGAAGCCCTCGTTCAGCCAGATCTCCTTCCAGTCGTTCACCGAGACCGCGTCGCCGAACCACTGGTGGGCGTTCTCGTGCGCGACCACGTAGGTGTCGGCGCCGTCGACGAAGAACCCGCCGTCGTAGACCGGGCGGGTCTGGTTCTCCAGCGCGAAGCCCAACCCGTTGTCCACGACACCGCCCTGCGCCTCGAAGGGGTACGGCCCGAACCAGCCCGACTCCGCCTCGAGGATCTCCGGCGTGCGTTCCACCGACGCCCGCGCGGCCGCGCCGCTGTCGCCGAGGTCGTCGCCGTAGGCGGTGATGACCGGCTGGCCGTTCGGCGCGGTCCCGAACCGCAGGTCGTACTGGCCGACCGAGATGAAGGTCAGGTAGGGCGCCTGCGGCCTGGTGCTGCGCCAGTTCCACCGCACCAGGTTGGGCACCTGCTGCCGCCTGCTCACCAGCACACCGTTGGACACCGCCTCGACGCCCGGCGGCACCGCGATCGACACGTCGAAGGTCGCCTTGTCCCGCGGGTGGTCGTTGCTCGGATACCACCACGGCGCGATCTGCGGCTCGTCGCTGGCGAGCACGCCGGCCGGCGTGCGGTGCCAGGCCTGGTAGTCGTACAGCTCGTGGCTGCCGGGCGTGTCGGTGTAGCTGACCACGATCGTCAGGGCGGTGCCCTTCGGCAGCCTGGACCTCGGCGTGACGGTCAGCTCGCCGGCGTCGGTCCGGAAGGCGGCCGGCACGTTGTTGACGCGGACGGAGGACACCCTGAGCAGGAAGTCGAGGTTGAAGGACGACAGGTCCTGGGTGGTGCGCGCGAGGAGCGTGGTGGTGCCGGACAGCACGTCGGTGGTCGGCACGTAGCTGAGCCGGATGTCGTAGTGGGAGACGTCGTACCCACCGTTGCCGTCCAGGGGGTAGTACGAGTCACCGATGCCGGCCGCGCCGGGCGAACCGGCGGCCGCGGCGGCGGGCGAGGCGAAAAGCACCGCGGCCAGACCGGCCACGATCAGTGCAGGGGCTCTTCTCATGTCCGGCACCCTAAGTCGGCGGTGCGCGTGCTCACCACCCGACAAACGTGTTGTCCCGCAAGGTAAAACACCACAAACCGGACCTGTCGGTATGATCCGCGCCCGGCCTCCGACACCTCGTCGGGCGGGCCCGGCCCAGGTCGGCGGCCAGGGGCCACGCGGATGACGCGGGGGGTAGCCGGTGCGCGGCTCGGTGTCGCGATCTTCCGCCGCAAGGGTGACACCGGGGTGCATCCTCGTCCGGTCTCGGTTAGGCTCGACATCTTCCCAGGTCACGGAGGCTGTCATGCCTGAACTCGACGACCTGCTGTGGCTGGAGCGGTCGGTGGAGAACCACTCGGTGGTGGTGCGGGCCGTCGGCGAGGTCGACATGCTGACCGCGCCGCGGCTGTCCCGGCAGTTGGACCTGGCCGAGGCGATCGTCGTCCCGCCTGCGCCGGTGGTGCTCGACCTGACCGGGCTGACGTTCCTGGCCTCGGCCGGCCTCTCCCTGCTGCTGGCACACGACAAGCGCTGCACGGAGCTCGGCAGCAGCCTGGCGATCGTGCCGGGTGGGCGCGCGGTCACCCGGCCGCTGAAGCTGACCGGCCTGGACAAGCTCCTGACCGTCACGCCCGATTTTGTCGGTGGGCCTGCCTAACCTGTCCCGCATGAGCACCGGAATAGCCGCTGACCTGCACCGATACCTCCAGCAGAGCCGGGAGTCGCTGCTGCGTTCGCTGGCGGATCTGCCGGAGTACGACATCCGCCGGCCCATGACCCCGACCGCCACGAACCTGCTGGGAATCGTGAAGCACCTCGTGGGCGTCGAGCTCGGCTACCTGGGTGACTCGGTCGGCCGGCCCGCGCCGGTGACGCTGCCGTGGCTCGAGGACGGCTCGGTGTGGGAGAGCGCCGACATGTGGGCCAAGCCGGACGAGACCCGGGAGTACATCGTCGACCTGTACCGCCGGGCCTGGACACACTCGGACGAGTCGATCGAGCGGCTGCCGCTGGACGCGCCCGCCTCGGTGTCCTGGTGGGCGGAGGACCGCCGCGAGACGACGTTCGGCTCGCTGCTGGTGCGCGTGCTGGAGGACACCGCGCACCACGCCGGCCACGCGGACATCGTCCGCGAGCTGATCGACGGCCAGGCCGGCAGGGACCACACCGCGACGGGCGACGAACAATGGTGGACGGACTACACCCGGCGCGTCCGGGAGGCAGCCGACCACCACCGCTGACGCCGGCCACCACTACCTTCGGGCACGGTCTTCCCTCGCCGAGCAACCGGGGCGAGGTGGGCACGTCCACCGGGCATGAGGTTCCTCGTCACGCAGCTGCTGCGCTTCGCGTGGGTGGAGGCCCGCTGCTGCGTCTTCGCGGTCGCGGTGTTCGGCGGGCTCGCGGTGTCCAGGATCGTGCCGTTGCCCATCGCGCGCTACGACGCGCTGCTGGTCTACTGCGTCCTGGTCACGGCGCTGTTCTGGCGCATCGGCTGGGAGACGGGCCGGGAGGTGCTGGTCATCGCCGGCTTCCACCTGGTCGGGCTGGTGTTCGAGCTGGTCAAGGTGCCGCTCGGCTCGTGGGCGTACCCCGAGGCGGCGGTCACGAAGGTGCTCGGCGTGCCGCTCTACAGCGGCTTCCTCTACGCGGCGGTCGGCAGCTACGTCGTCGCCGCGTGGCGGCTGTTCGACCTGCGGGTCTCGGGCTACCGGGCCGTGCCCACCGCGGCGGTCGCCGGCGCGATCTACGTCAACCTCATCACCCACTACTGGCTCCCGGACCTGCGCTGGCCACTCGCCGGGGCGCTCGTCGCGGTGACCTGGGGCGCGACCGTGCACTTCACCGTCGGCGGGCACCGCTACCGCATGCCGCTCGCGCTGTCGTTCGTGCTGATCGGGTTCTTCCTGTGGCTGGCGGAGAACATCGCGACGTTCTTCGGCGCGTGGCGCTACCCGCACCAACTGGAGGCGTGGCGGGTCGTGGACCCGGCGAAGTTCGGCGCGTGGGCGATGCTCATCAGCGTCACGTTCGTGCTCGTCGCGGCGTTCCACGCACGCGCGGGCCTGCTGCGGGAACCGGTAAGGCCTTTGCCAGCTCACCGATGAGCCGCCAGCACCACCCCGAGCGTCATACCGGGTGCCGGTCGGGCAGGCCGAGGTTCTCGCGCAGTGTCGTGCCCTCGTACTCCGTGCGGTACACGCCACGCTCCTGCAGCAGTGGAACCACCTTGTCGGCGAAGGCGTCCAGCCCGCCCGGCGTGATGTGTGGCACCAGGATGAAGCCGTCGCTCGCGTCCCGCTGCACCAGGTCGTTGATCTGTGCGGCCACCGTGGACGGTGCGCCGATGAACGTCTGCCGGGCGCTGACCTCGATCATCAGGTCGCGGATGGACAGGTTCTTCGCCGCGGCCAGCTCGCGCCATTTCCGGGCCACGGCCAGGGGATCCTTGTTCATGCGCACGCTCGCGCGGCCCTTCGCGACCGTGTGCTCGCCGAGCAGCGGGTCGTCCTCGGGCAGCGGGCCGTCCGGGTCGTGGGCGCTCAGGTCGCGGTTCCACACCTGTTCCAGCAGCTTGATCGCGGTCTGGCCGCTGACCTGCTGGCGCCGCACGAGCGCGGCCTGCTCACGGGCGTCCGCGTCGGTGTCGCCGAGCACGAACGTGGCCGCCGGGAACACCTTCAGCGAGTCGGGTGTCCGGCCGAAGCGTGCCAGCCTGCCCTTGACGTCCGCGTAGAACTCCTGTCCCGCCTCCAGCGTGCCGTGCCGCGAGAAGATCGCGTCGGCCGTGGCGGCGGCGAAGTCGCGGCCCTCGTTCGAGTCGCCGGCCTGGAAGATCACCGGGCGGCCCTGGGGACCGCGTGGCACGTTGAACTGGCCGGCGATGTCGAAGTGGTCGTCGGTGTGCGCGAAGGCACCCGGCCTCGGCCCGGCCAGGAACTCGCCGGTCTCCTTGTCCGCCACGATCTCGTCGCCGCGCCAGGAGTCGAACAGCTCCCACGCGGTGCGCAGGAACTGCTCGGCACGGCGGTAGCGGTCGCCCTCCGCGAGGAAGCCGCCGCGGCGGAAGTTCTCGCCGGTGAACGCGTCCCAGGAGGTGACGACGTTCCACGCCGCCCGGCCGCCGGACAGGTGGTCGAGACTGGCGAACTGGCGAGCGACCTCGTAGGGCTCGTTGAACGTCGAGTTGATCGTGCCGGCCAGGCCGAGGTGGGTGGTCACCCCGGACAGGGCGGCCAGCACGGTGAACGTGTCCGGGCGGCCCACCACGTCGAGGTCGTAGATCTCCCCGCCCTGCTCGCGCAGCCGAAGTCCTTCCGCCAGGAAGAGGAAGTCGAACCTGGCGCGCTCGGCCGTGCGGGCGAAGTGCTCGAACGACGAGAACTCGATGTGGCTGCCGGCCGCCGGGTCGCTCCACACGGTGGTGTTGTTGACGCCCGGGAAGTGCGCGGCCAGGTGAACCTGCTTGGTCATCGTGCCCCCTGTGTCATCGTGCCCCCTGTGTCGCCGCGTAACGGTTCTCCGGCCTCGGCAGGCCGAGGCGGTCGCGCAGCGTGCCGTTCTCGTAGGAACGGCGGAACACGCCGCGCTGCTGTAGTTCCGGCACCAGTCCCCTGGTGATCGCGGTGAGGTCGTGCGGCAGCGTGCCGGGGCGCAGCCGGAAGCCGGTGAGACCGTGCTGTCGCCACGTGAGGAGAAGGTCGGCCAGCTCCGCCGGGGAGCCGGTGAAGACGGCGGTGTCGGTGCTCAGCTCGGCGCGGTCGTTCAGCCGGGCGAGGCGGTCCGCGCCGTCCATGAACACCGTCAGCTCGCCGAAGACGTGTGGCACGCCGGTGATCTGGGCGGTGATCGCGGCCGCGTCGTCGGCGTCGCGGGGTGTCACGAGCACGACGTCCGCGGCGCGTTCGGCGAGCCGGTAGACGGGGGCGGCGTGCGCGAGCGCGAAGACCAGCGGCTGGCCCTGCGGCGGGCGCGGGGTGATCGACGGGCCCTTGACGTCGAACCAGCGGCCCGCGAAGTCGATGTAGTGCAGCTTGTCGCGGTCGACGAAGCGGCCGGTGGCGGTGTCGCGGATCTCGGCGTCGTCCTCCCAGCTGTCCCAGAGCCGCCTGACGACCTCGACGTAGTCCGCGGCCTCGTCGAGGAGGTCGGTCCGGTCGAGCGGCGCACGGCGGCCGATGTGCTCGGCGTGGTCCGGGTCGACCCGCACCCGGACGCCGGCGCGGCCGGTGCTGGCGTAGTCGAGCGTGGCGATGGCCTTGGCGATGTGGAACGGCTCGGTGTGGGTGGTGATGACCGTGGGCACGAGGCCGATCCCGCTGGTGCGGGGCGCGACCGCGGCGGCGATGAGCGTGGCGTCGAGCCTCGCCGGGAGCCCGAAGGAGTCCTCGAAGGTGACCAGGTCGAGCAGGCCGCGCTGCGCCTCCCGGACCAGGTCGGTCCAGTAGCGGGCGGTGAACAGCTCGGTCGGGCGGGCGTCCGGTTCGCGCCAGGCGGCGGGATGCCAGCCGGCACCGTCCAGGGCGACGGCGAGGTGGAGGGTCATAGCTCGGCCACCGCGGCGTCGATCCTGGCCTGGAGGTCGGGCGCGAGCACGACGCCGTCCGGGGTGCGCTCGATCTGCTTGTCGATCAGGAACAGGCCGGTGAGGACGTGCCGGGCGCCGAGGGCGGTGAGGACCGGGCGGAGCGCGTAGTCGAGGGCGAGGGCGTGGACGGGAGCGCCGCCGGTGAGGATGGGAAGGACGGTCTTGCCGGCGAGCGCGGCGGGCGGGAGGAGGTCGAGGAAGGTCTTCAGGACACCGGAGTAGGCGGCCTTGTAGACGGGCGAGGCGACGATGAGAGCGTCGGCGTCGGCGACCTTCTTGACAACCTCGCTGACCGCGGGGTCGTCGACGTCCGCGCCGAGCAACGCCTCGGCGGGCAGCGCACGGATGGGAACGACGTCGACATCGTGCGTATGACTCGCGATGTGCCGGAGCAACGCGACGGTTCGAGAGTCGACCGACGGACTGCCGGCCAACGCGACGATCGAGGGCACGGAACCTCCTGTTGGGACAGAGCGAACCGCGGCACCGCCCACGCGTCCACCGCGAGACGGTCCACGGGCACGGCGCGGCGCATGGTCACCGCCTTCTCCCCTGGCCCTTTCATTCAAGGCACGGGACGCGGACCAGGCAACGGAGTCCGCATCGTGGAACCGGCCGGGCTGGTGATCACCCGCGGCGGTCGGGCAGAGCCGCCGGCCGGCGGGCGCCGGGCGCCAGGCGCCCGGTGCCCGGCGCCGGGTGCCGGGCGGCGGCTGCTGTGGGGCGGGCGGCGGGTGCTGGGCGGCGGGCGGGCGGGGCCGGCGGGTGCCGGGTGCCAGGTGCCGGCTCGGACGCCGAGCCTGCGTCTGTTCCTGGGCAGCGGATGGCCCGCGGAGACTTCTGGACGGTGGCGATGCCGGGCACGCGTCTCGATACCGGTCATGATCGATACCCGACCTGCCTCGAGCGCGCCAGATCCGCTCGCGAGGGCGGGACACGGGCGCTCAGGTGAACTGGGCCAGGATGTGGCGGGCCACGGCGTCGTTCTGGCGGAAGCCCACCGCGTTCGTGTTCGGTCTGGTGAAGGCGCCGGGGGCCCGCGAGCTGGTGTGCGGGCCCAGCGCGAACCGCCGGGGGTGGGGCCAACCCGTGGCGTCCACCAGCAACCCCGCCTCCGTGGTCAGGATGCGCCCCGTGCTGTGTTCCGCCGCCGCGTCCAGGAGGACCTCCTCGGCCAGTTCGCCCCGGCCGTGCATCGCCCGCAGCAGCGGGTCCGTCGCCCGCCGGATGCTCGGGGCCGGGAGCCTCGCCTCCACCAGCGTGCTCGCCTCGATCTCGCCCGGCACCGCCGGGCTGCCCGCCACGAAACGGCCGTTCTCCGCGCGTACGAACATGTCCGGACCCACGAACCGCACGACCCCCGCCTCCGCCAGTGCCAGCAGCTCCCGCAGCCGATGCCCCGGCGGCCCGCTCGCGAAGAAGCTGAAGAACCCGAACCACCAACCATCCACATCGTCCAGCTGCGAGGACGGCCGCAGCTTCCCGGCCGCCACCACCCGCGCCAGCTGCCCGAACACCGCCAGCAACGCGTAGAACGCGCCAAGGTCCGCGCTGTACGACGCGTCCGCCCGCCGCGCCAGGTCCGACTCGACGTAGGCGCCGATGTGCGCCGTCAGCGCGGCACGAGAAGGGAACGACAGGTCACGGAGCGGACGATCCAACGCCGCCAGGTCCAGCCTGTCCCGTTCGTCCGGGACCGCCTTCGCCACCAGGGCACGCATGTCCGCGCTGTCCCAGGCCAGCGCCGCGTAGCGGTCGGCGAACTCGTCGAGGTCCAGGCGCACGCGGGAAGGGTGACCCGTGAACAGCTCGTGGTAGTAGCCCCAGGTGATGTCCTTGGCCATCAGTGGCCAGAGGTCGGTCCGGAAGTCCAGGCGGCCCGGTCTCGCCAGCAGGCGCTCGATCTCGGCCGGACCGAAGAACTTCGGCAGCTCGGGCGGCGTGCCCTGCCGCTGGTACTCCGGCTTCGCGTGGTACGGCACGCCTCGCCGTGAGCCCACGTACAGGACCGGCTCCCGGCCCGACGGCACGTAGCCGCTCGGCGTGAACCGGCCGCCCCGGCTTTCGGTCAGCAGTACCGCCAGGTCCACGAACGCCAGGCCGAAACCACGGAGCAGCAACGGTTCTCCCGGCCGCACCGCCGACAGGTCCAGGTCGGCGGTGTACGCCGGCGGGACGTAGCGCAACCCGTGCACGCGGGCATACTCCGCCAGCCTGGCCTCCTCCGGCGCCGGAGCCGCGTCGAGGTGCCCGAGCGCCAGCACCACCAGGTCGACCACCAGCGGCTCGCGGCCGCCGGCCAGCCAGACCCGCTGCACGCCGTCCTGCTGACCGGTCACGTCCACCGCCCGCGCCGCGTGGACGCGCACCTCGACCGTGTTCGGCAGCGCCTCGCGGACCCAGTCGTAGAACCAGTTCAGGTACGCGCTCTGCAGGCGCCGGGTCGGGAACGTCGTCGGGGTCATCGAGTGCAGCTCGTCGAGCAGTGCACCGTCCACTGTGGCCACCAGCTCGCCGTCGCGGACCGCCACCACCCACTCGGCCAGCGTGGGACCGGGGCGGATCGGGCCCGCGCACTGGACACTGCTGTCGGTGAACATCGTGACGTCCTCGGGCATCGAGTTCATCCGCAGCAGCGGGGACTGCGCGAACCGCCACACCCGGCCGGGCCCGGGCGGGAACGGGTCGACCAGGTGCACGGTCAGCCGCCCACGCAGCAGCTCGGGCGCGTTGGCCGCGATTCGTTCCAGGAGCCCGATTCCTCGTGGACCGGCGCCGACGATGGCGATCGCGTGCGTGTTCTCGGGTGACCCCATCCGTCCCTCCCACCGGTGACGGTACGGATTTCCTGGGTCGCGAGCAGCTACGTCCGCATCCTGGGAACCGTTGACGACAGCCGGTGCGGCCGGGTCCGATGATGAGCGTGCCACCGAACTCGACCGTCGTCGTGCAGCTGAACATCGAGCTGCCGAGAAACCCGGACACGCTCGCCAGGCTGTCCGATCTGCTGCACTCGGTGGCCGAGCTGCCCGGTGTCGCCGTCCGGCAGCCCGCGCTGCCCGATCTGCCGCTGCCCAGACAGTCCACATCGGACGAACGGCTGCGGATCCTGCCCCACGCGCGGACCGTGTTACGTCAGGGGCTGCCGATCCCGTTGACCCGCCTGGAGTTCGACCTGCTGCTCTACCTCACGGAACGGCCGCGCCGCGTGCTGCCGCGCCGCACCCTGATGGCCGACGTGTGGGGCATCGACGAGCCGATGAACAGCCGCACGGTCGACGTCCACATCCGACGCCTGCGGGACAAGCTCGGCCCGGACGAGCCGCGGATCACGACCGTGCGCGGCATCGGCTACCGCTTCGACGGCGCGCACGACGTGATCATCGAACTGGCGCCGGAGTGGATGGTGGTATGACACACAGACACCTGGCGCAGGAGTCCACGAACACGCGGATGGCGGGCCGGTCGTCGTCGGTGCGCCACACGACCGCGAGCCGGCTCGGCGGCAACCCGCCGACCGGCCGGCAGACGACGTCCTCCCGCTGGTAGATCTCCACGTTGCCCGCCGCGAGGAGCGTGACGCCGAGTCCGGACGCGACCGCCTCGAACGCCTCCTCCGCGGTCGCCGCCTCGGTGGCCACGCGTGCCGGCACGGTGCGCTGCTCGGTGGCGAGCCAGAAGTCGCGCGCCGGACCGGCCGGCAGCGCGACGAAGGCCTCGTCCTCGAGCCGGGCGAACGGGATGACGTCGAGGGACCCGAGCGGATGCCCCGCCGGCAGCGCCACCCAGCGGTCCTCGGTGGCGACCACCCGCCACGACAGCCCGGCGACGGGCACCGGCAGCCACGCGACGGCCACGTCCACCTCGCGGCGCAGGAGTCCGGCCGTCGCGTCCCGCCAGGACACCTGCCGGAACGACAGCTTCCAGTCCGGCAGCCGCGCCGCCATCGCGGCGGTGACCCTGGGGATCAGCCCGCGGCCGATACGGGTCTGGAACCCGACGGTCAGCGTCGTGTCGTCCGCCGCGACGGCCACCGCGTGAACCGTCTCCTCCCACTGGGAGATCAGCAGACGGGCCCGCGCCAGCAGTTCGGCGCCCGCGGGGGTGAGTGCGACCGTCCGCCGGTCGCGGTCGAGCAACCTGACCCGCAACGTGCTCTCCAACTGGCGGATCTGCTTGCTCAGCGCCGGTTGGGAGACGAACACCCGCTCGGCGGCCTTCGTGAAGCTCAGCTCGTCGGCGACCGCGACGAAGTAGCGAAGGTCCCGGATGTGAGCGTCCATAACCAAAGGCTATAGGTTCGTCGCCCTGGATCGTCGCCCTGGATCGTCGTCGCGGAACGGCCGGTGCGCGGGCAGATTTTCGTCGCGGGCTCTGGACGGTCGCGCCCTGCAACGAATAATCTCGTTTCGTTGCCCGCATGAAACGATTCAACCACTCAGCGAGGGTCACGACCCTCGAACAGGCCCGGCGCCCCGGACTCCGGCGGTACGTCGCGGCGCAGTCGGCAGGCCGCGGCAGAACATCACATCGAGGTGATGACCAGGCGTGAAGAGCGATCCGACGACAGAGATCCGGTGTTCGTTCGCGGCGAGGCAACAAGGCGGTTGGGTGCTGTCCACTCGCGCGCGCCGAACATGACCCCTTTCCGCGCCGCGCTTCACAGCGATCACTGGACCAGACAGGAGTTGCCATGAACCGTCCGATCCGCGCGACGAGTGAGCCGACGTCGACCGACCGCCAGACCGACCTTCGGCCCGCGCCGGTTGCCAGCACGTCGATTCCGGTCGACTGGAACGGACCGAGCACCGTGTCCACGACGGCGCCGACGCTCCAGGTCGTGGTGAACCCGAAGATCCTGCGGACGTCGCCGATTCACGACAGTGTCTTCCGCGCCCTGCGGACCCTGGACGCCGACTACGTGCGCTTCGTGCCCTGGTTCCCCTATCCGAGGTTCGCGGTCGCCGAACTGGAGCCGCCGGCGGACGGCCGGACGAGCTGGGACTTCTCGCTCATCGACCCGCTCATCGAGGACTTCCAGAACGCCACGGCCGGCCGGCCGGCCATCCTCAACTTCAGCACCATCCCGGAATGGATGTGGCAGCCCATCCCGTGGACGCTGGAGGACGGGGCGTTGCACGTGGTCGGCGGTGACAACGCGCTCGCCGCGGGCGGGATGGACTGGACTGACTACACCTTCGACGTCGGCGTCACCCCGCTCGGGACCGGCTCGCAGGACGGGATCTCCTTCGCGCAGGCGGGCTGGCTCATGCGGATGCGGGATCCGGGCAACGGCTACGGCTTCGTCCTGTCGAACTACCCGTACACCTCGCCGGCGGCGCCGGGGTACATCGTCTTCATCCTGTTCAGCAGCGGCCAGATGGCCAGTGTGCAGGCAACACCGTTGCCCTTCGCGGTCGAGGCCGGCCGGACCTACCAGGTGCGGACGACCGCGACCGGCGGCGACTTCGCCGTCACGGTGAACGGCACGGAGGTGTTGACCGTGCACGACGACACCTTCGCCACGGGCACCGTCGGCTTCCGCGAGCACGGCTCGGAGTCGGCCACGTTCCACGACGTCGTCGTGACGGCGTCCACCGGCGCGACGCTCCTCGCCGACGACTTCTCGGGCGACCTGTCCCGCTGGACCGCCGCCGCCACCTACCCGGACGACCCGGAGCAGGTGGCGTTCGCCTACTCGAAAGGCACTCGGCTCGCTGTCTCGCCCGAGGTCGTGGCCGACTACTTCAGGCGCCTGGTCTCCTGGTACACCGCAGGCGGCTTCACCGACGAGTACGGCGCCTTCCACGCCTCGCCCCACCACTACCCCCTGCCGTACTGGGAGGTGCTCAACGAGGCCGACTTCGAGCACACCATCAGCCCGCAGGACTACACGACGCTCTACGACGCGATCGTCACCGCGATCCGTGAGGTGTCACCAGGCACGAGGTTCGTCGGGCTGTCGCTCGGCAACTCCGCCGGCCTGGACTACTTCCGGTACTTCCTCGACCGGGACAACCACGAGCCTGGTGTTCCGCTGGACCTGATCAGCTACCACTTCTACGCCCAGCCGAAGGCCACCGACACGGTGGACGAGTACGGACCCGACGGCTTCGCGCAGGCGGACGGGTTCCTCGCGAACGTCGAACAGGTCGAGAACATCCGCAGGGCACTCGCACCCACGGTGGGCACGACCGTCAACGAGCTCGGCACGATCCTCCCGGGGTCGGCCACCCAGGCCGATCCGGCACCCATCCCGGACGCGTACTGGAACTTCTCCGGCGGCGTCTACGCCTACGTGTTCGCCCGCCTCGCGCTCATGGGCATCGACATCGTGGGCGAGAGCCAGCTGATGGGCTATCCCAGCCAGTACCCGTCGGTCTCGATGCTCGACTGGACGACGGGCGAGCCCAACGCCCGGTACCGGGTGCTGCAGCTGATCCTCGAGGAGGCCAAGCCAGGCTGCCGGCTCATCGAGATCCCGGACCAGTCCTCGGGCGGCAGTCTCCACGCCCTCGCCATGAACGACCACGGGCGCCGCAAGGTACTGGTGATCAACAAGACCAACACGCCCGTCGAGGTCGGCATCGACGGCCTGCGAGGAGGTCAGGTCAGGATCGTGGACCAGCGGTCCGCCGGCGGTCCGATCCGGGACGAGCAGAACTCGGGCACCTTCACCCTCGGCGGGTACGCGGTCGCGGTCGCCATACTCGCGGCGTGAGCCGACTCGTCCGCCGCCGGCACGAGGCACCGGCGCACGTCATCCGGGCACGCGGCCCGCGCCGTGGCGGTCCTCGGTCTTCCGTGAGCTCGACGGGACGTAACAGAGGCCGAAGAACACCATGCCGAAGAAGATCGTCTTCACGAACTGGAGGCTGTCCCCGCGCAGTGAGTACATGAACGTCGCCACGAACAGCACGTTGAGGTAGGTCCACCAGTCGGATCGGTCCGACCGGTTGACGATGAACCGGTGGACGAGGGTGACGAGGAAGAACACCACGGGGATGCCGACCATCCCGAAGTTGAGGTAGGCCTCGCCGGTGAGGGAGAAGCCGTAGCCCCCGTTCGATCCCGGCACGTACAGGTCGACCAGCCACTCACTGAGCGGCGTGCTCCTCGTGTGCAGCCAGTTCGGCAGGATGTCGAGCAGGGTGTCGAGGTAGGTCGTGCCGTCCCGGTATGGGAGGTAGTCCGGCACCACGCTCATGACGAAGGTGTCGACGAAGGCGACGGACCCCAGGTTGAGCGTCTGCTCCAGGTTGAGCTCCTGGGTCTGCCGGGCCGCCGCCAGGAAGGAGGCCACGGCGATGCAGATGGCGCCGGCCAGGACGAGCCGCGTCGACCCGGAGCGGTTCTTGAGCAGCTGAGCCTGGATGAGCACGCTGAGGAGGATGAAGATGAAGTCGCGCTCCGCCGTCGCCAGGCAGTACAGGAGGTACAGCCCCACGTTCACCCAGTAGATGTTGCGAGTCAACGGGGTCCTGATGGCGATGAA
>NZ_DASQCC010000105.1:0-8986 GCF_035634895.1 Actinophytocola sp. | reverse complement strand
AGTCTCGCGTTCAGACATCGCGAGTCTCGCGTTCAGACATCGCGAGTCTCGCGTTCAGACATCGCGAGTCTCGCGTTCAGACATCGCGAGTCTCGCGTTCAGGCACCGCGAGTCCCGCGTTCAGGCACCGCGAGTCCCGCGTTCGGACAGTGTGAGTCGCGGTTCGGCGCACGCGTCTGCACGAAACCGCAGTTCGGTGTGTGTGAACGCGGGACTCGCTATGGGTGAACGCGGGACTCGCGGGTGTCCCAAACGCGGGACTCGCGGGTTAGTGGGGGTCTGGTTTGCGGGACTTTAGTTCTGCGGCCAGTACGGCTGCTTGGGTGCGGCGTTGCATGCCCAGCTTCGCGAGGATGTGGGAGACGTAGTTCTTGACGGTTTTTTCCGCCAGGAACAGGCGGGTGGCGATCTGGCGGTTGGTCAGGCCCTCGCCGATCAGTTCGAAGACGGCTCGTTCCTGGTCGGTCAGGCCGGCGAGTGCGCCGCCGCCCTCGTCCTTGCCCTGGCGGATGCGCTTCATCAGCGCCTCGGTCGTCTTCGCGTCCAGCAGTGACTCGCCGGCGCCGACCTTGCGGACCGCGGTGATCAGGTCGTTGCCGAGGACCTGCTTCAGCACGAAGCCGGACGCGCCCGCCATGATCGCGTTCAGGAGGGCCTCGTCGTCGGAGTAGGACGTCAGGATCAGGCAGTGCAGCTCGGGCAGTTGCGAGCGCAGGTCCCGACACAGCTCCACGCCGTTGCCGTCGGGCATGCGCACATCCAGCACGGCCACGTCCACGTTCGCCGACGGGATGCGGGCCAGGGCCTCGGCCACCGTGGCGGCCTCGCCCACGATCTCCATGTCGGGTTCGTCCTCGAAGAGGTCGGCCACGCCGCGGCGGACGATCTCGTGGTCGTCGACCAGGAAGATCCTTGTGTTCACCAGGCGCTATATATCAGATTTATGATCGTGATCGCAACATATCGGCGGATTTTGTCACGGAGTGGATATCGATTTCGCAAATGACGTACCGCATCCGCACGCTGTCCACGGGGGCCGTGAAAATTCTCTGTCGCGTCCTGAAAATACGTCATAACGAGTCAGCGACGTCCGTCCACAGAGGATGGCACGCGGAATCACGCGCGTTTCCGAAAAACCGGATCTCGGCTCATCGTGTGCCCGCCGAAACGACCACAAAACGTCGTGCCGAACCGTGAAATTCGCGCGACATGACAAGGGCGTGTTCGGTGTCCGGCGAGGACGGGAGGTGTCCGATCCCTCGGGAGGCTTGACCATCTGACCTGCGACAAGCACGTCGGCGTTACGCCAAACGGGTGACCCCGGCCAGGGGGTGATCGCGTAGCGTACCCAACACCCCTTACCGTTGTGCACGTGCCGTACCTGGCGGGGTAACTGGGGGGTGGTCGCCCGATGGGAGCGGAGCAACCAGCCGCGGCGCGCTTCTGTCTGCTCGGACCAGTGCAGATGATCATCGACGACCGTGCCGTGCCGCTCGGCGGCCCCGGCACTCGCAGCGTGCTCGCCATGCTGCTGCTGGAGCCCAACCAGGTCGTGCCGCTGGACCGGATCGTGGACGTCCTCTGGGCGCACGAGCCGCCGGCCAGCGCACGGACCATGGTCCAGGGTTACGTGTCGCGGCTGCGGCAGCGCCTCGCCGAGTCGGGTGTCGCCGCGTACATCGCCACGACGTCGCCGGGCTACCGGATGGTCGTGGACGAGTCGCTGATCGACGTCACGGTCGCGCGGTCGCTGCTGGCCCAGGCCCGCGGGCTGCCGGCCGCGAGCCGCGCGAAGCTGCTCGACGACGCCAACGCGCTGTGGCGGGGGCCCGCGCTCGCCGACCTCGGCGGCCGGGTCTCCGCGCCGGAGCTGACCGAACTGCGGCTCGCGATCCTCGAGGCGCGTTTCGACGCGCAGCTGGAGCTGGGTCGCCACCACGAGATCATCGGCGAGCTGACGCAGCTGATCGACGCGCAGCCGTTCCGCGAGCGCCTCGTCGCACAGCTCATGCTCGCGCTGTACCGGGCGGACCGGCGGGCGACCGCGCTGGAGGCCTACCAGCGATTCGCGCACCGGGCCGCCGAGGAGCTGGGCATGGACCCCGGCCCGCAGCTGCGTGAGCTGCATGCCCGTGTCCTGCGCGACGACAGCGCACTGCTCGAACCCACCCCGGACCCGGTCGTCACGCCGAAGGTCGGGGTGCTGATCCCCGCGCAGCTGCCGAGGGCGCCGGCCGGGTTCGCGGGGCGTGGCGAGGAGCTGGCCTGGCTCTCGAAGCTCCTGCCACCCGGCGAGACCGCGGCCATCGGGGTACTGGCCGGCGCTGCCGGGGTGGGCAAGAGCGCGCTCGCCGTGCTCTGGGCCCACCGGATGGCCGGCGCGTTCCCGGACGGCCAGCTGTTCGCGAGCATGCGTGGGTTCGACTCACAGCACACGCCGGTCCGCGCGGTCGACGTGCTCACCCAGTTCCTGCTCGCGCTCGGCGTCGCCGTCGACGACGTGCCGCTCGAGCTCGACGACCGGGCCGCGCTCTTCCGTTCGATCCTCGCCGACCGGCGGGTGCTGGTGTTGCTCGACGACGCCCGCGACGCCGACCAGATCGACCCGCTGCTGCCGGCAGGCTCGTCGTCGTTCGTGCTGGTCACGTCCCGGGTCCGGCTCGACGGGCTGGTCGCGCGCACCGGCGCGAGGATGCTGACACTCGGCACGCTCGGGCCCGACGCGGCCGACGAGGTGATCGAGCACATGGCCGGTACGCCCGCCCACGGGACCGAGCGGGAGCAGCGGCGGCGGCTCGCGCGGCTGTGCGGGTACCTGCCGCTCGCGTTGCGGATCGCGGCGGCGCGGCTCGCCGGCAATCCACAGTGGACGGTCGAGGACCTGGTGACCGAGCTGACCGACGAGCGGTCCCGGCTCGGCGCGCTCGACCTGGAGGAAGCGGACGCGAGCGTGCGCGCCGCGCTCGACGTCACCTACCGCAGCCTGCGGCCCCAGCTCGCGGAGACCGTGCGGCACCTGGGGTTGTTCCCCGGCACGCGGCTCGGTCCGCAGCCGGTCGCCGCCCTGTGCGGCACGGACGCCGAGACCGCCAGGACGCGGTTGCGGGCACTCGCGACCATGTTCGTGGTGACCGAGACGAGCCGGGACGTGTTCGTCATGCACGACCTGGTTCGGCTGCACGCGCAGGAGCTCGCCGAGGCCGAGATGTCCACTTCGGACAGTGTGGTCGCGGCACGCAGGCTGCTGCGGTACTACCTCGCCGGCGCCGAGACCGCCCGCGAGCTGCTCAGCTCCGGCACGGCGCGGAACGGGTTCGCCGGGGTGACCACCGCGCGGGAGGCCGCGCAGTGGATCGACCAGGAGTGGGCCAACCTCCTCGCCGTGGTCGAGTCCGGTGCCGACGGCGACGATGACGTCGTGCGGCTGGCGCGGCTCGCGGCCGAGTTCTCCGCCGGCACCCGGGCACTCGGGCCGGCCGCGCTCTCCCGATTGGTCCGTCTGGTCGTCTAGCGTGGTCCGGCGTTTAGCGAACAGTTAGTCAGTTTGGGCGATCAAGTGAAAAGCTGCGCGCCGGGTGCTCGACGTCCCGGAGCCTGATACCGAGCACTCAGCCGGGCGGCACTACCAACGTGGGGGTGTGCTGCCCAAGCAAACCGGCCGGCGTGGATGGGGGATCCGCGCCGGCCGGCGTGCTTGTTGGAACGTCTCAAATGTGCGCCGCGCGGCTGTTCCCGTTGGTGGAGAACGGGCTCAGCTCCGGTCGCTTCGGCACCAGACCGTCGCCCATGGACTCACCGCGTAACTGCCTGCGTACCCACGGCAACAGGTGCGTCCGTGTCCACGCGAGATCGGCCTGGCGCAGGCGAAGCCACGGCTCCGGGGCGACCGGTGGCCACTCCTCGCGCCAGTCCTCCGCGACGGACAGCCCGAGGACCTCCGCGGTACGCAACGCGATCCTGCGGTGACCCTCCGGTGAGAAGTGCAGCCGGTCGTCGCTCCAGGCGCGGACGTCCACGAGCGTCTCCATGGCCCACAGGTCCACGAGCATCGCGCCGTGGCGGTCGGCGATGGCGTGCAGGTGTTCGTTGTAGATGGCGACCTTGGCGCGTATCCGGCGCACGACCGGTTGCTTGCGTGGGTCCGGCCCGGTGAAGACGACCACCTCGCAGCCGGTCGCGCGAAGGTCCACGACGGCCTGTTCGAACTTCTCGGCCAGTGCGTCCATGTCGCTGCCGGGCACGATCAGGTCGTTGCCACCCGCGCAGATCGTCACCAGATCCGGCTTCGCCTCGACTGCCAGCGGCACCTGTTCGGTGACGATCTCGCGCAGCATCTTGCCGCGTAATGCCAGGTTCGCGTACCGAAAGCCGGGATTCCGCTCGGCGAGCGCGATCGCCAGCCGGTCCGCCCACCCGATGTAGCTACCATCCGGACCCTCGTCGCTCAGCCCCTCCGTGAAACTGTCCCCGATCGCGACCCAACTGGTCCACCTACGCACGGCGACCACCCCTCCCTAGTGCGCCCCGACCTTGTTATACCTCCTAAGGTCCCAGAATGCCGCTTGATTCCCGACCTACGCCACCGTCGGTAAGGGCTACCTAAGCCGACACCCATGCGGCAGGCTTGTCCCGTGACCGACCAGTCGACCGACACGCGTGATCTCCCGCTCCGTGAGCTGCTCGGTGGCCGCGGGGGCGCGATCGACGCGAGCGTCCCGCCCGCCGTGTTCGTGATCGCGTGGCTCGTCAGTGGTCGTTCCATCGGGTGGGCCGCCGCCGCGGCCATCGCGGCCGGTGTCGCGGTGGGCGTCTGGCGGCTCGCGCGGCGGCGGCGGGTCACCGCGTCGGTGGCGAGCGTCGCGGCCGTGTCACTCGCGGCCTTCGTCGCGCTGCGGACCGGGCGGGCCGAGGACTTCTTCCTCATCCAGCTGCTGTCGAACGTCGCCAGCGCCCTCGCCTGGGCGCTGAGCATCCTCATCCGCTGGCCGCTGCTCGGCGTCGTGGTCGGCGTCGTGCTCGGGCAGAAGACCCGCTGGCGGCGCGACACCGACCTTGTCCGGGCGTATGGCAACGCGAGTTGGGTGTGGGTGCTCGGCCAGTACCTGGTGCGGGTGCTCGTGTTCGGCGTGCTCTGGTGGTCCGGCTGGGTCGTCGCGCTCGGCGTGGCCCGCGTGGTGCTGAGCTGGCCACTGGTCGCGGCCACGCTCGCCGCGAGCGCGGTGGTGCTGCGCAGGTCCCTCCCCGAGGGGCACCCCGGACTACGTCACCCCCGCGTCGACTGACGGCCTCGGCGCGTCCGGACCCCACGCCACCAACGCCGCGAGCCAGGCCGCGCCGATGCCGCCGTCGGGGGCGAACAGGACCTCGGTCTCGCCGGACAGCTGCTCCCGCAGTGCCAGCCCCACCGGGCTTTCCGGGCCGATGACGCTGCCCGCCAGCACGATCGGGGTCGTCTCGCCGGGCGTGCGGGTCGCGTGCGCGTGCTCGGCCAGGTGGGCCGCCGCGGCCGCGATGATCTTCGCCGCCGCCGGGTCGGCCGCGTGCGTGCTCACCAGTGCGGCGTAGCGCGCCAGGCGGATCGGTGGCTCGGCGTTCGCCGCGGTGATCAGCCGCTCCCGGGTGTTCCGCCGCCACCGCACGTCGTCGAAGCGCGTCTCCGTCGTGCCGAACGCCTCCGTCAGCACGGCCGTCGTGAGCGGGCCCGTTTCGGCCGTGCCGTCCAGCAGGCGCAGCGTGGTGCGCACGGCCTGCCGCCCGATCCAGTAGGCCGACCCCTCGTCGCCGAGCAGCCAGCCCCACCCGCCGTGCAGGCCCGTCCGCCGGTGGTCGACGATCCGCGCGGCCGCCGAGCCGGTGCCGCCGATGATCACCGTGCCGGCCGGGGACGGGGTCGCCGAGGCGAACGCCACCTCGACGTCCGCCACCACCTCGATCGGACAGGTCACCCCGACCGATCGCAGCGCGGCCTCGAACACCGCCGTGATCGCCGGATCGCTGAACTTGCTCGCCCCGGCCATGCCGAGCAGGCACGCCACGACCGGCGTGCCCGCGGGCGCCGCCGCGGCGATGGCCTCCGCGACCCGGCCGGCCGCCACCTCGGGCGGGTGCGAGTTCGGGTTGCCGCCACCGGCCGTGCCCCGCCCCACGATCACGCCGTCCGGCGACACCGCCACGGCACGCGTGGACGTGCCCCCGACATCGACCCCGACCGCGACACTCACCGCGACCCCTCGCGGGCTCGGGTCCGTCGTTCGGCGTCGCCACGCGCCGCCGGCTCGCTGCTACTCATGTAAGAGTCCCGGTCCTGGTTCCATGACCACGTTGTCGGCCGTCATCGTGCCGCCACAGTGCACGCAGTCGACCGCGGCCGCCGTCGCCTCGCCGCACTCCAGGTGCCGCAGCAGCCGGGGCGGCCCGACGGGGTCGGCCAGCCACTGGTCGCCCCACCGGATGATGGCCGACAGCACCGGGAAGAGGTCCCGCCCCATCTCGGTCAGGGGGTACTCGTACCGGGCGGGCCGGTCCTGGTAGCGGACGCGGTTGAGCAGGCCGGCGCCCGTCAGCCGGTCCAGTCGTTCCGTGAGCGTGTTCCGCGCTATGCCCAGCTCGGCCTGGAACCGGTCGAACCTGCGCACGCCGTTGAACGCCTCACGCATCACGAGTAACGTCCACTGGTCCCCCAGCAGGTCCATGGTTCTTGCGATGGAACACGGCCAGCGGGCGAACGATGTCCTTCGCACCTCGAAAAGTCTAGGGCCAAGAGCAACTACACAGTGCGAGTGACCTTGTGCAGTCCGCGAGGGTTGTCCGGGTCGACGCCGCGCGCCAGCGACACCGCGAGCGCAAGTCGTTGCAGCGGCAGGATTTCCAGGATCGGCGCGACCTCCTCGGCGGTCTCCGGGATGGCGATCCGGAGGTCCGCCGGCGTGTCCCGCGCCGCGGAGCCGACGGCCAGCACCGACGCGCCCCGCTCCCGAACGGTCTGGACCACGTCACGCATCGCCGCGCCACCGTGGCCTCTGCTGGTCACGGCCACCACGCCCGTGTGCGAGTCGACGGCCGCGACCGGGCCGTGCAGCAGGTCCGCGCCGCTGTACGCGCGGGCCGCGAGGTAGCTGGTCTCCGCGAGCTTCAGCGCCGCCTCGGCGGCCGTCGCCGACGAGTAGCCGCGGCCGGTGGTCAGCACCCGCTCGATGTCGCGGAACCGCTCGACGGCGTCCTCGACCGGCTCGGCGAGCGCGGTCGACGCCAGCTCGCCGATGTCCCGGACCGCCGCCGCCGACCCGCCGCGGATCGCGTCCACGAGCAGGTACAGCGAGAGCAGGGTCGCCGTGTACGTCTTCGTGGCCGCCACCGCCAGCTCCTCGCCGGCCCCGATGTCGACCGAGAGCTCCGCCGCGTCCGACAGGGGCGAGGCCGGCGTGTTGGTGACCGCGACGGTCAGCGCGCCCTGCGCCCTGGCCGCCTCCGTCGCCGCCACCAGGTCGGGGGAGCCGCCGCTCTGGCTCACCGACAGGTACAGGACGTCGGTGAAGTCGGGGTGCGCGCCGTACAGCGTGGTCGTGGACGGCGAGACCAGGCCGGCCGGCAGCTGGAGCAGTACCTCGATCAGGTACTTCGCGTACAGGGCGGCGTGGTCACTGGAGCCCCTGGCCGCGAGCAGTGCGAACCTGGGCTTGCGCGTGGCGATCAGCGAGGCCACGTCCGCCAGGCCGCCCCGCCCCGCCACCAGCGAGTCGAACACCGCCGGCTGCTCGGCGACCTCCGCGGCCATCCGTTCGCCTGCCATCACGCCTCCTGTTTTGCCATTAGGTCTAGACCAATCATCCTAGAGCGGTATGGTGTGCTCTCGCCACGGGTGTCACGGTATTCCCAAAAACGCCAGGGTGTGATCGCGCTGATGGCTTCGGGAAGGCATGCTGTACCAGGAAGTCGTTGGAGGAGGAGTCATGCTCGAAACGTCGGCCGCTCAGGAGCCCGACGCCGGCGCCCGCGCCATGCGCGAACCCAAGTACTGGGGCCTCAAACGGCACCTGCTCGACCTGCTCGCCGCTCTGCCGCCGGGATCGCCGATCCCGACCGAACGTTCGCTCGCCGCGCAGTTCGACGTGTCCCGGACCACCGTGCGTCAGGCCCTTGCCGACCTCACCGTGGAGGGCCGGCTACTCCGCGTGCAGGGCAAGGGCACGTTCGCCGCGGAACCCAAGGTGGCACAGCGGTTACAGCTGTCTTCGTACACAGAGGACATGCGGGCGCAGGGTCGTGAGCCGTCCTCCAAGCTCATCGACATCGTGGAGATCCCCGCGGAAGGCGAGCTGACCACATTGCTCGGCGTCCGTTCGGGTGCCAAGGTCCTGCGCATGCAGCGCCTCCGCCTCGCCGACAACGAGCCGATGGCCATCGAGACCACGCACCTGCCGCTCGGCCGGTTCCGCGGGCTGCGCAAGTACCTCTCGCCGGGCGGCTCGCTGTACCAGGTGCTGCGGGAGCGGTTCGACGTGGAGATGGGGCACGCCGAGGAGACCATCGAGACCGCGCTGGCCGGCCCACACGAGGCCGAGCTGCTCGGCGCGGACGTCGGGATGCCGATGCTGCTGCTGTCCCGGCACTCGTTCGACACCGCCGAGCGGCCGGTCGAATGGGTCCGCTCGGTCTACCGTGGCGACCGGTACAAGTTCGTCGCCGAGCTGAACAGGCCCACATGACAGAAACCCGCTGGGGAACCGGCACCGCACGGGGCATCCTGGCCGCGACCATCCTCGGGTCCGGCATGGCCTTCCTCGACAGCACTGTGGTCAACATCGCGCTACCGAGGATCGGCGAGGAGTTCGGCGCGGGGGTCTCCGGACTCCAGTGGATTCTCGACGGCTACATGCTCACGCTCGCCGCGCTGATCCTGGTGTCGGGCTCGCTCGGCGACCGGTACGGGCGGCGCAAGGTCTTCCTGGTCGGCGTGACGTGGTTCGGCGTGTCGTCGCTGCTGTGC
>NZ_DASQCC010000104.1:0-26151 GCF_035634895.1 Actinophytocola sp. | reverse complement strand
CGGGAACTCCACCCACGTCAGCAGCGCCCGTGGCACCCGGGGGGCCAGCTCGCGGGCGATGTCCAGTGCCCCGGCGTCGAACGAGCTGATCAGCACCGGCCGCCGGTGTGCCTCGCGGCGTGCGACACCCGCCAGCCGGGCCATCGTCGTCTCGGCGCGGGAACGGACCGCGTCCTCCATCGACGTCTTCACGTCGAAGTCGACGCCTACGCCCGGGGGCAGCGCCTCCAGCAGACAACCGAGGTCGAGCGCCCCGTCACCGGTGGCCTCGGTGCCGGTGATGTCGGCGTAGAACACGCCTTCGGGGGTCGCCGGGTTGTGGGCGACCACCAGCCGGTCGTCCGACGTGCGCCGGACGTCCACCTCGACCCAGTCGATGCCGAGTGCGGCCGCGGCGAGGAACGACTCGAGCGTGTTCTCCGCCAGCCCGTCGACCGAGCCTCGACCCATCCCGCGATGCCCCAGGAGCACAGGTCCCGGGCCAAACACTCTGCCGTCCATAGCGCGCCGGCACCCGGCGCGCCCATCGAGAAACTCAGGCGGCCGAGGTGACGGTCTTGCCCACCTCCACGTTGGCACGTTCGAGGTCTCCGGCGAAGTCCACCTCCACGACGAAGTACTCGGAGATGTCCAGCGCCAGCACCGGCATGCCGGCCGTCTCGATCGCGGACTCGATGCCGCGCTCGAAGTAGTCGGTGTCGGTGCAGCCCTCCAGGTGCTCGACCAGCGTCGCCCGGTCGGCCGACGCGATGTAGTTGATGCCGACGGCCTCGCCGAAGCCGTCGGTTACCGATTTTGACAGCTTTTCGATGAGACCGTCCGAAGACGCGGTGTACTTCACTTCTTCTTCACCGCATGCTTCCGTGTTGACGCACACGAAGCTGCGGTCCTCGGCGACCAGCGCGGCCACCCCGGCGAGCAACCGAGGGTCGAACACCACGTCGCCGTTCAGCCACAGCACGCCACCCGGCGGGACCAGCCGCAACGCCTTGAGCAGGCTCTTCGACGTGTTCGTCTGCTCGTACCGCTCGTTGTAGACGAACCGGACATCCGGCGCGTGCCGCATGACCTCCTCGGCGTGGAAACCGACCACGACGGTCACCACGGGATCGGCCAGATTTCCCAGGTTGTCGAGCTGCTGACGCATGATGCTGCGGCCGTCGGCCAGCGGGGTCAGCGGCTTGGGATGCGGCATCCCCAGTCTGGTGCCCATCCCGGCGGCCAGGATCACGACGTTCACGCCGGAGTGCTGATGGTTCGCTCCGCAAGCTCCGCTCACGCGGGCACCTCCAGGGTCGAGACGGACAGGTGGGCGTCCCGGGTCCGCACCGCGTCGCCGATCGCGGCGAGGAAGCGGGTCGTGCTCTCCCCGGGTGCGAGGTCGCCGAAGTACAGCGACCGGACGGCCGCGCGGGCGTCCCGGTACTCGTCGTGGTCGAGGCGGCCGGCCACCGTGGCGGTCAGCAGCCCGATCGTGGCCGAGTCGACCACGTCGGCGCAGCGGCTGATCGGCGCGTCGGTGTGCAGGCGTTCCCGGTCGTCGTACCGGTCGGCGACGAACATCGGCTGGTCCGGCCGCAGGTACAGGAAGTCAAGGCCCACCGACGAGACATCGGTGATCATCAGGTCGCAGCTGGGGAAGACGGCCAGGATGTCGCCCTCCTCGATCACGACATGCGCACGGGACAGCATCCGGACGATCTCCCGGTGCGCCGCCGCGATGGACGGGATCGGGCTGACCGCGACGCGCGGGTGTGGCTTGTAGACGATCCGGACATCGGGGACCGCGAGGATCCTCTCGACGATCGCCGGTCCGAGCACGTCGACGGACGTGTAGTTGTTGGAGGCGTTCTCCCCCTCCCAGGTGGGCGCGTAGAGGACCGTCCTCTGTGTACTCGGCGCCAGGACCGGCGCGGGGCGCAGGTCGAGCTGCGGGCGGCCGACCGGCACGAGCTTCGACTCGTCGAACTCCATGAGCGCCACGCGGTGCCGCCGGCGCGCGGCCTCACCGGCGATGAAGACCCGGTCGTAGGCCTTGACCTGGTTCGAGACCATGCAGACCTTGTCGCTCTCGCCGTGGTTCACGTGCACGTGCAGCATGTGGCGCTGCATGAGCGAGTGGAAGTTGTGGACGGAGTTGTTCACGTAGACGGCGACCTTGAGGTCACTGCACTCGTAGAGCTGCACGAGGTCGGGGAACGCGGGCGCGAGGACCTTGCGCAGGGGCGTTTCCAGGGCGTCGTAGGACTTCCGGTTCCGCATGACGATCGTGACCGGATGCTCGCGGTCGAGCCGCTCGAGCACCGGGAGCCACTGTCTCAGCTGGTAGAGCTTCCGTGGGTCATCGGCGAAGTAGACGGCGACGGTCCCCGGGACGGGCGTGCCCGGCTCGTAGCCGGTGGGCACCGGCCCGTTGGGGGCGTCGAGGAGACGGCGAACGTCCCGAGGCTTCTTGCGGTTGCCGAACAAGCCCACAGGCATGACTCCAGTAGGTGCGAAAGTAATGGGGTGGCCGAGATGGGTACGGCCGCCTTCATCATCGCCGCTGCGACACCCTCCGGCCAAGTACCGGACCAGCCTCGGAAACCCATTGTTCACGAACCGTTGCGTACCGGCAGACGACCAGCGGCCCTCTCAGCACCCGGGGGCGTGAGCAGTGGGAACAGGCGACACCAGGGCGTTGTGCTGGCCAGCACTGGTTTCGTACAGCGCTCACAGTTAGGTAAACCACGGCATGAGTGACCTGGAAGCATGGTGCGACGAATGGGACCCTCGCCCTCACCAACGGCGCCCTCTCCGCCGGCACCTCCACCCAGTAAGACCCGCATCGTGCCCTACGGCTTCAAGACCGCCATCGAACGGACGGGTGGCGGATGACCAGCGAGGCTGCGGCCGGAGCGGGGGTAGGCGCTGCAGGCGCCGACTGCGGAGTCCGCGCTGGCGGCTGCGTCGGCGGCGTCACCGGTAGCTGCGGGTGGGTGCAGGCGGCGCGACGGGTGGGGTGGCTAGGCCGCCGGTGGTCGTCTCGGTCATGCCGCTGAGCGTCTGCGGACTGTGTTACCGCCGACGCTGCTTTGCTCCGTGTTACGGTCGAAGGAGTTGCGAGCACCAACCGCGGGTATGCACGAATCGTGCAACGATTGAGGACGATCTGTCGGGTATTCGTGGTTGTGGGCACCCCAGTCTCTAGTTGGCCTTGGCGTCCTTGTCCTTGTTCTGCTGTTTCTCTACGCCGTGTGCGTGCCGTTTTGCGCCATGACACGCGCGGTCGCACAGTCGTGCGAATCCGATGGCTGAGCCTCGTTATCCAGCGCGAGCAGGCACTAGACGAAAGCCAAGTGTCGGACGCGGACAGCGATCATTAATCGATGACTGCGACGGTCATGTTGGTGGCGCTGTCGAAATTGAGTCGAGGTGCCAGCGGCGTCCGGCAGCGTCGGGGAACCGGTCGACGCCCTCGGCGAGCAGCCGGTAGACCGTGTGCATTACCGCGTCCCTGCACATGACGGTGCCGGTCGACATCAGCAGTTCCGGCCCGCGGGGGGCCGGGAGGACACGAACGAACGTGACCTGATGCAGCATGTCGAACCGGAACTCGGGCAGCGCCTCGTCGGCGAGAACCACGGTGGGTAGCGGTTGGTCGGCGGTGTCGGCGTCCCACGCCGATCGCAGGAACGCGCCCCCCAACGGCTTGCTGGCCAACCGATCCCGCTGCGATAGCTCATCCCACTCGCCCCCGCAGCGTTTCATCGCCTTCCCAGTCCATCACGGGGGTGTCGCCGGCCACGAACTCCCCGGCGTGCGGGCGATATCGCCGGCCATCGGGACGTGGATCTCCTGACCCTCCAACTTGGCGGCACGGCGCGCCAAGATCCCGCCCCGGCCGGTGGGCCGGGTTCGATCAGCACACGTGCGACGTTGCCGCCGCGGCCTCACGCGCCGAACTGGACAGTAAGTGGACATTCGGCAAGGTAACGCCCGGGGTGGACGTCTCGACACTCTGGCAGACCACCACGCCACTCTTGGGGAGCATCCGTGACGACCGTGCCCGAGCCGCCTATCGCCCATGCGCCGCCGCGCCGCAACCTCGTTCCGTACCTGATTGCCGCGCTCGTCTTGGCGGTTGGTGCCGTTGTCGCGCTGGTCATTGTGCTCACCTCCAGCGACGACGACCCTGCAGCCAACTCGGTCACGATCAACGGGTCGATGAAGATGGGGTACGGCGACATCACCAGGTCCGGCAGCGACTGCTCCGGCAGAGGTGGTTACGACGACATCCACGAAGGCACCGACGTCACCGTGTACGACGACACCGGAAAGATCGTCGGCGCCAGCGAACTGACCGGGTCCAGCTATGGCGCGTCGGACTCCTCGTGCACCTGGTTCTTCCAGGTGAAGGTGCAGGGCGGCCACGACTTCTACCAGGTCGAGGTATCCCACCGCGGGAAGATCACCGTCTCTGCGGCCGAGGCGAAGAGCAGGCAGGTGGCGTTGACGCTCGGTGACTAGGCTGCCTGGTCCTGGGCGGCCAGGTTCGGAGCCGGTGAGCCACATCGGCTAGACCATCGCACCCTTGAACGGACACTTCCCAATGAGCGAGCCCGAGACCCGCGATGCCAGGCCGAAGCGGCAGTTGCGCATCACCGGCACTATGATGGCGTTCTTCGCCATGGCGGTGTTCGCGGTCATTCTCATCGTCGGATGGGCCAGCAGCGGCAACGACCGCGCGCCCACCGTCAAGGTGCCGGCGACTTCCGAGCGTCTGTGCCAGCTTCTGGCGCAGGGCTACACCCCCGGCATGCTGGGGTACAACGGGATGTGGCGTACCTGGCCCGAGTCCGTGTCCGGAACCCAACGAGGTTTCGAGATCGGTGAGGCCGCGATGGAAGGCCGGTGCGCCAACCTTCTCTAAGCATCCTGGTCCTCAGCGGCGAGATTCGGCAGTGCCGCCACACATAACCCCGTATCGGGTGGCGTCTGGTCCGTGGGTCGTCGGTCCTGACCGGCTTCTCACTCACCCTTGTCGAGCGCGGTGTCACCTGCGTCCCGGCCTGTCACTGCCCCGACGGGTTGACCACGCTCACCGAAGCGCTCGCGTGCTCGCGCCGGTCACCGCCGAGGTCCATCCCATCGCGGTCGGCGGCGAGATCGGTTCGACTCGGCCAGCGTCAACGACCCGGCATCTGACTGTCGTCAGGGCAGGTCGAAGTGTGCCGGAAACCGCGGGTACAGCGCTCGGGTCTGACATGCTGTGACCTGCGGTCGTACAGCGCTCCGGTTTGCCACAACCCATTGTTCACGAACCGTTGCGTACCGGCAGACGACCAGCTGGGCGATCGCCGGGTGTACGCCGAGCGGCGCGGAGACCACGCGGGCGCCGCACTCCGTGGCGCGGCGGTGGAACAGTCCCGGGGCGAGGAACCAGCTCGCCACGGCCGCGTCCTTGGTGAGCACCTCGGCGAGCGCCGGTTCGCTCGTGGACACGAAACCGACCCGGGAGGCACCCAGCCGGCGGGCGGCCGCTCGGACCTCCTCCCGCGCCAGCGGATCACTCGACCCCGACGCGGCGAGCACGAGTGGCTGCCCGCGCCGCCACCCCGCCTCCAGCAACCGCTGCCGGGCCACCGGCACCAGGTCGGCGCCCAGGTGCGGCGTGATCACGGCCGGCACCCCGCTGGCCCGCACCTGCTCGGGAATGTCGATCGACACGTGGTATCCGGCCGCCAGGAACGCCGGCACCACCACCGCCGGACCGTCCACCTCGCACAGCACGGAGGTCACATCGGGCTGGTGGACGTCGGCGTACGCGACCCGGACGTCCGGCACCCACTCACGCACGAGGCCGGCCAGCGACTCGATGACCGCCGCGCCGGCGGGGTCACGGGTCCCATGGGCGACGAGTACGAGGGTCACAGGGCATCAGCCGTCAGGCAGTAGCCGCGCTTGACGACCGTCGTCACCAGCCCGGGCTCGCCCAGCGCCGCACGCAACCGTCCCACGGCCGTCTCCACCGCGTGTGCGTCCACGGTGTCCTCCCGGCCCGAGTGCTTCCGCAGCACCCCGGCCAGCACCCGCCGCGACAGCACCGTTCCCGGGCACTCGGCCAGCGCCCGCAGGACCGCCATCGGCGCGGGCGGCACCGGCCGCAGCTCCTCGTCGACCAGCACGGCCTGCCCTCGCAGCTGGAGCTCCCGCCCACCGGCACGCACGCGTGTCGCCCTGGCCGGCAGTGCCACGGCCAGCTCCCGCACCAACGCGCCGATCCGGGCCCGGGCGGGCTGGATCACCGGGACCCCCACCCGCGCGAGCGGACCGGCCGTGATCGACCCGACGCACACCACCAGCACCCGGTACCGCAACGCGTCCAGCACCTCGTCCGAACGCGACTGCTCGCGCGCCGTCCGCAGCACCGACGCCGCCGCGGGCGCGGACGTGAACGTCATCGCGTCCAGCTGACCGGCCAGCAACGCGTCGAGCAGCCGGGTCAGCGGGACCGGGTCGGCGGGCGCGGTCCACCGGTACACCGGCACCTCGACCACCTCGGCCCCGGCCGACCGCAGCGTGTCCACGAAGTCGGCCAGCGGCTCACCGTGCAGCTGAACCGCGATCCGCTTGCCGGACACACCCTTCGCCACCAGGTGCTCCAGCAGTTCGGCACTCGCCTCGGACGCCGGCGACCACTCCTCCACCAGGCCCGCCGCGCGCACCGCGCCCTTCGCCTTCGGGCCGCGGGTCAGCATGCTCGCCTTGGTCAGCGCGGTCACCAGGCCGTCGCCGAGGCCCCAGCCCTCCGCGGCCTCGATCCAGCCGCGGAACCCGATGCCGGTGGTGGCCACCACGATGTCGGCCGGCGCGTCGATCAACGCCCGCGTCCGCTGCGCCAGCTCGGTGTCGTCGGCCAGCGGGATGATCCGGATCGCCGGGCCGTACTGCACCTCGGCGCCCCGCCGCTCCAGCAGGGCGCCCAGCTCGTCGGCACGCCGCGCGGCGGTCACGCCGACGGTATAGCCGGCCAGCGGCCCGGTCATGGACTGCCGACCAGGATCATGCCGTCCGCTGTCCGCACCGGGTAGACCGCGACGGTGACCTCGGGGTCGTCGAGGCAGGCGCCGGTACGGAGGTCGAAGCGCTGCTTGTGCATGGGCGAAGCCACTACCGGCACCCCCTTGAGGTCGCCCACGATTCCGCGGGACAGCACGGCCGCGCCGCTGAACGGGTCCACGTTGGACAGAACGTACACCTCGTCGCCGGACGTCCGGAAGACCGCCACCTGCTCGTCGTTCGGCAGCAGGGCCGCCGCCCCGCGGAAGGGGATGAGGTCGGTGACCGCGCAGACCGGCGTCCACGTCCCGGCCGCGGTCACCGGGTCACCGCCACGGGCAGGCCGAGCGGGACGGGCTGGCCGCGCTCCTCGCGGAAGGTGATCGTCGGGTCGGGTCTGCCCGGCGCGTTGACGAACGACCGGAACCTCGCCAGCTTCGCGGGGTCGCCGAGCACGCCGGCCCATTCGTCCGAATAGGACCCGACGTGCCTGGCCATCGCCGCGTCCAGGTCCTCGCAGATGCCCAGCTTGTCGTCCACGATCACCTCCCGAAGGTGTTCGATGCCGCCCTCCATGGCTTCGATCCAGGCGGCCGTGCGCTGTAGCCGGTCGGCCGTGCGCACGTAGAACATCAGGAACCGGTCGATGTGGCGGAAGAGTGTCTCGGTGTCCACATCGGACACGAACAGCTCCGCGTGACGCGGTGTGAACCCGCCGTTGCCGCCGACGTACAGGTTCCAGCCATGCTCCGTCGCGATGACCCCGAAGTCCTTGCTGCGGGCCTCCGCGCACTCCCGCGCGCAGCCCGAGACGGCGGCCTTGATCTTGTGCGGCGCCCGCAGCCCACGGTAGCGGAGCTCCAGCTCGATGGCGAGCCGCACCGAGTCCTGCACCCCGTACCGGCACCAGGTGTCACCGACGCACGACTTGACGGTGCGCAGCGCCTTGCCGTACGCGTGGCCGGACTCGAAGCCGGCGTCCACGAGCCGCCGCCAGATCTCCGGCAGCTGGTCGACGGTGGCGCCGAACAGGTCGATCCGCTGCCCGCCGGTGATCTTCGTGTACAGCCCGAAGTCCTGCGCGACCTGGGCGATCACCATGAGCTTCGCCGGCGTGATCTCCCCGCCGGGGATGCGCGGCACGACCGAGTACGTCCCGTTGCGCTGCATGTTCGCCAGGAAGTGGTCGTTGGTGTCCTGGAGCGCCGCCTGCTCACCCTCCAGGATGTGCCCGTTACCCAGCGACGCCAGCATCGACGCGACCGCGGGCTTGCAGATGTCGCAGCCGCTTCCGTTTCCGTACCGGTCGATCAGCTCGCTGAACGTGTGGATGCCGGTCGACCGGATGATCTCGAACAGCTCGGTCCGCTTCTGCGGGAAGTGCTCGCACAGTGCGTTGGACTGCCGGACGCCGGCCGCCTCCAGGAGCTGCCTGAGCATCGGCACGCACGAGCCGCACGTCGTGCCCGCCCTGGTGCACGACTTGAGCGACGGCACATCCGCGCAGCCCTCGGTGATCGCGCCGTCGATCGCGCCCTTCGTGACGGCGTTGCACGAGCAGACCTGCGCGTCGTCGGGCAGTGCGCCGACGCCGACCGCCTGCGCCCCACCGGAGGGAGCGATCATGGCGGCCGGGTCGCCGGGCAGGTCGCGGCCGACCAGTGGGCGCAGCAACGGGTACTGCGCCGCGTCGCCGACGAGCACGCCGCCCAGCAACGTCTTCGCGTCGTCGGACACCACGAGCTTCTTGTAGGTGCCGGCGACCGCGTCGTTGACCACGACCTCCAGCGCGCCCTCGGTCCGCGCGTGCGCGTCGCCGAAGCTCGCGACGTCCACGCCGAGCAGCTTGAGCTTGGTGGACAGGTCGCCGCCCGTGAACCTCGCCTGCCCACCGAGGAGCCGGTCGGCGACGACCTCGGCCATCTCGTTGCCCGGCGCGACGAGCCCGTACACGGCGCCGTCGACGCACGCGCACTCGCCGATCGCGTAGATGTCGGGATCGCTTGTGACACAGTCAGCTCCGACGGCGACGCCGCCGCGCTCGCCGACGGCCAGCCCGGTCTCGCGGGCCAGCTGGTCGCGCGGGCGGACGCCGGCGGAGAACACGACGAGGTCGACGTCCAGCTCGGTGCCGTTGCCCAGCTTGGCGAGCAGCCGTCCGCGATCCGCCGCGATGGACTGCGTGCCGGTGCCGGCGTGCACGGTCACGTCGAGCCGCTCGATCAGCCTGCGCAGCAACCCACCGCCGCCGTCGTCGACCTGCAGCGGCATCAGCCGGGGCGCCAGCTCGACCACGTGCGGCGAGAGTCCCATGTCCCGCAACGCCTTCGCCGCCTCCAGCCCCAGCAGGCCGCCGCCGACCACGAGCGCGGCGCGCCGGCCACGCACCGACCGCTCGGCGTCCATCCGGATCGCGTCGAGGTCGGAGATCGTGCGGTAGACGTGACAGCCGGGCAGGTCGTGGCCGGGCACGGGCGGCACGAACGGGTACGAGCCCGTGGCGAGCACGAGCGCGTCGTAGTCCACTGTGGACCCACTGGCGGCGGTGATCCGCTTCGCCGCGCGGTCGATCCCGGTGACCGGGTCACCCAGGTGCAGGGTGACCCGGTCGTCACACTCGTAGGTGGCACCGTCGAGCTGCAGCGCCGCCGGGTCCCATGTCTCCACATAGGACGTGAGCGCCACCCTGTCGTAGGCGGGACGGGGCTCCTCGGCGAACACCTCGATCCGCCACTCGCCGTCCGAGTCCTTGTCCCGCAAGGCTGCCACCAGCCTGTGCCCGACAGGACCGTTGCCGGCCACCACGAGTGTTCTCGGCATGTGGTCACACCCCCGCGTGCGCCAGGCTCGGGACACGGGCGACCGCGAAGCTCCGGCGCAGGTAGTAGAACCAGGTCAGGAACGCGAAGACGATGTAGGCGGCGAGGAAGACCCACAGCGCGGAGGTCGACCAGTCCTGGTGTGCCGCCGCGATCGCCTGTTTCTCCGCCAGGGTCTGCGCCGCGGTCACCTGCTTGGTGACACCGAGGCTCGCCTGCCGGAAGATCAGCTGGACGAGGAACCCGCCGAAGGCCCCGATGGCGCCGGCGATACCGATCACCGCGGCGGCCTCCCGCTTGAACCTCAGCGCGGTCTCCGCCGCGCCGAGACCCTTCTCCGCGGCCTCCTTGCGGCCGAGCTCGCCGAAGATCACCGGGATCATCCGGTACGTGGAACCGTTGCCGGCGCCGGAAAGCAGGAAGATCACCAGGTAGGCGCCGAAGAACACCTCGAAGCTGTGGGTGTTCACGCCGACCATCGCGAGCACCGTGAACGCGCCCATGCCGACGAAGCACGCCAGCGTCACCTTCGCGCCGCCGATCCGGTCGGACAGCCAGCCGCCGAACGGCCGGGCCACCGAGCCGATCAACGCACCCATGAAACCGAGGCCGGCCAGGTAGGTCGCGATGAACGGGTTGGCGGCGAGGAACTCCGGGAAGGTGTTCTTGATGACCAGCGGCAGGGCGAAGGAGTAGCCGATGAACGAGCCGAACGTGCCGATGTAGAGGATCGACATGACCCAGGTCTGCCCGTGCCGCAACGCGGTCACGTACGAACGGGTGTCCGCCCTGGCCTGGGTCAGGCTGTCCATGAACAACCACGCGCACAGCGCGGCGACGACGATGAACGGCATCCAGATCAGGCCCGCGTAGGCCAGGTGCACCTCGTGCTGCGGCAGCTTCGCCGCGGCGGCCGGCACGCCGATGATCACCACGAGCGGGACGACCAGCTGCACCACGGCCACGCCGAGGTTGCCGCCCGCCGCGTTCAGCCCGAGCGCGAGCCCCTTCTTGCGTTCCGGGTAGAAGAACGAGATGTTCGCCATCGACGAGGAGAAGTTGCCGCCGCCGACACCCGCCGCCGCCGCGCACAGCAACAGGACCCAGAACTGGGTGTCGTGCGACTGGGCCGCGAGCCAACCGCTGGGCACGAGGACGGCCAGCAGCACCGCGGGGATCAGCAGCAGCGTCGCGCTCATGGTCGTCCACACGCGGCCGCCGAACCTCGGCACCGCGAACGTGTACGGGATGCGCAACGCCGAGCCGACCAGGTTGGGGATCGACGTGAGCCAGAACGCCTCGGACAGCGACATCGGGAGCCCGGCGTTGGCCAGGTTGATCACGACCACCGACCACAGCACCCACATGGCGAAGCCCAGGTGCTCGGCGAAGATCGAGAAGATCAGGTTCTTGCGTGCGACCCGCTTGCCGGTGGTCTCCCAGAACTGTTCGTCGTCGGGGTGCCAGTCGTCGATCCAGCGCCCGCGGCGGCGGGTCACGGCGCCGGGTTCTTCGGTCGTGCTCTCGGTGGTGGTGGTCATGCCGGGGTCTCCTCGGAGCTGGCGAGCCAGCGTGCGATGGCGGACACGGTGTCGCGGCAGCTGCCGCAACCCGTGGTGGCCCGCGTGGCCGAGGCGAGGCCGGACACGCCCCGCGCGCCACCACGCCACGCCTTCACCAGCTGGCTCTTGCTGACGGTGTTGCAGCGGCAGACAGTAGCCGCCGCCGGAAGATCGGCCGGGCTGTGCGCGACGGTCGCGCCCGGTGGGAGCGCGCGGCCGAGCAGCAGGGCGAAGCGGTCCGACGGCGCGGGGATCCCCCGGTCGTACAGCTGCGTGATCGTGGCCGCCGCGTCCGGCAGGCCGAGCACGATCGCACCGGCCACCCGGCCGTCCCGCAGGACGAGCTTCGCGTACCTGCCGCGGGTGGGGTCGGTCAGGCACAGCACCTCCGCGTCCGGGCTGTCCACCTCGGTGTGCACCTCGCCGAGCGCGGCGAGGTCGACGTCCTTGGCCTTGAGCCGGGTCACGACCGGCGTGCCGCGGTAGCGGGCGGCCGGGCGCGTGCCCGTCAGCAGGTCGGCGAGCACCGTGGCCTGCTCCCACGCCGGCTGCACGAGCCCGGAGACGGTGCCGGGGTGCTGCGCGCAGTCGCCGATGGCGCGGATGCGGAAGTCGCTGGTGCGCAGGGAGTCGTCGACGACGACGCCGCGGTCGACGGTCAGCCCGGCGTCGCGGGCGAGGGCGGTCTCGGGGACGACGCCGGCGGACACGACCACGAGGTCGGCCGGGACGTGGCTGCCGTCGTCGAGCTTGAGGCCGTCGCCCGGCACGTACCTGGCGGCCTTGACGCCCAACCGGATCTCGATGCCGAGCGTCCCGAGCCGGGCGGCGAGCACCTGGCCGGCGCCGGGGTCGAGCTGGCGTTCCATGAGGTGGCCGACGGGATGCACGACCGTGACGAGGTTCCCGCGGCTCGCCAGGCCGCGGGCGGCCTCGAGGCCCAGCAGACCACCACCCAGCACGGCGACCGGTGCACCGGGCCGGGACGCGGCGAGGATCCGCTCGCAGTCGTCGAGGGTGCGGAACGCGACCGCGCCCGGCGCGAGGACGCCGTCGACGAGCAGTCCCTCGCACGGCGGCAGCCACGGCCGGCTGCCGGTGGCGAGCACGAGCGCGTCGTAGTCCACCGTGGCGCCGTCGGTGAGCGTGACGGTTCTCGCCGCGCGGTCGATCCCGGCCACGGTGGCGCCGATCCGCAGGTCGACGTCGTGCCGCCGGGCCCAGTCGGTGTCGTGCAGGCGCACCATGTCCGGCGTCATCCCGCCACCGACCACGCTGGACAGCAGGATCCGGTTGTAGGCGGCGTGTCGCTCCGCGCCGAGCACGGTCAGCGCGACGTGGGCGGAGTCGCGCCGGCGGATCTCCTCGGCCAGCCGGGCGCCGGCCATGCCGTACCCGGCGATGACGATCCTTCGCGGTCTCAACGGTTCGCTCACGCTGTCTCCAGCCGGACGGCGCACACCTTGAACTCCGGCATGCGGCTGGTCGGGTCCAACTCGGGGTTGGTCAGCAGGTTCGCCCTGCCGTCACCGGGAAAGTGGAACGGAAGGAACACGAGGTCGAGCCGAATCGTCGCCACACAACGCACCCGGGCACGCACCCGGCCGCGCCGGGAGACCACGTCGGCGAGGTCGCCGTGCTCGAGCCCCGCGCGGGCCGCGGTGTCCGGATGCACCTCGACGTACATCTCCGGCTCGGCCGCCAGCAGCTCCGCCACGAGCCGGGTCTGCGCGCCGGACTGGTAGTGCTGCAGCACCCGGCCCGTGGTGGCCTGCAGGGGGAACTCCTCGTCCGGCGGCTCGGCGGGTCCACTGTGGTCGACGGGCACGAACCTGGCCCGTCCGTCGGGATGCGCGAAGCGGTCGAGGAAGACCCGTGGCGTGCCGGGGTGGTCGGTCGACGGCACCGGCCAGTGCAACGCCTCGCCGTCGCGCAGCCGGTCGTAGGTGATGCCGGCGTAGTCGGCGATCCCACCGGCCGACGCGCGCCGCAGCTCGTCGAAGACCTCCTGCGCGTCGACCGGGAACCGCTCCGCCGGCTGGCCGAGACGCCCCGCGAGGCCGTGCATGACCTCCAGGTCGGTCCGCACGTTCACGGGTGGCCGGACCGCCCTGCGCCGCAACAGGATCCGGCCCTCCAGGTTGGTCAGCGTGCCGTCCTCCTCGGCCCACTGCGCCACCGGCAGCACGACGTCGGCCATCGCGGCGGTCTCGGACAGCACGACGTCCGCGACCACCAGAAGGTCCACATCGGACAGTTTGCCGGCCACCCGGTTCGCGTGCGGCGCGGACACCACCACGTTGCTGCCGAACACCAGCAGCCCGCGTGGGCCCTCGTCCAGCAGCTCGTAGGCCGACACCCCCGGGTTCGGCAGCGAGTCCGGGTCGACCCCCCACACCGCGGCCACGTGCGCGCGGGCCGCCGGATCGTCGAGCCTGCGGTAACCGGGCAGCTGGTCGGCCTTCTGGCCGTGCTCGCGCCCGCCCTGCCCGTTCCCCTGCCCGGTCAGGCAGCCGAAACCCGAGCCCGCCCGGCCCGGCAGTCCCAGCGCGAGCGCGAGGTTGATCCACGCGCTGACCATGTCCGCGCCACGCGCGTGCTGCTCGGTCCCCCGCGCCGTCAGCACGTACGCGTTACCGGCGCCGGCGAGCAGCGCCGCGGCGGCACGCTGGTCGCTGGCCGCCACGCCCGTCACCCGCTCGACGCGCTCCGGCCACCAGGCCGCGGCGATCCGCCAGACCTCGTCGAACCCGCTGGTCCGGCCGGTCAGGTAGTCGTGGCGCAGGTGGCCGTCCGCGACCACCGCGTGCAGGATGCCCAGCGCCAGCGCGAGATCCGTGCCGGGCGCGGGTTGCAGGTGCAGCGCGGCCTGCTCGGCGGTCGCCGACCGGCGCGGATCGACGACGATCAGCTCCGCGTCCCGCAGGTGCTGGACGAACGGCGGCATCGTCTCGGCCGGGTTGCCGCCGACGATCAGCACCACGTCCGCGTGCTGGAGGTCCTCGACCGGGAAGGGCAGCCCACGGTCCATGCCGAAGGCCTTGTTGCCGGCCGCGGCGGCCGACGACATGCAGAACCTTCCGTTGTAGTCGATCCGCGACGTCCCCAGCGCGACGCGGGCGAACTTGCCCAGCAGGTAGGCCTTCTCGTTGGTCAGGCCACCCCCGCCGAACACGGCGACCGCGTCCCTGCCGTGCGCGGCCTGGATCTCGATGATCTGGTTGGCGACGAGGTCCAGCGCGCGGTCCCAGCTGGCCGGCCGCAGCTGTCCCTCGACGCGGACCAGTGGTTCCGTCAGCCGCCCGGGCGAGTCGAGCAGGGCGGCCGACGTCCAGCCCTTCTGGCACAACCCGCCCCGGTTGGTGGGGAACTCCCGTGGCGACACGGTCTTGCCCGTGAGCCGCATTCCGCACTGAAGCGCACAGTATGGGCAGTGTGTGTCGATGGTGCCGGTCACCGGCGCCGCTATCGTCACGCGCTGTCCTCCTCGAGTCGGCTCCTGAAGGACGCTAAGGATCCCGCGTTACGCGCACGTTGGCGAATGTTTCAGGCATGCGACATTGCCCGCGCGGCGCGCACACCGACATGGTGAGACTCCGGGGCGCGACACGGAGGTTCCCGCCGCGGTCCGGCTTGTGAACAGCTCGGGTCGTGCTCGAAGTCGATCTTCGGGAAATATTCGGGACCAACGTCGTTGGCGCTCGTTGGCGGCTGCGGTGTTCGGCCGGTCGCAGCCACGACGTCCGCCACTCTGCCTACTACCGCGCAAGTTTCGGTGCCGAACGGCCCCCAGGTGTAACAGGACGGACCATACGGACGAGTAACACCGGCTCCGCGGGCATCGATCAGACCTGGCGGTGGATGCTTTGTCTCGCGGCGTTCCGGACCTGTGAGTGTGATCCATAGTGGACAGTAGATGACCCGCGGCCTGTGCGCGTACGCGATCACCCGCGAGCACACTCCCGAGCCGGACGTGCGGCTGGTGACACACGCGGGGCTCGCGCTCGCCGTGGCGGAGGTGGACCTGGCGCCGTTCGCGGCGGTGGGGCCGAACCCCGGCGACGCAGGCGGGGACGGCCCGCTGGCCGTGCTGACCCGCCGGCACGACGCCGTGGTGCGGACGATGTTCGAGCGGACCACCGTGCTGCCGCTGCGGTTCGGCACGCTCCTGCGCGACGAGCCCGCCGCGGTGCGCCTGCTGACCGAGTACCACGAAGAAGCGGCCACGTTCCTGGACCGCGTGGCGGACCACCGCGAGTGGGGCGTACGTGCCCGGCTTCCCCGCCCCGACACGCCGGCCGAGCCGCCGGCGGAAGACCTGTCGGCCGAGAAGCTCCTGGCCATGCGCCGTGACCGCCTCGCGGCGGCGGCCCGCACGAGACGGGACGGCTCGACGGGCGCGGCGGCACTGCACGAGGCGCTGTCCCAGCACGCCGCGGAGACCGTGCACTGGGAGCGGAAGTCGGGGATCCCCCTGCTGGACGCCGCGTACCTGGTGCGGGTCGAGGACGAGCCGAGGTTCCACGCCGAGGTCGAGGCACACCGGGAGCTGGAGGTCGAGGTCACCGGGCCACTGCCGCCGTACTCGTTCGTGCGCCTGGAGCTCGACAGCGAGGCGGTGGCCCATGCCTGAGACCAGGCCGCGGTGACCCTGCTCCTGCACGGTGTCGTGCGCGCCGGCCATCCGTCCACCCACCGCATGGTGACGTGGGAGGACCTGGCCGTGGTGGTGACCGACGGGCACGCCGACCAGGACGCCCATCTGGCCCTCCTGGCCGAGCTCGTCCTGGCCGGGCCGGTGGTGCCGCTGAGGTACGGCACGACCGCGGCCGGCGAGGACGCGGTGCGCACCGGCACGCTGGCGGCGGCCGCGCCGCGGCTGCGTGCCGAGCTGGACCGCCTGGACGGCCTGGTCGAGCTGCACGCGTACCTGAGGTTCAACGAGGACGAGGCACTGCAGGCGATGTTCGACGAGCAGTGGCGCGGCGACCTGGACCCGTCCACCGACGTCCGGCTGGGCGAACACGTGGCCCACCGGTTGGTCGCCTGGCGGCGGGCCCGTTCGGACGCACTCCTGTCGCCGATCTCGGCGGCCGCCCGCGCCGAGGTACGCCTCCCCGACCGCGACCACACGGAGGAGCGCCGCGCGTTCCTGCTGCCCCACAAGGAGGTCGACCCGGCCCGCGCGGTGATCGGCGCGTTGCGGATCCTCGCCGGCGTGGACACCGAGTGCGTCGGCCCGCTGCCCGCGTACAACTTCCTCACCGAGCCGGCCGAGACACCGTCCTCCGGTTCGTGCCGGTAGTGGTTCCGCCGGACCGGCGGAGCGCACCGCCGAGGTGCCCGGCACCGCGTGACTTGTAGTTCCCATCCGGACACTCCGCGCATACCATTCCTCACCGTGGCGACGGTCGCGTTCCGGGTGCTCGGGTCGCTCGAGGCCGAGGTCGGCGGACGACCGGTGGCGCTCGGCGGGCCGAAGCCCCGCCTGCTGCTGGCGACGCTGCTCCTGCGCCCCAACACGGCCGTCAGCACGGACGTGCTGGTGGACGTCCTGTGGCCGGGCTCGCCGCCCCGGTCGGCCGCCGCCAACGTGCGGACCTACGTGCACGGCCTGCGCCGCCTGCTGGACAACCGCATCGAGCACCGCCCCGGCGGGTACCTGCTGCGCGCGTCGCCCGCGGAGATCGACCTGTGCCGCTTCGAGGAGACACGCGACCCGGACCTGTGGCGCGGCGGTTTCCTGGAGGACCTGCCACACAGCCACGTCTTCGAGCCGACCCGCGCGCGGGTCACCGAGATGTGGTTGTCGGCGCGGGAACAGCGGCTGCGGGACGCGGTCGACGAGGGTGCGCACGACGCGGCGATCGCGGGGTTGCGTGGGCTGCTGAGCGAGCATCCGCTGCGCGAGGAGCTGTGGCAGCTGCTGATCCACGCGCTGACCGCGGCGGGCCGGCGCGCGGACGCGGTGCAGGCGTACACGGAGGCGTCCCAGGTGCTGCGGGCCGAGCTGGACACCGCCCCGGGGCCCGAGCTGCTGGCCGCGCTGACGCCGGTGTGCCAGCTCCCCCGCGACCTGCCCGACTTCACCGGCCGCGACGAGCTGATCGACGAGCTGACCGACCTCATCAGCGGTCGGGACACCCCGGCGGTGGTCGTCCTGTCCGGCTCGCCGGGCGTGGGAAAGTCCGCCGTGGCCGTCCGGGTGGCTCACCTGACCCGCGCGGCGTTCCCCGACGGCCAGCTGCACCTCGACCTCGCCGGGACGTCGTCGACCCCGCGCCGCCCGGTGGACGTGCTGCCCGAGCTGCTGCGGACGGTCGGGGTCACCGAGATCCCGCGCAGGCTGGCGGACCGGGCCGCGCTGCTGCGGTCCGCGCTGGCCGGTCGCCGCATGTGCCTGGTGCTGGACGACGCCGCTTCGGCCGCGCAGGTGGCCCCGCTGCTGCCCGGCGCCGGCGGGTCGGCGGTGCTGGTGACGAGCCGCGTGATGTTGCCGGACCTGGTCGGCACGCATCCGGTGGAGCTGGACGTCCTGGGCGAACCGGAGGCCGCCCGCCTGCTGGCCGGCATAGTCGGGGCCGCTCGCCTGACGGCCGAACCGGCGAGCGCGGCGGCGATCCTGCGGTTCTGCGGCCGGCTGCCCCTGGCGATCCGGGTCGCCGGCACGCGGCTGGCCCACCGGCGTGGCTGGACCCTGCGCACCCTGGCCGACCGGCTGCGGGACGAGCGGCGCAGGCTGGACGAGCTGTCGGTGGGCGACCTGGCCGTGCGGGCGAGCGTCGGCCTGAGCTACGCGTCGCTGCCCGCTGCGTCGGCGCGGGCGTTCCGCCTGCTGGGCCTGCTGGGGCCGGTCCGCTGGCCGGGCTGGGTGGTGGGGGCGCTGCTGGACCGTCCACATGCGGACGACGTGCTGGATGTGCTGGTGGACAACCATCTCGTGGCACTGGTCGACCCGGACCGGTACCGGTTGCACGACCTGCTGCGGTGTTACGCGGCCGAACTGTCCGAAAGGGACGGTCCGGCGGTGGCGCGGGTGCTGGCGGGCTACCTGCGACGGGCGTCCGCCGCGGCGGCGGGAATGCCGTACTTCGGTGTGCTGCCCGTGTCCGCGCCGCCGGCCGACGACGCGGTCGAGTGGTTCGACACGGAACGGCACACCGGGGTCGCGATGGTGTCCCTGGCGGAGGCGTGGGGCTACGACGAGTACGTGTGGCAGCTCGCGGCCACGCTGGCGCCGTACTTCGACCTGCACGGCCAGCAGGACGACTGGCAGCGCACGCATGTGCGGGCGCTGGCCGCGGCGCGCCGGCTGGGTGACCGGCGCGGCGAGGCGATCGTCCTGCGCAACCTCGGGCAGGTGGCGCTGTACCGGGACGATTACACCGAGGCCCGCTCGGCGTTCACGACCGCCCACGAGCTGTTCGTCGCGATCGGCGACGACCGGGGCGCCGCGGTGGCGCTGGCCGGTCTCGGCACCGTGTTGCGGATCCTGGGCGAGCACGACGACGCGCTGGACTGCTGTCACGGGGCGCTGACGCTGTTCGCGCGGGTCGGCGACCAGCATGGGGAGGCGGTGGCGCGGCTGGCGGCCGGCTCGGTGTGGCTGGCGCTGGATTGCCTCGCGCCGGCGGGCCGCTGGTTCACCGACGCCTACGAGCTGAGCGCGGCGATCGGCGACCGCCACCGCGAGGCACACGCCCTCAAGCGCATGGCGGCTCTGCGCCAACGCCAGGGCAACCTGAGATCCGCACGCGAGCACCTGGCGCGGGCGCTGACGATCTTCCGTGAGCTGGACGACGAGAACTGCGTCGGCTACACGAACCAGAGCCTTGGCGAGCTGTGCCTGAACACCGGTGAGCTGACGGCGGCCGGCCGGCTGCTCACGACGGCCCTGGCCCGCCACCACCGCAACGGCGACCGCCGTTCCGAGGCGGATGTGGCGGAACTGCTGGCGCGCCTGCACGAGCGAACCGGCGACCGGACGGCGGCCCGCCACCACGCGGCCCGCGCGGAGGAACTCCGCGCCACGCTCCTGAACGCGGGGTGAGCGCGGGCCGTTCCGCTAACAGCCCGTGGAGCTGGTGATCGAGGTGTTGCCGAAGTACGTGACGTGCACGCCGTTCAGCACCACCCGCTGCACGACCCCGTTCAGCCGCTGCTCGTAGTGCAGGTGCGGCCCGGTGGAACCGCCGGTGGAGCCGACCTTGCCGATCAGCGTTCCCGTGCCGACCGTCTGCCCCACCGTCACGTTGAACGAGTTGAGGTGCGCGTACAGCGTCTTCAGACCGGAGGCGTGCCGGATCACGATGTACTTGCCGTAGCTCGTGTCGCCGAGGTTCTTCACCGTCTCGACCGTCCCCGCCGCGCTCGACCGGACGTTCTTGTTGAGCGCGCCACTGCGCTGGAAGTCCACGGAGAGCTGGGGGTTGTGGTTGCTGCGCGTGTTCGCGTTCCACACCTGGCCGCAGTCGAACGGCGTGCGGAGGTTGACGGCCTGCGCGCCGACGTCCGCGGTCGCCGGCGCGACCAGGAACGAGCACGCCCCGGCAAGGGCCATGGCCAGCGCGGTGATCAGTCGTCGGGACTTCACGGGTGACCTCGTTTCGCGGGGAGCAAGGGATCGTCACCCCATCAGGGCCGCGTACAAGCCCCGTACAAAGAGCCCCCGATCGGGTACTGATGGCACACGGCCCGAGCCCGTAGATTCGAAAACGCGCATGTATGCAGACCAACACTGGAGGTTGTCATGCGAGGCGGATGCGGATGTGGCTGCGGCGACGACTGCGGCGGCGGCTGTTGCAGCGGCAACTGCGGTTGCTGAGTCACTGACGGGTCGGTGACGCCGGCGCCGGCCCGTTCCACAGCCGAACATCATCCCGTCCACAGGCACCGCTCAGCTTCCCCGAGCATTCTCGCTGACAGAGAGGCAGCGAGGAGGCGGAGATGGACACCCAGGCAGCATGGCGGACCGCCAGTCACCAGGGCAGCCGCGACGTGAACGCGGACGCGGTGGCCGCCGCGGGCGGCATCGTCGCGCTGGCCGACGGCATCGGCGACGACCTGACGGCGGCGCACGCCGCGCTACAGGCGGCCACAGCCGCGGTCGGTGTACCGGCGGTCGCGGGTCCGACGGCGGCACTGGAGGCGGCTCGAAAGGCCGTTGCCACGGGTGACTGCGTCCTGGTCGTGGCTCAGCCGTTCGGAGGTGGATACCGCATCGGGTGGGTGGGAGACGTCCGCGCCTACGCGTGGGACGGCGTCAACCTCCGCCGGCTCACCAGGGATCACACGCTGGCCCAGTACTTCCGCGACCACGGCGAGGAAGTCACGCCGCGGATGGAGCACCTGGTGACCACGAGCGTGCACACCGCGACCGCAAGCCGTTACGGCACAACGGAAACGAGCGCCGCGAGCCTGGTGCTGACCACCGACGGCGTGCACAGGACACTGAGCGACGAGGCCATGGCGACCATCCTGCGTCATGCCTCGAACCCGGCTGAGGCGCTGGTCCAGGCCGCCGACGCGGCGGGCACCAGAGACAACGCCACGGTGGTCGTACTGACCGGCGCGCCCAGCCCGGCCAACCCCATGCCGACTCGACCCCTCCCGATGGCGGCATGAGGTAGCCGAAACGGGGGCCGCGGAAAGCACCCTTTCCGCGGCCCCTCTCACCTGCCCCGGCAGGCGGGATCCGCCACCCGGTGACGCCGCGTGTGTGCGTGCTCGATCACGTGGGCAGGTACGGCCGCGCTCTGCGAGCATGTACCCATGAACGACAAGGAGATCTCGGACCGCATCACCGCGCTCATCGACGAGGAGCACAAGCTGGAACGTGCCGGGCACGAGCCGAGCCACGAGCGCCTGCGCGCCATCGACGTCGAGCTCGACACGTGCTGGGACCTGCTGCGCCAGCGCCGTGCCCGCCGCGCGGCCGGCGAGAACCCGGACGAGGCACAGCCTCGCCCGGAAGGCGTGGTGGAGGGCTACCTGCAGTAACACCGCCCGCTGGTCGCCACGGCACGACGACGGGACATGTCGGTGCCCGTGGCTAGGGTGGCGGCCATGGACCTCCAGCAGATCAACCGCAGGGTCATCGCGCAGTTCCGCGCGGGCGGCGAGATCGAGGGCATGCACCGCGAACGGCTGCTGCTGCTCACGACCAGGGGCGCCCGCACCGGCTCCGAACGCACCACCCCGATGATGTTCCACCAGGACGGCGACCGAGTCGTGGTGATGGCGTCGAACGCGGGCGCCCGCAAACCCCCGGACTGGTACGCCAACCTGACGGCGACCCCGTCGGTGACGGTCGAGACGGGCGACGAGTCCTACCCGGCCACGGCGACGGTGCTGGCCGGCGAGGAACGCGCACGCTTATGGACGGAGATCACGGCGTTGTACCCGTTCTTCCTCGACCACGAGAAGAAGGCCGAACGAGAGATCCCCCTGGTGGCGCTGACGCACGCATGACACTGATCTGGCTGAACGGCCCCTTCGGCGGCGGCAAGACCCAAACGGCGCACGAGCTGCGCCGGCGCCTGCCCGGCAGCGTGGTCTGCGACCCGGAACAACCAGGCTTCGGCCTGCACCGGATGCTGCCCCCATCGCTGCGCGGCGACTTCCAGGACCTGACGTCATGGCGCGAGGGCGTGGTGGAGGTGCTGAACCTGACACTGAGCAGGCACCCGGGCCCGGTCATAGCGCCCATGACGGTGGTCGAACCCCGGTACTTCGAGGAGACGGTCGGCCGCCTGCGCGGCATGGGCCACGAGGTCCACCACTTCTCGCTGTTGGCACGCAGGGAGACCGTGCTGAAGCGTCTGAGGGAGCGGGGCTTCGGCCACGCACTGAGTTTCGTCATGGGCCGGAACGGGCCCCTGTTCCGCGACAGCTGGGCGGAGTCCAAGGTCGACCTCTGCCTGGAACGCCTGCGGGACAAGCGGTTCGCCACCCAGGTGTGGACCGACGGGGTGACCGTCCCCGAGGTGGCCGACCGGGTGGCCGCCACCGCGGGCCTGCGACTGCGCCCCAACACGGACACCCGCCTGACCGCCCACGTCCGCCGCAGGTGGACCAGCGTCAAGCACATCCGCCTGGGCTGACGGCACGCCACAACCCGCATGGACAGGGCCGCCCACGGACGCGGCCGGTCGAGCCGCACCCGCCGGTACGATCTTCGGCGTGAGGCGTGTTCTCCTGGGTGTCCTGGGACTGGTGCTGCTGGCCGGGTGCGGCGCCCGCACGGCCGCGGGAGGCCCGGAGATCGACACCGCGCCGAGCGCCACCTCGCCCAACCCGCACCGGCCGCCGGAGACCACTTCGGCCGTGCCCGAGGCCCGGTGCTCACCAGACGGGGTGGCCATCTCGGCCGTGGGTGGGGACGCCGCCATGGGGCTCCGTGTGCTGACCATCGAGCTGGTCAACTGCGGGTCCGCGCCCCGCACCGTCGACGGCTATCCGGACCTGCGGCTGTACGACGAGGACGACCGGCTCATCGACGCCGCCGTGCTGCACGGGTCCGCGGACATCTCGCTGCTGCCGGACTTCGACAACCCGCCGGTCGCCATCACCCTCCAGCCCGGTGAGAAGGCCCGCTCCGGCCTCCTCTGGCGCAACCTCGTCACCGACGCCACGGTCGACGCCACCACCGCCACGCGGCTCGAGGCCGCGCCCGCCGGTGGCGCCCCGTGGGTCGAGGTCCCGCTCGTCGTCCCGAACGAGGTCACCGGCTCGTCGACGGTGACCATCGACCTCGGGAACACCGGCAGGCTCGGCGTCCAGGCCTGGCAGAAGGCATAGCAACGCGGTGGTCGCCTGCCGCCGGCACGGAAGACTAGACCGGCCGCGGCGCGTTGCGTACGTTGCTCCGCGCCAGCTCCAGCATCTTGCCCACCCCGCCGTTGAGCACCGTCTTGCTCGCCGCCAGGGCGAACCCCCGCACCATCTCGCCGGTGATCTTCGGGGGGATCGACAGCGCGTTCGGGTCCGTCACCAGCTCGACCAGCGCCGGGCCGGGGTGCGCGAACGCCTTCTCCAGCGCGCCGCGGATCGCTCCCGGTTCCGTCACCTTCGTCGACCACAGGCCGCAGCCGGCCGCCACCGCAGCGAAGTCCACCCTCGGGTGGTCCGTTCCATGGTCCGGCAACCCGTCCACCAGCATCTCCAGCTTCACCATGCCCAGCGACGCGTTGTTGAACACCACGACCTTCACGGGCACGTCGTAGGTCGACAGTGTCAGCAGCTCGCCCATCAGCATGCCCAGGCCGCCGTCGCCCGACAGCGACACCACCTGCCGGCCCGGTGACGCCATCGCCGCGCCGATCGCCTGCGGCAGGGCGTTCGCCATGCTGCCGTGGCGGAACGAGCCCAGCACCCGCCTGCGGCCGTTGGGGGTCAGGTACCTCGCCGCCCACACGTTGCCCATGCCGGTGTCCACGGTGAACACCGCGTCCTGCGCGGCCACCTCGTCCACCAGCGACGCGGCGTACTCGGGGTGGATCGGCGTTCGCTGCGACACGTCCGAGGTGTACGCCTCCACCACGCGTTCCAGCTTCCGCGCGTGCCGGTCCAGCATGCGGTCGAGGAACGACCGGTCACGGCCGGACCGCAGCAGCGGCGACACGGCGAGCACCGTCTCACGCACGGAGCCGTGCACGCCCAGCACCAGCGGCGTCCGGCGGCCGAGGTGTGCCGGCTCGACGTCGATCTGCACGGTCCGGGCACCCGGCAGGAAGTTGTCGTACGGGAAGTCCGTCCCCAGCAACACGACCAGGTCGGCCTCGTGCATCGCCTCGTGGCACGCGCCGTAGCCCAGCAGGCCGCTCATCCCGACGTCGTACGGGTTGTCGTACTGGATCCACTCCTTGCCGCCCAGTGAGTGGCCGACCGGGGCCGCCAGCGCCGACGCCAGCGACAGCACCTCGTCGTGGGCGCCCGCCGTGCCGGCACCGGCGAACAGCATGACCTTCTCGGCCGAGTTCAGCAGCGACGCCAGCTCGGCCACCACCGGCGCGGGCGGCACCACCGGTGACGGGGTGACCATCGGCGCCGACACCGTCCCCGCGGCACGCAGGTCCGCCACGTCGCCGGGGATCGTCAGGACCGACACACCCCGGCTGCCCACCGCCGTCTGCATCGCGATGCCCAGCACGCGGGCCAGCTGCGCCGGCGCGGACACCAGCTCGCTGTAGTGGCTGCACTCGCGGAACAGCTCGGCGGGGTGGGTCTCCTGGAAGAACCCGGTGCCGATCTGGTTCGTCGGGATGTGCGACGCGATCGCCAGCACCGGCGCCCCGCTGCGGTGCGCGTCGTACAGGCCGTTGATCAGGTGCAGGTTCCCGGGCCCGCAGCTGCCCGCGCACACCGTCAGCTTCCCGGTGACCTGTGCCTCCGCGGCCGCCGCGAACGCCGCCGCCTCCTCGTGCCGCACGTGGACCCACTCGATCCCCTCGGTACGCCGCACGGCGTCCACGATCGAGTTCAGGCTGTCGCCGACGATCCCGTAGATCCGCTCCACACCCGCGTCCCGCAGCGCCCGTACCAGCTGCTCGGCAACCGTCGCCATCTCGCGCTCCTTCGTCGGAAGTCTCCGACCTCCAGGATGAGCCGCTCTGACACATGCGTCCAATGCCGCTTTCTTCGGTTATCCATAAACTGGCGTCATGGATCTGGCAGTGTTGCGGTTGTTCCGGCAGGTCGCGAACGGCGCGACGGTCACCGAGACCGCCGCCCGTGCTCGACTGACCCAGCCCGCGTTGTCCCGGGCGTTGCGACGGGTCGAGCACGAGGTCGGCGCGGAGCTGTTGGCGCGTTCGGGCCGCACCCTGCGGCTCACCCCGGCGGGCCACGCCTTCGCGCGCCACGTCGAGGCCGTGCTCGACCGCTATGACCTGGGTATCCGTGAGCTCCGCGAGCTGGTCGACCCGAACGCCGGCACCGTCCCGCTCGCCTTCCTGCACACCCTCGGCGTCTGGCTCGTCCCGCGGATGATCAGCGACTTCCGCGAGGGGCACCCGCACGCCCGGTTCGAGCTGCGTCAGCACGGCGAGGAAGGCCTGGTGGCGGAGCTGTTCGCCGGCACCGCCGACCTTGTGGTCACCAGCGGCGATCCCGGCCTGCCCGCCATCCACTGGCAGCGGTTGCTCGTCGAGCCGCTGTATCTGACCGTACCGCCGGACCACCCGCTCGCGCGTCACCCGGAAGTGCGACTGGCCGACGCGGCGGACGAGACGTTCATCCTGCTCCGCCCCGGCTACGCGCTTCGCGACACCACCGAGGGGCTGTGCGCGGCCGCCGGCTTCACCCCCCGCGTCGGCTTCGAGGGCGAGGAGGTGGAGACGCTGCGCGGCCTGGTCACGGCCGGGCTGGGCGTCGCGCTGCTGCCGGCGCCGCGGGCGGCGAGCCGGGCGCCGCACCTGCGCGTCACGGACGTGCCGTCCGAACGCGACATCGGCGTCGCCTGGCTCGCCGGCCGGGAGCTACCGCCGCCCTCCGCCCGCTTCCGCGAGCACCTCCTCAGCCACCGCTGATCCTTGGCAGCTCGGGGCTGTCCGTGTCCAGCGGGACATGCGGTCCACGCACCAGCCCGAGCTGCACCGACTGCCGGCCCAGCGTGAAGTCCAGCAGCCAGTCGACCGCCGTGCGGACGCGGTTGCCCGGCATGGCCGCCAGGTGGTACCCACGCGTGACGACCCGCGCCGGGAAGCCGCCCAGCGGGATACGCAGGGGGT
>NZ_DASQCC010000103.1:0-75832 GCF_035634895.1 Actinophytocola sp. | reverse complement strand
AGTCCGTCGGCGCGCTGGTCGCGCGGTTCGGCAGCGTCCGGGTCATCCGGGTCACGCTCGCCGCGTTGCCGTTCGCGCTCGCCGGGATCGGCGCGGCGGGCGACGTCGCCCAGCTGGCCGTGGCCGTGACGCTGGCCGGGGCGGTGCACGGCATGCTGGACGTGGCGATGAGCTCGCACGCGGTCGCGGTCGAGCGGCTGCTCGGGCGGCCCGTCATGAACCGGTGCCACGCCGCATGGGGGACCAGCTCCATCGTCGCCGCGCTGACCGGCGCGGCCGCCGCCGGCATCCCGGTCTGGGCGCACACCGCGGGGGTGGCCGCCGTCGCGTTGCCGGCCGGGGCCGTGGTCGGCCGGTGGTTGCTGCCGGCCGGGGCGGACCGGGAGCCGGCCGGTGAGAAGCCGAGGCGGAGCTGGCGTACGGGGTGGACGCCGCCGGTGCTGGTGTTCGGGTCCATCGGTCTCGTGCTGATGCTCTGCGAGGCGGCCGTCGTCAGCTGGAGCGGTGTCTTCCTGCACGAGGACCGCGGCGCGACGCTGGCCGTGGCGGCGTTCGGCTACGGCGCGTTCGCCCTGTGCCAGACGCTCGGCCGGCTCGGCGGCGACCGGCTGACCGAGCGCTTCGGTCGCGCACGGGTGTTCCGGGCGCACGCCTGCGTGGTCGTGGCCGGGTTCACGATCGTCGTGCTGAGCCCGTCGCAGTACGTCGCGCTCGCCGGGTTCGCGGTGCTCGGCTACGGCACGTCCGTCCTGGTGCCGCTGATCTTCAGCGCGGTCGGGCACCTCGGTGGCGACGGCGCGGCCACGTTCGTCGCCCGCGTCGCGACGTTCACCTACACCGGGATCCTGACCGGACCGGCGCTGACCGGCTGGCTCGGCCAGGCGATCGGCCTGGGATGGACCTTCGCGGCACTCATCCCGCTCGTCGTCGCCGTCGCACTCGGCGCCGGAGTGCTGAGAACCCCCGTCGGGTCGGGTCGTCGGGGATAGGAGCGAGGGCGGGGGGCCGGCACGACCGGCCCCCCGCGAACCTCTGTCAGCTCACCTGCTCGTCGCGGGTCGCACGGTGGTGGCCGGCGCGATCACCGTGTTGTCGGACGGCAGCGCGTCGCGGACGCCGCCGGGCTCGGCGACCGCCTTGAACACCACGGTCCCTTCCGCCAGGTCGGCGTCGAGCGAGTCCCCGGTGTAGACGGCCTGGACGGTGTCCCACTCGAAGCTGGTGCGTGCCAACGTGATCGACTCCGTGCGTGGCGCGGTGAAGGCGAACCACGCCGACGGCGCACCGCTGGACGAGCCGCAGGACGGGTTGGGCTCGCCCGGTTCCGCGGTCGTCTCCGCTAGGGCGACCTCGGCGGCGGCGGGCACGGTCGTGAGTGGTGTGGCGCCGGCGAAGGCGTCGTTGTCGGGCGGAGCGGCGCTGGCCACCCCCGGAAGCAGTGTGGTGACCCCCACCGCCGCGGTGACGATGGTCGCCACGCGCGCACGTGTATGAGGTCTGTCGGACGGTCGCATCGATTCTCCCCAGAGTCCTGGCCGGCGTCGCATGCCCCGCCACGCGTCGCGAGGCGTGCCGATAGCGGAATTGTCGACGCCGAGCGGACCGCGCACCACGAAGTTCGACCGGCAAAGCCGCTCCGGAGGTCTCGACGGACTCACCGGCCGCCGCGACGCGTCCTGGCACCGTAAACCGTTCGCGTGCGGTCCTAGTGTTGGCGGTGTGCCCGCCGAGTCGGTACTGGTGAACTTCGTCTACTGCCATCCGGTCGGTCACGCGGTGGAGGCCCTGCAGTACTCGCTCGGCTACCGTCGCGCCGACCCGGAACGGCGTGTCGGCGTGGTGTTGCTCGAGAAGACGGCCGTGGAGCTGGCGTCGTGGTGCGAGCACATCGACGAGGTGTACACGGTGGACGTCGACGTGTTCGAGCCACCGCGCCATGACGTGCTCGCGCACGTGCCGGCCGAGTGGGACTGGGTCGTCGACGATCCGCGCGGCCACCAGCGGTGGCAGCATGACCTGTTCCCCGGCCTGGCCGGTTACTACGAGCTGGCCGCCCAGCACTTCCGTGCGGGCCGGGGGCACCTTCAGGTCGGTGCGCCGCGACCGTCGTACCGGCCGAGGAACCGGCTCGAGCTGAAGCTGCCCGGCGAGGCGCGACGCTGGGCAGCCGAGCTCCTGCCGGACGACGGTCCCACGATCGCGGTGCTCCCCGGCGGCAGCAGCCCGCGGTGGCGGTACCCGTCGCTGGCCGGCTGGCACAGTGTGTTGAGTGCCTTCGCGGAGCGCTGGCCGACGGCGCGGTTCTGCCTGGTGGGCAAGCTGGCCGAGGACGGCCGCACCAGCACCACGTTCACCCGCGAGGAGTTCGCCGCCATGGCGGCGACGGTGCCGGACGTGGCGTGGGCGGTGGACGTCCCACTGGCGCGACAGCTGGCGGCGGTGGAGCGTTGCGACCTGTTCCTGTCCCCGCACACGGGTTTCGCCTTCGCCGCGATGGCGGTCGGCACCCCGTGGCTGGCGCTGGCGGGCAACGACTGGGCCGAGTACTACTTCAACCCCGGCGTCCCGTTCTACTCGGTCCTGCCCGACCTGAAGCGCTTCCCGAGCTACGTCATGCTCGGCAACGAACCGGACCCCGTCGAGGACGATGGCCCGCGCTCACCGAGCATGTCGGCCGAACGCATAGCCGAGGACCTCCCGGAACTGCTCGACGGCGCGACCTGGCTGTTGAGCGGCGAGGCCGACTTCGAATCCGCGATGCGCGACCACTTCCGCCGCCTGGTCCCACTCTTCGACGGCCGCACGGACGCGATCTTCTCCGTCGACAACCTGCACCTGCCGTACGTGTGACCACTCCGCCGACGAGTGCGGAGAAGCCGTGTCGTGGGTCAGTTTCGGGAGAGTCGCCGGGTGGCGAGGGTGAACGTCGCGGCCGAGATCAGCAGCAGGGTGACCGTGGCCGGCACGTGGAGTCCGTCGCCGGCCCAGGGGGAGCGGATGGCGTCGAGCAGCAGTCCGGTCGGCGTCCATGAGGTGACGGCGTTGAGCGCGTCGGGGAAGACGCCGGGCGGTGGGCCGCCTCCCACGAGCAGGAACGTGCCGAAGAACAGCAGCAGGCCGAGCCCCTGTGCGGAGCGGGCGCCGGGCAGGATCGACCCCAGCAGGGTGCCGATGCCGCCGAAGGCCAGGATGCCCGCCGCGAACGCGACGACGACACCCGCGGCGGACGCGGGGGCCGGGATGTCGAACATCAGGTAGGCCAGCACCAGCATGACCGCCGCCGCGAAGACCGCCAGCAGCGCGAGCACCGCGGCCTGGGAGGCGACCACGGCGCCGGACGGGATCGCCGCCGCCCGGAAACGGCGGAGCACTCCGCGTTCGCGGTATCCGGCGAGATGCGACGGTGTGCCCATGAACCCCATCATCGCGATCGAGGCGCCGAGGTACGCGGTGACGTAGAACTGGGTTCCGTCCAGGTTGGCGAACACGGGGCCGCCGTGCTTGCTGAATGCGGCGGCCAGCATGACCATCAGCAGCAGCGGGAACATCAGGGTCAGCACCAGCACGAGCGGCTCTCGCCCCAGCAGTTTGACCTCGGTCCAGGTCAGGTAGCGCGTCACGACGAAACCTTCTCGCTCAGTCGGTGCCCGGTCATGGACAGGAAGACGTCCTCGAGCGACGGATAGTGGGTGCGGTAGTCGACCGGGCTGACGCCGCGCTCGACCAGCGCGGCGGCGACGCGGACGGCGGCGGCGCTTTCCCCGGTGACCGTGACCTGCCCACCGCGGGCGGTGGCCGACTCGACGCCGGGTACCGCGAGCAGGTGGTCCGGCCGGTACCCGTCGGTGGTGCTGAACGTGATGGTGACCGGTCCGCCGTGGTGTGCGGTCAGCGCGGCGGGGGTGTCGCAGGCGACCACCTGGCCCCGGTCCATGACGGCCACGCGGTCGCACAGCGTCTCGGCCTCGTCCATGAAGTGGGTGACCAGCACGACCGTGGTGCCGCGCTCCCGTACCTGGTGGAGCAGGTCCCAGGTCGCGTGCCGGGCGCTGGGGTCCAGCCCCGTGGTCAGCTCGTCGAGCAGCACGAGCTCCGGATCACCGAGCAGCGCCAGCGCGACGAACAGCCGTTGTTGCTCACCACCGGAGAGCGAACCGAACGCGCGGTCGCGGAGCGGGGTCAACCCCCAGGTCGTCATGGTGGCCGCCACGTCGACGGGAGTGTGGCGAGCACGGGCGAACAGCGTGACCGCCTCGCCCACCCGCAACCGGTCCGGCAGGGCGGAGGACTGCAGCTGGGAGCCGATGCCGCGGCGCAGCCGGTTCTTCTCGCGCGCCGGGTCGAGCCCGAGCACCGAGACCTCCCCGCTGGTTCTGTCCCGCAGTCCCTGGAGGATCTCCACGACCGTCGTCTTGCCGGCGCCGTTGGAGCCCAGGATGCCGAAGATCTCACGCCGCCGGACCTCGAACGAGACCCCGCGCACGGCCTCGGTCCGCCCGTAGGCCTTGTGGAGATCCGCCACGCTGACGACGGTGTCCGTGCCGAGCTGGTCCTCGAGTCCGGACGACTCTTCCGCGATGAGCACCCGTCAAACCTGCGCCACCGGTCGCGAATTTCACTTGCGCTTGCCTTGCATCACGGCGTGCGGCCGAGCCGGCCCGTTGGTTCGAGCACGAGGACCGGGATCTCCCGGTCGGTCCCGCGCTGGTAGTCCGCGTAGTCGGGGAACGCCGCCACCGCCCGGTGCCACCATGTCGCCTTCTCGGTTCCGGTCACCTCGCGGGCGTGGTACTCGCGGGTCGTCGTGCCGTCCTGGAGGTCGACGACCGGCTCGGCCAGCACGCTGCGGTACCAGTCCGGGTTGGTCGGTTCCCCGCCCTTGGACGCGACCGCCGCGTAGTGGCCATCGTGCTCGACGCGCATCACCGGCGTCTTGCGAACCTTGCCGGTGCGTGCGCCACGGTAGGTCAGCAGCACCATCGGCCGGTCCTTCATCGTGACGCCGTCCGTCGTGCCCGTGCGCATGATCTGGTCCACGTGCTCGCGGACCCAGCCCAGCGCGCTCGGCTCGTAGTCTCGCCTGCGGCGCCGGGTGTCCACATTGGACGTCAAGGTCCGCAGGATGCCGGGCAGGGCGGCCACGGTCTGCGCCGGCAGGCCCGTGACGGTCTCCGCCGCCAGGTCGCACCACAGCCGCTTCACCCGGTCGGCCAGCACCTTCCCGCCGTCGGTCAGCTCGACCACGCTCGCGCGCCGGTCGGCCGCCGCCGGCGTGCGGCGCACGTGTCCGGACGTCTCCAGCTTGCGCGTCATCAGCGTGACGCTCGGCGGCTCGATGCCGAGCGCGTCGCTGAGCTGCGCCTGGATCATCGGGCCGGTCCGCGCCAGTTCGAGCAGCAGCACCTCCTGCCCCGGGTGCAGGCCGAGCGGTGTCAGCAGCGCCGCGGCGCGTGCCCGGTGTCGCAGGCTCAGGACGCGAATGGCCTGGTTGACGGCGTCGGCCTGCTCGAACTCCACGATGACCATCCTCCTGGCAAGTTAGTTACGCGCATAACGTTATGCGCGTAACTAACTCGGGGCAAGGCCCGTCTCCCGCACGGTGAGGCGGCCGACCGCGGTGACGCGGCCGCCGCGGTCCCGAACGGAGACCTCGCGTGGCGAACCGGATCCGGTGCTCCGCACCACCAGACCCTGGTGGTCGAACAGCGGCGAGACGAGGCGGTAGTCGATCGCCGTGGCGGTCGCGCCGGTCCTGCGCACGGACTCCGCCATCGCCAGCGCCTGCAGCGGACCGTGGGTCAGCAGGCCTGGATAGCCCTCGACGTCACGGGCGTAGTCACGGTCGTAGTGGATGCGGTGGGCGTTGTAGGTCAGGGCCGAGAACCGGAACAGCAGCGTCGGGTCCACGGGCAGCGACCACTCGCCCTCGTCGAGCGGCACCGGCGTGACCGCGACGGTCTCGGCGGGCGTGGCCGCGGCGTCGCGGTAGACGACGTCCTGCTCCTCGACGACCTTGACCTCCCCGTCCTGGCCGATGGTGTGGCGGACGACGACGAACGTCAGCCGGCCCGTGCGCCCCTCCTTGTCGGTCGTCGACACGACCTCGGTGCGCCGCGTCGCTTCTCGCCCCACGACGAGCGGCGCGACACGCGTGACCCGGCCACCGGCCGCCATGCGGCGGCGCCCCGGCCCGGGCGGCACCGGGAGCACGCCACGCACGGGATGCCCCTCCACGCCGAGGTCCGCCTGGCGCGGTCGCTCCAGCAGGTAGACCCAGTGCCACAGCAGCGGCAGCCCGTCGGTCTCCAGGTCCGGCGGCTCGACGTCGAGGAGCCGGGCGAGCGCCACGGCGGGTTCCGGGCACAGCACCTCGGTGTGCTCGAGGTGCCCGGTCATGAGCCGAACTCGGCGCGGAGCGTGTCGTTGTGCTCGCCGAGCCTCGGTACGGCCCCCAGCACCGGTTCCTGCCCGGCGATCGTGACGGGCGGCAGCAGCGCCTGGACCATCCCACCCGGCGCGCGAACCGGCCGCCAGCGATCCCGCGCCACGAGCTGCGGGTGCGTCAGGATCTCGGCCGGCCGGCGCAGGCGCGCGCAGGCGAGACCCGCGCCGTCGAGCAGCGCGATGACACCGTCGGCGTCGTGCGGGGCGAAGGCCGACTCGATCAGCGGAGTGATCAGGTGGTCGTTGACGACACGTTCGGGGTTGCGGGCGAAACGCGGGTCCAGCGCCAGCTCGGGCCGCCCCAGGACCTCCCGGCACAGCCGGACCCACTCGCGATCGCTTTGGACACCGAGGAAGACCTGGTTCCCGTCGCCGGTCGCGTAGGGACCGTAGGGCGCGATGAACGCGTGCCTCGCACCGGTCCTGCGTGTCGCCGACCCGCCGTACACCGCGTGGTACGCCGGCTGGACCATCCACTCCGCCAGCGCGTCGATCATCGCGACCTCGACCGTCGCGCCGACGCCGTGCGTGGCCCGCTGGAGCAGCGCGCTCAGGATGCCCGAGTAGGCGTACATGCCCGTCGCGATGTCGGCGACCGAGATGCCGACCTTGCAGGGCTCGTCCTCGCTGCCGGTGGCGTCGACGAGCCCCGCCTCGCACTGGATGAGCAGGTCGTACGCCTTCTTCGTCCGGTAGGGGCCGTCGGGTCCGTAACCCGAGATCGAGCAGTGGACCAGCTCGGGGCGCGCCGCCCGCAGCGTCGCCGCGTCGAGACCGAGCCGTTCGACCGCGCCGGGCACGAGGTTCTGGATCACGACGTCCGCCGCGTCGACGATGGCGTCGAGCACCCGCCGGTCGCTCTCGTCCTTGATGTCCAGCTCGATCGACTCCTTGCCGCGGTTCAGCCACACGAAGTAGCTGGAGTCCCCGTGGACCGTGCGGTCGTAGCCGCGGGAGAAGTCACCCTCGCCGGGACGCTCGACCTTGATGACCCGTGCGCCGAGGTCGGCGAGCTGCCGCGTGGCGAAGGGCGCGGCGACGGCCTGTTCGAGCGCGACGACGGTCGTTCCGTCAAGAGGGAGCATGGGCTGCCTTTCCTGCCTGGAGGATCGCTGACGCGGTCGCGCACGGGCTTGTCGACCAGGTCGTCACCGCACCGGGTTGCGCTTGATGAGCTGGCGTGCGATCACGTCGCGCTGGATCTCGTTGGTTCCCTCGCCGACGATCATCAGCGGCGCGTCGCGGAAGTACCGCTCGACGTCGAACTCGGTCGAGTAGCCGTACCCGCCGTGGACGCGCACCGCGTCGAGCGCGATCTTCATGGCCGTCTCCGACGCGAAGAGCTTCGCCATCCCCGCCTCCATGTCGGCCCGCTCGCCGGAGTCGTAGCGGCGGGCGGCGTACCGCACGAGCTGCCGGGCGGCCGTCAGCTGGGTCACCATGTCGGCGAGGAGGTTGCCGACCGACTGGTGCTGCCAGATCGGTCGACCGAAGCTCTCGCGTTCCTGGCTGTAGCGCACCGCGGCCGCCAGCGCGGCGGCGCCGACGCCGACGGCGCGCGCCGCCACCTGGATGCGACCGATCTCCAGTCCCCGCATCATCTGCGCGAAGCCCTGCCCCTCCACCGTGCCGAGCAACGCGGTCCGGGGCACCCGGAAGTCGCTGAAGGACAGCTCGCAGCTCTCCACGCCCTTGTACCCGAGCTTCGGCAGGTCCCGGGACACCTCGAACCCGGGACCCTTCTCGACGAGCAGGATGCTGATACCCCGGTGCCTCGGGTGCGCGTCCACATCGGTGCGGCACAGCAGCGCCACCAGCTGGGACCGGCGGGCGTTCGTGATCCAGGTCTTGGACCCGTCGATCACGTAGTCCTCGCCCTCCTTGCGTGCCACGGTGCGCAGGGCCTGGAGGTCGGATCCGCCGCCTGGTTCGGTGAGTGCCATCGTCGCCCGGACCTCGCCGGTGGCCATCCTCGGCAGGTAGTGGTCCCGCTGCTCCCGCGTCCCGTAGCTCACCAGGAGCTTCGCGACGACACCGTGTCCGCCCACGGCTCCGGCGAGGCTCATCCAGCCGCGCGCCAGCTCCTCGGTCACCGCGGCGTAGCAGGAGGTGGAGACACCGGCGTCGTGCCACGGCTCGGGGACGGCGAGCCCGAAGATGCCCAGCCGCTTCATCTGCTCGATGAGCGACTCGGGATAGGTGTCGGCGTGTTCCAGCTCCCGCACCACGGGCTCGACCTCGTGGTCCACCCAGTCACGCACGACGTCGACGATCGCGGCCTCATCCGCGCTGAGCTCGTACATGGTCGGCCTCTCGCAGCTCGTTGACGGACCACTCCATCTTGCTTCGTCCGCGCGCTGGAGGACGAGTTCGGGTGTCGCCCTGTTCGACCGCACCCACCAGGGCATGACGCTCACGCCGGCTGGCGAGATCCTGGCCGACCGCGCACGACGCGCCCTGCTCGAACTGGAACGTGCCCGCGCCGAGATCCGGCCGACCCCGGCACACGTCCAGGGCATCGTGACGATCGGCCTGCGTCGATCTCACGGTCGCGTGCCAGACCAACTCGACGCTCGTCCAGAAGAAGCTCGTGACCACCGCGAACGTGTGGACCGTCCTCCCCGCCGCAGGCGTCGCCGAGGACGTGTCGGCCGGTCCCCTCACCGGTGGCCCCCTCACCGGTCCCGCGGTCTCCCGCACCATCGTCCTCGCCCTGCGACAGGGCGGCCGAGTGCCGCCCGCCGTCGAGGTCGTCGCCGGCGAGGTCGTCCGGGTCGCGCGGCGGTTGGTCGAGAGCGGCTCGTGGCCGACGGCACGCATCGTCACGCAGCAGGATCGGTTGGGGAGTGACCACCCGATCGAGTGGACGTCCCGTGCTGGCGACTGACACCGGTTGCGGTGATTCTCGGAAACTTGGAGCCTGTTATTCGCTAACTCATCGAATTTCAACCAACCCGCGGAGGCCATGATGGCTGGCAAAACGGCGGATCCCGTCGAGCTGAAGATCGAGTACGAATTCGACAAACTGGACGGCAACCACGACGGCTACATCGAATGGTCGGACTACGAAGCGCTGGTCGGCCGCTACAAGAAGACGGCGAAGGTCAACGAGAACGACCGCCGGGTGCGGGCGCTCGAGGCGTTCTACCGGATGCACTGGCTGGAGCTGCTGCGACACGCCGACATTCACGAGGATCGCCTGTCGAAGACGCAGTACGTGACCGCGACCCGGCTCGCCACGTCCGACGAGAACCGGCTCAAGGTCAGCGAGGTCGGTGCTCATGTGATCTTCGATCTCATCGACGTCGACGGTGACGACGCGATCAGCAACGAAGAGCTCACCCGATTCCTCGACAGCGTCTGGAAAATCGACAAGAGCGACGCGGTCTACGGCCTCGACGCGTTGGGCTCGGAACGCAGCAAGAGGATTTCGCGGGACGATTTCGTGAATGGCATCAACGAGCACCTCGAGTAGTCCCGCCGGACCGCGAGCGGGTGCCGATTCGGTCGCGGTGAAGTCGCCAGGGCGAGCTGGCGAACGGGTTCGGGACGGCGTGCGGTGCGGTCGCGGCGATGGGTCGTCGTGGCCGCACCGCTGTCATGACCGGGTCGCCGTCACCACCGCACGAGCACCCGGGTCAACCCGCCCACCACCAGGCCTTCCCGGACCGCCAGAGCGGCGGCCGGCTCCGCGAGCTCGAGCGTGGGGAGCCTGCGCAGCAGCACCCGCAGCACGGTTTGCAGCTCGACCCTGGCGAGCGCCTGCCCGACGCAGGAGTGCGGTCCGATGCCGAACGCGAGGTGCTGGTTCGGGGTGCGGTGCAGGTCCACGCGGTCGGCGCCGGTGAACGTGCGGTCGTCCCGGTTGGCCGCGCCGATGCTGCACACGACCGTCGTGCCGGCGGGCAGCGTGTGGTCGCCGACCTCGACGTCGGCGGAGAGGTGACGCGGAATCCCGAAGCCCGGGTCGGGATCGAAGCGCAGCATCTCCTCGACGGCGGTGCGCACCAGTTCCGGGTCGGCGAGCAGCCGCGCCCACCGGTCCGGCTCGGCGAGCAGGTGCGCGACCATCTTGCCGATCATGCCGGCGGTCGTCTCGTAGCCGGCCACCAGCAGGCCCTGGCTCGTGGCGATGAGCATCTCGTCGGTGAGCAGCCCGTCGAACTCGTCGGTGAACCTGATGAACTCGCTGATCAGGTCGTCGCCGGGGTCGGCTCGCTTGGCGGCGATGTGCTTCGCGAAGTACTCGCCGAACTCCGCCTGTGCGGCGTCGATCTCCGCCTGCGTGTACCTGGTCATGCTGAGCATGGTGTCCGACCAGTACGCGAACCGGTCCCGGTCGGTGCCCGGCACCCCGAGCTGGTCGCAGATCACCGCCGCCGGCAACGGAAACCCGAGTACCGCCAACAGGTCCACCGGTGCGCCGCGCTCGATCATCGCGGTGACGAGCGACTCGGCCGTCTCCTCGATGCGCGGCTGGATGGCCTGCACGCGTCTTGTCGTGAACGCCCGGCTGATGACCCGCCGCCAGCGCTGGTGCAGGACGTCCTCGGTCAGCTTCTCCCCGAAGACCCCGCCCTCCTCGTTCGCGGTGACGCGTGCGGCGTCAGCGGTGTCGGGGTGCCGGGTGAACCGCGGGTCGGAGAGCATCTGCCGCACGTCGTCGTACCGGGTGAGCAACAACGCCTGGTCGCCGCTGGGCAACCGCACCCGCACCACGGGTTCGCCGGCCCGCAGCCGCGCCCATTCCGGCGGTGGGCTGAGCGCGTCGGGCAGGCGGAACGGGTAGGTGGGCACGCTATCGGTCATGAACAGAACTCCCGTCGAGGCGGACCTCCGCCAGGGTCGCGTTAGGACGATAACGGCATGGCGGTGTCCCCGCGAGCCAGCGCGTCGAACCCGGTCAGACCGTCGTTTGTGGACACATCGGCGGCCGACCCGACTGCGCGAGGTAGTGGTCGAGCAGGCGGTGCAACGCACGCCGCATCGAGTGACGGTCCAGTCCGCGCGCGTTCCCCCTGACATAGGCCCGAACCAGGGGGTGCAGCCGGTAGCGGCCCGGCGCGGTCTGCACCAGCAGCCGGGCGTCGACGAGGTCCTCGAGCAGCCGGTCGGCCGCCGGGACGCTCACCTGGGCGAGTGCGGCCGCGGCCGGCGGTCGCACGTCGGTGCCGAGATGCAGGCCCAGCAGGTCGAGCATCCGGCGCTGGTCGTCGCCCAGTGCCGTGCGGGACACCGCGAGCGCGGTGACGAGGTTCGGCGCCGCCGCGTCCAGCTCGGCGAGCAGGGCGCGTTCGTCGGCAAGCCGTCGCACCAGATGCGCGACCGTCCACGTGGGACGGTCGCGTAGCCGGTCGGCCGCGGCCCGCACCGCGAGCGGCAGCCCGCCGCACAACCCGACGACCGCGGCGACCTGCGTGCCGGGTTCGGCGGGCCGGCCGCTCACCGCGGCGAAGAGGGCCGCGGCGTCGTGCTGGGGGAGCACGCCGAGCGACAGCGGGAAGGCCTGGCCGAGCCCGGGAAGGCGGCGCCGGCAGGTGATCAGCACCCGGCTCGCGCCAGCCCCGGGCAGCAGCGGCACGACCTGGTCGGCGCCGTGCGCGTCGTCGAGTACGACGACCACCCGCCGCCACGCCACCGTCGAGCGCCAGAGCGCCGCCCGCGCCTGCGGGTCCGGCGGGATGGCCGGCGCGGGCACGTGAAGCGAACGCAGCAGCTGGAACAACGCCTCGGTGGCCGGCAGTGGCGGCATGCCGGGGGTCGAGCCGCGCAGGTCGAGGAACAGCACGCCGTCCGGGTGGTCCGGCGCCAGCCGGTGCGCCGCGGCCACTACCAGCGCGGTCTTGCCGGCGCCCACCATGCCGTCGACCACGACCACGCGGTGGTCCGCGGCGAGCACGGCGAGCTCGGCCGTGCGCCCGGCGAACGGGGCGGGAGCGGCGGGTAGCTGGGCCGGCGGCGCGCCGGGCATGGCGACCGTCGCCGGATCGTCGCCGAGCAGCCGCAGGTGCAGCTCACGCAGCTCGGCGCCGGGTTCGAGACCGGTCGTGTCTACCAGCGCGGTACGCGTGCGCCGGTAGACGTCGAGCGCCTCGGCCCTCCTGCCGCACCGGTGCAGGGCGAGCATGAGCATCCCCGCCCTGTCCTCGGCGAGCGGGTCGTGCGCGAGGAGCGCGCGTAGCTCACCGACCAGCTCGGCGTGCTCGCCGGCCGCGAGCCGGGCACGCAGCAGCCGCTCGCGGACGTACTCCCGGCGCGCCTCCAACCTGGTGACCTCGGCGTCGAGCAGCGGTCCGGCGGCGACGTCGGCCAGCGCGGGCCCGCGCCACACCGCGAGCGCCCTGGCCAGGTGCGTGCTGGCCGTGTCGGCGTCGGCCGCCCGCTCACCCGCCGCCGCGTGCGTGGTGAACTCGGCGAGGTCGAGCTCACCCGGCCGGACGGTGACCACGTGACCTTCTGCGCCGGTGCGCAACCGGGACACCGGTTCGCCGGGCACGTGCAGCGCGCGCCGAAGCCGGGTCAGATAGGTGCGGAGGTTGGAGCCGGCCGAGCTCGGCGTGTCCGTCCACACCAGACGCACCAGCGTCCTGGTGCCCACCTCGACGTTGGCGTGCAACAGCAACGCGCCGAGCACCGCACGCTGCCGTGGGCCGCCGAGCGGCGCCGGCCTGCCGGCCACCCGCATCTCGACCGGGCCGAGCACCCGGAACTCCACTGGCGACGTCACGTCACCGACTATATGCGGATCGTGTGCACCGCCATATGCCCCGCTTCGGTGAGACTGCTCGGGAACACGACCACGGAGGAGAGCACCCTGATGTCGCTCACCGAGGAGACGTACGAGCGGAACGCGTACCGCGGCGGGGTCGAGCCGGTGCCGATCGACGCGCTGCGGGCGGGCGAGTCGCCCCGGCTCGCGGGCGAGTGCCCCGACCACGTCCGTGCCCTCGCCGAGGCGGAGGCGCCGCTGCCCCCGATCGTGGTGCACCGGCAGACGATGCGGGTGATCGACGGCATGCACCGGCTGCGTGCGGCGGCGCTGCTGGGCCGCCAGGAGGTCGAGGTCCGCTGGTTCGACGGCGACCCGGACGACGCGTTCGTGGTGGCCGTCGAGGCGAACACGGCCACCGGGCTGCCACTGTCCACAGCGGACCGCAGGGCGGCCGCGGCGCGGATCGTCAGCACGCACCCGGCCCGCTCGGACCGCTGGGTCGGCAGCGTCACCGGGCTCGCCGCGACCACCGTGGGCGCGATCCGCCGCTGTTCGACCGTCCAGGATGGACAGTCGAACAGCAGGGTCGGCAGGGATGGCAGGGTCCGGCCGCTCGACGGCACCGGCGGGCGGCTGCTCGCGGCCGAGCTGATGCGTGCCGACCCCGGCCGGTCGCTGCGGGAGATCGCCCGGGCCGCCGGCATCGCCCCGTCGACGGCGCTCGACGTCCGCAACCGGCTGCGCGTGGGCGCCGACCCGCTGCCAGCGGGCCGCACGACGTCCAGGACGCCGGACGCCGAGGCCCCGCGGGTGCCCGGCGTCGACCCGGTCGCGGTGCTCGACGCACTGCGCAACGACCCGTCCCTGCGGTTCACCGAGAGCGGCCGCGGCCTGCTGCGCTGGCTCGGCCTGCACGTCATGGACGACCGCGCGGCCACCGTCGTGATCGGTTCCCTCCCACCGCACTGCGCGGGGTCCGTGGCCGCCCTCGCCAGGCACAACGCGGAGTTCTGGGGCGTGTTCGGTGACCGGCTCGCCGAGCTGGCGGGCGACCAGGCGCGGCCGAGACCACGTGTCCGGCCGGACGCCCGTGGGGATGCCGGCGGGGCGGGGGAGACGGCATGCACCGGCGCGGCGACCCGGTCCTGATCACCGGCGGCTGTGGGTTCATCGGCACCCACCTCGCCGGCCACCTCGCGGCCCGCGGGATGTCGGTGGTCGTCGCCGACCGGGTGGGCTGGGCCGGCGCCGACCCGAGGGTGTGCGCGGTGCGGCTGGACGTCGCCGACGCCGACGGCTGCCGCGAGCTCGTGCGGTCGGTGCGGCCCGCCGTCGTCTACCACCTCGCCGCCGCCGCCACGATCGACGCGGCGTTCGCCGACCCGCACGGCTCGTTGCGTACCAACGTCTGCGGCACCGCCGCCATGCTGGAGGCGACCCGGGCGGCGGCCGGCGGAGCCCGGTTCGTGCTCACGTCGACCGACAAGGTCTACGGCGAGCTGCACGGCGACGCCTACAGCGAGAGTTCACCGCTCGCCGCGTGCGGCGTCTACGACGTCGGCAAGCAGTCGGCCGACGCGATCACCCGGCTCTACGGCGCCGAGCTCGGCCTCTCGGTGGCGATCCTGCGCCTGTGCAACGTCTTCGGGCCCGGTGACCCGCACACCGCGAGCCGGGTGGTGCCCCGGTCGCTCGACCGGATCTTCGATCCCGGCGGGCCGCTGCCACCGCTGGTCTACGCGGGGGCGCTGCGCCACGGCCGCGACTACGTGTTCGTCGACGACGCGGTGCGCGCGCTGGTCGCCGTCGGGTTCGACGCGCGCGCCGACGGCGAGGTGTTCAACATGGCCGCCGCCGCGCACCGCACCACCCGCGCGCTGGTCGAGGAGATCGTCGCCCGCAGCGGCGCGGCGTGCGCCGCCACCGACCCCGGCCGTGCCGCCGCGATCGCCGCCAACGGCTACACGGTCGTCGCCGGCTCACCCGCCAGGGCGCTGGACCGGCAGCACTGCGACGCGAGCCTGCTGCGGACCCGGCTCGGCTTCCGGCCCGCCGTCCCGCTCGGCACGGGCCTCGACCGCACGATCTCCGCGGTGATGGCCGGAAGGGGGTGCCCGGCCACCGTGCCGGAGGCACCGTCGAACGGCCCCGCCCGTGGCTACCGTCGGCCCGCCCACACCTGAACGGAGGCGCGCGTGGACCTCGTCGCGACACGGAGCCGGGCGGAGAAGGCAGCCGGCCGGGGACTTTCCCACCTGTGGGACCGGCAGCGGGAGAACGGGTCCTGGGTGGACCGCCTGTCCTCCTCCACGGTGGCAACCGCGCTCGGCGCGCTGTCGCTGCACCGCGCGGACCCGGACGGGCACCGGGACCGGATCGCCGCCGCCGTCCGGTGGTTGCGGGCGAGCCAGCGGGCCGACGGCGGCTGGAGCATGGCCGACGCGGAGCCGCCGAGCAGCCCCGGCATGACGGCGTTCGGCATCGCCGCGCTGCACGAGATCGACCGGGACGGCTCCCGCGCCACGCTGGACCGCGGCTGGGCGTTCCTCGACGCCAACGACGCCGAGAACGTCATCCCCGGCCTGCGCGGCGAGGCACCCAGGACGTGGCCGGCCGCGCTGCCGACGATCTGGGGACTCGTCGGGCTGCGCGACCCGCGTGAGCAGCCCGACCAGCCGGTCGAGACGGTGCTGCTGCCGCCCCGGCTGCGCGACAAGGTGTCCATCGCGCTGCCGGTGATCCTCGCGCTCGGCGTCATGCAGGCCCGCACGCTGCCGCGCGGCCCGCTGCGCAGGTTCACCGGCCGCGTCGCGGAACCGAAGGCACTCGACTGGCTGCGCGAGGTGTCCGGCACCAACGGCGGCATCGAGGAGTGCCCGATGATCGCCGGGTTCGTCTATCTCGGACTGTCCGCGGCGGGCGTCGGACGCGACCTGCGGCTCACCTCGTTGCGCTACCTGCTCGGCACGCAACGCCCCGACGGGTCGTGGGCCATCGACCGCGACCTCGAGATCTCGGTGACCGCGTACGCGGTCATGGCACTCGCCGAGTTCAGCGACGTGGCCGGGGAACCCCAACTGCACCGCACCCGCGACTGGCTGCTCGACGCCCAGTGGAACCGGCCGTTCGCGCCGCTCGGCCTGCCCGCGGGCGGCTGGGCGTGGGCGAACCCGTCCGGCTGGCCGGAGACCGAGGACACCGCCGTCGTGCTCGGGGTGCTCGCCGACCTCGGTGTGCCGCGCGGCCACCCCGCCGTCGAGCTCGGCCTCCGGTGGCTGCTGCGCATGCAGAACCGGGACGGCTCGTGGTCGGAATGGGTACGAAACAGCGCGATCATGAACGACCGGCCGTGTGCCGGGGTCACCGCCCACGCGATCCTCGCCCTGCGCCGCTTCGGGACGTCCACCGCACCGGGTTCCGCGATCGCCCGCGGACTGTCCTATCTGGATGGTCGGCGGCGGGCCGACGGCTCGATCGCGTCGGTGTGGTTCCGGGACGACACCCACGGCACCGCCCGGCTGCTCGAAGCGTTCACCGCCAACGGAAACGGCGCGCCAGCCGCCATCGCCGCGCGCGACTGGCTGCTCGCCGCACAGGCCGACGACGGGGGCTGGCCGCGGCACCACCGACTCCCGCCGGCGGGGACGACGGCCGAGGAGACCGCGTGGGCGCTGTTCGCCCTGCTGCACGCCGGCCACGACCCGGCCGCCCCGGCGATCCGGCGCGCGGTCGACTGGCTGGTCGACCGGCAGGACGACCACGGCACCTGGCGGCCGAGCAACGTCGGCCTGTACTTCGACGACCTCTGCTATACCGACGACCTCATCGCGCACACGTTCACCCTGCGCGCGCTCGGCCGCTTCCTGCGGGTCACCGACCCGGCCGGTGCGCGATGAGCGGCGCCGCGCCCTGGCGCCGGTGGCGGCGTGTCGCACCGCTGCCACCCGGCCCGCGCTGGCCCGCGCTCGTGCAGACGTTGGTGTGGGTGCTGGCGCCGGTCGAGTTCGGCCGGTTCTGCCTGCGCCGCTACGGGCCGCTGTTCACCGCGCGCATCGTCGGCTACGGCCCGGTGGTGCACGTGTGCGCGCCGGACACCGTCCGCAGGGTGCTGCGGACCGAGGCGGACCGCTTCGACGCGGCCGGCGCCAACGAGGCTGTCCGCTTCGTCGTCGGCGGGCACTCCCTGCTGCTGTCCTCCGGTGCGGCACACGCCGCGCGCCGGAAGGTCCTCATGGGACCGTTGCACGGCGCCAACGTCACGCACTACGTGGCGCTCATGGAGTCGATCGTGGCACGCGAGGTGCGTGGCTGGCGGGTGGGTACGACCGTGCGGCTGCTCGACAGCTGTCAGCGGATCACCCTCGAGGTGATGATGCGTGCCGTGTTCGGCATCACCGACTCCGCCCGGCTCGCGCGGCTGCGCGTGCTCGTGCCCCGGCTGCTCGACATCAACCCGCTGGTGATCCTCGTGCCGGCCGCGCGGCGGCACTTCCGCGGCCACGGGCCGTGGGCGCGGCTGCTGGCGCTGATCGCCGAGGTCGACGCGATCATCCACGCCGAGCTGGCCGAGCGCCGGGCGGTGCCGCACGACGGCCCCGACGTGGTGTCCGTGTTGCTCGCCGGCGGAGAACCGGTGACCGACGCCGAACTGCGCGACCACCTGGTGACGCTGCTCGCCGTCGGGCAGGAGACCACCGCCACCCAGCTCGCCTGGCTCTTCGAGCGGGTGCTGCGCTGTCCCGACGCGCTGCGCGCGGTCACCTCGGCCGCCCACCGCGGCGACCGGCAGGTCCTCGACGCGGCCATCAACGAGGCGGTCCGGTCCCGTCCGTCCACGATGGACGTCGGCAGGATCGCGCTCGAACCGTGGGAGGCCGGCGGTTACCGGGTTCCGGCCGGCACGTTGTTCGCCGTCTCCCTCGGGCTGCTGCACCGCTCGCCGGCGACCTACCCCGACCCGGAGCGCTACGACCTCGGCCGCTGCCCGGAGCCGGGTCCGGACTTCCTGCCGTTCGGCGCGGGCAGCCACCGTTGCCTCGGCGCGTCCCTCGCCATGGCCGAGATGCGCACCGTCGTCGCCGCCGTGCTGCGCTCGGCACGCCTCGAACCGGACCGGCCTGCCGCCGAGTGGGCCCGGCCCAAGGGCCCCATGCTGCTGCCGCACCGGGGCGCGGCGGCCAGGGTTCTCGCCAACCACCTGCTCGACGGAGGTGGCTGAGCCGTGCGGACCTTCCCCTTCCCACCCGCGCCGGCACTCGACCTGGAGCCGGAGTACCTGACCCTGCAACGGGACGAGCCGGTCTGCCAGGTGCGCTTCCCCTACGGCGAGCCCGCCTGGCTCGTCACCCGGCACGCCGACGCCAGGACCGTGCTGACCGACCCGAGGTTCTCCCGGGCCGAGTCGCTGCGCCGGGACGTCCCCCGGGTCACGGAGGTCAACTTCTCGGGCGGCATCGTCGCCATGGACCCGCCGGAGCACACCAGGACCCGTGCCGCCTGCCGGCACGCGTTCACCGCGCGGGCGGTCGCCCGGCTGCGCGACCGGGCGAGGGCACTCGTGCACGAGCTGGTCGACGCGGCCGCGGCGCGCGGGAGGTTCGACGCCGTCGCCGACCTCGCCGTCCCGTACACGCTGCGGATGATCTGCGCGCTGCTCGGCGTGCCCTACGCCGACAGCGACCGGTTCCGCGGTTGGGCGGAGGCCGGGCTCGCCACGACCGCCATCACCGAGGCCGAACGGCTCGACGCCACCGGGCACATGTGGGAGTACGTCGCCGACCTGATCGCCCGGCGCAGGGCGGAGCCGGCCGCCGACCTGATCTCGGCCATGCTGGCCGAGGGGGAGCGCGGCCTGCGCGACGAGGAGCTCGTGGTCATCGTGATGACCGCGCTCGTCGCCGGCTACGAGACCACGTCGACCGAGCTGCCGAACTTCCTCTACGTGCTGCTGTCGCGGCGGGACCGGTGGGCGCGGCTCGTCGCCCGCCCGGACCTGCTCGACACGGCGGTCGAGGAGCTGCTGCGGTTCGCGCCGCTGGAGGCCAACGGGGCGTCGCCGCGCTACGCCACGGTCGACGTCGTGCTGAGCGGGACCCGCATCCCGGCCGGCGCACCGGTGGTCGCGGCGACGGCGGCGGCCAACCGGGACCCCCGGGTGTTCGCCGACCCGTACCGGCTCGACCTGGCCCGCGATCCCAACCCGCACCTCGGGTTCGGCCACGGCGCGCACTTCTGCCTCGGCGCGCCGCTCGCCCGGCTGGAGCTGCGGGTCGCACTCGACGTGCTCGTGGCGACCCTGCCCGGACTGCGGCTCGCCGCGGAGGGACCGCGATGGAAGACCGGCATGCTCGTGCGGGGACCGGCGACCCTGCCGCTGGCGACGGGGAGGCGCCGTGACGTCGCGTGAACCGCCGCCGGTGGAACGGTTCCGGCCGGCCGACCTCGACCGGGACTGGCCCGCACTGCGTGCCGGCTGCCCGGTGTCGCGGACGACGACCCCGGACGGCGCCGGCGCCTGGCTCGTCAGCCGCTACGCCGACGTTCGCGCGGTGCTCGGGAGCCCGTCGTTCAGCGTGTCACCCGTCGACGGCACGGCCGGGCCGAACGAGTCGATCTTCCAGGACCCGCCGGGGCACACCCGGCTGCGGGGGCTCGTCGCCGGGCCGTTCGCCGCGGGCCGGGTCGACCGGCACGCGCCGGCGGTGCGGGCCAGGGCCGACACGCTGCTCGCCACGATGATGCGCGCGACCGAGCCGGTCGACGTCATGGCCGCGTTCGCCAAGCCGCTCACCATGAACGTGATCGCCGGCATCGTCGGCATCCCCGAGTGCGACCGGCCGATGGCGCAACGGCTGTCCGACCAGCTGCTCGTGCCGTTGTCCGAGGAGCAGGGCGCGGTCGCGCTCGCCGGGTGGCGCCAGTTCAACGACTACGTGCTGGCGCTGGTCGCCGCGCGGCGCGCCCGGCCGGAGGAGGAGGACGACCTCGTCGCGCACCTCCTCCGCGCCCAGCGCGAGGACTCGTCGCTCACCGACGTCGAGCTCGTCACCATGGTGCTCGGCCTGCCGGTCGCCGGCTACGTCAGCACCGCCAACGCGATCGCCGTCGCGTTCCGGCACCTGCTCGACGGCGGCTGGCTCGCGCGGCTCCGCTCCGGCGACGCCGGCCTGGCCGACCGGTTCGTCGAGGAGGTGCTGCGGATCCAGTCCGGCGACAACGGCGAGTCGATGCCCCGCTTCGCGACCCGCGACGTGCTCGTCGGCGGGACGGTCATCGGCAGGGGGGACATGGTCGTCGCGCCGCTCGTCGCGGCCAACCGGGACACCGACCTCTTCGCCGATCCCGACGCGTTCGACCCGGACCGCGCCGGCCGGGACCGGCACCTCGCGTTCGGGTTCGGCGTCCACCGCTGCCTCGGCGCCAACCTCGCCCGGCTGGAGCTGCGCTGTGCCGTCGCCGCGGTCGTCGAGTCGGGGCTGCGCGCCAGCATGGTCGAGCGCTGGGACGAGGTGCCGTGGCGGGTGAACATGCTCGGCGACCGGTTCCCCGAGCGGTTGATGGTCGCGATCGAGGGAGGTGGCGCGTGAACGTGCTGTACGCGTCGATTCCCGCCTGGGGGCACACCTTTCCCGTGCTGCCCGGGCTCGCCGAGCTCCGTGGCCGCGGCCACCGGGTGCGGATGCTCGCCTCGGCGAGCTTCACGCCGGAGATCGCCCGCCGCGTCGAACCGGTGGGCTACGACTCGCCGATGGACACCCCGGAACATCCCGTCGACCTCGCCGACATGGGACGGGTCCTGCCGCTCCTGCTCGCCGAGGCGCGGGCGGCGTTCGCGGCGCTGGCCGCCGTGGACCGGCCGGACGTGATCGTCGCGGACGTGCTGTCGATGGCGGGCTGGCTGCTCGCCGAGGCCACCGGGCTGCCGCTCGTGCGGGTGTGGCCGGTGTTCGCGTCCAACAGCGAGTTCTCCCTGCACACGGACTACGCCTCGCGCACCGACGACGCCGCGTCCACCGCCGAGTTCTTCGCGGCCGCGGCGGATTTCCTGGCCGAGGTCGGGCTGTCGTCGGTGTCCCCGGAACGCCTCTTCGACAACGAGGCTGACCACAACATCGCCCTCTACCCGCGCGAGCTGCAGCCGCACGGGGACACCTTCGACGAGCGCTTCACCTTCGTCCGGCCGTGCATCCGGCCGCCGGAGGAGTCGGCCGATCTCGCCTGGCTGCGCGGCGAGGATCCGCTCGCCGCCGTCACCCTCGGGACCGTCTTCACCGGCAACGCCGGGTTCTTCCGCACCTGTGTCGCGGGTGTCGCCAGGCTCGGCTGGCGGGCGGCGGTGGCCGTCGGGCCGACCGTGTCCCGGTCGGACCTCGGACCGCTGTCCGACCGGGTCGTGCTGCGTGAGCGGCTGCCGATGATCGACACCCTGCGCCACGCGAGCGTGCTTGTCTCCCACGGCGGGTTGACCAGCACCGTCGAGGCACTCGCCAACGGGGTGCCGGTGGTGATCGCGCCCCAGATCGGCGAGCAGTGCGCCGTGGCCGACCGGGTCGAGGCCCTCGGCGTCGGCGTGCGGCTGCGGGAGCCGTTCACCCCGGCGATCGTCGCCGACCAGCTGAGTGCCGTCGCGGCCGACCCGCTGCTCGCCGCCCGGGTCGCGGCGCTGCGGGCCCGGCTCTGCGGCGGCCACCCCGGCGCCGAGTTCGCCGACGCCGTCGAGCACGCCACGACCTGAAGGGACGCGATGACGACCGAGCAGGAAACCCTGCTGTACTACCCGTTCGTCAGGACGGCGACGCTCGACCCGCCGGCCGAGCTGGCCGAGCTGCGCGCCAAGGGCCCCATCCACCGGGTGCGGACGGCGGCCGGCGCGGCGTGGCTCGTGACCCGGCAGGCCGACGTGCGGGAGCTGCTGTCCTCACCCGCGTTCGGCACCGGGTACCCCGGCGCGATGCCGACCGGCGCGGACGACCTGGCCACCGGTTTCATGTTCCTGCACGACCCGCCGGAGCACACCCGGCTGCGGCGCAGCGTCGCCCGCGCCTTCACCGCCCGCCGGGTCGCCGAGCTGGGGCAGCGGGCCAGGGTGATCGCGGCCGAGCTGGTCGCGGCGATGCGTGACCGCGGCCCGGTGCTCGACCTGCAGGCGGAGTTCGCGTTCCCGCTGCCGATCGCGGTCACCGCGGAGCTGCTCGGCATCCCGGAGCCGGACCGCGCGCGGTTCCGCGGCTGGGCGGACATCGTGCTGCGACCCGGCGACGCGACCGGCGACCGCGGGGCCGCCTTCGTCGACCTGCAACAGTTCGTGGTGGACCTCGTCGACGCCAAGCCGGACGGGCCCGACCTGCTGAGCGACCTGGTCCGCGAGCCGGACGGCCTGCACCGGCTGGAGATCGCGGCCATGGCGCTCGGGCTGCTGATGGCCGGCTACGTGACCACCGCGTCGGCCATCTCGCTCGGGATGCTGCGCCTGTTCACCACGCCCGGCGCGCTCACCGCCCTGCGGACCGGCGCCGTCCACACCGGCCGGGTCGTCGAGGAGCTGCTGCGGCTGCAGGACGAGGAGATCGGCGTCAACCGGGTCGCCCGGTCCGATGTGGACCTGTGCGGCGTGCGGATCAGTGCGGGGGAGACGGTCATCGCCGCCCGCTCCGGCGCGAACCGGGACCCGTCGGTCTACGCGGCGCCGGACGAGTTCGACCCGGCCGCCACGCGGGCGCCGCACCTCGCTTTCGGCCACGGAATCCACCACTGTCTCGGCGCCGCCCTCGCCCGCATGGAGCTGACCGTCGCGCTCGACACGCTGCTCGACGGGTTGCCCGGCCTGCGTCTCGCCGTCCCGCCGGACGCGGTGCGGTGGAGTGCGCAGGGCATGGACGTCGCCATCGAGACCCTGCCCATCGACTGGTGAGAGAGAGGAACACCCATGGGACCGACCGTGCCACGCCTCCAACAGCCCTACGACGCCATCGAGCTGGACGCCGCCGTCCAGAACCGGGGAGCGGTCGTCCTCGCCGAGGCCTACCCGCCCGACCTGTGCTCGACGTTCCTCGACCAGGTCACGGACTACCTCCAGGCGCACCCGGAGGAAACCGAGTACGCCGCCCGGTCGGTGCTGGGCGGCTTCCAGGGCGCCACGACGACGACCCTGCACGCCCTCGTGGGGGCGATCGGCTGCGCGCCGGACCTGGTGCTGCAGCGCGACATCGTCGACTGTGCGCGGCGGGTGCTCGCCCCGCTGTCGGACACGATCCTGCTCACGGTCGCCGAGTACATGGCCCGCCACCCCGGCGCACCGCGGCAGGAGCTGCACCGGGACACGTACTCCTGGCGGCACGTACCCGGTGGCAGGCAACCGATCGCGCTCACCGTCATGGCCGCGATGTCCGAGTTCACCACCGCCAACGGCGCCACCTGGGTCGTGCCGGACAGCCACGGTGGCCCCGCCGACGAGCCGGCACCGGACTGGCCGGCGGCCGTGCAGGTCGAGCTGAACCGGGGGGACGCCCTGCTGTTCCGCGCCGACACCTTCCACGCGGGCGGCGCCAACACCACCACCGACCTGACCCGGCACATCTTCTCGATGGGCTTCCAGGTCGCGTGGCTGCGCCAGGTGGAGAACGGGACGCTCAGCGTGCCACCCGACCGCGCCGAGGGCCTCGACCCCGAGCTGCTCGAACTGCTCGGCTACTCACACGAGCTCGTCCTCGGGCTCTACAAGGGCGGTCACCCGCGTCATGCCCTGACCGGCTCGTAGCGCCGCCGCATCAGGCCGCGAGCGACCAGCGTCGCGGCGAGCGAGGGGCCGCCGACCAGCAGGGCGATGTCCGCCCTGCCGGCGGCGGCCGGCAGGAAGGTGCCGAGCACGATCCGCTCGGCGACGACGATCTCGTGCGCGCGCAGGCAGACCGCGCGGGGGATCGGTCGAGGCGCGCGGGCCACGAGCGCCACGGCCACCCAGTTCGCGAGCGCCACGACGGCGAGACCCGCGGCGTAGACCGGCAGTGACACCGCCGGGATCGCGGTGCCGGGCACCAGCGGCCACAGCGCGGCGATCGCCACCCAGCACATGCCGAAGTTGACCAGGCCCCGCACGGTGGCGTCGTCGCCGTGCAGCACCGGGTACGTGCGGCAGCCGCCACGCTGGTCGCCGTCCCGGTCGCCGAGCGCGCCGAGGAGGTTGGAACCCGAGTCGTGCAGCCAGAAGGCCACGGCCAGCGGCACGAGCCGCGGCTCCGGCAGCGGCTGCACGACCATCGAGCCCCACAGCAGGGTGAGTGCCGTCGGCAGCCCACGCACGACGTTGCCCCACAGTCCACGTCCTTTGAGGACACTCGCGTAGGCGATGCCGAAGACGCAGGCCACCGCGGCCAGTCCCGCCGTGAGCGGGTTGACCAGCACGGCGATCAGCCCGCCGGCCGCGATGCCGGCCACCATGACCGCGCGGGCGGTGCCCGCCGCGACGCGGCCGGACGGGATCGGCCGGTGCGGCTTGGTGAGCCGGTCCAGCTCGCGGTCGAAGTAGTCGCCGCCGTAGATCGAGGCGACCCAGGCGAGTGTCGGCACCAGCCAGGCCAGCAGGAGCAGTCGAGGCGGCGTGTCCACATCGGTCAGCACGGCGCCGGACAGCCCGACGGTCCCGGCGTAGAAAAGGGTGTCCGGCCGGCACGCCTCCAGGTGCGCCAGGACGCGGGCCCGCAACCACGACATGTGCGGCACTGTAACCGGCTCCTGGCAACGGTTCGCTGTTCGCGTGCCGAGGCGCCATGCTTGTCCGGTGTCGAATGTCCACAGTGTCCACAGCGTCCGAGCCGGCGGGGAACCGTCGTGATCCACGTCGTCGGCGCGGGTATCGCCGGGCTCGCGAGCGCGCTCGCGCTGCGCGCCGCCGGCCTGCCGGTGCGGGTCCTCGAACGAGCCGCCGCGTCGAGTGCCCGTGGCGGCGGGATCGGTCTGACCCCCAACGGGATGCACGCGCTGCACCGGCTCGGCGTCGGCGACGCGGTATGCGCGCGGTCGGTGGTGCAGAGCGAGGGCGGGGTGCGCACTCCGAGCGGCCGCTGGCTCGCCCGCAGCGACCTCGCGTTCGTACACCGCCGCTACGGCGAGCACGTGCGGGCGATGCTGCGCCGCGATCTCGTCGCCGTCCTCACCGCGGCCCTGCCGCCCGGCACCGTCCACTACGGCCAAACCGCGACGCTCGTCGCGTCCGGCTCCGCGAGCGATCCCGCGTGGCTGCGTGCCGGCGCCGACGTCGTGCCGAGCGACCTGGTCGTGGTGGCGGACGGGATCCGCTCCGCCGTCCGCGCCACCCTGTTCCCGGACCATCCCGGCCTGCGTGACTGCGGCTCGGCGAGCTGGCGGGCCGTCGTGCCGGCCGCGGGCCTCACCCTGGTCCCCGCCGAGACCTGGGGTGCCGGCCTGCGCCTGTCGATCCTGCCGCTGCCGGCCGGACTTACGCACTTCTCCGCGCTGGCAACGGATGCCGCGGGTGCCGGCGCCACGCTCGACACGCTCTTCGGCGGCTGGCACGACCCCATCCCGAGGCTGCTGGCCCGTGCCGAGGACGCCGAGGTGCACCTGGACCGCATCGAGGAGCTGGCCGCCCCGCTGCCGGCGCTCCACCGGGGCCGGGTGGTCCTGGTCGGCGACGCGGCGCATCCCATGGCGCCCAACGTGGGCCTCGCCAACGTCGCGCTGGAGGACGCCGTCGAGCTGGCGCACCGTGTCGACCACACCGTCGGCACCGCCGACTTCGCGGCACTGGTTGCGGCACTCGCCGACTACGACCGGGTACGCCGCCCACGTGTCGACCGGTTGGCCCGGATCTCGCGCTGGACCGGCCGCGTGGTCGAGTCGGCCGGCCCGGTCGCGGTCGCCGCCCGCAACGCCGGCACCTGGCTCGGCGGGTTGCTGCCCGAGGCGGTGTCCCGCCGGTCGCTCGACATCCTGGTCGGCTGGTCGCCGCCCGCCGGCGTTCGACCCGGCTGACTTGCCCGCGACAAGGGCCCCGGCGTTTCCTGAGTGTCCACACCGGACCGTCGACGCTACGGGATGTCAATGGACACCAGGGAATTCGAGCTACGCATCGGCCAGACGATCATCGACGGCTACCGCACCGACACCGCCCGCCCCGCGGTGTTCGAGCTGCTCGGCCGCCAGTGGGAACTGCTGGACGACGTGTGGCCGCCCGCGTACTCGCCCGGTGGCGAGCTGCACGCCGAGCTGATTCCCTTCGCCGCGATGGCCTCGTTCCTCGAGATGGGCAGCGGCACCGGGATCATGTCCGTCCTCGCCGCGCTGGCCGGCTGCCCCCGGGTCCTCGCGCTCGACCTCAACCCGGCCGCCGTCGACAACACCCGGCGCAACGCCCGCCGGCACGCCGTCGCCGACCGGGTCGAGGCCAGGGTGAGCGACCTCTACGCCGCCGTCCCGCCGGGCGAGCGGTTCGACGGCATCTACTGGAACCCGCCGTTCCTCGACGCGCCCGCCGAGCGTCTCGACGGCTCGCTGTGGCACGAGACGATGTTCGACCCCGGGTACGCCAAGCTGCGGCGCTTCCTGGGGGAGGGCGCCGATCTGCTCACCCCCACCGGCCGCATCTACCTGTGGTTCGGCGAGGCGCTCGGCAGCCCGACCCTGATCGACGACCTGGCGGCGGCGGCCGGTCTCACGGTGCGTGAGCTGCACAGGACGACCATGGGCGAGGTGCCCCCCGCCCTCGCCCGGGCGTTGCCGGCGGATGTCACGCACGGCGACCCGGACGCGCGGTGGCACCTGCATCTGCTGGAGCTCGGGAGCGGGGCATGACGCTGCTCGCCGCCGCCGCGGCGATCGTCGACGAGGTGCTGTTCCCGGCCGCCGCCGAGGTCGACCGCACCGGCCGCATCCCGGACAGCCACTTCGCGCTGCTCGCCGCCGAGGGCTTCTACGGACTCTTCGCCCCGCCCGAGGTGGGCGGACCGGGCCTGGAGTTCACCGAGGCGCTGCGGGTCATCGAGACGCTGGCCGGCGGCTGCCTCACCACGACGTTCACCTGGCTCCAGCACCACGGGATCGTGATGGCTCTGCTCATGACGCCCAACGAGGACCTGCGCCACCGGCTGCTCGCGCCGGCCGTGCGGGGCGAGGTGCGCGGCGGCGGCGCGTTCTCCGGCGTCGTGCACACCCCGCCGCGGGTGCGCGCCAGCCGCCGTCCCGGTGGCTGGTCGGTCAGCGGACGGGTGCCGTTCGTCAGCGGCTGGGGCATCGTCGACCTGCTGCACGTCTCCGCCTTCGACGAGACCACCGGCGAGGTGGTGAGCGGGCTCGTCGACGCCCACCCCGGCCCGGGGATCGCCACGGTCGAGCCGCTGACGCTGGTGGCCGGCCAGGGCACCAACACCGTCGCGCTCGGCCTGCGCGACCTGGTGCTGCCCGACGAGCAGGTCACCACGAGGATCGACCGCGCCGCCTACCTCGACGGCCTGACCGTCGGGTTGCTGGTCGACAGCGCGCTCGCGCTCGGCCTCACCGGCCGGGCCGTGCGCCTGCTGGCCGACGTGGACCCGCGAGCGGCCGAGACCCTGCACGACGAGCGGGACGACCTGCGCGACCGCTTCGACTCCGCCCTCGCCGAGCCGGACCGGCTGCCGGCGCTGCGGGCCGCCTGCTCGGCACTCACCCAGCGCGCCTGCACGGCCCTCGTGGTCGCCGGTGGCGGCGCCGCCCTGCTCGACGGCCATCCGGCGCAGCGCCTCGCGCGCGAGGCACTGTTCACGCACGTGGTCGCGAGCCGTCCCGAGGTGCGGTCGGCGCTGCTCGGCCTGCTCGCCGACCCGGCCCCGCCGGCCTTCGCGACCGCCGGCGGCCGGCGATGAACCGGGTGGACCTCGCCGACGGGCACCTCGCCTACGACGACCTCGGCGACACCGCCGGCGGCCAGCCGGTGCTGCTGCTGCACGACGGCACCCTGGACCGCAGGGTGTGGGGGCCGCAGCTCACCGGCCTCCCCGGTTACCGGCTGCTCGTCCTCGACGCGCGCGGGCACGGGGACTCCGCCACGCCGACCCTGCCCTACCAGCGGGCTGACGACGTGATCGCCCTGCTCGACCACCTCGACCTGCCCGCCGCGTTCCTGGTCGGGCAGTCGATGGGCGGCACCACCGCGCTCGACACCGCGCTCGACCACCCGGACCGGGTGACGGGGCTCGTGGCCAGCGGCTGCGGCACCTCCCAGCAGTACTGGCGCGGCGCGTTCCTGGTCGACCTGCTGCACCGCCAGTTCGAGGCGGCTATGCGCCGGGACACGGCCGAGTACGTCGAGCTCTTCCTGCGGATGTGGGTCGACGGGCCGGCCAGGCGGCCCGACGAGGTGCCGGGCGGGGTCAGGGACCTCTGCCGGACCATGGCCATGTCGACCGCCACCCGGCACGCCCGGCCGGATCCCGTCCTGCCCGGCCGCGCCGCCGACTCATGGGAGCGGCTGCCCGGCCTCACCGTCCCGCTCCTGCTCCTGACGGGCGAGCTGGACTGCCCGGACGTCCACGAGATGGCGGACCGGATCGCCACCGCGGTGCCCCACGCCGAGTCGCTGCGCGTGCTGGGGGCCGGCCACATGCTCAACCTCGAACGGCCGGACGTGTTCACGGCGGCCGTGCTGCGTTTCCTCGACACCGTGCGGGTGGGGTAGCCATGGATCTCGACTCGCTCTCGCTGCCCTACGAGCGGCCGTCGCCCTACGACCCGCCGCCGGCGTTCGCCGAGCTGCGCAAGGAGGGCCCGCTGGTCCGCACCGCCGACGGGGCGGGGCGTCCGGTGTGGCTGGTCCTCGACGCCGACCTCGCCCAGCGGGTTCTCGCCGACGCCCGCTTCGGGATCGTCGGTCCCGGCGACCACGCCGACACCGACTCGCTGCTCTGCGACGGCGCCGCGCACACCAGGCTGCGCGGCCCGATCTCCCGTGGGTTCGGGGTGCGGGCCATCGAGCGGCTGCGACCGCGCGTCCGGGACCTCGCCGACACACACGTGTCCGACCTGGCCGCCGCCGGACCACCGGCCGACCTGGTCGCGGTCGTCGCGCTGCCGCTCGCCCGCGCGGTGATCGCCGACGTGCTCGGCGTCGACATCGCCGACCGGGACCGGTTCAACTCCTGGGCACAGGCCATCTCGACGGTCGTCGCCGAGCAGGATGGTGCGGCGATCGCCGGTTGGACGGACCTGCTCGCCTTTCTCGGCGACCTCGTGGCCGCCCGCCGTGCCGAGCCACGGGACGACCTGCTGAGCGCGCTCGCCGAGGAGGGCCTCGGTGAACGCGAGCTGGTGCTCGCCGGTGCCGCGCTGCTCGCCGGCGGCCAGCTCACCAGCGCCAACGCCCTGTCCATCGGCATGGTCAAGCTGCTCACCACCGGCGGGCTGGGCGGACTCGCCCACGAGCCGGCGGCCGGCGCGGCCGCCGAGGAGATCCTGCGCCACCAGGCGGGCGTGAGCGGGGAGCCCTACCCCCGCTGGGCACTGTCCGATGTGGACCTCGCGGGCCGGCGGGTCGCAACGGGCGACGTGGTGATCGTGCGGCTCGAGGCGGCCAACCGGGACCCGACCCGCTTCGCCGATCCCGACCGCTTCGACCGCACCCGCGACCCCAACCGGCACCTGCGGTTCGGCTACGGGCCGCACCGGTGCGTCGGCGCCGCCGTCGCCAGGACGCAGCTGGTCGCCGCCATCACCGCGCTCGCCACCCGGCTGCCCGGCCTCGCGCTCGCCTGCGCGCCGGAGGACGTGCGGTGGACCCGGGCGCCGTTCGACGACGGTCCCGCCGCCCTGCCCGTGACGTGGTGACCGCAACCGGAGGAGACACGATGCGACGACAGCCGCTGCGGGTCTGGCTGGTGCAGCAGGGAATCTGGGCCATGTCGCTGGAGTCGATGCCGCTGGCCTCCGGCTACCTCAAGGCGACCGCGCTCGCCGACCCCGTCATCGCGGCCGACACCGAGATCGTCATCCACAACTTCGACGGCGAGGCCACCCTCTTCGGCATGGCCAACAGTCTGTTCGGTGACGGCGCGCCGGACGTGCTGGCGTTCTCGGTGCTCGGCTGGAACTACCGGGAGTTCACGGCGCTGGCCGAGACCTTCACACAGCTCAACCCGGCCGGCTGGGTGATCTTCGGCGGCAACCACGTCTCCGGTCAGGGTGACCGGGTGCTCACCGCCAACAGCGGTGTCGACGTGGTGGTCAACGGCGAGGGGGAGTTCACCTTCCGCGAGCTGCTGCGTGCCCGGCTCGCCGGCGCCGGCCCGCACGAGCTGCACGACATCGCCGGCATCACCTTCCGCGACGCGGCCGGCGCGATCGTGTCCACGGTGGACCGTCCGAGGAGCGAGAACCTCGACGAGATCCCGTCGCCCTTCCTCTCCGGTGTCATCCCCATGACCGACGCGCAGGGCCGCTTCCCCTACGACGTCGCGCTGCTGGAGACCAACCGCGGCTGCCCGTACAAGTGCTCGTTCTGCTACTGGGGCGGCGCCGTCGGGCAGAAGGTCCGCGCGTTCTCCCGTGCCAGGCTGCGCGCGGAGGTCGAGCTGTTCGCCCAGCACCGGGTGCACACGCTCGTGTTGTGCGACGCCAACTTCGGGATGCTGCCGGGGGACCGGGACTTCGTCGCCGACGTCGTCGCCATCCGCGAGCGGTACGGCTTCCCGCGCAGTATCGAGGCGTCCTGGGCGAAGAACAAGTCCAGGGTGTTCTTCGACATCGTGAAGACCATGAAGGAGGTCGGGCTGCACAGCTCGTTCACCCTGGCGCTGCAGACCCTCGACGAGGGCACCCTCGACCTCATGAACCGGCGCAACATGAAGGTCAACGACTGGGAGGAACTGGCCGCCTGGCTCAGCTTCGAGGGCCTCGACTGCTACGCGGAGCTCATCTGGGGCGCGCCGGGCGAGACCGTCGAGTCGTTCATGAAGGGCTACGACCGGCTCAGCCAGCACGTCTCCCGGGTCGCCGTCTACCCGATGCTGATCCTGCCCAACACCACCTACCACCAGGACAGGGCCCGGTTCGGCATGGTGACGGTGCGCGGGAACACCGACGACTTCGAGCACCTGATCTCGCACGACACGATGTCGCCGAGCGACAACCGGTACATGCACCGGTTCATCTTCGTGTCCCGGCTGGTGGCCGAGAACCCGGTGTTCCGGCACCTGTGGACACCGCTGCGCGTCCTCGGCGGCATCTCCCAGTCCACCGCGATCCGCTCGCTCATGGACTGGTTCGCCCAGGACGACGACCCGGCGTGCGAACCGTTCCGCACCGGCATGACCAACTCGTTCACCGACTCCGACGTGCTCGCCCCGGTGCTCGTCCACGTCTACGGCACCGACGAGGCGAAGGACCTGCTGCGACGGTGGTGGGCCACCTCGCTGCGACCACTCGTCCCCCCGCGGCACCGCGAGGTGCTCGATACCGTCGTCGACTACGACCTGCTCACGCTGCCCGCCTACACCGCCCCGGGCCGGGCGCCGTCGTGTCGTTACGCGGGCGAGCACCTGCCGGTCGTCGACGTCGACGGCGAACCGCACCACGTGCTGCGCGACGTGCGGCTCGGGTGTGACGTGCCGGCCGTCGTCCGCGCGCTGCGCAGGGGCGAGCCGCACGAGCCGGCCGTCCGGCCCGTGGCCACCGACCTCTACTTCAAGGCGGGCGCGGACCACTTCCTGCCGTCGACCAACCACGAGGAGGTCCTCTACTACATGGGTAGGACCGAACGGCAGGTCCGGCGGCTGCCCGACCGTCCCATCCCCGAGACGAGGAGCCGAAGCGATGTCCGTTCAGGTGAGAGAGGGAGCCCCGTCGGGTGAGGCCGAGCTCGCCGGCCTGATCGCCGACAGCCAGGAGCTCACCGGGCTCGTCGACGAGGTGCGGTCCCGGCTCGCCGGTCGCTGGGCCGGTGAGCCGTCGCTGCTGGCCAGGATGTGCGCGCACGCGCACACCCCGCCGGGCAAGCTGTTCCGGGCGATCCTGCTGATCGAGTCGGCGCTCGCGGTCGGCGGCGATCCGCGCTGGGCGCTGCCCGCCGCGGTCGGCGCGGAGTCCGGCCACGTCGCGAGCCTGGTGCACGACGACATCATCGACGGCGACGACACCCGCCGCGGCCGACCGGCCGTGCACACCGCGTTCGGCGTCGGCGACGCGATCGTCGCGGGCGACGCCCTGATCTTCGACCTGTTCGCCGGGCTGGCCGAGTGCCGTGCCGCCGGCGCGTCGGCCGACCGGGTCGTCGCCGCGCTCGCCGTCGTGTCGCGCTGCGGCATCGACCTGTGCCGGGGGCAGAGCCTCGAGACGGAGCTCCACGGCAGCGGCCGGTTCGACCACGAGACTTATCTGAACATGGTGCGGCTGAAGACGGCGGCGCTGTTCCGCGCGGCGTGCGAGTGCGGCGCGCTGCTGGCGGGCGGCGACCCCCGGCAGGTCCGCGCGCTCGGCCGCTACGCCGAGCACCTCGGCGTCGCCTTCCAGATCCGCGACGACCTGTTGCCCTACACCAGCTCCGCCGCCGAGGTGGGCAAGCCGGACACGAGCGACGTGCGCAACGGCAGGCTCACCCTGCCGGTGATCATCGCGCACCGCGCGAGCGGCGCCGCCGACCGCGCGGTGATCGAGGCGGCGCTGTCGGGCATCGGCGACCCGGCCACGGCACGGGCCGACCTGTCCGACGTGCTGCACAGGACCGGTGCCGTCACCGCGACGGCCGGCTGGGCACGGCGCTACCTGCGGTTCGCGCTCGCGGCGTTGCACGCGCTCCCGGTCACCGCGAGTCGCGCGCGGCTGGCCGGATACGCCGAGGCCGCCGTCGGCCGGGACCGCTGACTCGGCCGGTCACCCGAACAGGTGGCTCCGGTTTCTGTCGTACCGGGCCTTTGGTAGGAGTTGACACGCCCGGGTGCCCGTCAGCCGTCTGTCCACTCGGAACGCACAGTCGTCCGAGGTCGAGGAGTGAGCCGCCAATGACATCGAGTCCCAGCAGTGCGGAACAGGCGTTCCACCACCTCGACGGCGATCGCGACGGCTACGTCACGAGGCAGGACTTCGAGCGGATGGCACGGATGATCATCGACGCGTTCGGCATCGACGACTCGTCGCCGAAGGCGGTCGTCCTGCGGGAGGGCTACCGCAGGACCTTCGAACTGGTGCTCGCCGAGATGGCCACGCACCGAGGGGGCAGGGTCGGTCCCGACGAGTTCACGAGCGCCATGGTCGCGCTGTCCGAAAAGGAGTCGGCCGCCGAGCTGCGCGGGGTGTGCGCCGCCGAGTTCGCGGCCGCGGACCAGGACGACGACGGCGTGATCACCCGCACGGAGTTCGCCCACCTGCTCTCGGCGGTCGGCCAGCCGAGCTGTGACGTCGACGCCGCGTTCGACGCTCTCGACCGCGACCGGGACGGCTGGATCACCCGTGCCGAGTACGTCGCCGCCTGGGAGGACTACCTGGTCAGCGACAACCCGGACTCCGCGGGAGCGCGGGTGTTCGCCGGACTGTGACTTCCGCGCCAGGGCCGGCGGACCGGCACTCGACCTGGCTGGAGCTGTTCTTCGACCTCGTCGTCGTGGTCGCGGTCAGCAAGCTCGACGACCTGATCTACAGCGACGCGCACCACGGTCCCGACGGCCTGCACATCGCCACGTTCTTCACCCTGTACCTGGCGATCTGGCTCGTGTGGACGTCCTTCACGCTGTACTCCAACGTGGTCGCGGACCGGGTCAGGTACCCGTCCATGTTCGTGGGGATGGCCGGCATCGCGATGATGGCGGCGACCATTCCGAACGGGGTGAGCGACCGGGCCGACATCTTCGCGGCCATGTATCTGGTGACGAGCGGGGTGGGGTCGTCGAACTTCACCCGGTCGGGTCAGGTGCTGCTGTCCTGGGGTGCCGCGAGCCGCAACGCCGGGCTGGCGCCGTGGATCGTGTCGTTCTGGGTGGAGGACCCGTGGTGGAAGCTGTCGCTGTGGATCCTCGGGCTGGTCATCTCGCTGTGGTTCAGCGTCCTGTCCGGCCGAGGCAACTCCGCCGGCACGCTCGACCGGCTCAACGAGCGGCTCTCGCGACGCGGTGAGCGGAGTCGGCGCGGCACGAGCACGCCGGTGCTGGTGGCCGCGCACGTCGACGCGGGACACCTCGGTGAGCGGCTCGGGCTGTTCGTGATCATCGTCCTCGGGGAGGCGATGCTCCAGCTGGTCGAGACGCTCGCGGACGTGGACGACTGGTCGCCGGGGGAGGGCCAGGGCTGGCTGCTGCTCGTCACGGTCGTGTCCGCGTTCGGGCTGCTGATCGCGCTGTGGTGGCTGAACGTCAAGAACGGGTTCGCCGAGGAGGCGCGCTTCCCGCCCCAGTTCGTGCTGCCGGCGCACTTCGCCGCGATCGCCGCGGTCACCACCGTCGCGTCGGGCATCGGCACGGCGGTCACGGCGACCTACGGTCACCTGCCGGTGTCGAGCGCGTGGTTGCTGTGCGGCGGCGTCTCGGGCTATCTGACGGTGATCACGCTGCTGAGCAGGCAGACGTTCTCCTGGCGGGTACTGGTGACCGTCCTGGCCGTCGTGCTGCCGTTGGCGATGGGCACGCTGTCGTCGCGCGTGGCGCCCGCGGTGGTGGTCATCGTCCTGCTCACGGTGTGCGCCGGACAGGCGTGGAACCTGCGAGTAACCGTGGGGCCCGCGTCGGATGCGCCCCGGACCGGACCTGCCGCCGCCGAGTGAGCTCCCGGGCGTGCCCACCGTGCGTGCTCACCGGGCTTGTTCACCGCTCGGGAGCGCGTCGGCGCAACGCCGGCCGCGTGAGCGCGGGAGGGACGTACGCCACGTCGACGGGTCCCACGTCGATGCCCGGCGGCACGATCTCGTCGATGCGGTCGAGCACGTCGTCGTCGAGGCGCGTGCCGGCTCCCGCCAGCAGGTCGTCGAGCTGTCCGGGCGTACGTGGGCCGATGATCGCCGAGGTGACCGCGGGGTGGGCGGTCACGAACGCCAGGGCGAGGTGGGGCAGCGACAGTCCGGCCTGCTCCGCGACCGCGACGAGGGCTTCGACGGCGTTGAGCTTGCGTTCGTCGGTCATGTGCCGGCGCGCCCAGTGCAGGCGGCCCGCCGACGCCGTCTCCGTGCCGCCCTTGCGAAGGCGGCCGCCGAGCAGGCCCATCGCCAGCGGGCTCCACACCAGGACCCCCAGCCCGTAGCGCTCGCAGACCGGCAGGATCTCGCCCTCGATCCCGCGGTTGAGGATCGAGTAGTGCGGCTGCTCGGCGCGGAAGCGGGCCAGCCCACGCCGCTGCGCCACCCACTGGGCCTCGACGATCTCCGACGCGGGCAGGTTCGAGTGGCCGATCGCGCGGACCTTGCCCGCGCGGAGCAGGTCGGTCAGCGCGCCGAGGGTTTCCTCGATGTCGGTGTCGGGTTCGGGGTGGTGGGCCTGGTAGAGGTCGATGTGGTCGACCCCGAGGCGGCGCAGGGACGCCTCGACGGCGGTGACGACCCAGTGGCGGGAGCTCCCGCGCTGGTTGGGGCCAGGGCCCATGGGGCCGTTGAACTTGGTGGCGAGGACGACGTCGTCGCGGCGGCCGCGCAGGGCCTTCCCGACGATCTTCTCGGACTCGCCGTCGCCGCCGTAGACGTCGGCGGTGTCGATGAGGTTGATGCCGCCGTCGAGGGCTCGGTGGACGATGCGGACGCACTCGTCCGGGTCGGAGTTGCCGTACGGCCCGAACGTCATCGTGCCCAGTGCGTAGGCGCTGACCTGGATGCCGGTGCGGCCGAGCGGGCGGGTCTGCATGGTTTTCTCCGTCGCGGTGGTGGTGGGGGTGCGGCCGGCGCCGGCCGCACCCGTGGGAACGTCAGGCCTGGCCGTACTCGGCCGCGACGTCGACGATCCAGGTCACGCCGAAGCGGTCAGCCAGCATCCCGAAGGCGGGCGCCCACTGGGCGGGGCCGAACGCCTCGATCACGGTCGCCCCCTTGGAAAGGCCCTCCCACAGCGGCGTGACCTCGTCGACGCTCTCGCCGCGGACGGAGAGGAAGAACGGCTCCTCGGTGATCGTGGTGCCGTTCTCGCGCCGCGTGGTGGGCACACCGGGCGTGGCCGGCGCGTGCTGGCCGGGCACGTCGTAGGCCATCACGCGGAAGCCGTTGTCGGCGACGACCTGGCCGAACACGACGTTCGTGGCGCCGGGCAGCTCCGCGGGCATCCCGAAGTCGGCGTACGTGGCGACGGTGAGCTGCCCGCCGAACACCGACTGGTAGAACTCGAGGGCCTCGCGGGCCTGGCCGTGGAAGTTCAGGTGGGTGACAGCGTTGAGCGACATGGTGTTCAAGGTCCTTCACGAGCGGTTCCACGCCGGAGGCTTCCGGCGACAAGATCCACGATGTCACCAGTACCGGTCAGGGAACGTCCGCTACTTGTGGCAGCCTGAGGACATGCCCCTCGCTTCGTCGACGACGACCTCCAGCCGGCTGCTGTCGCTGCTGTCCCTGCTGCAGGCCCGCCGCGACTGGCCGGGGGGCCTGCTTGCCCAGCGGCTGGGCGTCAGCGAGCGGACGGTGCGCCGGGACGTCGACCGGCTGCGCGAGCTCGGCTACCCCGTCCACGCGGTCAAGGGACCCGACGGCGGCTACCGGCTCGAAGCGGGCAGCCAGGTGCCGCCGCTGCTGTTCGACGAGGAGCAGGCGGTCGCGCTCGCCGTGGCGCTGCGGATCGCCGTCGGGACGGGCGCGGGCATAGCGGAGGCGGCCGCGCGGGCGCTGGCCACCGTGCGCCAGGTCCTGCCGTCCCGGTTGCGGCAGCGCGTCGACGCCCTGGAGATCAGCGCGGCGGGGCGGGGCGCCGACCCCCAGGTCGACACTGGTGTCCTGCTCGCGCTGAGCGACGCCGTCCGAGCGGGGGAGGAGCTCCGGTTCGACTACCGTTCGCCGGGCCGCCCCGAGGACACCGGGCAGCGCCGCCCCCGACGGGTGCAGCCGCACCACCTCGTGGTCCGGACCGGGCGGTGGTACGTGGTCGGCTGGGACCCCGAGCGCGAGGACTGGCGGATCTACCGCGCCGACCGGATGACCCCGCGGGTCCCGAACGGCCCGCGGTTCTCGCCACGCGAGGTGCCGGGCGGCGACGTGGCCGTCTTCCTGTCGGCCCGGTTCAAGGGCTCCGACAGCACGGACGCCTGGCCCTGCCGCGGCGAGGTGATCCTCGGTCTGCCCGCGGCGGAGGTCGCCCCGTTCGCCGGCGAGGGCGTCGTCGAGGAGCTCGGCGCCACCCGGACGAGGCTGACGACCGGGTCCTGGTCCTGGGCCGCCCTCGCCGCGGCACTCGCCCGCTTCGACACCGAGATCGAGGTGCTCTCCCCGCCGGAGCTGCGCACGGCGTTCGCCGACTTGTCCCGCCGCGCCGGCCGCGCCGCGGAAACCGCCTAGGACGACGAACCACCCTCGCACGAGCCTTGGTGGGGCTCGGCTCAGGGTTTCGATCGGCCAGGGCAGCCTTCGAAGCAACCGCTCGGGGTGCGTCGCACCTACGACGACGAAGGGCGAGCCTGTTCCTCCCGCGTGCGCGTGCCGCGCGCCGGACACGGTGCCAGACCTCGGGCTGTCGGCGGCACACGCTCCGGGATCAGGTCTCCGGCGTCATGGGGAACCTGGCTGGCCCTGCGTCAGCACGAGGCGCTGGCCGCCTGCACCTCGTCGAGTGCCTGGCACGCGAGCTGGCTGAAGCCGTCGGCGTTGGTGGGGTCGCTCCAGCGTTGGTAGGCGATCTTCCAGGCGAGCGCGCCCAGCTCGGCGGCCACGCACGCGGTCAGCTCGGCCACCCCGCGGCGTTCGAGCGCGCCGGCCATCGCCGCGGTCAGGCCGAGTCCCTTGAGCGCTTCGCGCTCTCGCAGTTCCGGGTTGGCGGAGATCACCGCCCACCTGCGGGTGACGAAATCGCGGCGGGCAGACGTGAACGACTCCGTCCCGACCGCGTGCAGGGCGTTGGCCACCGCCTCGAGCGGGGTCGCGCCGGCCGGCGCGGCGGCGATCGCCTCGGTGACCAGTCCGGTCATGGAGTCCCCGCCGAAGAGCACCTCCCGCTTGTCCGGGAAGTGCCGGAAGAAGGTGCTCTTCGTGAGCCCCGCACGCTCCGCGATGTCGATCACCGTCGTGTCCTCGTAGCCGCGTTCCTCGAACAGGTCGAGGGCGGCGACCATGAGTCGCTCGGATGCGCGGGGTTGCCAGCGGGCCACGGGAGCAGCCTACGGCACTTGGTCCCGTCACCCGTGTATGGTGACAGGACCAAGTCCCGTCACCTTCGGTGGAGGTCCTCCCGTGAGCCGAGCCGTCGCCCTGTAGCGGCCGGCGCCGAAGCGGCACGCCCGGCTCCCGCAACCGAGACGTCGCGGGCCGCCGGGTGCGGACCCGTCATCGATCCACCCTCGAAAGGTCGTTGTGCGCCATGACTGTCGACTATCGGTCGCAGACCGTTCTCCTCACCGGAGCGAGCTCCGGGATCGGCGCCGCCCTCACCGCGGCCCTGGCGGCGCGCGGCGCGAACCTCGTGCTCGTCGCTCGGCGCGCCGAGCGGTTGGCGTCCCTGGCCGAGGACCTGCGCCGGACACACGGCGTCCGGGTCGAGGCGATCCCCTTCGACCTCACCAGCCCGGCCGCCGGGAACGAGCTTCGTGACGCTGTCGCCGACCGAGACGTGGAGGTCACCAGCCTGGTCAACAATGCCGCGTTCGGCACGTTCGGTCCGTTCGCCGGCGCGGATCCCGGACGTCTCGCCGCCGAGATCGCCGTGGACGTCACGGCGCCGGTCGCCCTGACCGCGGCGTTCATGCCCCAGATGTTGAGCGCTGGCAACGGCTTCATCGTCAACGTCGCCGGCGTCACCGCCTACCTTCCGTCACCCAGGATGGCCGTCTACAGTGCCGCGAAGGCCTTCGTGCTGAGCTTCAGCGAGTCCCTCTGGACGGAGCTGCGTGGCACGGGGCTCACCGCGTGCGCCGTCTGTCCTGGCGCCACCGACACGGACTTCACCACCGGGATGGGCCCCGGCGCCGGGGTGCTGACGTCCGGGCGGATGCGGACGCCGGAAGACGTCGCCGCCACGGCCATTCGCCACCTCGACCGGCGAAATCCGGGACCGGCCGTCATCGACGGGCGCGCCAACCGGATGAGCGTGATCATGAGCCGGCTCACCAGCCGCCGCACGAGCGCCAGGATGATGGACCGCGTCTTCGACCCGGACCGCCGGTCGAAGCCCGCCGCGGCCTGACACCCGCCGCGGACGGCCTCTTTCGCGTGGTGTCTCCGGGCCGCTGGTGGGTACGTCCCTCGCAACGGCCGATGTTCACCGGTCTCCGGTCGGGTTCACCCGCTCCGCGAATCGAGGAGGACGTCCTGATGTCCACCGTCCCGCACCTGACGCTCAACAACGGCGTCGAGATGCCCGCCATCGGTCTGGGTGTGTTCCAGACCCCGCCGGAGGAGACCCGCGCCGCCGTCGAGGCGGCGCTGTCGGTCGGCTACCGGCACATCGACACGGCCGCCGCGTACGGCAACGAGCGCGAGGTCGGCGAGGCCATCGCCAGGTCCGGTGTGGACCGTGGCGAGGTCTTCGTCGAGACCAAGATCTGGATCAGTGACTACGGGTACGACCAGACGCTGCACGGCTTCGAGAAGAGTGCCGCCAAGCTCGGTGTGGACCAGCTCGACCTGTTGATCCTGCACCAGGCGCTGCCCTCGGAGTTCGACAGGACCCTCGACGCCTACCGCGCGCTCGAGACGCTGCTGGCCGACGGCAGGGTCCGGGCCGTCGGCGTCAGCAACTTCATGGTGGACCACCTCACCGGGCTGCTCGACAAGGCGACGGTGTTGCCGGCGGTGAACCAGATCGCGGTGCACCCGTACTTCGCGCAGCGCGAGGTGCAGGAGTTCGGCGCACGGCACGGCATCCTGTCCCAGGCGTGGTCGCCGATCGGCGGCATCACGTTCTACCGCGACGGCGAGCACACCAGCACCCTTCAGGACCCGGTGATCGGTGAGATCGCGACGGCGCACGACAAGAGCCCGGCCCAGGTGATGCTGCGCTGGCACCTGCAGCAGGGCCGCTCGGTGATCCCGAAGTCCACCAGGCCGGCACGTATCGCCGAGAACTTCGACGTGTTCGACTTCGAGCTCACCACCGAGCAGCTCGCCGCGATCGACGCCCTGGACACGGGCACGCGCGGCGGCCCGGAGCCGACCGCCATCACCCTCGAGGCCTTCGGCAGGCCCGTCCCCGAAGCCTGATCGCCCCTGTCGCCACCGCCGGCACCTCGTGTTCGCGACGTGTCGAACCGGGGTGACCACGGTGGACTCGCAGCCGGGTTCGGCGCGTGCCCAGCACCGGCCGGTGCTCGTCTCGCGCCCGCGCGGTGGTTGTGCGACGCTGGGACGCCGTCGGTGCGGGGAGGGATCGTGGCCGAGCCTCCCGAGCGACGTTCCGAGACCTGATCATCAGGACCACCTGTCCCGACGAGGAGCGTGATGAACGATGGCGAGCTGGCTGATCACGGGATGTTCGACCGGCCTGGGGCGGTCGCTCGCCGAGGAGGTCCTTGCCGCGGGGCACAACGCCGTCGTGACGGCGCGGGACGCCGCCACGCTGCGGGACCTGGTCGACGCCCATCCCGAGACGGCGCTGGACGTCGCGCTGGACGTGACCGACCCCGCGCAGGTGAGCGCGGCCGTGGCGCGGGCCGAGGAACGTTTCGGCCGGATCGACGTGCTGGTGAACAACGCCGGCTACGGGTACCGCGCCGCGGTCGAGGAGGGCGACGATGACGACGTGCGGCGGCTGTTCGACACGAACCTCTTCGGTGCGGTCGCGATGATCAGGGCCGTCCTGCCGGGCATGCGCGCGCGTCGCGCCGGGACGATAGTGAACATCTCCTCGATCGGCGCACGGGCGTGTCCACCGGGTTCCGGCTACTACGCCGCGACCAAGGCGGCGATGGAGGCGGTGACCAACGCGCTGCGCAAGGAGGTCGCGCCGCTCGGGATCACCGCGATGTCGGTCGAGCCGGGTTCGTTCCGCACCGACTTCGCGGGCCGTTCGCTCACCCAGTCCGCGGCGGCCATCGCGGACTACGCCGACACCGCCGGCAAGCGCCGCAAGGAGAACGACACCGTCCACGGCAGGCAGCCCGGCGACCCCGCGCGTGCCGCCGCCGCACTGGTCGAGGTGCTCGATGCCGGCACGGCACCCGCCCTCCTCGTCCTCGGGCCGGACGCGCTGGGCATCTTCCGGTCCGTCGCGGACGAACAGCGCGCGGACCTCGACGCCTGGGCAGAGGTCAGCGCGAGCACGGACTTCGACACGAACGGAACCGCACGGTCATGAGCGGGACAGGGAACCAGGGACGCGTCGCGGTCATCACCGGCGCCTCGTCCGGCATCGGTGCGGCGACCGCCCGTGCGCTGGCCGCCGACGGTCACCGCATCGCGCTCCTCGCGCGCCGCACGGACCGGATCACGGCCTGGCCAAGGAACTCGACAACGGCTCGATCGCGATCGAGGCCGACGTGACCGACCGCGCCGCGGTGCTCGCCGCCGCCGACCGCGTGCGGCAGGAGTTCGGTGGTGCCGATGTGCTCGTGAACAACGCCGGGGTGATGTTGCTCGGGCCGTTCGGCTCCGACCAGCGGGACGACTACCGGCAGATGATCGAGGTCAACCTCCTCGGCGCGATCACCACCACCGAGGTGTTCCTCGACCAGCTGAAGGACGGCGGCGGCGACGTCGTGAACATCTCCTCGGTCGCGGGGCGCACCGCACGGGCCGGCAACGGCGTGTACGCCGCGACCAAGTGGGGCCTGAACGGCTGGTCCGAGTCGCTGCGGCGCGAGCTGCTCCCGGACGTCCGGGTGACCCTGATCGCGCCCGGCGCCGTGGCCACCGAACTGCCCGACCACATCACCCACGCGGAGACCAGGCAGGGCGTCGGCGCGCTCTACAGCAAGGTCGTGGTCACCGCGGCGGACATCGCCGAGGTGATCGCCTTCGCCATCTCCCGGCCACGACGCCTCGCCATCCACGAGATCCTCCTGCGACCGGCCGGTCAGGAAGGCTGACACGGCACACCGGCCGCTCGGCCGGCCCGGCGTGCTGCCGCCGCCCTGTCACTGGGCTCGCGGGAGGTCCAGGTGCGCGGTGAGGCCACCGTCCGGGTTGGGGTGGAGCGTGAGTGCGCCGTTGTGGGCGGTGGTGATGGCCGAGACGATGGCGAGGCCGAGTCCGTGGCCGTAGCCGCGGGTGAGGGTGCGGCCGGTGCCGCGGACGAACGGTTCGACGAGTGCCTCGACGGTGTCGGGCGAAACGACGGCTCCGGTGTTCGTGATCGTCGCTCGTGCCGTCGCGTCGTGCATGGCGAGTCGCACGGTCGCCAGGCCGCCGGACCGGTTGTGCCGGATGGCGTTGCGGACGAGGTTGGTGACGGCCCGGCGGATGAGGACGGGGTCGCCGTTCGCGGCCGCCTCCCCGGTTCGGGCCGTCAGCTCGATGCCGGCGCTCGCCGCTTCGTCGGCGAGCTCGCCGAGGACGGCGTCGGTGATGTCCGACAGGTCGACCGGCTCGTGGGTGAGCTCACCGGTGCCGGCGTCCGCGAGGTCGAGCAGGGCGTCGACCGTCTCGATGTTGGCCCGGTTCACTTCCCGCACCCGTACGGCGAGCGCGCGCAGCTCCGCGATGCCGGCGCCGGGGTCCGCCAGGGCGACGTCGATCATCGTCTGGGTCGTCGCGAGGGGGGTGCGTAGTTCGTGCGAGGCGTTCGCGGCGAAGCGGCGGTGGGCGGCGAAGGACCGTTCGAGGGAGGCGAGCATGCGGTCGACGGTGTCGGACAGGTCGCGGATCTCGTCCTGGGGACCGGCCAGGCCGACCCGGTGGTCGAGGGCGCCGGTGGCCGCCCGGGTGGCGGCGGCGTTGATGGCGGCGAGCGGCCTGATGATCCGGCCGGCGACGAGCCAGCCGACCGCGCCGCCGAGGGCCGCGAGCAGGCCGAGGGCGACGCCGGAGGCGATGAGGTAGAGCCGGAGGAAGTCGTCGGCGCTGGTGATCATGAGCGCCTCGGTCGGGTGCGCGTCGGCGATGGGCGGCCGGGGCCCGGCCAGGGCGGCGACGGCACGGTAGCTGGGGACGAAACGCATGACGAAGTAGACGATCGCGATGAGGACGGCACCGCAGCCGGTGACCAGACCCGCGTAGCTCAGGGTCAGTCTGGTGCGGATCCGCAGCCGGCGGTGCAGCATGTCAGCTCCCGAACCGGTATCCCGCGCCGGGGACGGTCTGGATGACCCACGGCTCGCCGAGACGCCTGCGGAGGTTGGAGATCGTCACCCGGGGCGTGTTCGTGAACGGGTCGACGTTCGCGTCCCATGCCTTGCTGAGCAGGGTTTCGGCGCTGAGCACGCCGCCATCGGCGTTCATGAGGACCTGCAGGACGGCGAACTCCTTGGGACTGAGCCGAACGAGGCGGCCGTCGCGATAGACCTCGCGGCGGAACGCGTCGAGCCGGACGCCGTGCGACTCCACGACCGGCGGGCGTGCCGGTTGGGTGCGCCGTTCGAGCGCGCGGAGGCGGGCGACGAGCTCGGGGAACTCGAACGGCTTGGCCAGGTAGTCGTCGGCGCCCAGCTCGAAGCCGGACACGCGGTCACCGAGTGTGCGGGCGGCGGTGAGCATGAGCACCCGCACCCGTGGATGCTCGGCCGCGATGACGGCGCAGACCTCGTCGCCGTGGACGCCGGGCAGGTCGCGGTCGAGCACGACGACGTCGTAGTCGTGGACGGTGACCGACTCCAGCGCCGCCTCGCCGTCGTGCACGACATCCGCGGCGATGGTCTCCCGGCGCAGGCCGGTGTGGATGGCGTCGGCGAGGTACGGCTCGTCCTCGACGATCAGGACACGCATGCCCGAACCCAACCAGACCAGGTGTTCCGGAAACGTAAACGATTTCCTGAACCTCGTGAGAACGGCCGGGGTGATCGACTCCCCGGCCATGAGAAACACCCTGATGCTCGCGGCGGTCCTGCTGGTCGGCGCGCTGCTGGGCGCCTGCGGCTCGACGAGTGACACCCCGAGCTCGGCCGGCACGTCCACGGCGGCCGACTCGTTCGAGGACTACCAGCTCTCCTTCGCCCGGTGCATGCGTGAACACGGCATCGACATGCCCGACCCCTCCGCCGACGGCAGCGTGAAGATCCCGGCCGTCAAGGACATGACCGCGTTCACCGAGGCGTCCGACGCGTGCCAGAAGAAGCTGGGCCAGCCACCCGCACCGGACGGCCAGGCGCCGAAGTCGGACGACGAGCGGCTCGCCGAGGGCGTCAAGACCGCCGAGTGCTTCCGCGCGCACGGACTGAACGTGCCCGATCCCAAGCCCGGCGAGGCCCTCACCATCCCGATGGACGCGCCGAGCGACGTCCTGGAGGCGTGCGTGCCCAACGGCGTCTCCGGGCCCGCCGCGCCGGGCGGCAAGTGATGCCGTCACGGCGCAGCCTCCTGGCCGGCCTCGCGGGCTCGGTCGTCGTGGTCGCCGGAGCGGGGGTCGGCATCAGCGCCGCCACGGGATCCGCCGAGCGTGGCGGCGACCCCGCACGCACCTACCGGGGGGCCACCGGCACCGTCGTCCGCGGTGACCTCGAGGGCAGCACCACCGCGTCCGGCACGCTGCGGTTCGCCGACGGGCGGCCGATGCAGTCCGCCCGCGGCGGGATCGTCACCGAGGTCCCGCCCCCCGGCTCGGTCAAGAAGTTCGGCGACCGGCTCTACGCGGTCGACAACGTCGCCGTGTTCCTCCTGCGGGGCGACATGCCCGCGTGGCGGGAGCTCGCGTCCGGGATGGGCGACGGGCCCGACGTGCGGCAGCTGGAGCAGAGCCTGCGGGCTCTCGGCTTCTTCCGCGGCGAGCCCGACCAGCGGTTCTCCTCCGCGACCGCGGACGCGGTCAGGAGGTGGCAGAAGGCGGTCGGCCTCGAACGCACCGGTCGCCTGCCGCTCGGCTCGGTCGTCTTCACCGGCGGGGACCTGCGGGTCGGCACCGTCACCGCACACGTGGGCGACCAGGTCGGGCCCGGCACGGCGCTGTTCGACACGACCAGCACCACGCAGGTCGTGGACGTGAGTCTCAAGCTCGCCGACCAGCAGCTCGCGGTCGTCGGCAGGTTGGTCGGCCTGCGCCTGCCCGGCGGGACGGAGACCGCCGGGACGATCTCGTCGGTCGGCACCCCGACCGAGACCGACAGCCCGAGCGGCCAGAAGGAGACGGTCATTCCCATCGTCATCGTCCTCGACGATCCCGCTGCCGCGGCGGCGTTCCAGGAGGCGTCGGTGACCGTCGACGTGCCGAGCGACCGGCGCGAGAACGTGCTGTCCGTGCCGGTCGGCGCCCTCGTCGCCATCGACGCCCACCGGTTCGGCATCGAGGTCGTCGAGCGGGATGGCACGACGCGGGCGGTCCCGGTGACGACCGGGTTGTTCGCCGGGGGACGGGTGGAGATCGCCGGCGCGGACGTCGAGGAAGGCCAGCGAGTGGTGGTGCCGCGGTGATCTCCCTCTCCGACGTCCAGCGCGCCTACGGCGCCCCGCCCGTGCTCGCCTGCGCCGGCATCTCACTCACGATCACGCCGGGGGAGTTCGTCGCGATCGTCGGGCCGAGCGGCTCCGGCAAGTCCTCCCTGCTGAACATCATCGGCACGCTCGACCGCCCGACCGCGGGCGTCGCCCGCGTCGACGGCCTCGACGTCAGCGGCCTCGACGACCGGGCGCTGTCGGCGCTGCGGGCACACCGGATCGGGTTCGTGTTCCAGCAGTTCCACCTCGCCGACGGCGTGTCCGCGGTCGACAACGTGGCGGACGGGCTGCTCTACACCGGCGTCCCCCGGGCCCGCCGACGGCTCGCGGCGAAGGGCGCGCTCGACCGCGTCGGCCTCGCCCACCGGCTCGACCACCGACCGAACCAGCTCTCGGGCGGCGAACGCCAGCGGGTCGCGATCGCCCGCGCCGTCGTCGGCGACCCGCCGCTGCTCCTCGCGGACGAGCCGACGGGCAACCTCGACACGGCGTCGGGGACCGCGATCGTCGAGCTGCTCGACGACCTCAACCGGCAGGGCACGACCGTCGTCGTCATCACCCACGACACCGGGCTCGCCGAGCGGCTGCCACGCCGGATCGCCCTGCGTGACGGCCGGGTGGTCAGCGACTCCTCGGGGGAGTCGTGACCGCACCTTCCCGGCTACTCAACCGCGACGTCCTGCGGATCGGCACGACCGGCCTGCGTACCCGCCCGACGCGCGCGGTCCTCTCCGCCCTGGGCATCGCAATCGGCATCGCCGCGATGATCGCCGTCGTCGGCATCTCGTCCTCCAGCCAGGCCCGCCTGAACGACGAGCTGGCGAGACTCGGCACGAACCTGCTGCGAGCGACCGCCGGCACCGACTTCACCGGTAAGCAGACCACCCTGCCCCCGGACACCGTCGGCAAGGTCGGCATGGTCGAGGGCGTCGAACGGGCCAGCAGCACCGCGACGCTGCCTGTGTCGGTCTACCGCAGCCGGCTCTCGGACCCCGCCGCGACCGGCGGGCTCGTCCCCATGGTCGCGGACCGGTCCCTCCTCGACGTCGTCTCCGGTCACGTGCGCACGGGCACGTGGCTCAACCCGGCGACATCGGCCTTCCCCGCCGTCGTCCTCGGCAGCGCCGCCGCGGACCGCCTCGGCGTCGTCACCCCGGGCACCCAGATCTGGTTGGGTGGCAACAACTTCACCGTCGTCGGCATCCTCGACCCGGTGTCGCTCGCGCCGGAGCTCGACCGCGCCGCCCTCATCGGAGAACCCGTGGCGACGCGGCTGTTCGCCTTCGACGGCAGCCCGACCACCGTCTACGAACGCTCGGCCGACGAGGCCGTCGAACGAGTCCGGTCGCTTCTGGGCCCGACCATCGCACCGCAGGCCCCCAGCGGGGTCGAGGTGTCCCGGCCGTCCGACGCACTCGCCGCGAAGAACGCCGCCAACCAGGCCTTCACCGGTCTTCTCGTCGGGCTGGGCTCGGTCGCCCTGCTCGTCGGCGGCATCGGCGTCGCGAACACGATGATCATCTCCGTGTTGGAACGCCGTCGCGAGATCGGCCTACGCCGCTCGCTCGGCGCGACTCGCGGGCACATCCGCACGCAGTTCCTCACCGAGGCTCTCCTGCTCTCGGCGCTGGGTGGTGTCTTCGGCTGCGGCCTCGGCGCGGCCGTGACCGCAGCCATGGCCCTGACCAACCGCTGGCCCTTCGCCCTCCCGGCGGAGTCGCTCGCGATCGCCGTCGCGGCGACGCTCGTGATCGGCGCGGCGGCCGGGCTGTACCCCGCGGTCCGGGCCGCCAGGACCCCGCCGACGGCGGCACTGAACTCGTGACGGCGCGGTAGCGTGTGCACAGTGGGAAAAACAGTGGGAATCACAGCGGCGACAACAGCGGCAACAACAGTGGCAAAACACGTGGACGCCATCCTGTTCGACTTCGCCGGGACGCTGTTCGACGATGCCGCGGTGTTGACCGTCACCGGGCTGCGGGCCGCCGCGCGGGTGCGGGGGGTCGCGTTGGACCACGAACAGGCCGCGCGGCTCATCGAGGTGTCGCTCGCGACGGTCGACTCACCCGAAGGGCGGGCACGCCGCGACGGGTGCGACCGGTCGGCCGCGCGGCACCGCGCCGTGTGGACGGAGCTGCTCACCGCGGCGGCCACCGGGTTCCTGCCCGGCCAGGAACCCGGGACGCTCGCCGACGCGGTGTACGCGTGCCTGTCCGACCCACTGTGCTGGCGGCCCTACCCCGACACCGCCCCGGTGCTCACCGCAGCGCACCGGGCCGGGATCCCGTTCGGGGTGGTGAGCAACATCGGCTGGGACATCCGGCCCGCGTTCGCCGCGCTGGGGGTCGCCGACCTGGTCGGCGGCTTCACGCTGTCCTGCGAAAAAGGCCTCGTCAAACCGGAGCCGGCGATGTTCGAGGCGGCGTGCGCGGACCTGGGGGTGCCGGCCGGCCGCACGCTGTTCGTCGGCGACGATCCGGCCACCGACGGCGGGGCGGCCGCCGTCGGATTGCCGGTGTACCTGCTGCCCGACCACCGTGTCGCGGACGAGCCCCGTGGGCTGGCCGCGGTGCTCGCCATCGCGGGCGGCTGACCCGTTACGGCACGACCAGCGTCTTGCCCAGCACCCGCCCGGACGCCTGCTCACGCAGCACCCCGGGCAGCTCGGCCAGCGACACCTCGCAGGTGATCATCCGTTCCACCGGCAGCACCGCGGCGGCCAGCACGTCCACCGCGGCGACGAAGTCCGCCGGCACCGTGCCGTAGCTGCCGCCGACCACCACCGGCTTGCCCCGCCACCGCGCGGACACGGCCGTTTCGGTGCGCCGCACGGTGTCCAGGTCGCAGCCGAGACCGTCGAGCACGTCGCCGGGCTTGGTGCCGCCGTAGAGCAGCACGAGCCCGCCGGGCACCACCACGCGCAGCGCGTCGGCCAGCACCGCGGGCCGGACGAAGCTGGTGGTGATCACCGCCGCGTCCACGCCGTCCGACGGCAGCTCCGCGATCGGCCCGACGGGCGCGTCCAGCATCCGTCGCTCACGCAGGAACGCGGTCCGGTCCTCGCCGCGGTTGCCGAGGAGCACCGACGCGCCCTGCGCGAGGGCCAGCCCCGCGGTCAGCACCCCGGCGGTGCCCGCGCCGAGCACCGCGAGCCGCAGGTCCCGCAGCGGCCTGCCGAGGTGGGTGGTCAGCGCGGAAAGGCAGTGCCACACACAGGCGACCGGCTCGGCGAACACCAGTCGCCGCGCGGGCAGGCCGTCCGGCAGCGTGGGCAGTGCCGCGGGCAGCCGCTCGGCCGGCCCGGCCACCCACATCGCGGTCGCGAAGCCGGAGCCGCGGCGCACCGCGGGCACGTTGGGGTCCAGGCCGACCCGGCGCCCCGGCGGGAGCGACGGCACGTCGGACTCCGCGACCACACCGACGATCTCGTGACCGAACTGGCTCGCGCCGTGCCGGGCGCCCGCGACCTCCTTGAGGTCCGACCGGCACAGCCCGGCCAGCTCGACGCGCACCAGCACGGCGGGACCGTCCGGCGGGCGCTCGGCCGGCGCGGGCACGAGCACGGGACCGTCCGGCCCGAGCTCCACCCTCACGGCAGCTCGTCCAGCGCGGTCCCGAACCGGTCGGCGACCAGGTGCGCGTCGGCCGGGCTGAGCACCAGCGGCGGGCGGAGCTCGATCACGTTGCCCAACCCGTGCTCCGACACGCGGGTGAGCACGCCCTGGCGGTGGAGCTCCCTGTTGAGCGCGTGCGCCGCGGCCACGCCCTTCCCGCCGTCCGGGGTGACCAGCTCCACCCCGAGCATGAGACCGAGGCCGCGGACGTCCCCGACGACCGGGTGATCGGCCCGCAACGCCAGCAGCCGGTCGAGCAGCACCGCGCCGCTCGCCCGCACGTTCTCGAGAAAACCCGGCCGCCCCACGATCTCCAGCGTCTTCACCGCCGCCGCCGCGGAGAGCGTGTGCCCGCCGTAGGTGAACCCGTGCAGCGAGCGGTCCCACCCGCTCATGCGTTCCTCGGTGAGGATCGCGGCGAGCGGCAGCCCACTGCCGGTCAGTCCTTTCGAGACGGTCATGATGTGCGGGGACACGCCGAACGTGTCCGCGGCGAACATCTGCCCGGTGCGCCCGAACGCGGTCTGGATCTCGTCGAAGATCAGCAGGATGTCCCGTTCCTCGCAGAACGCCTTCAGCTCGGCCAGGTAGCCGGGCGGCGGGATCACGTTGCCGCCCACGCCACTCACCGGCTCGATGATCAGGCACGCCACGCTGCCGGAGCTGGCGTAGTCGATGAAGTCCTCGATGCGTGCCACGCACCAGAACCCGCAGGTCTCCGGCCGCTGGCGGTAGAAGCACCGGTAGCAGTACGGCTCCGGCACGTGCACCGAACCCGGGAACCGGTACGGGAACGGCGCCCGCATGCGGCTGCTGCCGGACAGGCTCGCCGCGGCCAGCGTCTGGCCGACCTGCCCGCGGAACGGGACGATCACGTCCCGCTTCCCCGTGTGGTGCTGGGCGATCTTGATCGCGCCCTCGTTGGCCGTCGAGCCGCCGGAGCTGCGCAGGTTCACCCTGGTCAGGTTCTCGGGGGAGATCCTGACCAGCTCCCGCATCACCTCGTTGGTCGGCTCGGTCTGGAACGAGGAGCTCGCGAACACCAGCCGCTCGGTCTGCTCCCGGACCGCTGCCATCACCTCGGGATGGTTGTGCCCGAGCAACAGGTTGAAGGTGCCGGACACGCAGTCCAGGTACTCGCGGCCCGCGCTGTCCCACGCGCGCACGCCCGACCCGCCGACCAGCATCGCGTCGCCGAGCTGGTACTGCGCGACATCCTGCGGGGCGGGTGGGTCAGCCACGGCTGTCCTCGTGGTCGCGCATGAGCCCGTCGAGCTGGGCCCGCACCCATTCCTCCAGCGTCCACGGGGCGGCCGCCTCGCGCCGCCGCTTCGCGGCCTCCGCGCGTTGCTCGGCCGGTGCGGTGAGGCCCGCGCGGATCGCCTCGGCCTGCTCGACGAGGTCGAACGGGTTCACCGTGCGGCACACGGGCGCGAGGACCTCCGCGGCGCCGCACATCTCCGACAGCACCACGTCGGCGTCCCGGGTGTTGACCAGCGGGGCCTCGAACGTGCTCAGGTTCTGACCGTCGACCGTGGAGTTGAAGACGAGCAGGTCGGCGCGCTGGAAGCAGGCGATGGTGTGGTCCACCTCGTTGTCGCAGTGCGCGCGCACCCGGTCGCCGCCGAGGTCACGGTTGGCCTGCGCCACCGCGTCCTCCACCCGTCGCCGGTAGTCGGCGTTGGCCTCCACGTAGAGCCGGTTGGGGTTCATCCGCACCAGCAGCTTCGCCGACGCGAGCCGTTCGTCCGCGCGCACCGCCATGACGAACGCGTGCACCGCCCGGACCGCGTTCTTCATCGGATCCGTTCGTCCACTGTGGACGACCAGCGGGTCCTCGCCCGCCCACTCCCCGACGCCGTCGGGCAACCGGGGTGCGCGCCCCTGAAGGGCGAGCGGGCTGTAGCCGAGCGGCATGGACCGCACCCGGCACCGGTGGCCACGCCAGACCACGACACCGCCGTCCCGGTCGACCACGGCGTCGGGCACCAGGTCGGCCACGCAGTCGAGGAAGTTGCGCACCCACCGCCACGCGAAGAACCCGATCGTGGTGGCCGGCAGCATGCTCTCGACCAGCGCCGTACGCATGGGCCGCGGCAGGATCCGCCAGTAGTCCGCGGACGGCCACGGGATGTGCACGAACAACAAAACCGGCGCGTCCGGGCGCTGCCGTCGCAACAACGCGGGCACGCCGACGAGCTGGTAGTCGTGCACCAGGTACACGGGGTCGGCCACGTCGGCGGAGGAGTCCAGCAGCGCGCCGGCGAAGTCCTCGGTGAACGCGGCGAAGTGGTCCATCGCCGTGCGGGTCCGCTCGTCGAAGGTGGGTGTGGTCCACCGGTCCCAGCCGTAGTTGTTGGCCGCCCACAACAACTCCGCGGTGAGGTGGTTCTGCACCTCGGTGAAGGTCTCCCGGTCGTGGCACAGCAGCCGGATGGTGATGTCCCGCCCGGACGGCAACCGGACCTCGAGCCCGTCCGGGTGCTCGGCGGCGGCCCGCCGGTCCTCCTCGGTGTCCGCGCTGGCGATCCAGGACACGCCGAGCATGCCGGCCTGGTCGGCCACCACGTTGCCGGTGCCGCCGGGTGCGAGCCACGGGCGTAGCCGCCCGGTGTCGGGGTCGGGCGCGAAGCTCACCGCGGCGCGCTTGCTGGCCAGGAACAGGTGGCGGTCGGTCACGGGGAGGTTCCTCCGGAGGCGATCAGGCGGCTGCTGGCGGACAGGACGTCGACGGGGTCGAGGCCGGCGAGCTCGGCGAGGCCAGCGGCCCGTTCGCTGTGCAGGCAGGCGTTGCGTGGGCGGCAGGCGTAGGCGCTCTCGGTCCTCGGTACGGGCCGGATCAGGCCCCCGTCGGCGCCACACGCCTCGGCCAGGTGCCGGGCCCACGCCAGCCGGCTGAGCCTGCGGGGGCCGCCGAGGTGCAGCACGCCGGTGTGGCCGGTGCCCAGCAGCGCCGCCGTCCAGGCGGCCACGTCGTCGACGAGGACCGGGCTGTTCCAGTGGTCGTCCGGCACCGGCACCGGCTTGCCGGCACGCATGCGTTGCACGCACGTGGTGAAGAAGTTGGGGCGCAGCCCGGCGGGGTCCCAGCCGTAGACCAGGCTCACCCGCAGCGCCAGTGCTGTGCTCGACGCCAGGAACTCGTGCTCGGCGGCCAGCTTGGCGCGGCCGTAGGCGTTGGCCGGCGCGGGTGGCTCCGACTCGGCGTGGCTGTCCTTGTGCCCGGGGAAGACGTTGTCGGTCGAGATCAGCAGCACCCGCCTGCCGCCCAGTGCGGTGGCGAGGTGGGCGGCGCCCCCCGCGTGTGCCCCGGTGGCCTGGTCCGGGTGCTCCTCGCACCAGGTGATGTCCGACGGGCCGTGGACCACGACGGCGACGTCCGGCCGGACCTCGTCGACCAGCGCGCACACCCGTGCCGGATCGCCGACGTCGACCGGCGACCACGGCAGGTCGGCGGCCCGCGGAGTGTCCGGCCGGCGGCGTGAGCTCAGGGTCGGCCGGTGTCCCGACGCACGCAACCGGTGGGCGACATGCGAGGCGAGGTAACCCGCACCAACCACCAGCACCCGAAGGTGATCGCCCACCGAGCCTCCCCAGCGCAGCCTGGTGACGATCCGTAGCTGATCACGCCACCAGAGTCACGATAGCGTAGGAGGTGTCACCTCTGCAGAGTGACGATCTGGCTGCGGCAGCAGGCGGAGGGCATGGGCGCCGGCCACCACGGCCAGCGCGAGGCCCGCCACCACGCCGAGCGCGGGTGGCAGCCCGATCGCCGCGGCCAGCAACCCGACCAGCGGGGGGCTCGCGAGGAAACCGGCGTACGCGGTCGTGGTGACCACCGAGATGGCGGTCGACCTGCGCCGTGGGTCCACCGCCCTGCCCACGGCCGCGAGCAGCGTGGGCACCACCGGCGCGAGCCCGATCCCGGCGAGCGCGAAGCCGGCGAGTGCCACGGCGGGCAGGCCCGCGAACGCGGCGACGGCCAGACCGCAGCCGCCGAGGACCGCGCCGACCCGCACCAGCGCCGGCTCCCCGAACAGCTCGCCCTTCCACTGCGCGAGCATCCGGCCCGCGGACAGGCCGGCCATGTACGCGGCGGGTCCCGCGCTGCCGAGCAGCGGTCCCGCGCCGAGCTGTTGGCGCAGGTGCAGCGCGCCCCACTGCTCCACCGCGTTCTCCATCAGCAGCACCATCGCGGCCACCCCGCCCACCAGCAGCAGCGGGCGCAGCCACCGCGGCGAGGAGTCCACGGCCACGGCGGTCGGCTCACCCGGAGCGCCCGCGCCGCGCCAACCGCGCGGGTCCACCGCCAGCGCGGCGCTGACCAGCACTAGTGCCGCGACCACGAGCAGCACCGCCTGCCTGCTCACGTCCAGCTGCCTGGCGAGCCCCGCCGCGGGCCCCGCGAGCACCATGGCCAGCGGGGTCGCCGCGTGCACCTTGTTGAACAGCCGCACACCGTCCCGCGCCTCGTGCGCGGCGGTGGTCGCGTTGAGCGCCACCTCGATCGCGCCGCTGCCCGCGCCGACGAGCAGCAGCGCGACGACGAACACCGGCACCGACCCGGCGAACGCCGTCAGGGTGATGCCCGCCGCGAACACGGCCGTCGCCGCGGGCAGGGTGTGCTGCGCGAAGCGGTCCGCCAGCCGGCCGGTGAACACCATGGCGGGCACCGCGGCGACCGGCACGGCGAACAGCGACAGGCCGAGCCCTCTGGTGTCCAGCCCGAGCGCGGCCTGGAGATCGGGGATGAGCGCGGCCCACCCGCCCCAGAACAACCCCCAGCTCGTCGCCACCGCCAGCAGTCCCAGTACCCCACCGGTGCGTCCGCGCACGTGACCTCCGTGTCCCGCGTTCCTGGCACGGTGCGTGACCGTGGTCGCACACACGATAGCCACCTTTGCCCGATTCCCCGGCAGGGTGGCTTCGGTAGCGTTGCTGACGGACGGCGACACGGAGGTGGCCAGGGGTGAGGTGCTGGGCGGTCGATGCCGGCGGCAGCAGCACGACGGCCATGGTCGAAGGTGGTCACCGGTGGCGCCGCGGCTCGGTCAACCCCGCCTCGGTCGGCGCTGCGGGTGCCGACGCCGAGCTCGGCGCGTTGTTCGCGGCGCTGGCGGAGCGGCTCGGCTCCCGGCCGGCCTTCGGCTGGCTCGCGACGGCCACCGTGGACGCCGGCACCCCCGAACCCGAGCTCGACCGGCTGGCGGCGGCCGCCGCGGCGGCCGGTCTCACCGGCACCCTGGTGATCTCCCGCGACATCGTGCCGCTGCTGGCCGCGCATCCGTTGCGCGGCAGGGGAGTCGCGGTGGTGTGCGGCACCGGGTCCGGTTTCCTGGCCGGCGACGGACGGCGCCCGCCCGTGTCCACCGGCGGGTGCGAGTACCTGGGCAGCGACGAGGGCGGCGCGTTCGACATCGGGCTCGCCGGGCTGCGCGCCGCTGTGCGTGGCACGGACGGCCGGGGCCCGGCCACCGCGCTCGGCGTGGCACTGACCGCGGGCTCCGCCGCCACGGTGGCCGAGCTGGCCCGCGCGCTCGCGGCACGGCCGTTCCCGAAGGCGGCGGTCGCCGCGCTGGCCCCGGCCGTGTGCCGGTGCTGGCTCGACGGCGACGCCGTGGCCGGCACGGTCGTCGACCGGGCACTGGACGAGCTGGTCGCCGGCGTGCGCGCGGCCCGGGACCGCGCCGGGCTCGTGGGCAGCGCGTGGTCGGCGGTGCTGTCGGGTGGCGTGCTGCGCGGCTGCCCCGAGTTCGCCGCCGCGCTGGCCGAGCGGATCACCGACGAGTTGGGCGCGACGTCCCGCCCCACCGTGGTCGACGACCCCGCCGCGATGGTGCTCGCCGCCGCGACCACGCACCGGGACGAGCTCCCGGACGCGCTCGCCGGCAGCTGGGCGTGGCACCGGCGGCTCGGAGCGGCCGCATGAGCCTGCCGGGGAACGGGACGGGGGGGCCGGTGCGGATCGGCCTGTGCCTCGCCGCGCTGTCGCCGCTGGGCCTCACCGGCGCCGTCACGGCCGCGGCCGGGGCCGGCGTTGAGGTCGTGGACCTGCCCGCGGACCGCTGTTTCGGCCTGGTGGACGCCGAACGGCTGGCCGACCCGGAGCACCACCGCGAGGTCATGGCGGCGCTGCGGGAGTCCGGCGTCGAGGTCGGGTGTGTGAGCAACAGCCGCGACACCCAGCTCGTGCTCGGCCCGCACGGGCCGCACACCGATCCGGTGCTGGCCGGTTCGCCGGCGGACAAGCGCGCCTACGGGCAGCGTGCCGCGCTCGGCACCGTCGCGCTGGCGGCGGGACTGGGGGCGCCACTCGCCCGGCTGATGCTCGGGGTGCCCGACCTCGGCAGGTGGCTGTCGTGGTGGGGGAGCGAGGTCTCCTGGCAGGACAACGTGTCCGAGTGGGTCGACGCGGCCGCTCCGGCACTCGCGCTCGCCCGGGAGACGGGCGTGCGGGTGGTGGTGGAGCCGCACCCGAAGCAGGTGGTCTACGACCCCGCCAGCGCGCGGGCACTGCTGGCCGCCGCGGCCGACGTCGGGCTGTGCCTCGACGTGGCCAACCTGGCCGCGGTCGGGCACGACCCCGTCGACGCCGTCCGCGGGTGGGGTGCGCGGCTCGCCGCGGTGCACGCCAAGGACCTCCAGGTATGGCGGCAGCCGGGCGATCCGCGTGGCGCCGGCTGGTCGCGGTACGGCCCGGGGCCGCCGATCCGGTTCCGGGCGCTCGGGTGCGGCGAGCTGCCGTGGGTGGGCACCGTCGCCGCGTTGCTGGACGAGGACTACCGGGGAGTGATCTACGTGGAGCACGAGGACGCCCTGTTGCCGACCGAACAGGGCATCGGCACGTCGGTCGCGGCGCTGCGGGCGCTGCTGCCGGCGGGCGCGCCGCAGGGGCGCACCTGGTGAGCGCGCGGGCCGGCGGGCTGGCGGGTGTGCGGGCCGGGTTGCTCGCCGGCGGCCTCGGCGAGCGCATGGGCCGGCTCACCGACAGGTCGTGCAAGCCGCTCGTGCCGTATGCCGCGGCGTGCCGGCTGGTCGACTTCAGCCTGGTCAACGCGGTGCGGTCGGGGGTGCCGGAGGTGGTGCTGCTGTCACTGCACCGCGAGTCCGACCTCGCGCGGCACCTGTTGCGGCACTGGACCGGCCATCCCGGCACGCGGATCCACTTCGGGCCGCACGACGAGTTGTTGCGGTCGGCGGGCGGTCTGGCGGACGGTGAGCCGCTGCCCCCTCGGCCACCCGAGCGCGGCACCGCCGACGCGTTGCTCGCCAACGCCGAGTACCTGTTCGCGCCGGGGGCGCGGGACGTGCTCGTGCAGCACGCGGATCACGTGTACCTGATGGACTACGCGCCGATGGTGGCCGCGCACCGCGAGTCGGGTGCCGACTGCACCATCGGCGTGCAGCGGATCGAGCTGAAGTACGTGTCGTTGTTCGGCATGGTCGAGGTGGACGGCGACCTTCGGGTGCGTGCGCTGGTGGAGAAGCCCGCGGAGCCGACGTCGGACCTGGTCTTCACCGCGTTCTGCCTGTTCCGGATCGACACGCTGCGCGAGGTGCTCGCCGAGCTGTCGGCACTCGGCGACGACGGCTGGCACCACGACATCAGCGCGGACGTGCTGCCGCACATGATCGCCACCGGCCGGCGCGTGTCGGCGTTCCCGATCTCCTGCTACTGGGCCGACATCGGCACCGTGGAGCGGTACCGGGTCGAGCAGCTCAAACTGCTGGACCTGCCGATGGACCCGCTCGCGATGCCGCGCACGCTGTCCGGCGCGCCGCCGCGGTACCTGCCCGAGCACCACAGCCTGGTCGGCGCGTCCGTGCCGCCGGGCGCGGTGGTGACCGGCAGCGTGCTGCACCCGGACTGCCGGGTCGAGCCGGGCGCCGTGGTCCGCGGCTCCGTCGTACTGCCCGGCGCGACGGTCGCCGACGGCGTGACGGTCGCCGAAACGATCGTCCTCGCGGGCGAGACCGTCACCGAGGACCGGCACGGCCTCACCGCGCTGACTGCCTCACCGCGCTGACTGCCTCGCCGCGCTGACTGCCTGACCGCGCTGACGGCCTCGCCGCGCTGGAGGCCTGACGCCGCGGCATCGGTCGAGCGTCCACTTCGGACGAAACCGCAACTCGGCCTGCGTGAACGCGCAACTCGGTGTGCACGAACGCGGGACTCGGTGTGTGTGAGCGCGGGACTCGCGGGGGTTTTAGCCGGTGCGTAGGCGGCGGTAGCCGGTGGTGTCGGTTGTGATGGCGGTTCGGATCTCGTCGTCGGTGACGTCGTCGGCGATCACGGTCTCGCCCAGTGCGGTGGGGAGGACGAAGCGGAGGACGCCGTCGCGGATCTTGCGGATCTGCCACAGTGCGGCCAGGACGGCTGTCACGTCGAGGTCGACGGGTAGGTCGTCGAGCATGACGGGGAGGCCGACCGCGACCAGGAGGTCGCACAGGCGGGCCCTGGTGCGCCAGTCGAGCAGTCCTCGCCGCTCGGCGATCCGTGCCGCGCACGCCATGCCGAACGCGACCGCCTCGCCGTGCAGGACCGGCCCGTAGTCGGTGACGGTCTCCACCGCGTGCCCGATGGTGTGGCCGAAGTTCAACGGCCGGCGCAGGTCCAGCTCGTAGGGGTCCTTGCTGACGAGGCCGCACTTGACCACGGTCGCGCCGTGCACCAGGCGTGCGGTGGTCACCAGGTCGCCGCCGAGGATGGCGGGATGGCGGTGCTCGATGAACTCGAACAGCTCCGGCGACGCGATGACGCCCTTCTTGATCACCTCGGCCAGCCCGGCACGCAGTTGCCTCCGGTCGAGCGTGCGCAGGTAGCCGACGTTGGAGATGACCGCCTTGGGCTGGTAGAAGGCCCCGATGAGGTTCTTGGCGGTGGGGTGGTCCACCGCGACCTTGCCGCCGAGCGCCGCGTCGACGTGTGCGAGCAGTGTGGTCGGCACGTTGATGTACGGCACGCCACGCATGTACGCGCTCGCCACCCAGCCGACGGTGTCGATCACCACGCCGCCGCCGACGGCGAGCACGATGTCCCGGCGGGCCAGCGCGGTACCGGCCAGCCAGTCCAGCAACTCCGAGGCCGTGGCGAGGCTCTTGCTGGCCTCCCCGGCGGGGAACGAGGTCGCGGTGACCTCCAAGCCGTTGGCGGACAACGTGTCCGCGAGACGCCGCGCGTGCAGCCGCGCCACCGTGTGGTCGCTGATCACGGCCACGCGCCTGCCGTCGATCTCGGCGCGGAGCCGGTCGACCACGGCTCGCTCCGTGCGGCACACGGACACGGTGTACTCGTCCTGCCGCCCAGCGGTCGTGAGCACGTCCCCTTCCGGACTACGCGGCATCGGCAGTGACTCGCGCATCCGGACGTGTGGCACCACCCGTTCAGCACCCCCAGGCGTTCGTTCCCTTGTGGACAACAGGATGGCTCGATCGACTTCAATGGTATAGACATCTCTACCGGCCGCTCGTCGAGCGGAAATCGGTACCCGTTCGGCGCAGTGCGGCGGCCGGTGTCCTCAGCGCAGCGTCAGCACCGGCGGGCCAACCGGGTGAGACCGTCGGGCGGCACGTCACGGAACGCACTTCACACTTTGCGGGTGCTCGGCCACGGGGGACAGTCCTGGCTGTACGCCACACCGGGGAACTCGTGCGCGTAGTAACGTTCATCCCCAGGACCTGGGCGGGTCCCACGGGCTCTGTCGCGAGTGGCTCCGGAGCCGGCCTCTCATGATCTCGTTGCATGCGGTGTTGTCTGTCGTGTGGAAGGGGACGCGTCGAATGCCTGTCCTTGGCCGTTCGGCCGAGAAGGAGCTTCTCACCCGGGTGATCGAAGGCGTTCGGACGGGACGGGGCGGCGCGGCCGTCGTGCTCGGTCGCGTCGGGATCGGCAAGACCGCCCTGATCGACGACGTGGCCGGCGGGTTCACGGATGTCACGACGGTTCGGGTGAGCCAGGCCGACTTCGACGTCGACTCGCCCTACTCCGGGCTGCGTGGGGTGATCACGCCTTTCTCGCACGTTCTCGGTGAGTTGCCCGAGCCGCGGTCGAGGGCCATGCGACTCGCTCTCGGCCTGCGCGCGGGCGGTTTCGCCGACCCGTTCCTGCTGGGACAGGCCACACTGGCGGTTCTGCGGAGTGTCGCGAGTGAGCGTCCGTTGTTGTGTGTCGTCGACGACGCGCACCTGCTCGATCCGGTCTCGTTGCGATCACTGACCTTCGCCGGCCGCAGGCTGAGTGGGGAGCGGTGCGCGCTGGTGTTCGGCGCCCGGCCTGTCGCCGGACCACCCGACTGGTTCGACGGCCTGTCTGCCCTGCCCCTCGGTCCGCTGGGCGAAGAGGAGTGCCTGCGCCTGCTGACGTCCGTGGCGGGCGGCATCGGGAACGTCGCCACAGCACGCGTGCTCGCCGCGGCGGAGGGAAACCCGGGTGCGATCGTCGAGTACGGCCGGGCGTTGACGGAGTGGCGGGGTACTGACGGCCTGCGCGTCCCCGACCCGTTGCCGATCACCGCGAGGACACGGGCCGAGTACGTGCGGGCGAAGGACGACCTGAGCCGGGCGGCGCGCTGGGGTGTGCTGGTCGCCAGTGCCGAGCCGGCCGGGGACGTCGACCTGGTCGTGCGTGCCGTTCGGCACCTCGGTGTCGATCCCGCGGACGTGGACCTGGCGGTGTCCGGGTTCTTCGACCTGGCCGGCAAGGTGCGGTTTCCGCATCCGCTCACCCGGTCGATCGTCTACCACTCCGCGTCCAGCCGGGAGCGAACGCTGGTGCACCAGGCACTGGGTGCGGTCGTCGACACGGCCGTGGGACCGGAACGGCGGGTGTGGCATCGGGCCGCGGTGCTGGCGGAGCCCGACGAGCGCATCGCTGCCGAGCTGGCCGGCGCCGCCGCGTCGGCGAGGGCGCGCGGCGGTCATGCGGCGGAGTCCACGTTCCTGACCCGGGCGGCCGAGCTGAGCCCCGACGACCGGTCCCGGGCGGGGCGGCTGGTGGCCGCGGCCAGGGCCGCGCAACTGTCCGGTGACAACGAACTGAGCATCGCACTCCTCGACCGGGCGAGCGCACCGCGCACGTCCGCGTACGACAGCGCGTACGACAGGCAGGACGCCGACCGCATCCGCGGCGCCGCTCTCACGTGGTCCGCGCGTGCGTCGCAGGCCGCGACCCTGCTCGGCGCCGCCGTCGAGGAGTGCCGGGTGCGCGACGAGGGGCTGGCCCGCCGGCTCTGGCTTCAGGCGGTCAACGCCGCCCTGCTCGCCAGCCGGGAACCGGGGGATCCCGCCCTGGACAGGTTGGTGGCGGTCGCACGGTCGATGCCGAGCCGTGCCGGCCGCGGACGGGGAACGGACGAGGACGTGATGCACGCACTCGCCATGCGTCTGTCCCGGGGACGGGTCGACACGGCCGGGCCACTGCGCCGCGCGCTGCTGCCCGACGCGGCCGGCGAGACCGCGCAGTTCGGGCGTGAGCCCGTCCTCACCACGCTGCTGAGCCTGGAGATCTGGGATCTCGCGGCCGGCAGGCGGGCGCTCGCCCGCATGGCCGCGGCCTGCCGGCGGGACGGTGCGCTGACCGGGCTGTACGCGACGCTGGTCGCCCTGGCCCACCAGGAAGCCCTGGCCGGACGGTTCCACGTCGCCGGGGAGCACTGCCGCGAAGCGCGCGAGGTCGCGGCCAGGCTGGGGATTCCAGCGAACCGGGCCGGGTTGGCGGCCCTGGTACCGGACGCCCTGCGCGGCCGCGCGCGGCAGGTGCGTGCGACGGCGTTCGCGATGAGGGACGGCCTCACCGCGGAGGGATACGGCCTGGGCGCGGCGACGTGTGTGTTGGCACTGGCGATGGTCGACGTGGCGCAGGGCCGGTACCGCAGGGCGCTCGTTCATGCCAGGGACGTTCACGAACTGGATCCGCCCGGCGTGGGTAACCTCGTCCTGCCCTACCTCGTCGAGTCGGCGGTCCGGGTCGGCGACCGGGCGCTCGCCGCCGCCGGGCTCAGGCGCCTCGAAGAACGCGTCGAGGCCGCCGGCTCCTTCTGGGGACAGGGAGTGCTCGACCGGTGTCGAGCGCTGGTGGCCTCCGGGTCCGCGGCCGAGGAGCTGTTCGCGACGGCCGCCGGGCGGCTCGACCCCGACAGTCTGCCGCTGGAGCACGCGCGTACTCACCTGATCTGGGGCGAGTGGCTGCGCCGCGAGGGCCGCGGCGAGGACTCGATCGCTCACCTGCGGACCGCGTACCGGATGTTCGTCTCGATGGACAGTCTCCCGCTGGCGCAACGATGTGCGCGGGAGTCGAGGGCCGCGGGAGCGCGGACGGGGGAGTTCGGCACGTGGCCGTCGGCGGGACTGACCGGCCAGGAGAAGACGATCGCCGAGTTGGCGGCGCGGGGCATGACGAACGAGGCCATCGCGTCGACACTGTTCGTCAGCGTTAACACGATCGCCTACCACCTCAAGAAGATCTACCGGAAGCTGGGTGTCAGCTCCCGGCGCAAGCTGTCGGTGCTCTTGTCGCTCGGGGTCGAGCCGGAAGCGTGAGGAGGCTCATGGGCGCCGGTCACAGCGGGCGGTCCACACTCGTCGGCCGGGACGCCGAGCATCGCGCGGTGCTGGAGCTGGTGGCACGACTACGCGGCGGCCACGGCGGCGGGCTGGTCCTGCGCGGCGAGTGCGGAATGGGAAAGACGTTCCTCGCCGAGCATGCCGTCGAGTCGGTCCCGGGCGTACGAGTCGTGCGCACACCCGGCATCGAGGCGGAGGCGCTGCTCCCGTACGCGGCACTCGACCGCCTGCTGCGGCCGTGGCTCGACCGCCTCCCGGACTTGCCCGTCCGCCAACGGAAGGCACTCGACACCGTGTTCGGTGAGCGGCTGGGGGCAACGTCGCCCGCGGCCGTCGCGGTGGCCACCTCGGCGTTGCTCGACCTGGCGGCCGGCGGCGAGCCGGTGCTCCATCTGGTCGACGACGCACAGTGGATCGACCGGGCCACGGGTGAGATCCTGTGCGCGGTCCGGAGTGCCGGGAGGCAGGCAGGCCGGAGTTTCCTGTTCTGTGCCCGTGACCGGCCCGAACCGGTTGGCTGGCTGGGACAGTGGCCCGAGGTGCGGCTGTCCCCCCTCGACCACCACGAGTCCATGATGCTGCTGGCATCGCTGTCCGAGGACGTCGACCCGTTCCCCGCGCGGCGGCTGGTCCGGGTCGCCGGTGGGAACCCGTTGGCGTTGACGCGCTTCGTCCGCAACTACGTGGCCGGCCACGGCTACCACCGTGCGTGGCCCAACGAGTGGTTCAGGCTGCCGGAACGGCTGGAGACCGAACTACTGAGAAGCACGGGAGAATGCTCCGCGCGGGCCAGACTGCTGTTGCTGCTCGCCGCGGTGGAACCGTCGGCCACGATGGCGGACTTCCGGACGGCCGCCCGGGTGGTGGGAACCGAGGTCGACCCGGACGAGGTCGTCGACCTGGTGACGTTCGAGCCGCACCCGGTGTTCCGGCAGCCGTTGCTGCCGCTGGCCCTCGCGCGGCGGGCCACCGCGGTTCTCCGGCACAGGATCCACGTCGTGTTGGGACTCGTGCTCGACGACGCCGATCGACGGGCATGGCACGCCGCGCTGAGCGCGCACGGCCACGACGAGACGATCGCCGGTGAGCTCGAGGCCGCGGCGCGACGAGCGGAGATCCAGGGCCGGCACCGGCGTGCGGAGACGTACTTCCGGCGGTCGGCGGAGGTGGGCAACGTGGACCGCCGTGCTGGTCGCCTGGTGTCCGCCGCCCGCCTGGCGTTGCTGACGAAGAACTACCGGTTGACCGGTGCCCTGCTGGACGAGGCGCTGCTGACGCCGCTCGACGCCCATCTCCGTCCCGAGATCTCCCGGATCCGCGCGGTCCTGTACGCCCGTGCCGGAGACGACAGGGACATTCTGTTGGCGCTGAGCGATGTCCTCGACGACATGGGGCTCCTCGACGTCCGCGCGGCCGGCGACACGTGGTTCGAAACTCTCGACGGGGCGCTTCTCGCGCAGGGTCAGCTGCCGCACACGACGCTCTGCCGGTTGGCGCGGCACGCACTGGACGCCGCGCCAACCCACACGGGGCAGCAGACGCCGGTGGACGTCCTGGCCGCGGGGCTCGCCATGCGGGTCACCGCCGGCTACGAGGAAGCGGTGCCGCTGATGCGGCGCATCGCCACGACACTGGACACCGTGGACGATGCGGACCCGGCCGGGCGGCGTTGCCGCCGGTGGCACTCCCTGATCGCCCTGACACTGCTGGAGCTGTGGGACATCGAGCGTGGCGCCCGCCTCTCCGACCAGGCGGCCCGCGGCATCGACGTCCGGATCCTGCGCGTCACGCCCTTCGCTCTCGCGCAGGGCCACGCGACGCGGTGGGACTCCGGTGCGGTGACCGTGCCCCACACCGGCAGTCGGCGGCTGGTGCAGATCGCGGTCGAGGCGGTGGCCGGCACGGGGCGGGGCACGGCGGAGGCGCGGGCGAAGGCACGAGAGGTCATCACGCTGGCCAGACGAGCCGGCTACGGTTTCCTGGTCTCACTGTGTCACCTTCTGCTCGCCAGGATCGCCATCTCACGTGGGGAGTACGACGAGGCGCTGGTGTGGTCGCGGCTCGCGTACACGGAGGACGCGCCCGGCCTCGGCGGGCAGGTGCTCGCGGATCTCGTCGAGTCCGCGGTCAGGGTGGGGGACGCCGCCGTCGCCGCGGCGGCCTACGACCGGTTGGCGGTCCGGGTGGGGGCGAGCGACTCCGTGTGGGGACGGGGACTTCAGGCACGCGCCCAGGCTCTCAGCGTGCCGGACACCCATGCCGAGCGGTACTTCCAGACCGCGATCCGGTTGCTGGAGCCGACGGCCGCCGTGCTGGACACCGGCAGGACCCAGCTCCTGTACGGCGAATGGCTCCGGCGCAGGAAGCGGCGCACCGAGGCGGCCCACCACCTGGGCCGGGCGTACCGGACGTTCGTGGCCGTCGCCGCGGACGCGTTCGCCGAGCGTGCCCGCGCCGAGCTCGACGCGGCCGGCGCGCGTCCCGAAGGGAAACACGACCTGACCGCGCAGCAGCGCCGGGTGGCCCAGCTGGCCGTCGAAGGGCTTACCAGAGCGCAGATGGCCGTGCGGTTGGCCATCAGCGAACACACCGTCGCCGATCACCTCAAACAGGTCTACCGCAAGTTCGGCGTCCACTCCCGCGGACAGTTGAGCGAGGTGTTCACGAACGGCGCGGGCGATGACCCGTGATCGGCGTGCTGTCGCGGAACATTCCGGGTGGGACGTGCGATGCGGGCGTCACACCAGCCCCTCGTTCATCGCGATGATCACGGCCGTCGTGCGGTTGGGGGCACCCAGCTTCAGGAACAACGCGGCCACCAGCCGTTTGACGCCGTGCGAGGAGATCCGCAGCGCCGCCGCGATCTGCTTGTTGCTGTAGCCCTGGGCCAGCAGGCCCAACGTCTCGTGCTCCCGGTCCGTCAACGCGACGCGGTGACCAGCGGACCGGTGCGGACCGGAACGGCGCGCCGCGAGCAGGGTGCGTGCCAGGACGGCCGGCATCGGCAGCTCTCCGGCGACCACCCGGGCCAGGGTGGTGTCCAGCACGGCGGCGTCGAGGCCGGTCAGCATCATGACGCCGTCGCAGGGCAGGTCGTTTCGCCGCGACGGGATCTTCTCGACGTGCGCCTCGTCGCCCAGCAGGACGACCCACGGCCGCTCGCCGGCCGGCGTGGCACCGAGCTCGGCGAGTTGTCGCCACTCCTCGAACCCGACGATGACGACGTGGTGGTGGGGTCCCTCGCCGTCGGGATGCGCGTGCCGGTCGTACGGTGGCCAGGTCGAGACGGTCCGGACCCTGGCGAGGTGGCCGAGCAGCGATCGCACTCCCCGGTGGACGACCTCCGATCCGATCAGTAGTGACACGTCGAGCTTCGTCGACTCAAGCGACGAACCGGCGTTCCGCGTACCCGTCATGAAGTGAACCGATCCCCGAGTTCGACTCTGCTGCCGTGCGGCTTCTCCACACTCATCGTGCCCGCTGGGTGTGCTGTTCGAATCCCCCGCTACGGGTAGTCACCGGGTATGACCGGCCAGTGTCGAACCGCGGATGTTCGGGTGGCCCGATCGGAATCTCGTGGTCGGTACGGGTCATGAGACGGACGGGACGGGACCGTCGATCCGGTGTGCTGTTGCCGGGTGGCGGGGCCCGCACCGCCCGGCAACAGCACGTCCCCGACCTAGTCCATGATCCAGGTGCAGCTGTTGCTGCTGATGGTGCTGGCGAACTCCAGCTCGGGGGCGGCGTTGGCGGCCTCGAGGGTCAGCTCCTGCAGTTCGAGAATCGTGTGCATGGGATCTCCTGGTGTTTTCTCTTGTTCTCCGGAGCCCGTTGCCCCGGAAGTCTCGACAGCCGTCAGGAGATGAGGGGCAGACCGGTCGATTCCGCCCAGGTGAGTGGCCTTCCGGACCGGCTGGGGGCGGCCGGGTCCGCCGCACGTGCCCAGCTGTCCAGTGCCAACAGAACGCCCGCGGTGCCGCTGGCCAGATCCATCGACAGGCGCAGCAGCCGGTGACCGGGAAAGGCCACCGTCCTTCCGGTGCCCGACGCGTCGGGGCGCCGCACGGCGTGCCACGCCAGCCGGCGGACGTGGTCGGCGGTGGCACCGGGGGAGCCGAGCTGCCCCGGGTGGGCGGCCTGCAGCATGATCAGCCCGGCCCTGCCCAGGAGCAGTCCCGGCTCGATGATGAACGGGCTCTGGCTGGCCCGGAGGATCCCGGTCCGCCACATCGCCAGGCGTTCGTCGGGCCTGTGTCGTTGGCACAGCGTGATCGCCTCCGCGAGCCCGCCGCTCCCGTCGCCCAGGTACGGCATCATGCGGGCGCCCTGGACCAGGTGAACCTCGCCGCCGGCGTCGACACGGCAGTGTTCGAGGTCGGTCTCGAGTGCGCGGACCGCCAGCCGCAGGTAGGTGTCGTCCCCGGTGTCCTGATGCCGGCGGAGGAAGAAGAGGGCCACGCCCGTGAGTCCGTGCATGAGCCCGGCCTGTGCGCCGTCCGTGCCCGGCATGACGTCGTCGCCGGTGGACACGATCTCGGCGAGCCGTTCGTCGATCGGGGCCAACTCGTCGGCCCAGCGGGAGTCCCCCGTGGTGACGGCCAGGTAGCGAAGGGTCAGTGCGATCCCCGCCAGTCCGTCGTAGAGACCCACGGACCTGACCTCCGCCGTCCGCGGCGCCACCTTCTCCAACAGCTCGCTCGCCGCCTGCTCGCGCCCCAGACCGTGGAGTACCAGTGCGGCGCCGTGAAGTCCGTCCCACAGGCCCGCGCGTGCCGGACTGCGCCGAGCCGCCGCCAGTAGCCACTCCACGTGTCGTTCGTCGACCGGACGACCGGTCGAGGCGAGGGCGTACAGGACTCCCGCCGCGCCGTGGGCCATGGTGTAGCCGCCGTCGTGCAGTGCCTTGGGGTCTCCCGGGAACAGCCGGTCGGCTCGTTCCGGCGTGGCCGACGCGACGATGGCGCGCGCCATGGCGTCGGTCAGCGACCGCATCTCCGGACCGTGCGGGTTCGCCGCCGCCGCGGCGAACGCCGTGTCGTGCCGGGAGCCGGCGCCGGTCGCCGAGGGTGGGCGCAGGCGCTCGGACAGGCCCGCGGTCACCTGCCGGGACATACCGAAGGTCTCGGCCACGGCCGCCGGCAGCTCCGTTGCCTTGTCCGCGTCCAGGTCGAGCATCTGGGTCAGCGGCAGGAACATCGCCACCCGCAGGCAGTCGAGTGCGTAGAAGTCGCGCACCCTGCCGGCTGTGGTGTGTTTGGCGACGAACCCGGGACAGGCGATCGTCGGCTCCGGATCCAGGCCGGGCCGGTAGGCGACCTCGAAGTCGACCAGCCCGATGCGACCGTCGGGACGCACGATGACATTGCGCGGATGCAGGTCGCCGTAGACGTAACCACGGTCGTGAATCGCGCGGATCGCCTTGTCGATCTGCTCGATGATGTCCAGCGCGGTCTCGGTGTAGTTTCGGTACTCCGCTTTTCCGGCGCTGCCTCTGGTGGCCGGATTGTTGGCCGACAGGAACTCCAGCAGTGTCAGGCCTTCGAAGTACTCCTCCGCGAGGAAATGATGTTCCCAGCAGGTGAAGATCTTCTCGGGGGTGGGCACGAAGTCGAGGTCGCCGAGATCCTGGAGCGTCTCGTGCTCGCGATGCAGGCGTGCCACCGCGTCGTGCCCCGCGCCGTCGAGTCCGGCGAACGGCCGTGCCTCACGAATGATGACCGTCCTGTCGGTCGCGGGGTCCGTGGCCAGGTAGATTCCGCCGCCGTTGGAGAAATGGAGCGCCTTGCGCACGGTGTAGGGCAGGGACTCCGCTGTTTCGGCCCTGGTCCGGTGTTGCTGTTCGGCCAGGTAGTCCGGGAGCTCCACCCAGGACGGTGGCCGGAAGGACGGTCCACGGGTGTCGGGCACGAGCCTGCCGTCGGGCCGGCGCACGGCCAGCACCTGCCGCCCCCGGTCGTCGACGGTGTACGTCTGTCTGAACCCGCCGTAACGCACGTACAGGGGTCCCTCGCGCCATCGCAGGTCGCTCAGGATGTACGGTCCCTGTCTTCCCTCCAGGGCGGTGTTCAGCTCGTCGAGCACGGCGCGCAGCGCGTCCGGGCCGGGAGGATAGATGGTGATCAGTTTTCCGCTTCTTCCTCGCGGCGCGTACTTTCCGTTCATTCGCAGATGCGTCTGCCGATGAGTCAGCACCTTGAAGGGGACCAGCCGGGCGAAGCAGTATTTGGCGACGATCTCGATAGTGTCGTCCGCGTCCGCCAGTGTGGCCGAGACATGCACCTTCCACCCTTGTTCGGGCAGGTTGGCCACAGCGGGGAAGAAGAACGTCCAGCTGTCGTCGTTGCCCACCTTCCACCCGTCGGGTTGTCGGCGCCCGACAAGGGCGTGCTCGCTTGCCTCGCCCAGGCTGGGATGGTCATAGAAGTCCAGTCCCTGCTGGCAGTACAAAATGTAGTCTTCCATGCGCGTACCACACCTGTCGTCTTGCCGTGGAAATGGGACGGGAACCGACGATGCCGTATGGACCGGAAATGCTGGACTGGTTTTCACGGAGTGATTTCCACCGCGTCGGGGTGTCATCTCCAACCTGTGCGCCAGCCTACCGCCGTGCGCATGCTGTGGGCAATTTCCCAAAGTTCGGCCGAATGACCTAGCCGTTTGGTCGGTCGCCGGCGCCGGGCACTCGATGGCCGAGCGGTGGTTCAGCGGGCCGGGCGGGCGAGTTCGACCGCCGGATCTCGGGCCGCCGGCAGGGCGCGGGCGTGCCGTGGTGGCCATCGCGCCGAGCGCGGACGGTGGGGTCGTCGCCCGAACGCCGGTCGACGGCGGGGCGGATGGGGGCTCGATCGTACCTGGTGACGACAGTGGGCCCATGCCGTGGCTGTCCACGGCATGGGCCCACCGGTCCTACCTAGTGCGACACTAGCTGGCGCTGGCGCCGGACTCCAGTTCGCCGCCGCCGAAAGCACGCTCGGCTTCGCCGCCACCGAAACTCGCCTGCTCGAGCTCACCGCCACCAAGTTTACGCATGTTGAGGTTCTCCTTCGTCGGAAGTAATACAGAAAAAGTATCCAGAGTCCATCTCGCCACTGCAAGCTGCATTCGCCCCGAGATATTGCGCCGAACGGGGTGCGACCGTTTGGTGCCAACAGGCGTCTGGCGTGAATTCCTCACGGTCCGTAGTGATTTTCCACAAAGAACGCCGCTCAGTGCTCGACAACCATCGCGGAGAAGGTCGCGCCGTATGCGGCCGCGGCCATGAGATAGCGGTCACCCGTCCGCAACAGTCCGCTGTCGACGGCCGTGCGGTAGTTCAGAAAGGGGTCCGCGGCGAACGTGTGGCCGATGAGGGGCACGTTGTCCAGCAGGACCGACGCCGGCGGCAGCCCGAGCTGCCGGCACACCTTCCGCCAGGAACGCACGTTCACGTTGTGCGGCAGGATCAGCCGGAGCTCGTCGACGCGCAGCCCGGCCCGCTCGGCGGCCGCGCTGATCACCTCGGCCACCAACACCGTGTACTCCTTGGCGAACCGCTCGGCGTGGTCGGGGCGGTCGACCGCCCAGTGGTCGAGGTCGCCGCGCTGCAGCGTCGCGTAGCTCAGCACCCGGTCGCGTGCGCCGTCCGCGGACACCAGGCAGGCGGCGGATGCCTCGCCGAAGATCCGCGCCTCCGGCCGCAGTGTCTCGTCGAGGGTGAAGACCTGTTCGGCGGCGAGGACGAGCGCGAGCGCGTCCGGGTCGCCGTCACCAGCCAGCAGCCGCCCGGCGATGTCCACCGCGAGAAGCCCGGACGCACAACCGTGGTGGGTGACGGCGAAGGCGGTCGCAACACTCAGTCCGAGCCGCTCGCAGAACTCCGGCAACGGGCTCAGCGGATGTGGCTGGGAGACCGGAATCGTGCGTGCGTAGAGCACGTAACGGATCCGGCTCCGGGCAGCGGCCAGCGACGGCAGCTTGCGGGCGGCGCGCACGAGGAGATCGGTCAGCGTCTCACCGGGTTCCTGGCGGCGAACCTCGGAGTATCCGTAGGAACGCCGGAGAGTGTCGACTGTGGACGCGGGCAGCCGCCACTCCGCGAGGAGCTCCTCGATCGGCACCCGGCGGTCCGGCAGGTGACCGGCGATCTCCCGTAGGGCGGTCATGAGCGGTTCCTTCGCGCGAAAGGGAGTGCCGGCGGCGTCCCGAGTACTACTGTCGAACCATGACGGGAGAACGCACCGGCCACTTCTGGGATGCCGTCGAGGGTCGGACGCCGATGCCGGCGGCGGCGGCGACGTTGGGCTGGTCGCTCGTCCGCGCCGACACGGAGCGGGGCGAGATCGAGGTGTCCTTCGAGGCGACCGAGGAGTTCCTCAACCCCGCGGGTGCTGTCCAGGGTGGCTTCCTCACCGCCATGCTGGACGACACCATGGGCCCCGCGCTCGCGGCGACGCTGGGTCCCGGCCGGTTCGGGGCGACCATCGAGCTCAAGGTGAGCTTCCTCCGGCCTGCCCGGCCCGGCCGGCTGGTGGGGCGCGGACGTGTCGTGCACAGCGGCGGCACCATCGCCTTCCTGGCCGGGGAACTGCTGGACGACACCGGGCAGGTGGTGGCCGTGGGTTCGGCGACCGCCCGGATCGTGCGGACCGACTGAGCCGCGGGCCTCATGGCCGGCCGCTGTGGACGTCGGCGCTGTCCACACCGGCATGCGCGCCGGATCGGTAGCGCAGCAACGGGATCACGGTCACCACCAGACACAGCGATCCGGAGAGGACGATCGCGGGCTGGAGCCCGAGCCCCGCGACCGCGAGCCCGGCGAGCGTCGCGCCGAACGCGAGGCTGCTGCCGGAGACCGCCGTCACCATGCCGAACACCCGGTTCTGCAGCTCGACCGGGACGCGGGCGTAGAGCATCGCCCCGAGAACCGGCCGGAACGCCGCCTGGGTCACCCCACAGAGCACCGAGACGACGAGAACCACGACGAGGTTGTCGGTCAGCCCGAGGGTCAGCTGCCGGGGACCGACGCACAACGCCACACTGACGCAGAAGGTCAGGTACTGCGGCAACTTCGGTCCGACCACGGTGAACACGATGTTGCCCGCGATCGCGCCGAACGCGAACGCGCTGAGGATGAGGCCGACCGCGGGGGCAGAGCCGGAGTGCTCGTCCACCCACAGCGGCACGAACACCGCGTAGTTGGCCACGGTGAACAGGTTGACCACCGAGGTCATCGCGAGCATCCCGAGCAGCAGCCGGTCCTGCCACAGGTGACCCGCACCGCGCCGCAGCGCGGTGAGGTAACCCTCCTTCGCGGCCGCGTCCCGGTCCGGCATGGTGCCCTCGGGCGGATGCACCAGCAGTCCGATGAGGAGCGCCGACAGGGCGAAGGACGCCGCGTCGAACCAGATCGCGTCCTGCGGTCCCAACCAGAGGATCAGCAGACCGCCCAGCGGCGCCGCGGTCACCATCGCCACGTTGCCGATCCCGTCGTAGATCGCGGTGGTCCGGATGATCTGCATACCCGCCGCGTCACTGACCGGACGGAGCATGACGTGCTGGGCTCGGCCGCCGACACCGGTGAGCGCGCCCTTGACTGCGATCAGCGCGGCCAGCGGGAGGAACCCGATCCCCGGCGTCGCAGCGACGGCGACCATGGCCAGTGCCGCCACGCACTGGGTGACGATCAACGTGCGCCGGATGCCGAACCGGTCGGTCAGCGGGGTGGCGAACACGCCGGCCAGCAGGGCGGGAACGACGGAGGCCATGGAGATCAGGCCCATCTTCGCCGCGCTGCCCGTGCTGGTCAGCACCAGCCACGGCACGGCGACCGTCGTCACGACGCTGCCGAGCATGGACACGATGTGTCCCGACAGCAGCGCGACGAGCCCGACCCGCCGGGCGCCCCGGCCCGTACCCGTCGTGTCGCTGACCGTGCTCAATCCGCCGTACTTTCCGCCAACACGTGCTCGGCCGCGTACTTCTCGCGCAGCCGCCTGGTGTTCGTCTTGCCGCTGTCCGTCCTGGGCAGATCGTCGACGAAGTCGAACGACCGCGGTACCCACACCCAGCTGAGCTTCTCCTTGACCAGCCCGGCGAGCTCCTCCTCCGTCACCGTGGCCCCGTCGGTGAGCATCAGGTAGGCGTGGGCGGCCTCACCGAGCTCCGGGTGCGGCACGCCGATCACCGCGGCCGCGCGGACCTGCGGGTGGGTGGTCAGCGCGTCCTCGATCGCACGCGGGAAGATGTGGTGGCTGCCGTAGGTGGTGATGATCATGTCGCTGGCTCGGCCGGTGAGGTGGATGTAGCCCCCGGCGTCGACGTGGCCGAGATCGCCGGTGCGCACCCAGCCGTCGACGAGCGTCTTCGCGGTCTGCTCCGGATTTCCCACGTAGCCACGGAAGTTGAGCTTGCTGGCCACCCACAGCTCGCCGGTCTCGCCCGGCGGCAGCACGGTGCGGCCGTCCTCGCCGCGGATCTCCAGCCGCACGTCGCCGTAGGCGGGTCCACAGGAGCCGATCCGGTCCGGGTCGGTGCCGACGCCGGGATGTGCCGAGATGAACGGGGACTCCGACAGGCCGTAGGTGATGCGCACGACCGGGCCGAAGCGGTCGACGGCCTGGCGCAGCCGTACCGGGTTGGTGGCCGCGGTGCCCACGCTCAGCACGACCATCTCGGACAGGTCGCGCTTGTCGATGTCGGGGTGGTCGAGCAGCTCGTAGAGCATCAGCGGGGTGATGAACACGGAGTTGACCTGTTCCCGCTCCACGAGCTCGAGGAACTCCCCGGCGCGGAAGAACCGCGAGACCAGCAGTGTGCCGCCGGTGAACAGGTAGAGGAACGCCGAGGTCTGCCCGGCGACGAACCACATGGGGGTCACCGTGAGGTGGCGGTAGCGCGGTTCGTCCGCCGCGAGGATCTGTTCGGCGAGGGTGAGGATCTGCTCGTACAGGTCCACCGTGTGGAGCAGTGGTTTCGGCACTCCGGTGGTACCGCTGGTCTGGAAGACCGAGTCCGGGGTGCCGGTCGCCCGGTCCACGTCGAACGGCTCGGCACCGGCCGGGAGCGGGGCGAGGATGTCCGGACCCGCTCCGCCCGGGCCGACGCAGAACGCCGGAATCCCCAGCCGGTCGACGATTTCCTGACCGACCCGCTCGTGCACCGCCACCTCGTACAGCAGCGCCGCCGGCCGCACCTGGTCGAGATAGGCGGTCAGTTCCCTGGGCGTGCTGGCGTTCGACAGCCACGCGGTCCGGCACCCGAGCAGGTGCAGTGCGAGCTGGATCGCCTGGGCGTGCGGCGGGTAGCCGAGCAGGATCCCGACCGTCGTGCCCGGCCGAAGCCCGGAGCGCTCGAGGTTCGCCGCGATGTCGAGGACCGAGGCGCGCAGTTCCGTGTAGGTGAACCGGGTCTCGCCGTTGACGAGGGCCTCCCGGTCGCCGTACTCCGCGAACAGCTCCAGCGCGCGCACCGCGTAGTCCGGTCCGGAACCCATCACACACTCCAGGCTTACGTGGACGGCGAAGCACGAGGTGATCGCTGCCAGCTGATGCGAGCGGGCGAAGCGTACCTGGGGAAATCCGGGAAACAGACCGTGCAACGTGAATTCCCCTCACAGGCCTGCGAGGCGCGCGGCTGAACGGATCAGTGACGTGCTCCCCTCTGGTGAACGTGGCCGCGATACACGACATTCGGGGCCGTCCTCGGTCCGCGGGCGCGGTGCCGCCGAGGGCGTACTGTCGCCGCATGACTCCCAGGAGAGCGCTCTAGCATGCGGGGAATGTTCGTCACCGGCCCGCTCGCCGGAGGTGACTCGCCCGGTGTCGGCGGTCTGCGCGTACGTGACGCGGTGGGCCGGACCTTCGACGAGCTGACCGGCCAGGTGCTGAACCCGACGCTGCGCGGCTACGTCGCCGACATGACGGCGCCGTACGGGATCGCGGTGCGCGAGGACCTGATCGAGGCGGGCGCCGGGCACTCCTACGGCGAGATGTGCGCGCCGCTGCTCGACGTCCTGGTGCCCGAGGAGCGACCGGCCGATCTGCTCGTGCTGGCGACCGACATCCCCGACTCGTGCTTCGGACGTTCCACCGCCACCTACCTGAGCTGGCACTGCGCGGGCGCTCCGCTGACGTTCACGGTCTGCGATCAGGGCCTGCTCGCCGTGTTCACCGCGCTGCACCTGATCGACGGCTACGCACGCAGCGGCGCGTGCCGGCGGGCGGTGCTGCTGATGGCCGAGCAACCGACCCTGTACCACGAACCTCCCGTTCCGACGCGTGTGCCGGACCGCGCCGCGGCCGTGGGCGTGGTCATGGAGACGGCCGGATCGCGTGGAGCGCTGTCGGTGCGGCGCCACACGACGCTGGCGGCGCACGACGTGCCGGCGGTCCTGGCCGACGAGCTGGCCCGGCTGTCCAGTGACCGGGCGGCGCCCGTCGCGCTGGTCGGCGCCGGTCTCGCGGCGGTCCTGGCGGACCGGCGCGTGGACGGCGACATGCTGGTGTGCCGGGGGAGCCAGCCGCTGACCGGTATCTGGCAGGAGCTGGCGCACCGGCTGCCTGGCTGGCGGAAACACGGACGACAGGTGTTGCTCGCGGAGTACGACCCGGCGCTGGGCCAGCTCTTCTCGGCGACACTCCGGCTCGGCGACTGACGTCGAGGGCGTTCCGTGTGGGTGCGTTCCAGGCCGCAAGCCAGCCTGCCCCGCTGCTGAACAGCGGCTGCCGCGGTCGTCCCGGGCGCCAGCACTATCGCTGAAGATGTGCAAACTTCTGTTGGAAACCTGCGTACTTTCGCCGAAAGTTGACATATGATCTGGCTCACACGGACACCCTTCCCCCTGCCATCACGACCAACGGAACGGGACCCACCATGCAACGAAGCACGAGGTGGCGCGCTGCCGCCTGCGCCGGTCTGCTGGTTGTCACCAGCGCGGTAACCGTCCTCGCCACACCCCCAGCCCAGGCGCACCCTGTCAACGCCGCCGACTACCAACAGGTGGCGCTCGCCAAGGGCGTCGGCGAGATGGGGGAGCCGATGTCACTCGCGGTGCTGCCGGACCGGTCGGTCCTGCACACCTCCCGCAACGGTGAGCTGCGCCGCACCGACGCGAACGGCACCACCACGGTGATCGGCGTGCTGTCGGTCTACTCCCACGACGAGGAGGGCCTGCAGGGCGTCGGCGTGGACCCCGGCTTCGCCTCGAACCGCTTCATCTACCTCTACCACGCGCCGCCACTGTCCACCCCGGCCGGCGACTCGCCGGCCAGCGGCTCGGACTTCTCCGCGTGGAACGGTGTGAACCGGTTGTCCCGCTTCACCCTCAACGCCGACTACACGCTCAACACCGCCAGCCAGGTCACCGTCCTCGACGTGCCGGCCACCCGCGGCATCTGCTGCCACGTCGGCGGGGACATCGACTTCGACGCCGCCGGCAACCTCTACCTGTCCACGGGCGACGACTCCAACCCGTTCGACTCCGGCGGCTTCTCGCCGATCGACGAGCGTGCCGGCCGCAACCCGGCCTACGACGCCCAGCGCAGCGCGGCCAACACGAACGACCTGCGCGGCAAGGTGTTGCGCATCAAGGTGAACGCGAACGGCTCGTACTCGATCCCGGCCGGCAACCTGTTCGCGCCCGGTACCGCGAGGACCCGTCCGGAGATCTACGCGATGGGCTTCCGCAACCCGTTCCGGATGAGCGTCGACAAGCAGACCGGCGTGGTCTACCTCGGCGACTACGGCCCGGACGCCGGTGCCGCCGACGCGAACCGCGGTCCCGGCGGGCAGGTCGAGTTCAACCGGATCACCTCGGCCGGCAACTACGGCTGGCCCTACTGCACAGGGTCGGCCACCAACGCCGAGACCTACAACGAGTTCACGTTCCCGTCCGGCCCCTCCGGCGCGCGCTACAACTGCGCG
>NZ_DASQCC010000102.1:0-56286 GCF_035634895.1 Actinophytocola sp. | reverse complement strand
TGCCTGCTTGCGGCGCCTTTGCCGGCGGGGCGGGCCGACCTTCCGGCCAGCCACCTGATCGGGCAGGCTGCCTCAGATGATTCCGGCGCGCATCGCGTAGGCCACGGCGTGGGGGCGGTTCCGCAGGCGCAGGCGGCTGGTGATCGTGTAGATGATGTTCTTGACGGTGCGTTCCGAGTAGCTCAGATTCTTGGCTATCTCGTTCGTGTCGAGACCGTCGGCCATCAGGCGGAGCACGTCCACCTCGCGGGGGGACAGGCCGGACGCGGTCAGGCCGTGTGCCGCGAGTACCTCGTTGTGCAGCTTCTCGGCGTGGCCTACCAGCTGGCCCAGCAGGTTCGGCGGCAGTTCCGCGCCGCCGGTCGCCGCCGTGCGGACGGCCTTCGCCAGGCGGTCGTCGCCGGCCGCGGCTCTTGGCAGGATCGAGACCACGCGGCACTCCACCGCGGGCAGCAGCTCCGCCTCCCTGATCTCGTTCACCACCAGCACGATCGGTCTGCGTACGTCGGCCGCCGCCGTGCGTAGCAGTGTGACCGCGGCCGCGGACAGGCGGTCGAAGCCGGCGATGACCACGTCCGCCTCGCCGTCCGTGACGATCACGTCAGGTAACGAGTCCAGGCAGGTGGTCAGGCCCGCCGACGTGATCGCGTCGAGCGAGCGGACGGTCACCCTGACCTTCTCCATCGGTTCCTCCCCCGTGAGGATCTGTTGACAGAGAGTCTTCCGCGTTCGCCTTCACACCGTCTCTACGACATCTCCACACCGGGCACATTCGGGCAACTTCCCTCACCAAGCGTCCTCGCACAGGGCAGCAGGGCCACGGGGCTGCCGCATGATGACCGGTATGACGGGGGAACGCATGACACTTCCCGGCAGGGTGGCCGAGCTGTCCACACTGGACAACGCGCTGGCCGGCACGTCCGCCCGCCGACACACGATGGTCGCGGTGCGGGGTGGACCCGGCACCGGCAAGACCAGGCTGCTCACCACCGCGGCAGACCGGTGGCGGGCACGCGGCGTCACCGTGCTCACGCTGAGCTTCCGGGAGGACATCCCGGCGTGGGACATCTTCGGCGCCGGTGCGGTGATCAACGCGCTGCGTGAGTACTACACAGCCACCGGGGACCTGTCGCTCGCCAGGCCGGTCGTCGCCGCGGCGGAGCTGTGCACGGAGCGTGCCTACGACTCGTCGCAGGACCGGTCGTGGCTGCTCGCACGGCTCGCCGAGGCCTTCGACCAACTACGCAACGCGGGCCCGGCCGCGGTGGTCGCCGACGACGTCGACGCCGTGCCGCATCCCGCGCTCGGCCCGGCCTGTCTGCCGGGCTATCTCGTGGTCGCGGCGGGCCAGGACGTCACCCGGCTGACGGCCGACCAGATCATCGATCTCGCGCCGCCGAAGGTCCGGGCGAGGGCCGAGAAACCTTAAAGTTTCCTGAGATTTCCTACTGGTCAACACAGCCGGACACGAGTGGACCCAGACGGGCACGGCTGTGGTCACGAGCACAGAAGGGCGGAAAAACACCAGGTAGCCAAGGCTGTCGAAACCGGCCGCCGCCGGCTGGGGCCGACCTCGAACGCGCCGGCCGATACATCGCGTCATCGCCTCCCACCGCCCTCCGCCTGCTATAACGCAGGCGTCAGGGGCCTTACGAGGGGTGGGCACGACGGACGGATCGGCGATAGCGGCACGCGTGGGCGCCGGGGAGACCGGGCCGCGGTTTCAGCTGCTCGGACCGGTGCGGGCCTGGCTCGGCGACAAGGTCGACGAGCGCGAGGCCGACCTGGGCTCCGCCCACCGCCGCGCGGTGCTGGCCGTGCTCGCCATGTCCGCCGGGCACACCGTCTCCCGCGACGAGCTGATCGACGCCCTGTGGGGCGACGAGCCGCCCTCCAGCGCGAGCGGCAGCATCTACACCTACGTCTCCGGCCTGCGTCAGGCACTCGAACCCGGCCGTGCGAAGCGCTCCGGCGGCACCGTGCTGGCCTCGGTCGGCTCCGGCTACTCGCTGCGGGTCGACCGCGCGGACGTCGACGTGCATCGGTTCACCACGCTGCGGGCCCAGGCGGCGAGCACACGCGACCCGCACGCCGCGCTGCGCGACCTCGACACAGCGCTCGGCCTCTGGCAGGGCGACGCGTTCACCGGCATCCTCGGTCCGTTCGCCCAGGCCCAGCGGGCGAAGCTCGCCGAGCTGCGCCTGGCCGCCGTGGAGCACCGGGCCGAGCTGCTGCTCGACCTCGGCCGTCCGGAGGACCTCGTCGCCGAGCTGACCGCGCTGTGCGGGGAGCACCCGCTGCGCGAGCGGCTGCGGTTGCTGCTGATGCGGGCCCTGCACGGAAGCGGCCGCACGGCCGAGGCGCTCGACGTCTTCACCGACGCGCGCACGGCGCTGGTCGAGGCCTCGGGCATCGAACCGGGCCCGGAGCTGCGCAGGCTCCACCAGCAACTCCTGTCCGGCGAGAGCCAGCCCGACCCGGCCTGGCTGCCGCACCGCTCGGGCGTCCACGTCGGACACAAGGAGGAGCTGGCCGTACTGCGGGCTGCCTTGTCCGGTGTGCTGGCCGGGCGCGGCGGTGTGGTGTGGATCCACGGCGAGCCGGGCATCGGGAAGTCCGCGCTCGTGGCCGAGGCCCTGTCCGGCGTGCCGATCCCGATGAAGCGGCTGCGGTGGGCGAGCGCGCAGGAGCTGGACAGCGAGCTGCCGCTGCGGTTCATCCAGGACTGCTTCGGTGTCAGCGACCCGGTCGACGCCGTCGAGGCGCTCTGCGCGGACGGCCCGCTGGTCGTGGTCGCCGACGATCTCCAGTGGGCGGACGAGGCCAGCCTGACCGTGTGGTGGCGGCTCACCCGGCACACCGACCGGTTGCCACTGCTGCTGATCGGCTGTGCCCGCCCGGCGCCGAGCACGCCGACGCACGAGAAGGTCCGGCGGTACCTGGCCGGCAGCACGCTCACCCTGCCGCCGCTGTCCACCGTGGACTCCTACCGGCTCGCCGAGAAGCTCACCGGCGCGCCGCCAGAGGGCCGGCTGTGCGACTGGCTCGACGACGCGGCCGGAAACCCTTACTACGTCAGGAAGATCGTCGCGACGGTGGCCGGTGAGCTGCTCGGCGGCACCGGCATGCCGACGGTCGAGAACGGCGCCCTCCCGCCGCAGCTCGTGTCGTGGATCGACGACCACCTCGGCTTCCTGTCCAGCTCGACGCGCTCGATGCTGCGCTGGGCACGGCTGCTGGGCACGGAGTTCACGCTGACCGACCTCGCGGCGGCGGCCGGCCGGCGGCCCGCCGAGCTGGCCGACCCGCTGGACGAGGCGCTCACGGGCGGTGTGCTCGTCGCCGCGGGTGACCGATTCCGGTTCCGTCACCCGCTCGTGGCGCGGGCCCTGTACGAGAAGACCCCGAACGCGATCCGCGTGGCGCTGCACCTGCAGGTGGCCGAGGCGCTGGCCGACTCGGGCGCACCACCCGTCCGGGTGGCCGAGCAGCTGGCGGCGTCGACACTGACCGGGCCGCTGGTGAGCAGCTGGCTGCCGGCCAACATCGGCGCGGTCGCGGCCGAGGAGCCGGAGATCGCCGTGCGCCTGCTGCGGCTGGCGGTCACCTGGGCGCCGCCCGAGACCCGCGAGACGCTGACGGCCATCCTCACGCGGCTGCTGTTCTGGCTGGGCCGGGAGCCCGAGGCCGAGGCGCGGTCGCTGATCGCCCGTACCACCGATCCCGAGCTGATCGCCGAGATGCGCTGGGTGCTCGCGTACGGCTACAGCCGGCACGACCGGACCGGCGACGCCCGGCACGAGGTGAGCCGGGCCCTGTCGGACGGGGCGACCGGGCTGTGGCGGACCCGGCACGAGCTGCTGCTGGCGGCCCTGGACGAGACGACGCCGACGGGTCCGCCCGGGCTGAGCGAGTTCCGGCTGCTCGACGAGGACACGCGGGCCGCGCTGGAGCACGCGGGTTCGGCCGTGCCGGCGACGACGTGGCAGCTGGCGGTGCACCGGGCCATGCCGGCCGAGCTGCACATGACCAACGCGATGAACCAGTTCTGGAACGGGCGGTGGGACGCCGCGCGGGCGGAGCTGGACCTCATCGCGGCGAACGAGATGGACCCGGCGTCGTACGTGCTGCGCAGGCCGATCGTCGCGGCCGCGGTGGCGAGCGCGGACGCGTTGATCGCGGCGCACCAGGCCGACCGGGCGACGGCGTGGCGGCGGTTGCGGGTCGCGCGGCGGCACACGCGCATGGCCGGTGACCAGCCGCTGGCGGCCATGCTGGCGGCGCGCGCGACCCTGGCGGAGCTGGCCGGGAAGTCGCAGGAGGCACTCAACACGCTGGCGCCGATCCTGGCGGTGGACGTGCTGCCGGCGCCCTGGTACCGGTGGCTGCCCGACATCGCCCGGCTGGCGGTGCTGGTGGGTGACCGGGAACGGGCCGACCTGCTGCGCGGGCTGGTCGACCGGGCCGACCGGTCGCTGCCGGCGGAGGCGCGGATGATCCTGTCCTACTGCCACGGCATCCTCACCGAGGACCCCGACGAGGTGCGGGCCATGGTCACGTACTGCCGCACCAAGGGCGGCCTGGACCTCATGCGCGCCCAGGCCCTGGCCGACGTGGCCTGGCTGCTCGCCCGCCGCGGCCAGACCCGCGACGCCCAGGACGCACTCGGCGACGCGGTGGCGGCCTACCGGTCGATCGGCGCCGAAGCCGCCGTCCAACGCGCCGAAGCCGCCGTATGGTCCCCGCCCGCCCTGGTCTAACCGCGAGTCCCGCGTTCAGACACACCGAACTGCGGGTTCGTGCACACGGGCCGGTCCATCGACACGAAACCGCGACTCGGTGTGCGCGAAACCGCAACTCGATGTGGGCGAACGCGGGATTCGATATGCGCGAACGCGGGACTCGGTGTGGGCGAACGCGGGACTCGCGGGTGGGGGTGGTGATCAGGATCACCTGTGGGTGTTTGGGTGGGTGTTTTGGCTGTTCAGCGGGTTTCTGGGGAGGTCCGTGGCCTCCTGGGGGTGGTTCTCGACTGTGGTGGCCTTACAACCAACCTCCGTGTGACGTTGAACGTCCTGACAGGGGCCATAAGGGCAGTCGTGGGTGAACGTTTTGCCGGCTCCTGGACGTGAGTCTGGTGGGGGTGTGTGGGAATGAACGATGTTCGGGTGGAGGTGCTCGGGCCGGTTCGGGCGTGGCGGGGACCGGTCGAGCTGGTGTTGGGGCCGGCACGGCAACGCGCGGTGTTCGCCGTGCTCGCGTTACGGGCCGGGCGGCCGGTGACCCGTACCGAGCTGGTCTCGGCCGTCTGGGGCACGGACGCGCCCAAGAGCGTGGCCGGCAACATCCACACCTACGTCTCCGGCCTGCGCCGGGCGCTCGCACCGGACCGCGCGCTGCTGACGAGCGACGCGGCCGGCTACCGGCTGAACGTCCCGGACGTCGACGCCTTCCAGTTCGAACGGCTCGTGCGGCACACCGACGCCCTGGACACGGCCCTCGCCATGTGGCAGGGCGACCCGCTGTCCGGCCTGCCGGGACCGTTCGCCGAGCGGGAGCGGTCCCGGCTCGCCGAGCTGCGGCTCGACGCCCTCGAACGCCGGGCGTCCGCCCAGCTCGACGCCGGCGCGTACGACGAGCTGCGGGCCGAGCTGACCGCCCTGGTCCGGGAGTACCCGCTGCGCGAACGGTTCCGTGAGCTGCTCATGCTCGCGCTCCACCACGGCGGCCAGCGTGCCGAGGCACTCGAGGTGTACGCCGAGGGGCGCCGCGTCCTCGCCGCCGAGCTGGGCGTCGAGCCCGGCACCACACTGCGCGACCTGCACGCCCGGCTCCTCGACGACGACCCCGAGACGCCCGTCCGGCTGGTCATGCGCCCACCGCCGGCCCGCGAGCCGTTCGTCGGCCGGCAGGCGGAGCTGCGCCGGCTGCGCACGCTGGTCGACGTCGTGTGCGAGGGCCGCGGCGGCGCCATCTGGGTCGAGGGTGACTACGGCATCGGCAAGTCCGCGCTGCTCGCCAGGGCGTTCGCGGACGTGTCCGAGCGCGGCTACCAGCTCGGCTGGGCGGTCGCGGAGGAGGAGTCGACCCCGCTGGGAGTGCTGCGGGAGTGCCTGCGCACGCGGTCGGACTCGCCGGACGCGCTGCTCGGCCTGGTGACCGAGCGGTGCCGGCTCGGCCCTCTCGTGCTGGTCGTGGACGGCATGCAGTGGGCGGACGAGGCCAGCGTGCAGCTGTGGCACCGGCTGACCGCGCTGGCCCGACAGCTCCCGCTGCTGCTCGTCGCCGCGGCCCGGCCGGTGCCACGCGGTCCGGCGGTCACCCGGCTGCGTCACGAGCTGAACGTGCGCGACGGGGTTCTGACGCTCGACCCACTGTCCGAAGAGGAGGCTCTGACGCTGCACGCTCGGCTGTCCGGTGTGCCGGCCGGCCCGCACGTGCGGGAGCTGATCCTCGAGATGGCCGGCAACCCCCGGTACATCACGGAGCTGGCGACCGCCGTGCATCCCGCGCAGCTGATCAACACGGCCCGGGGTCAGCTGGACGTGCTGTCCGGCGAGGCGCGGGAGACGTTGCGGGCGGCGGCCCTGCTCGGCGAGGAGTTCACCGTGACCGGTGTCGCCGCGGTCGCGGGCAAGCGGCCGTCGGACCTGCTGGCCGTGCTGGAGGAGGCGGCGGCCGCGAACGTGGTCGTCGACGCCGGTGACCACCTGGCGTTCCGGCACCCGCTGCTGCGGGAGGCCTGTTACGGCGAGGTCCGCGCCCGCGGCGAGCGGCACCGGGCGGCGGCCGAGGCACTGGCCGGGGCCGGCGCGCCGGTCACACAGGTCGCCGACCAGCTGGCCTCGGCGGGCCTCGACGCGTGGGGACTCACCTGGCTGGCCGACCACCACGAGATGCTCGCGAACCGCGCGCCACTGGTCGCCGGCGAGCTGCTGGACCGGGCGTTCTCCTTCTGCCTGCCGGACGATCCGCGCCGGGAGGCATTGGCCGTGGCGCGGGTGCGGGTGCTGTTCCGGCTCGACCGGCAGCCGGAGCGGGAGGCGGCCGAGGCGCTGACGCTCGCGACGGACCCGAACCACGCGGCGGAGATGCGCCAGCTGCTCGCGACCATGCTGATCCGGCGCGGGGACGTCGATGCCGCGGCCGAGGTGCTCGCCGCCCCGGCCGACGATCCCGAGGTGCCGGAGATCTGGCGGCACCGGCACAAACATCTGCTCGCGGGCTTCGACCGGCGTGCCGTCGTCGACCTGGACGCCACCGAGGCCGCCGGCCGCGCGGCACTGGCGAAGCCGGCGGGCGACGGGAGTCTCACGGCACACGCGCGGCAGAGCCTGTGGCTGGTGGCGACCGTCCGGCGTGACCACGAGGCGGCACTGGCGCATGTGGACGCCGCGCTGGACTCGATCGAGCCGGGCACCGAGCTGGAGCTGGACCTGTTGGACAACAGGCTGTTCACGTGTCACAACCTCGACCGCCTCGACGAGGCGGAGGCGACACTGCGGGCGGCACAGGGGCGTGGCTTCGAGCTGCCGGCGGCGGTGCACCACTACTGGGTCGGCCGGTGGAACGAGGCACTGGTCGAGCTGGACGCGGACGACCCGACGTTCGCACTGCGCGACCCGGCGGCGATGGCGTTGCTGCGACACGGTCTGGCGGCACTGATCTCGGGCCGCCGCGGCGACGGGATCCAGGCGGCCGCGCACCTCGACGCGGTCGCCAGGCACGGGTCCACACTGGAGGAACGGGAGAACGTCGACTTCCTCCTGATGGCCACGGCGTTGGCGGCGGAGCAACGTGGCCTGCCGTCACTGTCCACGATGGATCCCTTGCTGGACCCGGACTTCGCACCGATGATGCTGCGGCACCAGTGGCTGCCGGCGCTGGTCCGGCTGGCGCTGGCCGCGGGCGACGACGAACGGCTGTCCCGCTCGATGGAGATCGCGGCGGAGGAGGCGGCGAAGGAACGGGTGATGGCCCGCGCGACGGTCGCGTCGTGGTGGTGTCGCGGGCTGGTGGCGGAGGATGCGGAGCCGGTGCTGGCGGCGGCGGCGCACTACCGGCGGGTAGGGCGTGTGGTGGAGCTGGGCTCGGCACTGGAGGACGCCGCCGCGCTGTTGGCACGCGCCGGCCGGCTGGAGGAGGCACGCGCGGCGTTCGACGAGTGCACCGGCGTGTACGCGGGGATGTCCGCTCGCTGGGACCTCGAACAGGCGGACAAACGCCTGTCGGAGTTCGGCATCACGGTGACCCGCCTGCTGTCGTGACACCCCCTCGCGGAGGGGTCCGGTCGGTCAGGTGAGCGCGCCCGCGCGGAGGGCGTAGGCGACCGCGTGCGCGCGGTTGGCGAGACCGAGCCGGGTCATGGCGCCGTGGAGGACGCTCTTCACGGTTCCCTCCGAGTACGAAAGTTTCGACGCGATCTCGTCGGTGCGGAAGCCCTCCGCGATCAGGCCGAGGACGTCCAGCTCGCGTTCGTCCAAACCGGACAGTGTCAGGCCGCTCGGTGCGAGCAGGTCGCGGCGCAGGTCGACCAGCTGGCGAAGCAGCGCGGCCTGCAGTCTCGGCGGCAGCAGCGATCGTCCATGCGCCGCACCGAGAATCGCGGACACCAGCCGTCCGGCGGTGATCGTCTCGTACTTCAGCACGCTCATCACCCCGCAGCGGGCCGCGCTCATCATGTCCCGCTCGGCCAGCCGGTCGGTCACGACGACGCACCGCGCCCGTGCCCGCAGCCGGTCCAGCTCCTCCAGGTGTGCCCCCGTGATCTCGCTCTCGACAAGCACGACGACCTCGGCGCGCTCCCCCTCGATGACCAGCTCGACCTCTCGCGCCGGCCTCAACAACGCCCGTGCGCCGGCCCGGTTGACCGGGTCGGAAGCGTGGATCAGCACTCGCATCTACACAGCGTGCCGGACCGGTCTTCAATCCGGCTTCAGAGAACCTCTACGCCATCTCGCGGATCCCGGGACCGTCCAAACGGCTTAGCTCCCCCATCAAGGCCCACCCGCACCAACCTCGCGAGTCCCGCGTTCGAACACCGCGAGTCCCGCGTTCAGCCATAGCGAGTTGCGGTTTCGTGCACACGCCCCCGGCCATGATCTGCACGAAACGACAGTTCGGTGTGTCCGAACGCGGGACTCGCGGGGGGTTTAGTGGGGGAGGCCTAGGAAGGTGGCCATTTCTTCGGCTTGGTGTTCGTACCAGGTTGCCAGGTCGGTGATGGTGTTCTTGAAGCGGCCGAAGAGTTCGAAGCTGAGGGCGCCGAAGAGTTCCGTCCAGGCGATCAGCGCTCTGGCCATGACCGCCTCGTTGACGCTTGGCGCTACGCCTTGGGCGACCTGGGCGAGCAGGGGGCGCAGTTTCTTGCGTGGTTGTGGGAAGTCCTTCGGGAGACAGCCGGCCTTGTAGGCCTCGTCGAGGATGCCGCCGAGTACGACGACCGGGCGGATCGACGGCAGGACGGTGTCCTGCGGCGCGACGTAACCGGGTACCGGGCTGCCGTAGATCAGGGCGTACTCGTGTGGGCTCGCCACTGCCCAGTCGCGGATGCTTCGTGCGACGGATAGCCAGCGGGCGCGGTAGTCCGAGGGCCGGTGCACGGCGTCGGTCTGCTGTGTCGCGTTGGTCTGCCGCATCGCGTCGGCCTGTTCTGCGGCCTCGCCCAGGGAGTTGTAGGCGTCCAGGATCAGGGCGGTCAGCAGGTCGTCGCGGCTGGCGTAGTAGCGGTAGATGGCCGAGGAGACCATGCCCAGCTCGCGGGCGATGGCGCGCAGCGACAGGTTCGCGCCATCCGCCGCGAGCTGGCGACGGGCCACCACCTTGATCTCCTCGACCAACTCGGCCCGCACGCGGGCCCTGATCGATCCTCGCGAACGCTCCGTCATGGACGAGAGTGTCGCACACATTCGAGAGCACTGCTCTTGACAGAGAGCGCTTGTCGGTAGAGCATGGGTCTCAACAGAGAGCGGTGCTCTCAAATGAGAGAGGAAGTCACATCATGGTTCACGTGCTTGTCGGCGCCGGCCCGGTCGGTTCCGCCACCGCCTCGCTGCTCGCCGACCGTGGCGAGCGGGTCCGGATCATCACGCGCAGCGGCGGCGGCCCGGAGCACCCGGCGATCGAGCGGGTGGCCGCGGACGCGACCGACGCGGACCGGCTCAGCGAGCTGACCGAGGGCGCGGTCGCGCTGTACAACTGCGCGAGCCCGCAGTACCACCGCTGGCTGACCGACTGGCCGCCGCTGGCGTCCGCACTGCTCACGGCCGCCGAGCGCAGCGGCGCGGTGCTCACGACCGCCAGCAACCTGTACGGCTACGGCGAGGTCGACGGCCCCATCACCCACGACACGCCGCTGGCCGCGACCCACCCGAAGCTGCGGATGCGTGCCGACATGTGGCGCGAGGCCCGGTCCCGCCACGAGGCCGGCCGCATCCGTGCGACCGAGGTCCGCGCCAGCGACTACATCGAGGCGAACTCGATCTTCAGCATCGCGCTCGCGGCACCGCTGCGGGCCGGCAAGCGGGCGTTCGTCCCGTCGCCACTGGACGTGTCGCACAGCTGGACGTCCATCGCCGACGTGGCCCAGACCCTGGTGACGGCGGCGACGGACGAGCGCGCGTGGGGCGAGGCGTGGCTGGTGCCGACCAACGCGCCGCTGACCGTGCGTGCCCTGGCCGCCCGGTTCACCGAGGTCCACGGCCTCCCGCCGGCGAAGCTCACCTTGATCCCGTACGGGGTGCTGTGGTCGGTGGGCCTGTTCTCCCCCATGATCCGCGAGCTGCGCACGACCCGGTACCAGTTCGCCCGGCCGTTCACCATCGACTCGTCGACGACCGAGCGGACGCTCGGCATCGCCCCGACGCCGCTCGACACCGCGCTGAAGAACGTGGGCTGAAGAAACGTAGGCTGACCAGCGTGACGAGGCCGGCCAGGGACGAGGACGTGCCCGCGATGCGGGACATCGAGCGGGCCGCCGGGAAGGCCTTCGCGGACATCGGCATGGCGCTCGTGGCCGAGGACGAGCCGCTGCCGGCGCGGACGCTGCTCAAGTACGTCCGCGCCGGCCGCGCCTGGGTGTACACGGTGGACGACCGGCCGGTCGCGTACCTGATCGCCGAGGTGGTCGACGGCAACGCCCACCTCGAGCAGGTGTCGGTCCACCCCGACCACGCACGCCGTGGCATCGGCAGGGCGCTGCTGGACCGCATGATCGAGTGGGCCCGTACCCGGCGGCTCCCGGCGGTCACCCTGACCACCTACACCGAGGTCCCGTGGAACGGCCCGTACTACGAGCGCCTCGGCTTCCGCTACCTCGCCGGGTCCGAGACGACCCCCGGGTTGCGGGCGATCCGCGAGACGGAAGCGGCCCACGGCCTGGACAGCTGGCCGCGGGCCTGCATGCTTCGCGAACTGTAGGGCTGGACCACCTTGACTAGGCCACCTTGAACCGGGGGTCGGCGGCCAGTGCGGCCAGCTGCTCGGACGTGAACGGCAGTGCCTCCAGCGCCGGCTTCCCGGTGCCGTAGTGGGTGGTGGACTGCGCGACGAACACCACCGTGCCGTCCTCGTAGCGGTAGCCCGCCCACTGGCCGAACCGGTCGTCGCTGGTGATGTTGACCACGGCGACCTGCTTGCCGCCGACCACGACCTCGGCGCAGTTGCCCGTCATGCCCCAGAGTGGCGGCTTGATCCCGCAGCCGTCGCCGGTCGAACCGCCGGGGGACAGCACGTCGACGAGCAGCTCACCGACGCCCTCGCCCTTGGTCGGCGACACGTAGGCCGAATAGTCCCACACCTCCCTGCCGCCGACGGTGTCCTCGTACTGCGCCTGGTAGTCCTTCGCCGGGTACTCGGTCCCCGGCAGGGAATCCGGCAGTTCGTAGCCGGCCGGCGACACCTCGGCCAGCTTGTCGGCCAGCGTGGCGGCACGGTCGTGTTCCGCGCCGGAGGTGGCCGTGCGGTCGATCTGCCCGTTCGGCCAGGACTTCTCCGTGTTGTTCCCACCCGAGCCGTTCGCGGGCACGGACGGCTGGGTGCCGGCCTGGATGCCACCGCCATCCGACCCCGACGGCGCGAGGACCGCGACCATCGCGGCGACGGCCACCACGGCGGCCGCGCTGCCCAGGCCGGCCCACTTCGCGCGCCGGCGCTTGAGGTCTCGGTGGGCGGCCTCCAGCACCGGCGAGTCGCTCATCTGTGGCGGCTCCGCCTGACCGGACATCGTGTCACGCAACGCGGTCCGGAAATCCTGCTCGTTCAATGCTCTCTCCGTGTTCAGAAGGTGTTGGCGGGCACCACGTCACGCATCGCGGCAAGGCCGCGGGCCACCTGGCTCTTGACCGTGCCGGCCGTACAGCCCAGGGACTTGGCCGTCTCCTCGATGGACAGGTCCTCCCAGAAGCGCAGCACGAGTGCGGCACGCTGCCGGGGTGGCACGTCGGCCAGCGCACGCAGCAACACCATCCGGTCCTCGACGCCGCCGGCAGGCGGTGCGGCCCGGTCGGTCTGCTCCGCGGTCGGTCGCTCGCGGTGGAAGAAGCCGCGCCGGTTCTCGTCCAGGAACGTGCGCACCAGGACGCGCCGGGTGTAGGCGTCCAGCTTGTGGTGCTCGGCGATCCGGTTCCAGGCCCGGTACAGCTTCACGAACGCGTTCTGCACGAGGTCTTCCGCGCGATGCCAGTCACCGCACAGCAGGTACGCGGTGCCGCGCATGGCACCCGACCTGCTGGCGAAGTAAGCCGCGAACTCCTTGTCGCGATCGTTCATGGAGCCCCTTCCCGCGTGAATTCACGGAGTAGTCACGCTGGGTCCCCCGGAAAAGGTTGCACGGCTACCTGTGCCGGTAGTGGAGCACGACCAGCGCCACGCCGCTGGCCACCGCGACCATGCCGAGGCCGATGCTGAACAGGAGCGTGATGCCGGACGAGGCTGTCGTGGCAACGTTGCCGGCCACGCTGACCGCCAGCACCAGCCACAGCACCAGGCGAAGGGTTCCACGCGTCTCAGTGTCGTTCGTCATGCCGGCAACACTAGGATTCGGCGCCGCCCGCCACGATCCAGCGAGCCGGAGAACCGGGGGTACAGCTGGCTGTACTTTTCACCCGCGGGCCTGGCCGGGGTGCCCGGCGGTGCCATATCGTCCCGGCGATGGTGAGGCGATGGGATCTGGTGGGCCGGCTGCGGGCCACAGTGGACGCGATGGAGCACATCGTCGGTGGCATGGTCACGACTCTGCTGTCGATGGCCGCGCTGCTCTGGACGGTCGCCGTCGCGCTGACCTGCCTCGTCGGCGTCGGCGTGCCGCTGCTGCCCACCATCCCGCGGGTGCTGCGCGCGGCGGCCGACCGGGAACGCGGGCGGCTGTCCCGCTGGGGCCCTGAGATCATCGGCGCGGAGCCGGTGCCGGCGGACTTCCGTGCCGCCATCCGGGATCCGGCGGTGCGACGGGAGCTGGGCTGGGTGGCATGGCACGCGACCGTGGGCGCGGGCATCGTCGGGTTCGGGCTGACGGTGGCGTTCTACGCGGTCACCAACACGACCTTCCCGCTGTGGTGGTACCTGGTGCCCCCCGAGCAGGCCATGGACTCGCTCTACCTGGTACAGGTTCGCGATCTCGGCGACGCGCTCCTGGTGAGCCTGTTGGGCCTGGGTTGGCTCGTGATCGACACGGCCCTCCTCCCGGCCACCGCGTGGGTGCAGGCGTGGCCGGGCCGCCGGCTCCTGGCGCCGGACGCGGGCACCGACCTCGCGCTGCGGGTGGCGCACCTGACCGCGACCCGCGCGGGTGCCCTCGACGCCCACACCACCGAGCTGCGGCGGATCGAACGGTCGCTGCACGACGGCACGCAGAACCGGCTCGTCGCGGTCAACGTGCTGCTCGGCGCCGCGCGCCGGGCGCTGGTGCGGGACCCGGCGACCGCCGACGCGATCCTCGGCAACGCGCAGGATGCCGCCGAGCAGGCTCTCACCGAGCTACGCGGGGTGGTTCGCACTATCCTTCCGCCAGTGCTGACCGACCGCAGCCTTCCCGACGCGCTCGCCTCCCTGGCGACGACGTGCCCGGTGCCCTGCCGCATCGACGCCGACGTGCCCGGGCGGTCCGCCGCGTCCGCGGAGGCGACGGTCTACTTCGTCGTCGCCGAGACACTCACCAACATCGCCAAGCACAGTGGCGCGCGGCAGGCGTTCGTCCTGTTGCGGCGCAACGAGGAACGGTTCTTCGTGGAGATCGCCGACGACGGCGGCGGCGGGGCGAGCGAGGACAAGGGCTCCGGGCTCGCCGGGATCCGCCGCAGAGTCGAGGCACACGACGGAACCTTCGCGCTGACGAGCCCCGTCGGCGGCCCGACGACCCTGAAGGTGACCCTGCCATGCGGATTGTGATCGCCGAGGACGACTCCCTGCTCCGCGAGGGGCTCGCGCTGCTGCTGCGCGCGGAGGGCCTCGACGTCGTGGCCACGGCGGACAACCCGACGGACTTCCTGACGGCCGTGGGCAAGCACGAGCCCGAGGTGGCCATTGTGGACGTCCGGATGCCACCGACGCACACCGACGAGGGCATCGTCGCGGCCGTGGAGGCACGGCGCCGCCAGCCCGGGCTGGCCGTGCTGGTGCTGTCGGCGTACGTGGAGCAGGCGTTCGCCACCGACCTGCTGGCGAGCGGCGGCGCGCGACTCGGCTACCTGCTGAAGGAACGCGTCGGGCGGGTCGAGGAGTTCATGGACGCGCTGCTGCGTGTGGCGGGCGGCGGCACGGCCATCGACCCGGAGGTCGTCGCGCAGCTGCTGGCCAGGAACCGGCCGGACAACAAGCTGGAGCGGCTCACCCCGCGTGAGCGCGACGTGCTGGCGCTGATGGCCGAGGGACTGGGGAACACCGCGCTCGCCGAGCGGCTGTTCGTCACGGAAGGCGCGGTGAGCAAGCACATCCGCAGCATCTTCGCCAAGCTCGACCTGGCGCCGGACGACCGCGCGGACCGGCGGGTGACCGCGGTGCTGCACTACCTGGAGGGCCGGCGGTAGAGCCAGCTGTACCCCGGTTGGCCAGCACACAGGATCGTCCGGGTCCCTTCACTTCGGCAGTCTTCCTGGTGAGAAGACCGCCTGAGCAAAGGGGATCCCATGTTTCGATCGTTCGGTGCGGCCGCACTGGCCGTGCTGACCGGGCTCACCGTCGCCGTACCGGCCGCTTCGTCGGAGGCCGGGCCGGGCGCCGTGCAACAGGGCCTGAACAGTCTGGTCAGGGAACACGACTTCCCGGCCGCCATGGCGTCGGTGCGGGAGCCGAACGGCCGCGGCCGTTTCTACTCCGCCGGCGTCGGCGACGTGCGGACCGGCGAGCCGGTGCCCGTCGACGGGCAGGTCCGGATCGCGAGCAACACCAAGATGTTCACGTCGACGGTCGTGCTGCAGCTGGTCGGCGAGGGAAAGATCGGCCTGGACGAGCCGATCGAGACCTACGTCCCGGGTCTGGTGCGTGGCGAGGGCATCGACGGCCGCGACATCACCGTTCGGCAGCTGCTCCAGCACACCAGCGGCCTGCCGGAGTACTTCACCGTCGACTACAAGGACGTTCAGCACCGGTACGTCGAACCGCGGGAGCTGGTGGACCGGGCGCTGGCGATGCCCGCGGTGTTCGCGCCGGGCACGAGCTGGCGCTACAGCAACACGAACTACGTGCTGGTGGGCCTGATCGTGCAGCGGGTCACCGGCCGTCCGGTCGGTGAGGAGATCACGCGCCGGATCGTCGAGCCGCTCGGGTTGCGGCACACGTACTGGCCGGGCGTCGGCGAACAGACCATCCGCGAGAAGCACGCGCACGGCTACTACACACCGTCCACTTCGGATGGAAGGCGGTTCGACCTCACCGAGCTGGACCCGTCGTGGGGCTGGGCGGCCGGGCAGATGATCGCGACTCCTGGTGACCTCAACAGGTTCCTGGCGGCACTGGTCGGTGGCCGGTTGCTGGCGCCGGCGCAGCTCGCGGAGATGCGCAGGACCGTCGCGGCGCCCGGGTTCCCGCCGAACCTCCGGTACGGGCTCGGCCTGATGCGGATTGAGCTGAGCTGCGGCGAGGTCGCGTGGGGCCACGGTGGCGACATCGACGGCTACGAGACCCGCGACGCGATCACCGAGGACGGCCGTGCGGCCACGGTCGCGGTCACCGCGCTGCCGACACCGGAGCAGGCGCCACGGTTGCTGGCCGACGCCGTCCTCGACACCGCCCTGTGCCAGTGAAGGAGTTCCCGATGTTGAAGAAGCTGAGCGTACTGCTGGTGGCGGGCGTGTTGACCGCGTGTGGCACGGCAACCGCCACGCCACAACGGATCGACGCCGCGACGCAACGGCAGGATCCGGTCCAGCAGGCCCTGGACGCCCTGGTCCGCGACGACCACTTCCCCGGCGCGCTGGCGGCGGTGCGGGAGCCGGGCGGCCGGACCCGCGACTACACCGCGGGCGTCGGCGACCTGGCGACCGGTGCCCGCGTGCCGGTGAACGGCCAGGTCCGGATCGCCAGCAACACCAAGATGTTCACATCGACGGTGGTGCTGCAGCTGGTGGGCGAGGGGAAGATCGGACTGGACGATTCCGTCGAGAAGTACCTGCCCGGGATCGTCCACGGGATCACCGTGCGGCAGCTGTTGCAGCAGACGAGTGGCCTGCCGGACTACGACGACGTGCTGATCACGGACTACTTCAAGGTGCAGCACACGTTCTACGAGCCGAGGCAGCTGGTGGACGCGGCGCTGACCAGGCCGCCGCTGTTCGCGCCTGGCGCGGGTTGGTCGTACGCCAACACGAACTACGTGCTGGCCGGGCTGATCGTGCAGCAGGTGACGGGCCGGCCGATAGGCGAGGAGATCACCCGCCGGATCATCGACCGGCTGGGGCTGCGGGAGACGTACTGGCCGGTGGCGCAGGACATCCGGCGCGCGCACCCGCACGGCTACTGGCCGGACGCCGAGGGCAGGCCGGTCGACGTGACGGAGATGGAGCCGTCGATGGGCTGGGCGGCGGGGCAGCTGATCAGCACACCTCGTGACCTGAACGCCTTCATGACGGCCCTGCTGGGCGGAAAGCTGTTGCGCAGGGCCCAGATGTCGGCGATGAAGACCCTGGTGGACGCCCCGGACTTCGACACGACGGGGACCGCGCGCTACGGCCTCGGCCTCGCGACGTTCGACCTGTCGTGCGGCGGCGTGGCGTGGAACCACGGGGGCAACGCGCCCGGCTACATCACCCGCAACGCGATCACCGACGACGGCCGGGTGGCGACGGTCGTGGTCACCGGGCCGGCGATGTCGTTGCCCGCGGCGGAACACGTCGAGAAGGCCGTGGACACGGCGTTGTGTTCATGACCTTTCGCTGGCTCGTTTGAGCCCGGTGGTCTCCAGTTCGAGGTAGCGGCGGGTGAGTCCGCCGGTGAGGACGCCGACGAGGAGACCGAGCGGGCCCAGCAGGGCGAGGCTGAGGGTGACGCGGGTGCCGGCGGCGCGGGGTTCGAGGGCGTGGGTGGCGGTGACCCGCGCCCCCCGCCCGCCGGCGCGCCAGACGACGGAGCGCCCGTCGACGAGTTCGGTCAGCCGCCAGACGGTGGTGGGAAACCGGGGTTGGCTGATCCGCAGACGCTGGCCGACGTGCAGCGGCCCGGGGTCGAGCCGGGTGATCCGGCGGACGGAGGGCGTCCAGGCCGGCCAGTCCTCGACGTCGCTGAGCACCCGCCAGACGGTGTCGGGCGCGGCGTCGATGTCGATGGAAGCACGCCATTCCATGGGTCAGGGATGGTAGCGGTCGGCCATCTTCGTGATACGACCGTCGGCGTCGAGCCAGATCTTGGGGGCGTGGTGCTCGCCAAGCCGGCGGTAGCCGTCGAAGGTGCAGCGAACCTGGCCGAGGGCGTCGTCGTCGATCTTCAGGTCGACGAACGGTTCCTGGCAGCCCTGGGGGGTGAGGAGCTCGACCTCCGCGGCGAACCTGGCGGACGTGCGTTCGGCGTTGGCGACCGGCACGACGACGGACTCGAACTCGCCGGAGTCGTCGACCTTGCCCTCGACCCAGGTGACCGTCTCGTTGCTGGAGATCTCGACGTCGGCGGCCATCTCGACGACCTGGGGTTGCTTCTGCCGCTGTTCGGGCTGTGCCGCACACGCGGTCGCGACGAGGATCAGCGCGACGGGTGCCAGCAGGGCGATCCGCATGGTGTTGTGCTTCCTTTGCCTGGTGCCTGTGGTCATCGGGACGCGGTCGGGCGCTGGTGGTTCACCCTGCCATGGCCACGGCCGCGCGTAGTGGCCCCTTCGGGCATGGTCCCGGGGATGTCCCGTTTTCGCGGATATTTCCGCAACTGGGGACGGCGCCCGGGTGCGATACCCGACAATGTGGTCCGACCTCCGCCAGCTTCCCTCAGAAAGGGACCCGATGGACGACCCGACACAAGCTGCGCCGGAGCCAAGCCGCAAGCCCAGCACGGAAGAGGCGCCTGCCGAGGCGCAGCCCGACCTCCCCTCGGGCTCAACCTCCGAGCCCACGCCTCAACCAACACCGGCTTCCACAGAGGCCGAGACTTCCCCGGCGGATCCGAACCCTCCAGCCGAACCCGCCGGGCAGCCAACCACCGACGCATCCGAACTGCCGCAACCTGACGCCGCCACCCAACCAGAACCAGCACCGACTTCCACGAACGCCGAGGCATCCCCGGCGGAACCCAGCCTTCCAGCCGAACCCACCCCACAACCCGCCACCGACGCATCCGAACTGCCGCAACCTGACGCCGCCAGCCAACCAGAACCAACAGCGACTTCCGCAGAGGCAGAGACTTCCCCGGCCGTGCCGAACCCGGCGGCCGAAACCGCCGCGCAGGCCACCACCGACCCATCCGCTCTGCCACCACCTGATGCCCAAGCGGCCACACAACCAGAACCAACACCGACTTCCGCGGAGGCCGGGACTTCCCCGGCTGAGCCGAAACCGCCGGCCGAACCCGCCGCGCAGCCCACGACCGGGACCTCCGTCGAGCCGCAGCCGGGTGGCGAAGCCGGACTCCCCTCCGAGCCGGTGCCCGCGTTTCAGACCGCGTATCAACCCGACTTCCAGTCCGGGCCGCCGTCCGGGCCGTTTCCACAGTTCGGGGCCGCGCCGCCGCCCGACGGGGCCGCATCGCCGCCCGACGGGGCAGCATCGCCGGCCGATGGGGTCATGCCTCCGCCGGGCTTCGAGTTCCAGACCATCCCGCTCACCAAGCCCAAGAAACCCAAGAAGCCCAGCCCACCCCGCGACCCCGCCGCCGTCGCGCTCGCGAACGGGTCGATTCTCGGTGTCGGGTACGGGATGCTCGGCAAGCGCCTGCTCGCCGCGGCCGCGGCGGTCGTCACCGTGACGCTGGTCGTTCTGCTTGTCGCCGTCTTCCGCGAACTCTGGCTCGAGATCGTCGTGCTGGTCTGGTGGGTGGCCGTCGTCGCGCACGGGTGGTACCTCGCCGGCAAGCTTGCCAAGCCCACACTTCCCGGCGCCGTAAAGAAGCAGCGGCTCTTCGGGCTCGCCGTCAGCCTTCCCGTGCTCCTGATCGTCGGCCTCCTCCGGTTCGACTCGGCCCGGATCGAGCAGGACGTCGCCGACGCCCGCCGTGACGGCGACTGTGGCAAGGCCACCCACGCCCTCGACGGTCGCTGGCTCGGCCACCGCATCGCCAACGCGCCGCTCTCCGCCGAGCAGGACGACACCGCTCGTGCCTGCGATCTCCTCCGCCGGGCCACCACCGACCTCGACGCCGCGCTCGACGGGGACGCCGCCAAGCTCCGCGCGGGTATCGCCGGCCTTCGCACGGTCCTCAACGACCTGCCCGGACACGAGAAGATGGTCGGCAACACCCTCGACCGGTTCCTCCACCGCCTTCCCACCGACGATCCCTGTGACACCAAGGTGATCACCGACTGGCTGGGCCGGGACCATCCTAACAGGACAGTTCTCGACCGGGCCGGGGCCGTCGTTCCGCGCATCGCTCCCAAGGCGATCGTCGAGTGCGGTGACGACCTCATGGCCGCCAACAACTGGACCCTCGCCCGTGAGCGTTACCAGCAGCTCATCGACGAGTACCCGAAACACGACCTCGCCCCGCGGGCACAGAAGGGCGTCACCCTGGCCACCCAGGCCATCGAGTTGGCCAACGTCCGTCAGCTCCTCAGCTCCACCGCGGGCGGGCAGCCCGCCTACTGCAGCACCCCCGCCCCCTACAGCGCCGCCGTTCCCTACGGCGCGGCCAGTCCCAACCGCGCACTCTTCTTCGGCAACGCCGAGTACACCGACCGCCTCCCGCCTGAGTGGAAGGCCACCGACGCCGCCGACGCCGTGGTCATCGTCTGCGCCGGCGCCGCCGAGATGGGCGCGCCGGTCCGGACCTGCCCGTACGAGGCCACGCTCAGCCCGCTCGGCTACACCGACGTCACCTTCAAGAAGGTCTCGATCCCCGTGAAGGTCTACGAGGTGAAGACCGGCAAGCTCGTCGTCGACACCCGCGTCGAGATCGGCGGCGCGACCTGCCCGGCGGTACTCGAGTACCAAACCACCGGCTACGCCGACTTCGGGCCGCCGTCGGAGGTGTACGTCACCCCGGCCGACCCGGACGTCCACGCCGGCTTCTCGCCGCTGATCAACCCCTGATCGCGGACAGGACCGGACCGGAGGGGTGCTCGGCGGCCGAGCTGCCCGGCCTGAGGCGTGACCCGGCGCCTCAGGCCGGGCAGGTGCTCGCCACCGACGCGATCGCGTCGTGTTCCAGCTGGTCCATCGACAGCTTGTACTTGTTCTTCATGTGTAGCCATGACGCTATGTACGGGCAGCGGTTCTGGTCCGGCAGCCATCTGGCCGGGTCGTCGTCGCCCTTGCTCCTGTTGCTGGAGGCCGTTACCGCCACCAGACCCTCGATGTCGTTGGCGTACGCGTGACGTTGCTCCACCGGCCACTCCCCCGGGCGCTGACGACGGCCGTCGACCACCGGGCCGGAGCGGGCCACCTCCGCCAGTGGCACCACGTGGTCGATGTCCAGCTTGCTCGGGTCCGTCACGGCCACGCCGTCGTACGAGCTCACCCACTCGCCGGATGTCGCCGCGCACTTGGCGTTGACGACCACGTTCCTACCCTGTTGCCGCAGGACCGTCTCCCTCGTCGTGCACTCGCCGGAGCGGGCCCAGTCCGGCAGCCAGTCCTCGCGACTGTAGTGGGCACCGGTGTCCTCCGGCGCTATCTGCAGCGCGGCCAGCTGGTCGGCCAGCGCCCCCGCGGGCACCGCCGGGGGCGGCGGCGGTGGGGCGGTAGAGCTCGGGCCGGACAACTCCAGCGGTTGGCAGGCGGTCAGGGCAAGCAGGGACAACAGCACAAGCAGGGGACGGCGGGGCACCCCGCGATCATCGCTTACCCGCCACCCTCCTGTCGATGTGGTAAGAGCTACTTCCTTGCTATGCCCGCGAACGACAGCTCGTTCATCTCGGGGTCCTCGGCGATGTCGCCGATGCCGCTCGGCCGCCACGTCCCCGTCGGCACGACCCCCGGCGGCAGCAGTCCGAAGTCGCCGAACAACTCCGCGATCTCCTTGCGGGTGCGGGGGTGGACCTGCCCGGCGCCCCGGCTCCCGCGGACGATGCCCGCCACGGCGTCGATCTTGTCGGCCTGCATGTCGTCCGTCATGTGTGTGATGGCCAGGTGGCTGCCGGCCACCAACCGGTCCCGGTACGTGGACACCAGCGCCGGCACGTCGTCCTCGTCCGGGATCCAGTGGAGGACCAACAGGAACAGCAGGCCTACGGGCTCGTCGAAGTTCAGCAGGCGCCGGGTCGACGGGTGGTCCAGGACGGTCGACGGCTCGCGCATGTCCGCCTCCACCACGTCGGTGCGCTCGTCGCCGACGAGCATCAGCTCACTGTGAGCGACCGCAATGGGGTCCTTGTCCACGTAAACCACCCGACAGGATGAATCCGCGAGTTGGGCGATCTCGTGAACATTGCCGACCGTAGGGATGCCGGACCCGATATCGAGAAACTGGCGCACGCCCTGGTCGATCATGAAACGGACCGCCCTGGCCAGGAAGGCGCGATTAATCCGAGCCGCCGCGCGGATTCCGGGAACGGCCCGTTCCACCTGGTCAGCCATGATGCGATCAGCCTCGAAGTTATGGCTGCCACCCAACAGGTAGTCATATGTCCGGGCGCCACTCGGCGCGGACGTGTCAACGATTGACGGTACCCAGTCCATCCGCACACCTTAATTCACTAACGGGCACACCAATCGCACCCGAATGGGCGCTTCTGGAGTAACGGCACTGGTCCTACTGTGATCCAACCCTCGACACGTGGGAGTCCGCTGTGACGGTGCCGGTAGCGCCTGGGCGGTGGCCGGTGCTTGGCCATACGCCAGCCCTTTTACGCCACCGTTTCGCCTTCACGGACGGACTTCGCGACTACGGCGACCTCGTGCGGACCTACCTCGGCGGCATGCCGATGTACTTCGTCACGAGCGCCGAGTTGACCCACCACGTCCTGGTCACCAAGTCAGCGAACTTCGAAAAAGGAGCTATGTTCGACAAGTTTCGACCATTCGTCGGGAACGGACTCGTAAATTCCGGCGGCCCGTTTCACCTGCGACAACGGAGGTTGATCCAGCCGGCGTTCCACGCCGAACGGGTCGCGCGCTACACCGAGACTATGGAAATCGCGGTTACCACACTGTCCGAGTCGTGGAAACCGGGTGAGATCCGCGAGATCAACGAGGATATGCAGGCGCTCGCGGTGACCATTGTCGGCGAGGCGCTATTCGGCACCGAGCTGGGTAGATCGGCGATCGAGGAGGCCAGAAGATCGATTCCGGTCGTGATCCGGCACGGCATGATCCGTGCCCTTTCACCCGAACCGGTGGGCCGGCTCCTGGTGCGCGGGAACCACCGGTTCGACCAGGCCGTCTCGCGGATGCGTGCCGTCGTGCACGACCTGATCGCGGGCTGGCGCGTCGAGGGCCGCGACCGCGGCGACCTGCTCTCCCTGCTGCTCCTCGCCCACGACGAGGACGGCACGCCGATGACCGACGAGCAGGTCTACGACGAGGTCGTCACCCTGCTCAGCGCCGGCATCGAGACCACCGCGCTCGCGCTGGCCTGGCTGTTCCACGAGATCGCCCGGCACCCCGACGTCGAACGCCGCGTGCACGACGAGGTCGACCGGGTCCTCGCCGGCCGCCGCGTCACGTTCGACGACTACCCGAAGCTGACCTACCTGCGACAGGTCGTCAACGAGACCCTGCGGCTGTACCCGATCTGGATCCTCATGCGCCGCACGCTCGAACCCGTCGAACTGGGTGGCGTGCCCCTCCCGCGGAACGCCGAGGTCACGGTCAGCCCGCACGCCCTGCATCTCGACCCGCGTTACTTCCCCGACCCGACCCGCTTCGACCCCGACCGCTGGGCACCGGAGAGGGTCGGGGAGATCCCGCGCGGTGCGTACCTCCCCTTCGGCGCCGGCAACCGCCAGTGCGTCGGCAACACCTTCGCCCTGCTGGAGATGGTCGTGGCCGCGGCCACGATCACGAGTCGCTGGCGGCTGGCGCTCGCGCGCCCCCTGAAGGTGGCCTACACCTCGACCGCCTACCCGACTCGCCTGTCCATGAGGGCCGAGCTTCGCTGAAAGGACACCATGTTCCAGCGGTTCGCCGCAGCGCTACTCGTCGCCGGTGGCGTGCTGACACCGACCCCTGCCCAGGCCGAGACGTCCTGTGACCCGGTCGTCTTCGGAGTGACCGTCCTGAGGATCCACCAGACCATGGCCGGCACGCTCTGCGTCCCGGCCGGCGCCCGCACCCTCCAGATCCTCGTGCCCGGCGGCTTCTACAACCGCTCGTACTGGGACATCGCGCTCCCGTCCCGCTCCTACCGCCGCGCCATGAACGACGCCGGGTACGCCACCCTCGCGGTCGACCGGCTCGGCGCCGGCGCCAGCTCCCGGCCGGTGAGTGCCATGCCGACCGCGGTCGTCGACGCGGACGCGGTGCACCAGGTGGTTCGGGCGATGCGTCCACGGTTCACGAAGGTGTTACTGGCCGGGCACTCCCTGGGCTCCGCCATCTCGGTCATCGAGGCGGGCACCTACCACGACGTGGACGGCGTGGTAGTCACCGCCATGGGCCACCACCTCAACGCGCTCGGCATCACGCCGATCGCCGCCACCTTCGTGCCCGCCGTCCTCGACCCGAGGTTCCGCGGCCGCGCACTCGATCCCGGCTACCTGACCACGCTGGCCGGCATGCGTTACTCGATGCACCGACCGGGCCCGAACGTGCGGGCGGTGGTCGCGCTGGACGAGGCGACGAAGGACGTCGCGGCGCCGGGTGAGCTGGTCGACGCCGCGCTGCTCGGCACCGTGACCCGGTACACCAGGCGGATCAACGTCCCGGTGCTGTCCGCGATCGCGAGCGGTGACCCGACGTTCTGCGGACCGCTCGCCACCGACTGCTCCTCGGCGGCGAGCTACCAGGCCGCGGAGGCGCCGTTCTACGGCCCGGCCGCCCAGCTACGGACGTATGTCCTGCGCGGCTACGGCCACGCGTTCAACTTCGCGCCCAACGCGCCGGACCTCTACGCCGCGGTCATCGCCTGGGCCAACCGGAAGGTCGGCGGATGACGAGCGCCCTACCCGCGCCACAACCGTCGAACCACGACAAGAAGCGGGACAAGGAGCGGGACAAGGCCACCAGGAAGTGGGCGTACCTGCTCTGTACCACGACGTACGTGCCGCTCATGCAGTCGGAGCTCCACCAGCCGCTCCGCCAGATGGTCGACGCGCTGTTCGACGCGGTGCGATCCGACCAGCCGGACCGGGCGACGCAGGTCGGCGCCCGGCTGGTCGAGCTGCACTGCGTCGACCGCACGAGCCTGCAGATCACCGTGGACGTGATGGCCGGGCCCCTGCTCGCCACCGGCGCACAGCCGGAGCGGGTGGCCCGGCTGTTGGGCGCGTTGTCCGCCGGTTATGCCGAGGCGCTGCGGGAACGCGCGACCAGCCAGCAGGAGGCCATGATCACCGCGGTGAAGCAGGTCGCCACGAAGGCGGCGCGGGCGGCGAAGGAGTACCAGGCCGAGCGGGACGCCGTGTCGACCGAGCTTTCGCTGCTGCGCCGCCAACTGTCCCACCAGCTGCTGCACGACGCGCTGACCGGCCTGCCGAACCGGCAGTTCTTCACGACGCGGCTGGAGGAGGTGCTCAACTCAGGCACCCCGACCACGCTGTACCGGCTCGAGCTGAACGGGCTCGCCGCGGTCAACGACGGTCTCGGCGGTCCGTGCACGGACGCGCTGCTGATCGACGTCGCGGCCAGGCTGCGGAACGTGGCGGCCGGCCGGGACGCGATGGTCGCACACCTAGACCGGTCCGGCTTCGCCGTGTTGCATGAGCACCGCCCGTCGGCGCCGCCGGCCGAGCTCGTCGGCCGCCTGTCCGAGGCGCTGGCCGAGGTCAAGTACCTGGACGACATCGGCCTCGCGCTGACCGCCAACATCGGCGTGGTGCAGAGCCCGCCGCACGGCGCGAGCCCGGTCGAGCTGTTGCGGGCGGCGGACATCGCGCTCCGGACCGCCCAGCGGGACGGTCCGGGGCACTGGCGGCTGCTCGGCCAGGACGAGCACAAGCCGGCCAGGAAGCTGTCCCAGCTGTCGGCGATCATGCCGGGCGCGGTCGAGTCCGGCCGGCTCACGGTCGGCTACCGCCTGCGGGTCGGCCTGGCCGGCCTGCAGCCCGTCGCCGTCGAGGCGTACCCGTGGTGGGAGGAGGCCGGGCTGTCCGGGCACCGCTGTGTCGCGCTGGCCGAGCAGACCGGACTGAGCCCGCGGGTCGGGCGGTGGCTGCTGCGGACGGCCGGCGAGGACGTCCGCAGCTGGCGCAAGGACCTGCCGCTGTCGGTGAACCTGTCGCCGAACCAGGCCGCGGCGGCGGACCTCGTCGAGTCGGTCCTCGGCACGCTGCACGACGTGTCGATGCCACCGGACCGGTTGGGGCTCGCGCTGCCGGCGATGGAGGTGTTCGACGGGCGATCGCAGGCGCTCGACAACCTGACCACGCTGGTGAAGGCGGGCGTGCGGGTCGCGGTGCACGACTTCCACGGCTCGCCGTCGGAGGTGGTGCAGCTGCCGAACCTGCCGGTGCGCACGGTGTCGCTCTCGCCCCGCCTGGTCGCCCAGGCCCGCTCGATGCGCGCCAAAGCCCTTGTGTCACAGGCGATGGTGAGCCTCACCACACTGGTCCACCAGGCCGGCGCCACGGTCTCGGTGGACGACCTGCGCACCGAGCCGGAGATCGACTGGTGGCGCGGCGTCGGCGCGGACATCGCCGGCGGACCCATCTTCAGGGTCAACCCTGAGGGATCTCCCGGGTAAGCCCGGAGTTTCCGGCGGCCGGCTTGTTGGAGCCTTGTCTGCGTCATCCCGACCCAGACAGCTCAAGGGGGCTCCCGATGGGAAAGCCGATGTTAACCGTGCGAATCGCGAGATGGAGCGCGGAGCACCCGTGGCGGGCGATCGGCGCGTGGCTGCTGTTCGTGGCCGTCTGCATCGGCGCCGGCCAGGTCACCGGCACCCGGAGCGCGGACTTCGACGACCACCCGAAGGGTGAGCTCGCGACCTACCAGAGCATCGTCGACGAGGCCGGTTTCACCCGCCCGGCCACGGAGAACGTGCTGATCTCGGCCCGCGACGGGGCCCTCGACCGCGACCACGCGCTGGCGGCGGCCAACGAGGTGCGGACCGGGATGGGCTCGCTGCGCGAGGTCGGCAAGGTCAGCGAGCCGGTGTCGTCGCCGAAGGGCAAGGCGATGCTGGTCAACGTCGAGTTGGCCGGCGACCCCGAGACCGCGGACGAACGCGTCGACAAGCTCCTGGCCACGACCGCGGCCGTGCAGAAGCAGTACCCGGACCTGCTGATCGAGCAGGTCGGCGGCGCGTCGCTGGACAAGGCGCTCTCGGCGACCCTGGGCGACGACTTCCAGAAGGCGGAGCTGATCAGCATCCCGGTGACGCTGCTGATCATGCTCGTGGTGTTCGGCGCGTTGATCGCGGCGGGGGTGCCGGTGCTGCTGGCGATGTCCGCGGTGGGCGCGGCGCTCGGGCTGTCCGCGGTGGCCTCGCAGCTGATTCCGGCGACGGACAACACGTCCAGCATGATCCTGCTGATCGGCATGGCGGTCGGGGTGGACTACTCGCTGTTCTACGTGCGGCGCGACCGGGAGGAACGCGCGAAGGGGGCCGGGCACGTGGACGCGGTGGAGATCGCGGCGGCCACGTCGGGGCACGCGATCGTGGTGTCCGGCATCGCCGTGACCGTCGCGATGGCGGGCATGTTCGTGGTCGACGACATCGTGTTCTCGTCGATCGCCGTGGGGACGATCCTGGTGGTGCTGGCCGCGATGATCGGCTCGATCACCGTGCTGCCCGCGCTGCTGGCGAAGCTGGGCCGGTTCGTGGACAAGCCGCGCATCCCGGTGCTGTGGCGGTTCTCCATGCGTAACTCGGACAATCCGCGGTTCTGGCGGGCGGTGCTCAAGCCGAGCCTGCGGGCGCCGAGGACCACGATGATCATCTCCGGTGGCGTGCTCGTGGCGCTGGCTGTGCCGGCGTTCGGCATGACACTGAACTCGCCGTCGTCGTCGGACCTGCCGCGCAGCATCCCGATCATGCGCTCGTACGACCGGATGACCGACGCGTTCCCGAGCACCGGCGCGACCCACCAGATCGCCGTGCGGGTGCCGGCTTCGCAGACCGGCGCCGGCAAGGCCGCGGTGACCGACCTGCTGGCACGGCTGGCCAAGGAGCCCGGTTTCGCGCACGACCAGCCGCCGAGGGTGACCGCCGCGTCCGGCGGACGGATCTACCTGATCTCCGCCGGCATCCCGTACGACGGCACGTCGCCGCAGGCCGACGAGTCGCTCGCGAAGCTGCGGACCTCCCTGCTGCCGGCCACCGTCGGCCAGGTGCGGGGTGCCGAGTTCGCGGTGAGCGGCCAGACCGCCGGCGAGAACGACTTCGTCGCGAGCATGAACGACGCGCTGCCGTGGGTGATCGGGTTCGTGCTGCTGCTGACGTTCCTGGTGATGCTGTGGGCGTTCCGTGCGCCGGTAATCGCGTTGAGCGCGATCGGGCTGAACCTGCTGTCGGCGGGGGCGGCGTACGGCGTGCTGGTGCTGGTGTTCCAGCACACGTGGGCGGAGGGGCTGCTCGGCTTCACGTCCACCGGCGGCATCACGGCCTGGCTACCGGTGATCCTGTTCGTGACCCTGTTCGGCCTGTCGATGGACTACCACGTGTTCGTGGTGAGCCGAATCCGCGAGGCGTCGGCGGTGATGCCGACCCGCGACGCGGTGGCGGCGGGCATCACCCGGTCGGCCGGCGTGGTGACGAGCGCGGCCGCGGTCATGATCGGCGTGTTCTCGATCTTCGCGACCCTGAGCACGATCGACATGAAGCAGATGGGCGTCGGCCTCGCGACCGCGATTCTCATCGACGCGACCCTGATCCGCGCGGTGCTGCTGCCGGCCCTGATGACCGTCCTGGGCAAGGCGAACTGGTGGACACCCCGCTTCCTCCGCAAGCGCGGGGAGGTCAACGCGAACGAGGAGACGAGGGTCCTCGAACCCGTCGGGTGAGCGAAGGGCCGGGGCCGCTGAGGCCCCGGCCCCCACCCCGCGAGTCCCGCGTTCAGACATACCGAGTCCCGCGTTCACCCACACCGAGTTACGGTTTCGTGCACATCGCGGTGTCACGTCGGGTTCCTCCTCTTCTTCTCGTGACGTTCGCCACCCGGAGGCGCGCTAGTGTCCCGCGCCGGAAATGCGGTGATCAAGTCGGTGGATCCGGGTTTCTGCTGGCAAGACACCGGTTCGTCCTCGTACTGGGTCGTACTTGGGCGAACCGGCAACGCCGCCAGCAGAAAGCTGGGCCGCCGAATTAGCTGCCTGATCTCCGGCGCGGGACACTAGTGCCCCGTCCAGGTGGAGTGGGCACTAGCAGCGGTCGCGGGGCGGGAGGCCGGTCGTGTCGGGGACGCGGTCGCGGTAGGTCTCCTCCGCGAAGGCCATGAAGCGTGCCACGTCGTCCACCGTGGACACCAGGCCCAGCGACACCCGGATCGCGCCGGCGGTCGGCAGGCCGATCAGGTGGATGTACTCGTCCATCGAGCTGATCTTCGCGTCACGCAACGGTTTCAGGGCACGCTGGTCCACGTCGAACGCGCCCTCGCCCACCCCCGGGTTGCAGAAGCACCCTGTCCGCAGGGAGATACCCGCCGCGGTGCTTTCGTTCGCCACCAGGCGTTCGTCGACCACGTGGCCGTTCGGGTCCAGGAAGTTGAACGCCACCGTGCCGCCGCGATCCTTCGTGTCCACCGGGCCGTACACCCGGACCATCGGCGTGCCGTCGCTGTGCCGCAGCAGGCTCAGCCGCTCCAGTAGCCAGCCCGTCAGGCATCGCACCCGGGTGCCGATCACGTCCACGCCGATGCCGGTCAGCCAGTCGAGTCCGAAGTGGACGTCGGGGATCGTCAGGAAGTTCACCGTCCCGTCCTCGAAGGCGGACTCGTCCGGTGCCATCGTGTGCCACGGCATGCCGACGCTCACCGCCTGGATCGTGCCACCGGAGAACCACGGCCGCACCAGCCTCGCCAGTGCGTCGCGGCGCGCGACCAGGCAGCCGACGCCCGTCGGGTAGCCGAACAGCTTGTACCAGCTGACCATCACGAACTCCGGCCGCACCACGCTCAGGTCCAGCGTGCCCGTCGGCAGGTACGCGGCCGCGTCCAGCAGCACGTCGTAACCCAGCCCCTGTGCGAGGCCGATCCAGTCCAGCGGGTGCCGCACGCCGCTGAAGTTGCTCTGCGCCGGGTACGCGAACAGTCCGCGCCTGCCGTGCATGAGGACGTCGGTCAGCGCGCTCGTGTCGACCCGCAGCTCCGGCGCCCGCGTCGGCACGTAGACGGTTCTGGCGCGCCCGCGGAGCGCGAACTCCCGAAGCCCGTTGACGGAGTTGTGGTTGTCGAACGTGAGCACGAGCCGGGTACGCCGGGTGAACGGGTACGCCTCCCCGACGAGCCGGGCCGCGCCGGTCGCGTTCGGGGTGAACACGGCGGTGTACTCGTCCGGCGAGGCGTTGAAGTGCGCCAGCACCCGCGCCCGGGTCCGCTCCACGAGCTCGGTCGACGCCTCGCTCGTCGGGTTGACCGAGTGCGGGTTGCCGTAGAGCTTGCCGGTCAACCGTTCCGTGTGCGCCCGGTACTGCGCCCGCGCGGCCAATCCCGCGCCGGTGTAGTCGAGGTACAGGTGCCCCTGCTCGTCGAGGTAGCCGTACTCGGTGTCGCGCAGGGCATCGAGCTTCACCGTGTCGCGGTACTCCGGGAACTCGGCCAGGAACTCGCTCATCGAGCCGGACCGGCCTTGCGCCTCAGCACGAGCACGGCCAGCGCCGCGAACAGCACGGCGAAGCCGGCCAGGATGGTCCAGCTGGCCCACAGTGGATGGTCGAAGCTGTCGCCGTAGGACGCCAGCAGCGGCGGCCCGAGCTGGGAACCGCCGTCACGCCACAGGCCCGGCAGGCCGGCCGTGTGGCCGAGCGCCTCGAACGCCCAGCGGTTGGACATCGCGTAGCTCGCCCACCTGCCCACGTCCGCCATCACCGGCACCGGCAGGAACGCGCCGACGAACAGGACCTGTGGGAAGCACAGCATCGGCAGCGTCAACGCGGCCTGCGACGGGTTGTTGACCGCCGACGCGCACAGCAGGCCGAGCGTCAACGCACACAGCGACGCCAGTGCGACCGTGCCGAACAACCGCGCGTTACCGGCCGCGTCGAGCGCCGGCAGTCGGTCGGTCACCGCGAGCAGGCCGAGCAGCAGCGCGTCCACCAGGCACAGCAAGGGAAGCAGCGCGGCCACCTTGGACAGCAGGTAGGGCAGGAGCGCAAGGCCGGCCCGGCGTTCCCTGCGCAGGATGGCGAACTCGTCGCAGATCTGCGAGAGGCCGTAGGTGAGGCCGAAGAAGAACCCGCCGAACGCGATCCAGAACAGGATCATCGCGGTCGTGCTGGGGCTGGGACGCGCGGGGTCGAACGCCCCCGGACGGAACAGCATGAGGAACATCAACGCGATCACGACCGGTGACCCCATGAGGATCGCGAGCGTCAACCTGTTGCGGGCCAGCAGTTCCACCGACCGCGCGGTCAGCAACCACCACTGCCGAGGGCCGGCGGGCCGCTTCCGCTCCGGCACCGGTCGCGGCGGCTCGAACACGACCGCGCCGGGTGACCACTCCGGCAGGTCGCCCGCGAGCCGGTCGTAGACCTCCTCGGCGGTCGTGGCGCCGAAGTGCTCGAGCACGGCGTCCGGCGCGCCGGCGAACACCAGCCGGCCGCCGGCGAGCACGAAAACCTCGTCACACAGGCCGATGTCGCTCGGCGTGTGTGTGGTCAGTACCACCGTGTTGCCGGCGTCCACGAGGGATCGCAGGTGCCGCAACAGGTCCCGCCCGGTCGCGGGGTCGAGCCCGCTGGTCGGCTCGTCGAGGAACAGCACGTCCGGCTTGGCGAGCAGCTCGACGGCGATGCTCGCCCGCTTGCGCTCACCACCGCTGAGCGTGGCGACGGTGGCGCCGGCGCGCGGGGTGAGCCCGAGGGTGTCGAGCACCTCACCGACGACCGCGGCGTCGTACTCGCCACGCAGGCGGGCCGCATAGGACAGTGTCCGGCGCAGGGGCAGATGCGTGTGCACGATGTCGTCCTGTGGCACGAACCCGACCTCGGGCGGCTGCGTGACCTGGCCGCGGGTGGGCGTCCGGACGCCGGCGAGCAGTTCGAGCAACGTGGTCTTTCCCGCCCCGCTCGGCCCGATGATCGCGATGAGCCGCCCGGCGCCGATCTCCGCGGTGACGGGCTCGAGCGTGAAGTCGTCCGCGCGCCAGGACGCGGCGAGCGCCTGGACGCGGGAAACCGTGCTGGTGACGGGCATGCGGCCTCCCCTGGCTTAGTGCCAGAGTATGACCACCGTCGGCGGGTGTGCACCGCTCAGCGCGGAAACCTTCCCCTTCGGAAGCCGAAGAGGCAACGGTGCTGGTCACGCCGGCGGGATCGCCACCCCGATCCGCGCGACCACCTATGCCGGTGGCGTGTTCGTCAGGTGCCTCATCGCCGCGAGGGTCTGGTCGACGGTGGCCGGGAGGTCGGGGTCGCCGTGCTGGTCGAGCCAGCGGGTCACCGCTATCCGGAACGTGGTCACGGCGAGCTCGGCGGCCAACACGGCGGTCAGGGCGTCGACGCCGCGGTCGCGGAAGCCCTGCTCCAGGGCCTGCGACAGCAGCGAGAACTTGCGCAGCTCGCGCTCGCGCAGGGCGGGTTCGGCGTCGATCGCGGCCCGCCGGCGGAGCAGGTAGTCGAGGCCGCGGCCGGTGAAGATCTCGGCCGCGGCGGGGGCGAGGCCCTCGGCGATCAGTTCCATCGGGCCGAGCGCCGGTGGGGCCTCGGCCATGAAGCGGGCCACCCGCTCGGGCACCAGCTCCTCGCCGGCGAACAGCACCTCGCGCTTGTCGGCGAAATGCCGGAAGAACGTACGGGTCGTGAGCCCGGCCCGCGCCGTGATCTGCGGCACGGTCGTCTCGGTGAAGCCCTGCTCGATGAAGAGATCGAGCGCGGCCTGTTCGAGCCGCTCACGCGCACCCGGCTGCCATCGACCCATGTCCCAGATCCTAGGTGATGACACGTCGTGTCGTAATATGCCATAGTGATGACACGACGTGCCATGACCGATGGAGGCGACCATGACGGGTGAGATCTGGGTACTCGGCGCGACCGGACGGGTCGGCCAGGAGGCGGTGGCACGGCTGCGGAAGGCCGGGGCCGAGGTGGTGGTCGCCGGCCGCAGCCGGGAGCGGCTGGCCCAGGTGAGTCCGGACGCACGGGCGGTGACCGGCTCGCTCGACGAGGTCTGCGCGCGTCTGACCACCGAGGCGCCGGCCGTCGTGATCAACACGGTGGGCCCGTTCACGGTCACCGCGCCGCGGGTCGCGCGGGCCTGCCCGCCAGGCACCCACTACGTCGACGTCGGCGCCGAGCTGAGCGCCTTCGAACTGCTCCACGACATGGACCGGGAGGCGGCGGCGACCGGCCGCACACTGGTCTGCGGCGCGGGCTTCGGCGTGCTCGCGACCGAGAGCATCCTGCTGCACCTGCTGGCGGGCGAGGAGAAGCCCTCGCGAGTACGCGTCGACGCCATCGCGTCCGTCGCGATCGAACCCGGCGCCCTCGGCGAAGCCCTGGCGGCCACCATCGTGCACGCGCTGCTCGATGGTGGCCGCGAGGTGCGTCAGGGCCGGCTGACCCGTGCCCGGGCAGGGGGTGCCGCCGAGCGACTGACCACCCCCGACGGCGACGTCGTCACCACCGCCGCCCTGGGCAGCGGCGAACTCTTCGCGGCATGGCGGGCCAGCGGAGCCCCGTCGGTGATCGGCGCCTCGGCTCTCGCCCCGGCAAACCCGGTCGTCCGAGCGGCCCTGCCGGTGATCGGTGGCGTGTTGCGGCTACCTGGCCTGGCCGGCTTCGCCACCCGGCGGCTCGCCCGCATCACCACGACCACGGCCAAGGAACGCCCGCGCCGATCGTCCTGGGGCCGCGCCCGAGTCGAATGGGAGTCCGGTCGCGTGCGCGAGGGCTGGCTGCGCACCGGTGAAGGCATGACGTTCACCGTCGACGCCGTCACCGAGGTCGCCCAGCGCCTGGCCAGGGGCGAAGGCCGTCCGGGCACGTTCACCCCGGCCAGGCTCTTCGGCCCTGAGGTGGCACTGGCCGCCGGCGCCGAGTTCATGGCCGGAGACTGAACACTCCCGACCCACGCGTCCACCGGAACGCTCGGCGACGACCGCCACGAAGCGTTCCTCCGCCCGGCCTGCGCCTGCGCCCGCCTTTCGCCCACCTCGCCTCCGCCTGCGCCTGCCCTCGCCCGCCTGCGCCCTTGCCCGGCCCTGCCTTGCCCGGCCCCGACCTTGCCTTGCCCTCCCCGCCCCGCCTCGCCCCGCTCGGCCCTGCCTTGCCTCGCCCTGCCCGGCCTCGCCTTGTCCTGCGTTGCCCTGCGTTGCCCTGCGTTGCCCTGCCCTGCCCTGCCCTGCGTTGCCCTGCCCTGCCCCCGCCGGCCAGCGGCCGGCAGGGCGAGGGCGGGCGGCTACTCGACCGGCGCCGCGAACTGGGCCGCGTACAGGCGGTGGTAGGCGCCGCGCTGTTCCAGTAGTTCCTCGTGGTTGCCCTGTTCCACGATGCGGCCGGACTCCATCACCAGGATCAGGTCCGCGTCGCGGATCGTGGACAGCCGGTGGGCGATCACGAAGCTCGTCCTGGACGAACGCAGTGCCGCCATCGCGTGCTGTACCAGTGACTCCGTGCGGGTGTCGACCGAGCTGGTCGCCTCGTCGAGGATCAGCAGTGACGGGCTGGCCAGGAAGGCCCTCGCGATCGTCAGCAGCTGCTTCTCGCCCGCCGACACGTTCGACGCCTCCTCGTCGATGACCGTGTCGTAGCCGTCGGGAAGGGTGCGGACGAAACGGTCCACGTACGTCGCCTGGGCGGCGTTGATGATCTCCTCTTCGGTCGCCCCCGGCTTGCCGTAGGCGATGTTGTCGCGGATCGTGCCGCCGAACAGCCAGGTGTCCTGGAGGACCATGCCCACCTGGGAGCGAAGGTCCTCGCGGCGGAGCGCCGTGATGTCCACACCGTCCAGGGTGATCCGGCCGGCGTCCAGCTCGTAGAAGCGCATGATCAGGTTGACCAGCGTCGTCTTCCCCGCACCGGTCGGGCCCACGATCGCGACCGTCTGGCCCGGTTCCGCCACCAGCGACAGGTCCTCGATCAGCGGCTGCTCCGGCCGGTACGAGAACGACACGCCCTCGAACGCCACGCGGCCGCGGCGCTCCGCCGGCAGCGACGCGTCGGCCGGGTCGGGCTCCTGCTCCTCGGCGTCGAGCAGCTCGAACACGCGCTCCGCCGACGCCACGCCGGACTGCAGCAGGTTCGCCATCGACGCCACCTGCGTCAGCGGCTGGGTGAACTGCCGCGAGTACTGGATGAACGCCGTCACCTCGCCCAGCGTCATCGTGCCGGACGTGATCCGCAGGCCGCCGACCACCGCGACCAGCACGTAGCTGATGTTCGACAGGAACATCATCGACGGCATGATCAGGCCGGACACGAACTGCGCACCCGACGAGGCCTGGTACAGCTCCTCGTTGCGCTTGCGGAACTCCTCCTCCGACTCCTGTTGCCGGCCGAACACCTTCACCAGCTGGTGCCCGGTGAACGACTCCTCGATGTGCGCGTTCAACGCGCCGGTGTGCTTCCACTGCGCGATGAACAGCTTCTGCGCCCGCTTGCCGACCGCCCTCGTCACGAACACCGACGCCGGGATGATCAGCAGCGCGATCACCGCGAGCAGCGGCGAGATCGTGAACATCATGATCATGACGCCGACCACGGTGAGCACGGAGGTCAGCAGCTGGCTCATCGTCTGCTGCAACGTCGTCGAGATGTTGTCGATGTCGTTGGTGACCCGGGAAAGCAACTCACCACGCGGCTGGCCGTCGAAGTACCGCAGCGGCAGCCGGTGCAGCTTGGCCTCGACGTCCTCGCGCAGCGTGAGCACCAGGCGCTGCACCACGTTGTTCAGCAGCCACCCCTGCGCCAGCGAGAACAGCGACGACGTCAGGTACAGCCCCAGCACCCAGGCGAGCACCGAGCCGAGCGCGCCGAAGTCGATGCCGGCGCCGGGAACGCCGCGGAACCGCGCGATGATGCCGTTGAAGATGATGTCCGTCGCGTGCCCGAGGACCTTCGGCCCCGCGACGTTGAACCCGACGGCGAGCGCGCCGAGCGCGACGACGGCCGCGATCGGGGCACGCTCGGGACGCATCCTGGCGAGCAGCCGTTTCGCGGACGTGCCGAAGTCGTCCGCCTTGCTGGGCGGCCCTTGCATGCCGGGAAAACCCCTGCCGATGGGACCGGCCGGCATCGGACGACGAGTTGCAGTGGGAGTAGTCATGCCGTCAGCTCCCCCGCTCCACGGCGCCGGAACGCTCCGCAAGCTCCGCTACACCGACGCCCTCCGCGGGCTCCCTGCCGGCCCGAATATCCATGAATCACTCCGCAAGCTCCGCTCACGCCGTCACCTCCCCCGCTCCACGGCGCCGGAACGCTCCGCAAGCTCCGCTACACCGACGCCCTCCGCGGGCTCCCTGCCGGCCCGAATATCCATGATTCACTCCGCAAGCTCCGCTCATGCCGCCTGCTCCGGGGTCAGCTGGGACTCGACGATCTCGAGGTAGGTTGGACAGCTGGACATCAGCTCACGATGGCTGCCGGAGCCGACGATCTCGCCGTTCTCCAGCACCACGATGCGGTCCGCGTCGAGGATCGTGGACACCCGCTGGGCCACCACGATCACCGCGGCGTGCTCGGTGTGCGGGCGCAGCGCGGAGCGCAGCGCCGCGTCGGTCGCGAGGTCCAGCGCGGAGAACGCGTCGTCGAACAGGTAGATCTCCGGCTTGCGGACCAGCGCCCGCGCGATCGACAGCCGCTGCCGCTGGCCGCCGGACACGTTCGTGCCGCCCTGCGCGATGGCCGCGTCCAGGCCGCCCATGTCGGTCACGAAGTCCTTGGCCTGCGCGATCTCCAGCGCCTCCCACAGCTGCTCGTCCGACGCGTCCGGGTTGCCGTACCGGAGGTTGGACCGCACGGTGCCGGTGAACAGGTACGCGATCTGCGGCACGAGCCCGATCCGGCTACGCAGCACGTCCGGCTCCAGCAGCCGGACGTCCGTGCCGTTGACCCTGATCTCGCCGCCGGTCACGTCGATCAGCCGGGGGATCAGGTTGACCAGCGTGGTCTTGCCGGCGCCGGTGCTGCCGATGATGGCCGTGGTCTGACCGGCCTCGGCGCGGAAGGAGATGTCCCGCAGCACCGGGTCGACCGCGCCCGGGTACCGGAACTCGACGCCGGCGAACTCGACCTCGGCACGTGAGGGCAGTTCGACGACCGGCGACTCCGGCGACTTCACGGACGAGTCGGTGTCGATCACCTCCATGATCCGCTCGGCGCAGACGGCCGCGCGCGGGATCATCATCGAGATGAACGTGGCCATCATGACCGACATCAGGATCTGCAGCAGGTAGGACAGGAACGCGGTGAGCGCGCCGACCTGCATCTCACCGGCGTCGACACGGTGGGCGCCGAACCACAGGACCGCGACGCTGGACACGTTCAGGATCAGCATGACGGTGGGGAAGATCATCGCCTGCAGCCTGCCGACCCGCAGCGCGGTGTCGGTGAGCTGCTGGTTCGCGTCCCGGAACCGCTCGGTCTCGGCCTTCTCGCGGACGAACGCGCGGACCACGCGGATGCCGGACAGCTGCTCACGCAGCACGCGGTTGACCTGGTCGATGCGCTCCTGCATCAGCCGGAACTGCGGCACCATGCGCGACACGATCAGGCCGATGCAGATGACCAGCGCCGGCACGCACACCAGCAGCAGCCACGAGAGGCCGACGTCCTCCTGCAGCGCCATGATCACGCCCGCCACGCACATGATCGGCGCGGCGACGAACATCGTCGCCATCATGACGACCAGCAACTGGACCTGCTGCACGTCGTTGGTGGTGCGGGTGATCAGCGACGGCGCGCCGAAACCGGCGACCTCGCGCGCGGAGAACCGGCCGACCTGGTGGAAGATCCCGGACCGGACGTCCCGCCCGAACGCCATCGCCATGCGCGCGCCGAGCAGGACGGCGATGACCGAGCAGACGATCTGCAACAGCGACACGCCCAGCATCCAGGTGCCCGTCTGGAGGATGTAGCCGTTGTCGCCGCGCGCGACACCGTTGTCGATGATGTCCGCGTTGAGGCTGGGCAGGTACAGCGACGCGATCGTGCCGACGAGCTGTAGGGCGAGGATGGCCGTCAGCTCCCTGCGGTACGGGCGCAGGTAGTGGAACAGCAGGCGGTTCAGCAACAGTTCCCCCTGTGAAGAAACGAACCGTGTCTAATATTGGACAAGGTAGACCAGACCGTTAAGAAACTCAACGTATCTTAGGGGTCCGGTCCAGAGTTTAGGGGTCAGGTGGACGACGACGCGACCGTTTTTACGGCTGCCAAGCTCACTCGCCGGCGTGGCGCCGAGCTCGAGCAGGCGATCCTCGACGCCGCCTGGGCCGAGTTGAACGAGGTCGGTTACACGGCTCTCACGATAGAGGCGGTGGCAAAACGGGCAGGGACGAGCAAACCCGTCATCTACCGCCGATGGCAGAGCCGGGCGGCCCTCGTCATCGCCGCGTGGGCCCGCAGGCAGCCGATGACCACGACCGCCCCCGACCTTGGTTCGCTACGGGCGGACATCGTCTGGCTGTTCGGCCGGATCGCGAACCGGATGGACGCGATGATGAGCCAGGCCATCGCCGGCGTCATGGCGGACACGTTCAAGCATCCGGAGGTCCAGGCGTGGCTGCGCGAGCGGATGGACGCCGCACCCATCACGAAGTCGATGTGGACGGTCGTCGACAACGCGGTCGCGCGTGGTGAGCTGAAGCCCGTGCACATGCCGCCGCGCGCGCTGCGGCTCCCGGTGGACCTGCTCCGCGCCGAGGCCATCCTGAGCGGCGCCCCGATCCCGGAGGAGACCATCGAAAGCCTCGTGGACGACGTGTACCTGCCCCTGCTGAGGGGCCTCGCCGACTAGGCCGCCCGCGCGAGCATCAGCAGGGCCAGGCCGAACGGGCCGCCCGTGCCGACGCACACGTCGCCGGTGATGGTCAGGCCCGCGTCCTCGACCATGGTGGCCAGGCCGGACGCCGAGTACTTGCGGGACAGTGCCACCCGCACCGTGTCGTCGAAGCGGAACGGGACCGTGGCACGGTTCGGCAGGGTCAGCCGCAGGTCGTCGTCCGCTCGGCAGACGGTCTTCACCAGCAGCGCGCGGTCGGCCTCGACCGTGCCGATGACCTCCGCGTCGTCCCACCTCACGTCCAGGTCCGTGTGCTCGCGCACCGCCGCCGCGGCGTACTCGCCGAACGCCGGGCTCCGCGCCTGCTCGTCCGCCGCCAGTACGGCCAGACGATCCGTCAGCTCCCCCGTGACCTCGACCTCCAGCAGCAGCCGGTCGTCCGGGCGGAGCAGGGACGCGACCAGCCCGAGCACCGACGCGTCGGCGTCGAAGCCGGCGATCGTGTTGCCCAGCAACGAGAACAGCACAGGCGTCGACCCGGACAGCTCGTCGAGCAGGCGCCGCAGGGCCGCCGCGGTCTCCCGCTGCGAGAAGTCCCACGGCAGCGACATGACCCGGTCGGCCGGCAGGCCGAGACGCCGGATCACCCCCCGCACAGCCAGGTGCAGCAACTCCTCGCCGGCGTCGACCGGCAGGTAGCACAGGTCGGGGTTGGCGCTCGACAGGTCCCCGAGCAGCACCTCGTCCTTCCGGCCGTCGCCCGGGCCGAGACTGACGTAGTGGCACGGCGCGGCGGGAGCGCTCCCACACAGCTCCCGCCAACGTGCCGCGAACGTCTCGACGCTCGTCCTCGGGACGACGCCAAGAGGATCCCGACAAACCGCCGCCCACGCGAGCGCCGCTCCCATCCCGGCGCACGCGTGGGCGGAGGTGATGCGCTTGCCGTCCCCCGACGCGTCGAAGGCACGGCTGAGATCGCTGATGAGTCCGACGAAACGTGCCGTTCGATCACTTTCAGCCAGCTCGAGCCACTCAAGTGCTGGTGGCGCGGGCACCCGAAGGCCGGCAGGCCGGCTCGTTACCTCGATCTCTCCAACGGCCATCGCAGTCTCCCCTCGCCGATGGCAGCGCAACGTGAAGATTCTGCATCTGCACGTGCATCTGCACAACCCACCTGCATTACGAAATATGCAGAAAATGCAGAAAGGCTCTTTCTGAACAGAGGTCTGTTCAGAAAGAGCCTTTCAACCAGGCGCCAGCCACCGCTTCGTCAGGTCGGTGGGCGAGCCGGGCCGGACGCGGAGCGGACTCCGGACCCGAGGCCGTGACCCGCGCGACGCGACGAAGCACCACTAGTGGGCGGCGATGGGCCGCAGGTTCTCGTCGTGCTCGTCGACGTGGTAATCCGAGTCGGCCGTCTCGTCGGTGCCGTTGGACGCCCGCCCGCGGATGATCAGCGAGACGACCACCGCGACGAGCAGGTTCGCGAACAGCGCCACGAAACCGACGTAGATCTGGACCTGCGAGCCCTCGAACGGCTGCCACCCGAGGATGTTCAGCTTGTCGAGCGCCAGGGCCGAGCCGCCGAAGTGCGCACGCTTCGTAGCCGGGTTCGGGATCTGGTACAGCAGGATCAGGCCCCAGCCGAGGCCGACCGCCCAGCCGGCCACCAGCGCCCACCGGTGCAGCCACCGCGTGTACAGGGCGATCGCGACCGCCGGCAGCGTCTGCAGGATGATCACGCCGCCGATCAGCTGCAGGTCGATGGCGTACTGCGGGTCGATCAGGACGATGAACAGCACGGCGCCGAACTTGACCACGAGCGACGCGAGCTTCGCCTGCTTCGCCTCGTCACGCGGGGTCGCGCCCTTGCGGATGTACTCCTTGTAGACGTTGCGGGTCCACAGGTTCGCCGCGGCGATCGACATGATCGCGGCCGGCACCAGTGCGCCGATGCCGATGGCCGCGAAGGCGATCCCCGCGAACCAGGACGGGAACTGCCCGTTGAACAGCTCGGGGATCACCGTGTTGGTGTCCTTGCGCCCGGTGGCGTTGTTGACCAGCGGCGTGGTCCCCGCGGCGATCGCGACGTAGCCGAGCAGCGCGAGCAGGCCGAGCAGCAGCGAGTACGCCGGCAGGGCCGACATGTTGCGCTTCAGCACGTCCCGGCCCCGGGAGGCCAGGACGCCGGTGACCGAGTGCGGGTACAGGAACAGCGCCAGCGCCGAGCCGAACGCCAGCGTCACGTACTGCAGCTGGTTGTTCGAGTTCAGCAGGGTGCTCCCGAACGGCTTGCCCGTCGCCGGGTTCGTGCTGGTCAGGTGCGTCTGGGCGTCACTGAAGATCTGGCCCCAGCCGCCGAGCTTGATCGGCAGGTAGATCACGGCCACCAGGATCACCAGATAGATCAGGATGTCCTTGACGAACGCGATCAGCGCGGGCGCGCGCAGGCCGGACTGGTAGGTGTAGACCGCCAGGATCACGAACGCGATGAGCAGCGGCAGGTGGCCGAGGAAGCCGGACGCGTTGAAGCCCATCGACCGCAGCACGGCCTCCAGCCCCACCAGCTGCAGCGCGATGTACGGCATGGTCGCGACGATCCCGGTGATGGCGATCAGCAGCGCGAGCAGCGAGGAGCCGTACCGGCCGCGCACGAAGTCGGCCGGGGTCACGTAGCCCTTGGCCCTGCTGACCGACCACATGCGCAGCACCGGCAGGAACACCAGCGGGTAGGCGATGATCGTGTACGGCAGGGCGAAGAACCCGGTCGCACCGGCGCCGAACAGCAGCGCGGGCACGGCGACGAACGTGTACGCCGTGTAGAGGTCACCGCCGACGAGGAACCAGGTGATCCACGACCCGAACTTGCGGCCGCCGAGGCCCCACTCGTCGAGGTGGTCGAGCGACTCGGCCGCCCGCCACCGCGCGGCGACGAACCCGAGGACGGTGACGAGGCCGAACAGCAGGACGAAGATGATCAGTTCGGTCCACTGCATTACTCCGCGCTCCCTTCATCCAGCGTGTCGACGTCGGAAGTTTCGCTCTGCGCGCGGGTGACCGGCGCCTTCTTCGTCATCCGGTACACGGTGATCGTGGACGCCACCCCGACGATGATCACCAGGAACTGGAACCAGTAGAAGAACGGCATCCCGAAGAGCTCCGGCGACTGCCGGTTGTAGATCGGCGTCAGTAGGACGATGAACGGGATCAGCAGGACCAGGTTCCACGGGTTGAACACCAGCCCGCTGGCCCGGCCGCCTGGCTTGTTGGCCGACATAGGAGCCCTACCTCGTTGTTTGGCTTGACCGACGGTTTGTCAGAGGGGTCGAGAGACAGTGCCGGTTACGATAGATCCGATGATCACCGCGGGCTAGAATGTGTGTCCGCAGTGTTACCAAGCGGGTCCCGGCGCCGCCGCGAACCAGCGCCACCCACGCCGCGGCATCACCGGTGCGGGAACGACCCGGTGCCCCTTCTTCCCGACTTTCTCCGCCATTCGGCGCGCGGGCGTATCCCCACCGGGCACGGCTCGTTGTAATCATGGCGCCGGTATCGGCTCACGCCGAGCGGCGAACGCCACGCACCGCAGTGATCAAGGACACCCTCGCACCGCCGACAGCTAGCCCAACCGGCTGATTCACTTGTGTACCAAGCAGAAGCGCCAGTACGACCAGGCGGCCGTATGTCGGTACGGCCGTCTGCCGAAAGTTGGGTAACGGAGATTTTCCGTTGCCGCGCCCTGATTCAACCGATCTGAGCAACGCCGCAGCTTGACCGTTGGGATAATCTCGGATCTCGCTGCCTACGACGTGCCGCGGTGGTTAGGGGTGTTACCGCTGCGAGTGGGCGGTCCGGTCCCCCCGAAGATCGACAATAAGGTGATCATGACTGCCTCATCGTCCGTGTCGTCATCGCCACGGCACTCGGGCCCCTGGACCTGTATCGCCGGTGTCACTGGTTACGTTGCGGTCTCCCCGTTGATCTTTCAGAAGCTCGGCTCGCCGGTCTGGATCGTGGTCTGGCTCGCGGCCGGGGCGGTCGCCATCGGCATCGTGGCCGCCGGCGCCTACCGGACCACGCGTGCCGGCCGGGAGCACCTCGAGGAGCTGCGCCGGCTCGACGACGAGAACGCCAACCTCGCCGCCCTCGCCGAGGCGAGACACGTGGCCCTCGAGGCCCTTGCCGAGCAACAACTCCCCGCGATCGTCAACGGCGCGGTACCGCCGCCACTGCCGGACCTCCCGAACGACGACATCGCCGCGCACCTGGTCGGCCAGGCCGCCATGCACCTCGGCCGGGTGCGCGAGGACCAGCTGGCCCGCAACGACGCCGTGGCCGCGGCGGTTGTCGCGCTCGGCCGCAAGGTCCAGTCCTCCGCGCACCGCATCCAGGAGGAGGCGGCGCGGATGGTGGTGGCCCACCCCACCGATCCGGACGTCCTGCACAGCAGCATGCGTGTCGACCACGCGGCCGCCCAGCAGGCACGCAACGCGCAGACCCTGTCCGCCCTCTGCGGCGAGTGGCCCGGCCAGCAGTGGCACGAGGCGCTGCCGGTCGCGGACGTCGTCCGCGGCGCGGCCGGCCGGATCACCGCCTACCAGCGCGTCGAGGTGTCCGGCGACCCCGCGGTGGCCGTGTCCGCCCGTGTGGTCGAGCCGCTGGTCCACCTCGTCGCCGAGCTGCTCGCGAACGCGACCCAGTCCTCCCCGCCCACCACACAGGTGCTCGTCACCCTGCGGCAGGTGCAGCGCGGCGCGGTCATCGAGATCGACGACGGCGGTGTCGGCCTGGACGACAAGCGCCTGGAGCAGGTGCGTGAGATCGCGTCCGGCCGCCGGCCGATCGGCATCGTGGACCTCGGCGAGATCCCGCAGACCGGCCTACCCGTGGTCGGCGCGTACGTCCGGCGGCACGGGTTCCGCGTCGACATCACCGAGTCCGTGTACGGCGGGCTGCGTGCGATCATCCTGGTCCCGACGGAGCTGACCGAGGCCGTCGCGCCGTCCGGCATGATCGCCGCCGGCGCGCACGCCCTCGCGAGAAGGCCCGAGCGCCACGCCCTGGCCGCCCCCGCGCCACGCGAGCCGGAGCCGGACGACTGGGACATGGAGCCGCACACCGGCAAGGTCGACGAGCCGCTCCCGCCGCTCATCCCGACCGGCGGCGACGAGCTTCCCGTACTCCCGCGACGTCGCTCGCGCCGCGGCCACGCCGTCCCGCAGCCGCAGCCGACCGTGGACTGGCCGGCCGAGCGCGACGTCGTGGACGACCCGGAGCAGGCCGGCCAGTGGATGAACGCCTTCCTCTCCGGCGCCGCGGCCGCGAACGGCCAGGACCACGGCAACGCCCACAACGACAACGCCCACAACGACAACGCCCACAACGACAACGCGTACGACGACGAGTACGACGACGACCCGGACACGTTGCACTACAACACAGAGAACACCACCTCGGAGGACCACAGATGAGCGGCGTTGGCGCCGGCCACCCCGTCGACAACAGCTGGATGCTGGAGCTGATCCGGTCGGTACGGGGTGTGCGCCATGTCGTCGTGCTCACCGCCGACGGCCTGCTGAAGGTCCGCACGGACCACACGCCGACGGACACGGCCGACAAGCTGGCGGCGGCGTGCGCCGGGCTGTCCGCGCTGGGTCAGGGCATCAGCAAGGAGTTCGGCACGGGCGCAGGCCCCCGGCAGGTGATGGTGGAGTTCGACGGCGGCTACCTGTTCGTCCGCGGCGCGGGCGACGGTTCACGACTCGCGGTGGTGACCGAGCCGGTCATCGACCCGGCGCTCATCGCGCAGCAGATGCAGGCACAGGTGTTGATGATCGGCGAACGCACACTGTCGACGCCGACCCGCAGCGGCTGAGGGGCCTATGGACGACTATCGCGATCACCCCGTGCGCCAGTACGTTCTGACCTCGGGCCGGGCGCACCCGTCCCGAAACACGATAAGACCCGAGACCCTGCTGGTCGTCGACCCGGACGCGCCCCGTCCGATCGCGCCGACGAGCCAGCAGAAGGCCTTGTTGGAGCTGTGCGGCGGGATGCTCTCGCTCGCCGAGGCGGCCGCCCACCTGCGGCTGCCGGTGAGCCTCGTGGTGGTGATCGCGTCGGACCTCGTCGACACGGGCCACCTGCAGATCCGTGCCGCACCGCGCTACACCCCACCCCCCGTTGAACTCCTTGAGAAGGTTCTCGATGGTCTCCGCAAGCTCTGAGCGCTACGTCGCGTCGACGGTCGCCCAGTCGGTGAAGATCCTCGTCGTCGGCGCGTTCGGGGTCGGCAAGACGACGCTGATCGGCTCGGTCTCCGAGATCGCGCCGCTGCGTACCGAGGAGACGATGACGTCCGCGAGCGTCGGCGTCGACTCCCTGGCCGGCCTGGACGACAAGGCGACCACGACGGTCGCGATGGACTTCGGCCGCATCACCGTGACGCCCGAGGTGGTGCTGTACCTGTTCGGCACGCCGGGCCAGAGACGGTTCTGGGACCTGTGGGAGGGCCTGGCCGAGGGCGCGGTCGGGGCGCTGGTGCTGATCGACACCCGGCGCATCGAGGACAGCTTCGAGGTGTTCGACCAGCTGGAGATGCGCACCGGGATCCCGTTCGCGGTGGCCGTCAACGAGTTCTCGGACGCCCCGCGCTACGCCCCCGAGCAGCTGCGCGAGGCGCTGGACCTGTTGCCGGAGACGCCCATCGTCATGTGCGACGCCCGCCATCGGGAGTCATCGGCCCAGGCGCTGATCACGCTCGTTGAACACGCTCTCGACAACACGAAGGCACTCACCTGATGATGCCCCCCGCGACACGCCGGCACCGCCAGAGACTCACCGACATGACCGGCCTGACGCCGCTGACGGCGACCACCGGCGCCGCCGACCCGCAGGCCGTGTACCGCGACCTGCAGGAGCGCTGGGGCGTGGTCGCGCCGGTGGAGCTGGAGCCGGGCATCCCGGCGTGGCTGGTGATGGGGCACCACGAGATCTGCCAGGTGGTGCGCAACGAGCAGCTGTTCTCCCGTGACCCCAACAACTGGCGGCTGTTCTCGGAGGGCATCGTCTCGCCGGACTCGGGTCTCGGGCCCATGATGTTCCCGCGGGACAACGCGTACTTCTCCGACGGGGACAAGCACCGCAGGCTGCGCGGCCCGCTCGACGACGGCCTGGAGAGCCTGGACGAGCACCGGATGGCGCGGTTCATCCGGGCCATGTGCGTCGACCTGATCCGCGAGGTGGAGCACCAGGGCAGCGCGGACCTGGTGACCGACTACGCCGCCGTGGTGCCGATGCTGACGGTGGCCGGCTTCTTCGGCATCGGTCCCGAGCAGGGACACGAGCTGCGCGCGGCGCTGATGGCGTTGTTCAGCTCGGCCGAGGACTCCCAGGCGGAGGCGTACAACCTCGAGCGGATCCTGACCGGCGTGATGAACGCGCGGCGCAAGATGCCGGCGGACGACCTGACCACGGCGTTCCTGCGGCACCCGAACCTGCGCGACGACTTCGAGATCCAGCAGTCGATCGTGCTGATGATCAGCTCGGGCTACGAGAGCACGACGACGTGGATCGCCCAGACACTGCGGCTGATGCTGACCGACCCCCGGTTCGCGGGCCGGCTGCGCGGCGGCCGGCTGGGGATCGACGACGCGCTGGACGAGGTCCTGTGGCGCGACCCGCCGATGGCGAACATGCCGGCCCGCTACGCCCTGGTGGACTGCGAGCTGGGTGGCGCCCACATCCAGCGCGGCGACGCGCTGGTGATGGGTTTCCACGCGGCGAACAACGATCCCCGCGTGCACACGGACGACCCGTGGCTGGAGGTCGGGAACCGGTCGCACCTGTCGTGGAGCGCCGGCCCGCACGCGTGCCCCGCGCAGCGGCCGGGCCGAATGATCACCCGCATCGCGGTCGACACCGCGCTGCACCGGCTGCACGACGTGACGCTGGCGATCCCGGCCGGGGAGATCGAGCTGCTGCCGTCACCGTGGACACGGTGCCCCGCGAGCCTGCCGGTCCGCTTCACGCCGCCTGTTCAACGCTCGTAGGAGCGGCACTGAGAAGGTCCCCCCGGTCAGGCGGTGACTGACCGGGGGGACCCAGCTCTACCAGTGCTCAGACGCGGGCGGCGCTGTCGCCGCCAACCCCCGAGTCGATGGCCGCCGCGACGATGCGGGCGCGGGCGTCGGAGTCGATGACTCCGTTCTGTACCAACTCCCTCGTCACCGACTTCACGTACCGGATGAAGTCGTTCGCCGAGGCCCACTCACCGTCCTCATCGATGAGGTCGTTGATCGTGCAGCCGTTTCCGGTGTCCACGTTCGGCACCTGGCTGTCGGCCTCACCGATGATGACCGTGTCGCGGACGTCCGAGCTCGGGCACGCGTCCGGTGCCGGCCCGGGGCCTTCCTCGACGATCGTGAACGAGCCCGACAGTTCCGGGGACACGTTCCCGGCCCTGTCAGTCGCCCGGTACCTGAACGTGTGGGCGCCCTCGCTGTCCACCGTCACCGGGGTCGTGTAGACGGTCCATGCGCCACCGTCCAGCGCGTACTCGATCGATGCCACGCCCGAACCGGTGTCCAGCGCGGACAACGTGATCGTCGCCCCGTCGACGTACTGCCAGTTCGAGTTCTGGTTGCCCGACACCACCGCCGACACCGACGGCGCCGTCGTGTCCGTGCCACCGGACGCCACCGTGAACGTCAGGGTGCCGACCGTGGACACGTTGCCCGCCACGTCGGTCGCCCGGTACTGCAGTGTGTGCGCGCCCAGCGTGGACACCTGGACCGGGGACGCGTACACGGTCCACGCACCACTGTCCAGCTTGTACTCGATCGACGCCACACCCGAACCGGCGTCCGTGGCCGTCAGCGTGACCACCGCGGAGCCGACGTAGGCCCCGTTCTGGTCCTGCTGGCCCGCCACCTGGCCGCTCGCCACCGGCGCGGTCGTGTCCCGCTGCACGACCGTGAACATGGCCATGCCCTCGTCGGACACGTTGCCGGCCACATCCGTCGCGCGGTAACTCACCATGTGCTGCCCCGGCGTGTTCACCACCACCGGTGCCCGGTACGCGGTCCACGCACCACTGTCCAGCTTGTACTCGATCGACGCCACACCGGTTCCGGTGTCCGTGGCCGAGATGGTCACGGTCGCCGAGTCGAGGTAGTTGCCGGACGAGTCCTGCGAGCCCGACACCTCCGCGTCCACCGCGGGCGGCGTCGTGTCGGACGGCGCCTCCACCACGGTGAACGCCACCTGTCCGTTGCCCACGTTGCCCGCCGCGTCGGTCGCCCGCAGCAGCACGGTGTACTGGCTCGGGGTCGTGACCTGGAACGGTTGCGTGTAAGGGTTCCAGCCCAGGTCGTTCACCTGGTACTCGATGGACGACACGCCGGAGCCCGAGTCGGCGGCGGTGACCGTCACGGTCGCCGAGCCGACGTAGTTGCCGGACGAGTCCTGGGCGCCCGCGACCGAGCCGGACACCGTCGGCGGCGTCGTGTCGTTGCCGCCGCCGGAGACCACGTTGAACGTCTTGGTGCCCTCGGTGGACGTGTTGCCGGCGTTGTCCGTCGCGCGGTACTTCACGGTGTGCGAGCCGACGGTGCTCACCTGGACGGGCGCGGTGTAGGTCTGGTAGGTGCCGCCGTCCAGCTGGTACTCCACTGTGGACACACCGGAACCCGCGTCGGACGCGGAGACCGTGACGGTCGCCGAGCCGACGTAGTTGCCGGCGGTGTCCTGGGTGCCGGTGACCGTCGCGGCGACGGTCGGCGCGGTGGTGTCGCCGTTGCCGCCGGACACCGTGAACTCCCCGGTCATCGTGCTGTGACCGGGGATCGTGCAGAAGTAGCGGTACCTGCCCGGCGTCAGCGTGACGGCCTGCTCGTGATGACCGTTGTCCGCGTCGAACGGGTTCGCCGTGATGGCCACGTTGACGTCGTGGTTGTAGCCGGGGCTCGAGGTGTCGAAGTTCAGCGTGTGTGACATGCCGGTCGTGTTGCCGGTCGCCTCGCTCGTCTCGAAGACGATCGTCGTCGCCCCCGCCACCGCGGAGGTCGGGGCCGAGGCGTAGGCCGTGGTGCTGTTGTTCGCGGTCCAGGTCAGGGTTTGCGCCGCCGCCGCGGCGGGGGCCGGCGCCGGTGCCGCGCCGGCCGAGGCGGCGGGTAACGCGACCAGCCCCAGTACGGCGACCGCCGCGCCGAACGCGGCTAGGAATCGTCGTGACACAAGGTCCTCCAAAGGGTGGCCGGGCAGCCCGGGGGGCCGCCCGGCCACAAGGTTGCTACAGGGGCTTGATCCTGATGTTGCGGAAGTCGATCAGGTCGTTGTCACTGTGGTTCTGCAACCCGATGTAGCCCTCGGTGAACTGCCGCAGATCCGTCGGCGGGTCACCGGCGCGGGACGACTGGATACCAGGCACGTTGTCGAACTCGTTGATCACCACGCCGTTGCGGATGATCGTGTAGTGCTGTCCGACGACCTTGATCTCGTAGTCGTTCCACTGACCCTTCGGCGTGATCTTCGCCTGGTCGAGGTTCATCGGGTCGAAGTTGTAGACCGACCCCGTCTTCTGCGGTTCACCGGTGTCACCGTCGTAGATCTGGATCTCGTGACCACAGTAGATCGCGACCCACGCCTGCGACGTACGCGCCGAGCCGACCGTGCCACAGCTGCCCGCCGGCCGCTGGGCCAGTGGGGTGCGTGGATCCGGGAACCGGATGAACACACCGCTGTTGGCACGGAAGCCGTCCGGCGCCGCGTCCCTGAACTGGAGCTTCAGCGAGTAGTTCTTGAACGGTTGCTTGGCATACCAGAGCATGCCGAGCCCGCCGGCGGACCTGATCGTCCCGTCCGGCTGGATCGTGAACTTCCCGTCCGGAGCCTGTAGCCAGTTCCTGAACGAGTCCGCCGTGCCGTCGTACAGCGCGTCGTACCCGAACACACCCGCGTTGCCGATGTTGGACGACTCCGCGGCATCGATCAGCTTGTCGTGCTGGTTGGTGTTGAGGATGCCGAGGTCGAGCAGGTTGTCGGCCACCGTCTCCACGTGGAACGTGAACGCGGCGTGCGACGGCCAGGTGCTCTCGTCGTCGATCAGGTCGTCGACCTTGCAGCCACCGCCGACGTTCTTGTTCGCCACCGTGGTGTCGATCGCGTCGTCGGGGCCGAACTTGACCGTCGTGTTCGGGTCGGCGGTCACACAGCCCACGGTCACCGCGGTCCGCGTCGTCACGACCTCGCCGTCGGCGTAGGTGGTGGTCAGCTTCGCGGTGAACGGACCCGTGCGGGTGTAGGTGTGCTTCGGGTTGGCCTGCGTCGAGGTCGTCCCGTCGCCGAACTCCCACTTCCAGGCGACGCCGCCGCCCTTGGAGCCGTTGAACTGGTAGGTCAGCGGCTTGTTCTGCACGGCGACGTTGGTCGCCGCCGGGGTCGGGGTCGCCGCCCCGCCGGTGTAGCTGATCTTGATCAGCTTCTGGTTGCTGTCCAGCGAGAAGAAGCCGCTGCCGTAGTCCAGCATGTACAGCGCGCCGTCCGGACCGAACTTGGCGTCCATCCAGTTCTGCAGCTTGTTGTCGCCGCCGCCGATCGGGATGATCTTGGTGAGCGTCTCCGCGAACACCGGCGGCTGCTGCGTCGGCACGCCGGCCGGGTCCACCGTCACCGCGACGCGGTTGGTCGCGGTGGACTCGTCACCGATGAACCACTTGTCGTCCCAGTACTTCGGCCACGCGACGCCACTGTCCTGCTTCACGCGGTCGTAGTGGTAGGTCGGACCCGACATGATCGCCTGGCTGCCACCGCGCAGGTACGGCTGGGTGTAGTTGGCGTCCGCCGCGACATAGGTGGGGATGTTGCTGTTCGGCCGGTTCGGGAACACCGGGCCGCCACCGTCCGGCGAATACCAGATCATGTTCTTGCGGATCGGCGGCAGGTTCACCAGGCCGGTGTTGCGTGGCGAGGTGTTGATCGGGTTGTCACAGTCGTACCAGCCCGTGAGCACGGCCGCGTCGCTGCTGCTGCGGTCACGGTAGGGCTGCTTGTTGCCCATGCAGTACGGCCAACCCTGGTTGCCGGCCGAGGTGATGATCGTCGCGGTCTCGTACTTGGCCGGGCCCAGTTCGGGGCTCGGCGACTGGGCGTCCGGCCCGACCCAGCCGGCGGTCAGCCAGTTGGTCTCCGGGTCGATCGCGAGCCGCGCGATGTTGCGGACACCCATCACGTAGATCTCCGGCCGGGTCTTGTTGCCGGGGTCGTTCGCCTCGGGGAACAGGTTCCCGCTGGGGATCGTGGCGGTGCCGTCCGCCTCCGGGTGGATCCGCAGGATCTTGCCGTTCAGGTCGTTGGAGTTACCGGCCGTACGGCGGGCGTCCTGGAAGGAGACACCCTTGTAGTCCTTGGTCCAGTTGTTGCCGGAGTAGCCGTTGCTGCCCTCGGACGAGTTGTTGTCGCCCGAGCCGATGTACAGGTTGCCGTCCTTGTCGAACGCCATCCCGCCACCGACGTGGCAGCAGCTGTGGATCTGCGCGTCCCAGTGCAGCAGGTCCTTGCGGCTCGACAGGTCGATCGTCTGCGCGGTCGCGTTGTAGGTGAACCGCGAGACGGTGCGCTGACCGATCCGGGTGTCCCGGTTGATCGAGTCGTGCGGCATCCAGTAGGCGTAGAGCCAGCCGTTCTCGCTGAACTTCGGGTCCAGCGTGATGCCGACCAGGCCCTCCTCGTTCTTGACGAGCTCGTCGCCGCTGCCGCGGTTGCCCATCACGGGCAGGGTCGTCAGCAGCTTGATCTTCTTGGTCGCCGGGTCGTACAGGTGGATCGTGCCGCAGCCGAGACCGATGTTCGGGTTGGTCCAGTCGTTCGGCTGGGGAACGGTGTTGCCCGCACAGGCGGCCTTGCCGATGTAGAAGATCTGGCCGTTCGGCGCGATCGTGAGCCCGTGCGGCTCACCGATCTGGTCGAGCTGCCCGGTGGCGTTGCGCGCGGTCAGCCGCTCGATCTTGTAGTTCGAGGCGATGGTGGCCTTGCAGTCACCACGCACCATGCCGGTGGTCCACCTCAGCGCGCCGAGGAGGTGGGCGCGGAAGGTGTCCTCGCCGTAGCTCCCGTCGGTGCGGCCCAGCCCGGTGTAGAAGGAGCGGCCGCCGTCGTAGTCACGGCACCAGGAGACCGGGTGGAACGCGCCGTTCGAGCCGTTGCCCGCCTGGTAGGTCCGCTCCTCGACCTGCAGGACCGTGTGGACGGTGCCGACCGGGTTCGGGTCCCAGTTCAGGTACCGGTCGCTGTGCGTCCAGTTGTAGCCGAAGCCCGCGTTGGCCGGGTGTTGCCGGTCGACGACGTCGATCGTCGCCGACTGCACCGCCGGGTCGGGCGGCGGCGGCGCGGTCGCGCCGTCCTTGAACAGGTTGAGGTCCGCCAGCTGGATCAGGGGCTCACCGGCGTTCTTCGTGATGTTGAGCCGGTAGTTGGCGTAGGCCGTGTGGTTGGTGAACTGGAACCTCCTGGGCTGGAACGGCTCGTCCCACGCCTGGTTGGTCTGGGTGTCCAGGACGGTCCAGTTCGAGCCGTCGTTGGAGCCCTCCAACGTCCAGTCCTGCGGGTTGCGGCCGGGGAAGTCGTTCGCCGAGACCATGGCGTAGCTGCCGATCGCGACCGGCGCGGCCATCTTGTAGGCCAGCCAGCCGGTGTTCGCGAACGTCAGCCACTTGGTCTGGGGGTTGTTGTCGGCCGCCTTCTCCTTGGTCTCGTTCGGCGGGTTGTCGGCGCTGGCCGTGACGGCCGCGACGGCCTCCGGGTCCAGCCGGCTGCCGACCGGGCGGGTGCCGATCAGGCCGGTGAACCAGGTGGAGTCCGACTGCGCGCGGGCCGCGTCGGACACGCCGAGGAAGCCGTTGCCCGCCTGGATGTAGGTCTGGAGCGCGGTCTCCTGCTCCCGGGTCAGCGTGACCCCGTTGGCGGACAGGAAGACGATGCCCCGGTACTTCTCCAGGTTGGCCGAGGAGAACACGGCCGGGTCGGTGGACACGGTCGGGGTGATCCCGTTGGCCGACGCCAGGCTGGAGATCGCGTCGGACGCCCGGTTCACCGGGTCGAGCTGGTCAGCGGCCGGACCGTGGAAGATCAGGACATTGACGGGTGCCGTGGCGGTGACCGCTGCCGGAGCCGCAGTCGCGGCAGGTGCCGGTACTGCCGCGGCTGGTTGGGTCATCGCCAGTGGCGCACTCAGCAGAAGTGCCGCCCCGGCCGCCAGTGTCCTGGTGGTTCGGCGGCGGAACCAGCTCATCGAGCCTCTTCGCCCCATGTTTGGGCCTCTCCCTCTCTCTGCAGGTTGAGTCGGGTGGTTACTTGTGGCCGTGGCCGGCGGTGGGTGGCGTGCTCTTGGACTTCTTCGCCGACGGGTTGCCGGGGGCCAGCGGCGCGATGCCGCTGTGGGAGCCCGTGGGGACCTCCGTGGCGCCCATGGCCTTCATGTCCATGCCGGTCATGGGCATGCCGTGGAAGGCGTCGATGTCCCGCTGTGCGCCGTCCGGCATGGTGCCGTCCGGGTTGCGGACCAGGAAGATGCCCGACATGCCGGCGTCCGAGTGGGACTGGACGTGGCAGTGGTACATCCACGCGCCAGGGCCGACGACCTCGCCCGCGATCACCTGGAAGCCGAAGGAGCTGCCGGGGTCGAGGTTCCTGTTGTCGACCACCTGCGTGTTGTCGTCCGGCCCGCTGAGATGCCCCGTGCGGTTGTCCGCCCAGCGGTGGGCGTGCAGGTGGAAGGTGTGCGGCAGGGTGCCGTGGCCGATGCAGACGAACTCGACCCGGTCGCCCTGGTTCGCCTCGAGCTGGGGGGTGTTCGGGGCGACGAGGTTGTTGATGGACTGCTCGTTGAAGACCACCGTGTACTGCCGGTCGGGCAGCAGGTCACCCTTCCTGCGCACGATCAGGCCGCCGTACAGACCGCGCGCGAGACCGCCCGTGCCGTGGTCGGTGCCCAGGGCGTGGTCGTGGTAGTGCCAGTAGCCGGCGCTGCCCGGCATGTAGACGCCGTCACGCTGGTAGGCGGCCTGTGTGCGCCACCGGTAGACGCGGGTCTCGCCGGGGTTGTTGAAGGAGCCGTTGAGCGGCGCGCCGTCGGACGCCGTGTCGTAGTTGACGCCGTGCGGGTGGATGGAGAGGCGCTGGTTGGTGGTGTTGACCAGCTCGATCTCCACCGTGTCGCCCTCGTAGATCTCGATGAGCGGTCCGGGGATCGTCGGCTTGCCCGGTTCGAGGGCGTAGCCGACGAGGTTCGAGTTCTTGAGTTGTTCGGCGTAGAGGGTGATCTGTCTGAGCGCACCGGCCGCGGCACTCGCGGCCTCGGCGCCGGCCGCCGCGGAGAACGCGGCTACTCCGCTCGCCGCCACGGCTGGAGCGAGCACCCCTGCCGCCGCCGCGCCGGCGAGCATCGATCGACGCGAGAGCGTCGGCCGGCTTTGTTCTGCCATTTCTCTTGATCTCCGTTCCGAGGCACGGGAGAAGAGCGGCTGGGGCTTCAGCCGCTCGGATTTCTGTGTGGAGGCGCGACGGAACATGGGTGGCACACGGGGTGACATCCGTTGTCACGCTGCCTCGCCTTCGTCCCCGGGGTGGCTGTCCGGGGCGTCCCTCGCTGGCGTGGACATAGCCGCTCGGTCGCTTCTGACCAAACAAGCTGAACTTATGTCGACTGTCGACGAAAGTTAAGGCTCCAAACGGCGTAACGAGGGACGCTTTGCGTGTGGTTGAACGCGCAAGCGTTAGCGAACCCGGCCCGTTAGTACGCTGGTTGTACGAATTTGACCCTCGTGACCCACCCGGTCACACCCGGCACCCCATGCCCACGACCACCGCAAACGCGCCCAAGCGCCCAAGCGCCCAACGACTCACCACCGCGAGTCCCGCGTTCACACACACCGAGTCCCGCGTTGGCGCACATCGAGTCCCGCGTGTATGCGCTGGCGTTGCCCGACGAGCAGGACAGGCCAAGGGCAGGAGGGCACCGCGGTTCGCGTGCGGCCGGTCGCCAAGGACCCCTTCGGCGCGTTGGCGTTCCGAAGGGGTCCTCCACGTCCCGGCGACCTACCGTCCCGACCGGCCTACCGTCCCGCCACCGCCTTGCGGGCGGACTGGGCGTCGGCCGCGTTGAGGGCCAGGTCGGCCAGGCGGCGGCAGTCGGCCAGGGTGTGGGTGGCCAGGGCGGCGCGGACGGCGGGGACCGACGGCGCCGACATCGACAGGGTCGTGATGCCCATCCCGGTGAACACCAGGGCCAGCAACGGGTCTCCCGCCGCCTCCCCGCAGATGCCCACCGGCTTGTTCAGGTCCTCGCCCGCCGCCGCGACCGTCGCCACCAGCTGGAGCACCGCCGGCTGCCACGGGTCCAGCAGGTCCGCCAGCTCACCGTTCATCCGGTCCGCGGCCATCGTGTACTGGCTCAGGTCGTTCGTCCCGATCGACACGAAGTCGACCGACGCGAGGATCTGGCGGGCATGCAGCGCCGCCGCCGGCACCTCGATCATGACGCCCGCCGTGGGCAGCCCGGCCTTGTACACGAGCGATGCGAACTCGGCCGCCTCCGCGGCCGTGGCCACCATCGGGGCCATCACCCACGCCTCGGCGCCGGTGCCGGACACGGCCCTGGCGACCGCCTCCAGCTGTTCGGTCAGCACGGTGGGCCGCACGCGGGCCGTACGCAGGCCGCGGACACCCAGCGCGGGGTTCTCCTCCTCGGCCAGTCCCAGGAACGGCAGCGGCTTGTCCGCCCCCGCGTCCAGCGTGCGCACGACGACCTTCTTGCCATCGCCGGCCGCCTCGAACAGCGCCCGGTAGGCGGTCTCCTGCTCGGCGACCGGCGGGGCGGCCGTGCGCCCCAGGAACAGGAACTCGGTCCGGAACAGCCCGACGCCCTCGGCGTCGGGCGTCATGTCCGCCGCACCGCCGACGTTCAGCAGCAGCGGCACCGCGTGTCCGTCGGACGTGCCTCCCGGGCCGGTGAACGCGGCGTCGCGCTCCTTCTCGGCGCGGCCCGACTCACGGACCTCGTCGGCCTCGGCGGCGGACACCGGCGCCACCACGCCGGTGGTGCCGTCCACGGAGACCGGGGTGCCGTCGGGGAGCGCCAGGATCCCGTGACAGCTCACCACCGCGGGCAGACCCCGCGAGCGCGCCAGAATGGCCGTGTGGCTCGTCGGGCCGCCCCGGCTGGTGACGATCGCGAGGACGGACGAGTCCAGCAACGCGGTGTCCGCCGGCGACAGGTCGTCGGCGGCCAGCACGAACGGGACGCCCGGCCGCGGCAGGCCGGGCATGGCGACGTCCAGCAGCCACGCCACGGCCCGGTCCCGCAGGTCCGCGAGGTCCGCGGCCCGCTCGGCGAAGTAGCCGCCGAGGGACCGGAACTGCTCCTGCTGGTCACCGATCGCGTCCGTGATGGCCCACGCGGCCGGGCGGCCCTCGGCGACCTTCGCCGCGACCGCGTCGGCCAGGGTCGGGTCGGCGGCCATCATCGCCTGGGTGGC
>NZ_DASQCC010000101.1:0-17423 GCF_035634895.1 Actinophytocola sp. | reverse complement strand
GCGCTCGGCGGGCGGGCCGGATGGTGCGCTCGGTGGGGGGAGGTGTGCCGTGCCGTCAGTCCCTGGCCAGTTCGGCCCAGCGTTCCTGTGCCGGTGTGCGCCAGCGGACGTGCAGCTCGTTGAAGAGGGCGGTCGCCGTGGTGCCGCTCCACCTCGGTGGTAGCAGCTCCTCCGGCAGCTGCGGGTCCAGGAACGGGAACCGCCGCCACTCGTGCACCAGGAGGGTCTGCGCGCGTAGCACCTCGTCCGGGGTGGACGGTGCCAGCACCGCGAACTCGTCCACGAACGCCTGGTACCGGGCGGCCACCTCGGCGAGGTCCCACGCCCGCTCGACCATCGTCCGCTCGGAGCCCAGGGCCCCGTACTGCGCCAGGTACGACATCGCCTGTGGCGACAGGTCCAACTCGTCCAGGATGAGCTTCGCGTCCGCCTCCGCGGACAGGTGCGGTGTGATCCACACGCCTGCCGTGGGGGAGCCGAACCCTGCCCAGCTCAGCCTCGTCCGCAGCTTGTGCCGCAGGTCGCGCTGCGTCTCCGGGACCGACACCAGCACCACGAGCCACCGGCCGTCCCACTCGCGCGACTTGCTGCCGAACCCGTAGATCCTCGTCGCGCCCTCGGCGAGCAGCCGCCTGGCGTCCGCCGTCAGGTTCCAGCGGACTCGGCGGCCCACGCGGTCGGCGCTCAACCAACCCTCGGCGGCCGTGCGTGCCAGTGCCTGCCGCGCGGCCTTCTCCTCGACGTCGAACAGTGCCAGCGCCTCGACCAGTGCCGACGTCCACACCTGCCGGTCCAGCGGCAGCACGAACTCACCGAGCACCGTCGTCAACAGGGAACGTGCGCTGCCGCCGCTCACCTCACGGCGGCGGCTGACCACCGGGCCGGACATAGCTGACAAGTCTAGAAGAGAGTCGGCGGCAGGTAGCCCTCCAGCGTCAGCAGGCGGCGTTTCGACTCCACACCGGTACCGCCGCTGAACCCGCCCAACCCGTCGCCGGCGACCACCCGGTGGCACGGCACGACGATGGGAATCGGGTTGCTGCCCATGATCGAGCCGATGCCGCGCGGCGGGATCCCGGTACCGCTGCGGGCCGCCAGCTCCCCGTACGTCACGACCTTGCCGTACGGCACCGTCGAGTACAGCGTGCCGAGCACGCGCCGCTGGGCGTCGGACATCATCCGCCAGTCCACGGTCACCTCGAACTCCCGCCGGGAGCCGGCGAAGTACTGGCGTAGTTGGCCGAGTACGCCGTCCACCGCCGGCGAGGAGGCCTCGGGGAGGCCCAGCCGCGCGGCGATCGCGGCCCTGATGTGTGGTGAGTCGGTGAAGGCGGTGGCCACCAGCCCATCGTCGGTGACCGCCGCCAGCACGTCGCCCAGCTCGGTCGGCACGCTGCCGAACGCCACGGTGCCCATCCAGCCATTATGCGCAGCCAATCAAGCGGCCAATCAAGCGGCCAATCAAGCAGCCAGTCAAGCGGCCAATCAGGCCGACTGTTCCGACGAGTCACCGAGCCGGGGGAACGGCGAGGTGGAGAAGACCACCTCGACCGCCACCCCGAAGTACTCCGCGATCCGCAGCGCCAGGTACAGCGACGGGCTGTACTCGCCGCGCTCCAGGTAGCCGATCGTCTGGTAGTGGACGCCCAGCGCCTCCGCCAGCTGCCGGCGAGACACCCCGCGTTCGACGCGGAGCATCGCGATCCGGTTGTAGATCGTCTCGCTGGACGTGTTCTTCCCTGTCATGTCACCCGCTGCATCGCCCGTTCGCGCCGTGCCGCCACGGTGGAACCGGACTCACGGCGTGCCATCCTGCGCATCACCATAGGGGCCAGCAGCAGACCCACCGCAGCCCACGCCACGAGCACGCCCAGTGTCTCCAGCTGCCGCCACGAGTCGCCGATCTCCGCCATCCGCAGCGCGTCCGGCAGCATCGCCGACCGCATGCCCAGCCCGAGCCAGTAGATCGGGAACACCTGCGCGACACCCTGCAGCCAGTCCGGCATCGAGCTGATCGGGTAGAAGATGCCGGAGATCGCGGTGAGTCCCATCATCGGCAGCATGACCAGCCCGGCGTTGCGTGGGTTCGAGAACAGCGAGCCGACCACCGCGCCGATGGGCAGGGTCGCGACCAGGCCGATCACGACGACCCAGGCCAGCGTGAACCAGTTGATCGAGATGCCGTCGAGCATGATCAGGCTCGGCACCAGGATGATCACCTGCCCGATCACGACCATGCCGGAGAGCAGCGTGATCTTGCCGATCAGGTAACCGAGCATGCCGTTCGGGACCGCCTTGGCCCGCAGCAGGGTGCCGTCCTCACGCTCCACGGCCAGCGACATCGCCAGCGACACCATTCCGGTGAACGCCACGCCCATGCCGACGACGCTCGGTAACGTGCGGGAGCCGAGCGAGAACGAGGTGCCCGGCACCGTCGCGCCCTTCATGAAGAACATGACGACCAGCAGGATCGCGTTGGGGAAGAAGTAGTTCCAGAGGTCCTGGGGAGTCCTGAACGTCTGTCCGAGCTCCGCACGACCCCGGGCCACCCCGGCCCAGACCGCCGCCACCCTGGGGTTCGTCGCGAACCCGTTCCTCGTCGCTGTCCTGGTCGTCGTTGCCGGGCTCATCGCTGCACCACCTCGAACTCGCGCACGGCCTCGTCCTGCCTGCCGGACTCGAACTGCCGGACCATCGCCATGTAGGTGTCCTCCAGGCTGGCCCGCCGCACCTCGAGGTCCGCGACCTTCTCGTCGTGCTCCTTGAACAGCTGCCGCACGAACTCCGTCGCGTCGGCCGTCGAGTGCACGAACCGCTGGCCGTCGATCGTCCACTTCACCTCGGCCTCGGTCGACATCCGCCGCGCCAGCTCGTCGGCGGAGCCGTCGGCGATGATCGCGCCGCCCGCGAGGATCAGGATCCGGTCGGCCAGCTTCTCGGCCTCGTCGAGGTCGTGCGTGGTCAGCAGGATCGTCGTGTTCGCGTCGGACAGGGCGTGCACCAGGTCGTGGAACTCCCGGCGCGCCTCCGGGTCGAAGCCCGCGGTCGGCTCGTCGAGGAACAGCAGCTCCGGCCGGCCGACGATGCCGATCGCCACGTCCAGCCGCCGCCGCTGCCCGCCGGAGAGCCGCGAGATCTTCTTGTTCGCGTGCTCGGTCAGGCCGACCGCCGCGATCAGCTCGTCCACGTCCCACGGACGGGTGATGCGGTCGGTCGAGTAGGGCGCGTAGTACAGGCCGAGGTGGGCCAGCAGCTCACGCACCTTCCACTTGCCGTGGTCACGCCACGACTGGAGCACGACGCCGAGCCGCGCCCGCCAGTTCTCGTCCCCGTGCGCCGGGTCGACCCCCAGCACGCCGACCTCCCCCGCCGAGCGCATCCGGAACCCCTCGAGAATCTCGATCGTCGTCGTCTTGCCCGCCCCGTTCGGGCCGAGCAACGCGACCACCTCACCCGGATGTGCCACGAAGCTCACGCCTGTGAGCACGTCTTTCGTGCCGTACCGCATCCGCAGATCACGGATGTCGAGCACGTATGTCTCGTCCACCGATCGGGTCCCCCTTGTCGGTGCCACCGTGTGATCAGTCACGGTCACGGTCCACCTCCTATCGTTCTGATGCTGCGAACGATAGCAGGTGTACTACATATGAAGGTAGAACTTCTATGTATCGTCGCGGACACGCAATGTAGTGGACCCGGGTCTCATTCCGAGGCGGGACCGGAGAAGTCCGGCCTGCGCTTCTCGCGGATGGCCGACACGCCCTCGCGCACGTCCGGCCCGGCGAACCCGAGGAACTCCAGCCCCAGCGACGTGTCGAACAGCGGACCCGCCTGCCGCAGCCAGTTGTTCAGCGCGTACTTCGTCCACCGGATCGCGCTCTGGGAGCCGCCGGCCAGCCGGGAGGCCACCGCGCGGGCCCGGTCGTGCAGCTCCTCGCCCGGTACGCACAGCGACACCAGACCGATCCGCTCGGCCTCCTCGCCCGACACCGGCTCGCACGTCAGCAGGTAGTACTTGGCCTTCGCCATGCCACAGAGCAGCGGCCACACGATCGCCGCGTGGTCGCCCGCCGCCACGCCGAGCCGGGTGTGGCCGTCGATGATCCGGGCGTCCGTGGCCGCGATCGACACGTCCGCCAGCAACCCCACCACCAGGCCGGCACCGACCGCCGGACCCTCCATCGCCGACACGATCGGCTTCGAGCAGTTGATCACGTTGTAGACGAGGTCACGGGCCTCGCGCAGCACCCGGATCCGGACCTCGAAGTCGGACGCCATGTCCGACACCAGGTCGAGGTCGCCGCCGGCGGAGAACACGCCGCCCTCGCCGCGGATGATCGCCACCCGCACGTCCGGGTCGGTGTCGACGGCGGACCAGACCGCGGCCAGGTCGCGGTGTCCCTGATGGCCGACGGCGTTCAGCCGCCCGGGCGCCGACATGGACACCTCGAGCACGCCACCGCCCAGGTCGGCGAATCGGAGGCTGGGAAACTGTGTGGAGTAGTCATGCACGAGGACATGCCTACTCGATCGTGCGGTGATCCGGGAAGAACACGCCGCTACTCGATCGCGCTCCCCAGGAGCCAGTAGCCGGAGAAGTACACGTCCTTCTTGTCGACCCCGCGCTCCCGCACGAGGTGGCGCCGCAGTTCCTTCACCGCGCTCGACTCGCCGGCCAGCCAGGCGTACGGCCTACCGGCGGGGAACTCGGTCCGGGAGATCGCCGCCCGCAGCAGTCCGCCACCGACCGCGGGCGAACCCTCCCGCGACAGCCACGTCACCCGTGCGTCCCCCGCGCACGGCAGCGGCCGGATCTCCGCCGCCGAGTCGACCTCGAGGAACACCAGGGCCCGGCGCCGCGCGGGCAACGAGGCGAGGATCGCGGTGATCGCCGGTAACGCGGTCTCGTCGCCGGCCAGCAGCGTCCAGTCGGTGTCGGCGTCGGGCCGGTACTCGTAGCCGTAGACCCTCGGGCACCGCGCGTTCGGCCCCAGGATCGCGACCCGGTCGCCGGGCCGCGCGCGGTTCGCCCACCTGCCGGCCGGCCCGATGTCCCCGTGCAGCACGAAGTCGACGTCCAGCTCGTCCCCACGCAGCGCGCGGATGGTGAACGTCCGCATCGGCGGCTTGATCTCCGCCGGCATGGCGCGATACTCGGCGAACCAGTCCGGTCCCTCCGGCACGATCGGGTCAAGCTGGCCGGGCAGCGGCAGGAACAGCTTGATCCGGTGGTCGTGGCCGGCCCACACGCAACCGGACAGCGACCGCCCGCCGAACGTCACGCGCAGCATCTTCGGGCTGACCCGCTCGGTCCGGACGACCTCCACCCGGAACAGGACGTACGACTGGACCTCCGGCTCGACAAGGGTCAACGGGTCACCGCCAGCCGCGCGGGCACCCGCGTCGCGATCGAGTCCAGGATCTGCCCGGCCCGTACGGCCGTCGTCGACAGCAGCGAGGACGAGATCCCGTGCGTGTGCTCGGTGTACCCCTGGAGGTAGAGCCCGGCCATCAGCTCCCGCGACGTCTCCACCCGGTACTCCCTGGACACCAGGGGCCGCCCGGTCTCGTCGCGCTCGCACAGCGCCGCGGCCTCACCCAGCAGCGAAAGCGGGTCGCGCGGCCGGTAACCCGTCGCGTAGACGAGCACGTCGCAGTCCAGCACGGCCTTCTCGTGCGTGGCCAGCGACTCGACCGTGGCCCGCACGCCGTCGCCGGTCTCCACGGTCTCGACGACCCTCGACACGTTGAACAGCCGCAGCCGCCGCGTGCCGAGGACCTTCTCCTGGTAGACCCGCCGGTACAGCTCCTCGATGAGGTCGGTGTCGACCACCGAGTAGTTCGTGTTCGCGTGGTAGGACATGATCAGCTGCTTGACCTCGGGCGGCGCGCCGTAGAAGTGGTCGACCGCGTCCGGGTCGAACACCCGGTTGGCGAACGGGCTGTCGTCCGACGGGCTGTAGCCGTAGCGGGAGAAGACCCCGCACACCTCGGCGTGCGGAAAGCTGTCGTGCAGGTACTTCGTGACCTCGGCGGCGCTCTGCCCGGCGCCGACGACCGCGAACCGGACCGGCGGCGCGTAGGACGTGGACCGGCGCAGCAGCTCGACGCGGTCCAGCAGGTCGCGGTTGTGCCACACGCGCTCCGACAGGGTCGCGCCGGGCGGCAGGTGCGGCGTGAGGCCGACGCCGAACACGAGGTTGCGGGCGCGGACGGTGGTCGTCGTGCCGTCGGCGCGGCGCGCGGTGACGTCGAAGTGTGTGCCGTCGGGAGTGGTGGCCTCGACCACCTCGTGGCCGTAGCGGACCTCGTCGGTGAACCGGGCCGCGGCCCACTCGAGGTAGTCGTGGAACTCGACCCGCAGTGGGAACAGGGACTTCTGGTTGATGAAGTCGACGAGCCGGTCGGACGAGTGCAGGTAGGCCAGGAAGCTGAAGTCGCTGGTCGGGTTCCGCAGCGTGACGAGGTCCTTGAGGAACGAGACCTGCATGGTCGCGTCGTCGATCAGCATGCCGCGGTGCCAGCCGAAGCGGGGTTGCCGTTCGAGGAACAGGCTCCGCAGCGGCGTGACGTCCGGTCGTGCGTTGTGCTCGGCGACCGCGATCGCCAGTGCGAGGTTGGCTGGTCCGAAACCGACTCCGAGCACGTCGTACGTGTCCCGGTCCCCGAGGGGTTCCTGTGGCATTACCGTCCTCTCCTCGTTCGGCACAGGTAAGGCTAACCTAATGCCGCGGAGTAAGGATAGCCTCGCTTCACCTGACCGGGATGGGAGAAGTTTCATGCGCGTGGCGCTCTTCGGGTACCAGACATGGGGACATCGGACCCTGGAGGCGCTGCTCGCCTCGGCGCACGAGGTGGTGCTGGCGGTGACGCACCCCGCGAGCGACCACGCCTACGAGTCGATCTGGAGCGACTCCGTGGCGGACCTGGCCGCGGCGCACGGCGTGCCGGTGGTGGTGAGCAACCGCCCCAACGAGGACGTGGTGCGTGCGCTGAAGGACGCCGAGCCGGACATCATCGTCGCGAACAACTGGCGCACCTGGATTCCGCCGCACATCTTCAACCTCCCGCCGAACGGGACCCTCAACGTGCACGACTCGCTGCTGCCGGCCTACGCGGGCTTCGCGCCGGTGATCTGGGCGCTGATCAACGGCGAGGCCGAGGTCGGCGTGACCGCGCACCTGATGAACGACGAGCTGGACGCGGGCGAGATCGTGCTGCAGCGGGCGGTTCCGGTCGGTCCCAAGGACACCGCGGCCGACCTGTTCCACCGCACGGTCGACCTCATCGGGCCGATCGTGGTGGACGCGCTGGCCAGGATCGCCAACGGCGACAAGGACTTCGCGAAGCAGGACCCGGCGAAGGCGTCCTTCTTCCACAAGCGGTCCATCGAGGACAGCCGCATCGACTGGCACTGGACGGCCGAGGAGCTGGAGCGGCTGGTGCGGGCCCAGTCCGACCCGTACCCGAACGCGTTCGCCTACCACGGCTCGACCCGGCTGCGGGTGATCGAGGCCGACGTCTCCACCGGCCGGTACGGCGGAACGCCCGGCCGCATCTTCATCAAGGAGGGCGACGGCGTGGTGATCGTCGCCGGCGCCGACGCCCGCCGCGGCCGCGGCCACGGCCTGCTGTTGCGCCGGCTGCGCCTGGACGACGGCACGGAGCTCGCGGCCACCGAGTACTTCCGCACGATGGGCGGCTACCTGACCAGCCATGCTGTCTGAGGTATACCTAACCTAACTTCGACGCGTAGGGTATGGCTGTGATCGAGTTACGTGCCGAGCATCTCCGCCTGGCCTACGACGACCGGGTGGTGGTCGACGACCTCGACCTGCTCGTGCCGCCCGGTCGCATCACCGTGATCGTCGGCGCCAACGCGTGCGGCAAGTCGACCCTGCTGCGCGCGCTGGCGCGGTTGCTGTCGCCGCAGGCCGGGACCGTGTACCTCGACGGCCGGCCGGTGCACAGCACGCCGACCCGGCAGGTCGCGCGGCAGCTGGGCATCCTGCCGCAGTCGCCGGTCGCGCCCGACGGGTTGACCGTCATCGACCTCGTGACCCGCGGCCGGGCGCCGCATCAGAGCTGGTGGCGGCAGTGGTCGTCGGAGGACGCGGCCGTGGTCACGGAAGCCTTGCGTGCCACCGAGTTGACCGACCTCGCAGACCGGCCGGTCGACGAGCTGTCCGGCGGGCAGCGGCAGCGGGCCTGGATCGCGATGGCCATCGCGCAGGAGACGCCGGTGCTGCTGCTCGACGAGCCGACCACCTTCCTCGACCTCGCCCACCAGATCGACGTGCTCGACCTGGTCGTGGACCTGAACCGGCGCGAGGGCCGAACAATTGTGATGGTCCTTCATGATTTGAACCAGGCCTGCCGGTACGCGGATCACGTAATCGCGATGAAGGCCGGCCGGATCGTCGCCGAGGGCCCGCCGACAACGGTTGTCACGCCCGAATTGGTCGAGGACGTATTCGATGTCCGGTGCCAGGTGACAACCGACCCGGTCAGTGGAACACCGCTGGTCATACCCACCGGCCGCCACCATTCGGTTACCATACGTGAAAGAGAGCACGCTGGGTAACAAATCACCGCACTCCCGCGAAAAACCGATTGGAGTGTCTTTTCGGTTGGGGGAGTGATGGCCGTTCGTTGGCTCGTCGGTCTTGTTTCTGGTCTCGCTTTTGTGATCGGCCTCGCATTTCAGTTGCTCGTGCTCGCCCTGCTCGGTCTGCTCGGTCTGCTGGGCGCGCTGGTCGTCCGGCCGGGTGCCAACCCGCTCACCGCGGCGTACCGCGACGTGCGGCCGATGGATCGCACGCAGGACTGGTAGCCGGCGCCCGCACGCGCGTGCGGACGCCGGATCTTCCCTAGTGTCCCGCGCCGGAAATGCGGTGATCAAGTCGGTGGATCCGGGTTTCTGCTGGCAAGGCGCCGGTTCGCCCTCGTACTGGGTCGTACTTGGGCGAACCGGCAACGCCGCCAGCGGGAAGCTGGGCCGCCGAATTAGCTGCCTGATTTCCGGCGCGGGACACTAGTCGCGCATCGCGCTGATCAGCTCACCGTCGCGCGTGTCGCCGGAAAGCTCCCAGAAGAACGCGCCGCCGAGGCCGTGGTCGCTCGCGTAGGACATCTTGCCGCGGATCGTCTCCGGGGTGTCGTAGCTCCACCACTGGTCGCCGCAGAACGCGTAGGCGGTGCCCGCGACGGTGCCGGTGGCCGGGCAGCGGTCCCTGATCACCTTGTAGTCCTCGATGCCCGGCTCGTACGTGCCCGGTGCGGCGCCGGTCGCCGACCCGCCGGGCGCGGCCTGGGTGACACCCGTCCAGCCACGACCGTAGAAGCCGATGCCGAGCAGCAGCTTCGACGCCGGAATGCCCTTGCTCTGGAGCTTCTGGAGCGCGGCGTCGGTGTTGAAGCCCTGTGCCGGGATGCCGTCGTAGGAGGTGAGCGGCGAGTGCGGGGCGGTCGGGCCGTCCGCGTCGAAGGCGCCGAAGTAGTCGTAGGACATCACGTTGTACCAGTCGACGTACCGCGCGGCGCCACCGTAGTCGGCCGCGTCGATCTTGCCGCCGTCGGAGCCGTCCGCGGTGATGGCGGCCGTGACGAGGTCGTCCGGGCCGAAGCGCTGGCGCAGGGCCGACATCAGGTTCGGGAACGCCGCGGCCCCCGAGGTGTCGCACTGCAGGCCACACGCGTTCGGGTACTCCCAGTCGATGTCGATGCCGTCGAACACGTCGGCCCAGCGCGGGTCCTCGACGAGGTCGTGGCACGAGTCGGCGAAGGCGGCCGGGTTCGCGGCGGCCTGGCCGAACCCGCCGGACCACGACCAGCCGCCGAAGGACCAGATGACCTTCAGACCAGGATGCATGGCCTTGAGCTTGCGCAACTGGTTGAAGCTGCCGCGCAGGGCACCCGCGTCCCAGGTGTCGGCCGTGCCGTCCACACTGGACGCCGCGTCGTAGAACCTGTCGTAGTCGGCGTAGGAGTCACCGATCGCGCACTGTCCATTCGTGACATTGCCGAACGCGTAGTTGATGTGAGTCAGCTTCGACGCGGAGCCGGACGTCTCGATGTTCTTGACGTGGTAGTCGCGTTGGTAGACGCCCCAGTCGACGAAGTAGCCGAGGGTCACTCCCGCGGCGTTCACGTGTGGCTGGCCGGTTGGTTCGGCGCCCTGGGCCGGCGCGACGGCCAGACCAGTGGTGGTGGCGAGCGCGGCCACGAGGGCCGGCAGGCGCCATCGGATCCCCGACATCGTTCTCCTCGTTGTCCGGGGTCGGCGCCCGTGTGAGATCCACTGCCACTATCTGGTCTAGACCACGTCCCGTCAAGTGGTACAGACCAACTGGCAACTGTCAGGTCCGATCGTCGCGGACAGGTGTTCGACAGGCCCTGTCCCGGCCACTGGGCACAGGAGACGGCTCACACCCATAAGTGAACCGGGATTTGCTAGGTTCCGGTTAGCTGACGAGGAGGTGGCCATGGCGGACGACCAGACCGACCGGCACGCGTGGTTGGTACCCGGAGCGTTCGAGGTCGCGCCGGGGGTGCACCGCATCCCACTGCCGCTGCCGATGGACGGGCTGCGTGCCGTCAACGTCTACGCGATCGAGACCGGCGGCGGCCTGGTCATGATCGACTCGGGCTGGGCCCTCGAGGTGGCCGAACGCCAGCTCGAACAGGCGCTCGGCGCCATCGGCTACGAGTTCGGCGACATCCAGCGCTTCCTCGTCACCCACATCCACCGCGACCACTACACGCTGGCCATCTCGCTGCGCCGGGTGTACGGCACCAAGGTGGCGCTCGGCATCGGCGAGCAGCCCTCGCTCGAGCGCACCATGACCCGGCGGCTCGACGGGCAGGCCCGCCAGATGGTCCGCTGGGGCGCGGAACCACTGGTCAAGCGGTGGGCCGAGACCTTCGGTGAGCGCGAGGGCGGCGGCGACCGCTACGAGGAGCCCGACGAGTGGCTCGACGGCACCACGGCCATCGACGTCGGCGACCGCACGCTCACGGCCGTGCCGACGCCGGGCCACACGCTCGGCCACGTCGTGTTCGTCGACGAGCGGGCCGGCGTGCTGTTCGCCGGCGACCACGTGCTGCCGAACATCACGCCGTCGATCGGGTTCCAGCCGGAGCCGGCCAAGCTGCCGCTGCGGGACTACCTCGACAGCCTCCACCTCGTCCGGTCCTACCCGGACCTGCGTCTCCTGCCGGCACACGGGCCGGTCACGGCGAGCACGCACGCCCGGGTCGACGAACTACTCGCCCATCACGAGGAACGGCTCGCCGAGTCGCTCGGCGCGGTGCGCGACGGAGCCGCCACCGCGTACGAGGCCGCGCGCCGGTTGGGATGGACGCGACGGCACACGAGTTTCGACGACCTCGACCTGTTCAACCAGACGCTCGCGGCCGGGGAAACCGCGGCACACCTGGATGTACTGGTCCTTCGTGGTGAGCTCAGCTCGTCCTCAGTGGACGGAGCGGGTGGGCTGGTCGAGTACCGGCTTACTCAGCCGCCGGCATCTTGATCGCGCCGTTCTCATCGAGCTGGTCGAGGCCAAGCATCGCGAGAAGGTTCGCGCAGTCCATCGCGTCGGCGGCGTGGCACGCTACCGTGCGCGCGGCCTTCCGGTTCTGGATCGCGTAGTGCATCTTCTCGCTAGCCCGTGCTTCCGCGAAGCGGCCTTGCTCAAGGGTCGGGCTGGCGTGTCGTGCCCAGGTCATTCGGAGCCTTTCTGCCTGCCTGCCGAGTGTCGGGGGCCATCCGGCAGTGCCATTGTCGACCGTGTTCGCTCGGTAACCACACCCGAGGGGTCACAGTCAGGCCGGGATGCACTCCCGGCGCCGCGCATCCTGACACCCGCCGCGTGGTTCACACCACCCCCGAGTCGGTCGGACCGGACCGAATTCGACGTCCCGTTGAATCGTTATCAAGCAGGTAGACAAGGCTTTAGCGATTAAGCCTCTCAGGTTTTTCCCAGCTTTCACGGTTATTGCGAACAGGCACATTCCGGAACTGATCGGTCACCGGGTGTACCTGTTTCACGTGCGGTTCACCTGGCCATACATGCCGGTAACATTACTCTCCGTCAACATCTTCCGGGTCCCGCTCCGCCGCCCGGACCATGATCGGGACGACTTCGGCCGGGTCGATTTCGGGTGCGGGGACACAACCGGTTGACGGGGCGGACCCGTCGCCGGTTCAAAAAATGGGAGCGGTTCCCGCGATACGGGACGGTGCGACCCTCGGTCATCGGCTGAGCCGTTGGAAACGGCGTACGGACAGGGGAAAGAAGATCGCGATGAGCAGCACGGGCCAGGCGACGGCCATGGGCGTGGCGTGCTCGGTGAGCCAGGAGCCGCCGCCCCAGCTGGGGTTGCCGAAGAGGTGCCGGGTGGCCGCGACGGTCGAGGACAGCGGGTTCCACTCGGCGATCGTGCCGAGCCAGCCCGGCATGGTGCCCGGCGCGACGAAGGTGTTGGACAGGAAGGTGACCGGCCAGACGAGAATCTGTACCGCGAGAACACTTTCCGGCCCTTTGATCACGAGCCCGAGGAAGATTCCCAGCCACAGCAAGGCGAACCGCAGGAGTAGCAGCAGCCCGACCGCCGCGAGCACCGACAGCGGACCGGTATGCGCCCGCCATCCCACGAGCAGCCCGGCGAGCATGATCACGACGAGCCCGAGGACCGAGTTGAGCATGTCGGCGCCGGCCCGGCCGGTGACGACGGCGGACGGCGCCATCGGCATGGAACGGAACCGGTCGGTGACGCCCTTGGCGGCGTCCGCGGTGACCGCGATCATGGTCGCCTCGAGTCCGAAGGCCATGGTCATGGCGAACATCCCGGGGAGGATGAACTCGCGGTACCCGTCCCCGCCGCCCGGCACGGCCATCGCCCCGCCGAACAGGTAACCGAACATCACGACCATCAACACGGGGAACAGCAGGCCCACGATGACCGGACCGGGCTGCCGCGACCAGTGCAGGATGTCCCGGCGGGTCATGGTCCAGCCGTCCGCGAAAGCCCACCTCATGCGGGCACCTCCTCTTTCCGGTCGCCGGTCAGGTGCAGGAAGACCTCGTCCAGCGTCGGCCGGCGCAGTCCGATGTCCTCGACGGTCAGGTCCGCCTCCCGCAGCGCGTGCACCGCGTCCGCCAGCGCGGTCAGCGGGTCGGTCACGGGGGTGCTCAGTCGCCGGTTGTCCGGGTCGGTCTCCGGCTCGGCACCGGCCACCCTCGCCAGTACCGCCACGGCCGCCGGCAGCTCCGCCGCGTCGTGGAGGACCACGTCAAGGCGGTCGCCGCCCAGCCTGGACTTCAGCGCCGCCGGGCTGCCCTCCGCGATCACGCGCCCGTGGTCGATCACGGAGACCGCGCCGGCGAGCTGGTCGGCCTCGTCCAGGTACTGCGTGGTCAGCAGCACCGTCGTGCCCTCGCGTACGAGTGCCCGCACCGACTCCCACACCTCGTTGCGGCCGCGTGGGTCGAGCCCGGCCGTCGGCTCGTCCAGGAACAGCACCCGTGGCCGCAGGATCAGGCTCGCCGCGAGATCCAGTCGCCGCCGCATGCCGCCGGAGAACTGACTGACCGGTTTCCTGCCCGCGTCCGCCAGCGCGAACCGCGCCAGCAGGTCGCCGGCTCGCGTGCGGGCCGCGCCGGCGGACAGGTGGTAGAGGCGCCCGAACAGCTCCAGGTTCTGCCGCGCGGACAGTGCCTCGTCGACCGCCGTGTGCTGGCCGACCAGTCCGATGTGCGCCCGCACCTGGCCGGCGGCGGTGACGGCGTCGAAGCCGGCCACCGACGCGTGGCCCGCGTCCGGTCGCAGCAGTGTGGTCAGGATGCGGACGACCGTGGTCTTGCCGGCGCCGTTCGGGCCGAGCAACCCGTGGACGGTGCCCGCGGCGACGGTCAGGTCGACCTGGTCGAGCGCGACCTTCTCGCCGAACCGTTTGCAGAGGCCCTCGGTGCGGATCATGCTCCCCCCTCGCTAGTCGTACGGTGTACGAGATCAGACGTTACCGTACATCGTACGAAGATTCTAGGATGTTACGGCGATGACCAAGAACGATGAGACCAGGCACTACGGCGGCCGGGGTGACCCCGTGCGCGGCATGGAGCTGCTGTGGGGCGTCGGCTCCGCGCCGAAGTCGCGAGGGCCGAGGCAGGGGCTGACGGTCGAGCGGATCGTCCGCACCGGCACCGAGATCGCCGACGCCGAGGGGCTCGCCGCGGTGTCCATGCGCCGGGTGGCCGACCGGCTCGGCGTGGGCACGATGTCGCTGTACACCTACGTCCCGTCGAAGGCCGAGCTGGTCGACGTGATGTTCGACCGGGCCGTCGGGTCCGTGCCGCGCGAGGAGGTCGCGGGCGGCTGGCGCGACCGGCTGACGGCCGTCGCGTGGGCGGACTGGGAGCTGTACCAGCGCCACCCGTGGCTGCTGCAGGTCATGGCCATGTCCCGGCCGCCCCTGGGGCCGGGTGCCATCGCCGCGTACGACCACGCCCTGCGCGCGATCGACGGGATCGGCCTGACCGAGCTGGAGATGGACTCGGTGGTCAGCATGGTGTCGGTGTACGTGCAGGGTACGGCCCGTGCGGCGGCCGAGGCGGCCACGTCGGCCAGCGACACGGGCGTGACGGACGCCGAGTGGTGGGAGGCGTACGCCCCGCTGCTGGAGCGGGTCTTCGACGCCGAGAAGTACCCGGTCGCCGCCCGCGTCGGCCAGGTCGCCGGCGAGACGTACCAGTCGGCCTACGACGCCAGGTACGGCTTCGAGTTCGGGCTGGCTCGGATCCTCGACGGCGTGGCGGCGCTGATTGAGCGGCGATAGTCACAACCCTGTTGCGCGACTCGCGTCACGATCATAAATACTGGCGAGTAACAAGCAAGACTGACACTCTTGCAAGCCAACGTCGCCGGATGCGGGAGAGCGCTCGTGGTCGTTCGTCTCATTGTTGGACTGCTGATCACCGTGGTGGTACTCGGGTTCGCCGCACGTCGTGGCAAGTTCATCTATGACCTGATCAAGTCCGGACAGCCCGTCGACCGCTTCGACCGGCTCGGCGCGCGCCTGTTCGCGCAGGTCAGGGAGGTCTTCGGCCAGCGCAAGCTGCTGAAGTGGTCCATCCCCGGCGCGGCCCACGCCTTCACCTTCTGGGGCTTCGTCATCCTCGCCTCGGTCTACCTCGAGGCGTACGGCACCCTGTTCGACCACGACTTCCACATCTGGTGGATCGGCCGCTGGTCCGTGCTCGGCTTCGCGCAGGACTTCATCGCGGTGATGGTGGTGGTCTCCCTGGTCGCGTTCGCGGTCATCCGCGTCCGCAACGCCCCGGAGAAGAAGGAGCGGGCGTCCCGCTTCTACGGCTCACACACCTCCGGCGCGTGGCTGATCCTCATCATGATCTTCAACGTCATCTGGACGATGTTCCTGTTCCGCGGCGCGGCCGCGGCGCTGGGCAACTTCCCGTACGACTCGGGCGCGTGGGTGTCGCTCGGCGTCGGTGACCTGCTGCGGCCGCTCGGTGACACCGCGAACGAGTGGATCGAGTCGATCGCGCTGCTGCTGCACATCGGCGTGATGCTCTCGTTCACGATCATCATCCTGCACTCGAAGCACCTGCACGTCTTCATCGCGCCGATCAACGTCTCCACCAAGCGCCTGCCGGACGGCCTCGGGCCGCTGCTGCCCATGGAGTCCGGCGGCAAGCCGATCGACTTCGAGGATCCCGGCGAGGACGACGTCTTCGGTCGCGGCAAGATCGAGGACTTCACCTGGAAGGGCATGCTCGACTTCGCCACGTGCACCGAGTGCGGGCGCTGCCAGAGCCAGTGCCCCGCCTGGAACACGGGCAAGCCGCTGTCGCCGAAGCTCGTGATCATGGACCTTCGCGACCACCTGTTCGCGAAGGCGCCCTACCTGATCGGCGGCCAGGAGGTCCCCGACCACAGCGACGTCGACGTGTTGGCGCTGGCGTCGGGCAACGGCCACCACGTCCCGGAGTCCGGCTTCGGGCGGGTGCCCGCCGACAGCCCCGCGCAGGCCGGCCGCCCGCTCGTCGGCACCGCGGAGGTCGGTGGCCTGATCGACCCGGACGTCCTGTGGTCCTGCACCACCTGCGGCGCGTGCGTCGAGCAGTGCCCGGTGGACATCGAGCACGTCGACCACATCGTCGACATGCGCCGCTACCAGGTCATGATCGAGTCGGAGTTCCCGTCCGAGCTGGGCACCCTGTTCCGCAACCTGGAGAACAAGGGCAACCCGTGGGGCCAGAACAACTCCGAGCGCATGGACTGGGCCAAGGACCTGCCGTTCGAGGTCCCGGTCTACGACGGCGAGCTGGCCGACGACGTCGAGTACCTGTACTGGATCGGCTGCGCCGGCGCGTTCGACGACCAGGCCAAGAAGACGGTCCGCGCCACCGCCGAGCTGCTGCACATCGCCGGCGTCAAGTTCGTGGTGCTGGGCAAGGAGGAGACGTGCACGGGTGACCCGGCACGCCGCTCCGGCAACGAGTTCCTCTTCCAGATGATGGCCCAGCAGACCGCCGAGATGCTCAACACCGTGTTCGAGGGCCGCGAGCCCACCAAGCGGAAGATCATCACGACCTGCCCGCACTGCATGAACACGCTCGGCCGCGAGTACCCGCAGCTGGAGGGCATGATCCCGAGCTTCGAGGGCACGAACGGGCACTGGGACGTCATGCACCACACGCAGGTGCTGAACCGGCTCGTGCGCGACGGCAGGCTGACCCCGGTCAAGCCGGCCGACGGCGGCGCGCCCGTCACCTACCACGACCCCTGCTACCTGGGCCGGCACAACAAGGTCTACGAGCCGCCGCGCGAGCTCGTCGGCGCGGCCGGTGCGACGCTGACCGAGATGCCCCGGCACGCCGACCGCGCACTGTGCTGCGGCGCGGGTGGCGCGCGGATGTGGATGGAGGAGCACATCGGCAAGCGCATCAACCTGGAGCGCGTCGACGAGGCCCTGAACACGGACGCGAAGGAGATCGTGACCGGCTGCCCGTTCTGCCGGGTCATGGTCACCGACGGGCTCGTGCAGCGGCAGAGCGAGGACAAGGGCACGGACGTCCAGGTGCGGGACGTGTCGCAGATGCTGCTGGAGTCGGTCAAACGCGGCCTCTAGTGTCCTGAGTCGGGACACTAGAACCCCTCAAGCCGGCTTCGACGGTATCTCTGCCCGGACTCCGGACACTGGTCGGGTGATCACCGGAGGACAAGCCACGCCCAAGCCCGTCAGGATCGAGCGGGTGGTGATCAGGTTCGCCGGTGATTCGGGTGACGGGATGCAGCTCACGGGTGACCGGTTCACCTCGGAGGCGGCGGCGTTCGGGAACGATCTGGCGACGTTGCCGAACTTCCCGGCCGAGATCCGTGCTCCTGCGGGGACTCTG
>NZ_DASQCC010000100.1:0-69508 GCF_035634895.1 Actinophytocola sp. | reverse complement strand
GAGCGGATGACGGGAATCGAACCCGCGTTCTCAGCTTGGGAAGCTGATGTTCTACCATTGAACTACATCCGCAGAGCGCTGGTGAGCTTACATGGTGGGGGCTCGCTAGGGTGAGCGGGTGTTGTTGAGCGACGGTGACCTGCGCAAGGAACTCGCCTCGGGGCGGCTTCGGGTCGAGCCCCTGGATGAGGCCATGATCCAGCCCTCGAGTATCGACGTGCGGCTTGATCGGTTCTTCCGGGTGTTCAACAACACCAAGTACACCCACATCGACCCCAGGCAGCGGCAGGACGACCTCACCACGCTGGTCGAGACCACCGACGACGAGCCCTTCGTCCTCCATCCCGGGGAGTTCGTGCTCGGGTCGACCTTCGAGGGGGTCGACCTTCCCGACGATCTTGCCGGGCGGCTCGAGGGGAAGTCCTCGCTCGGCCGGCTCGGGCTGCTCACGCACTCGACCGCCGGGTTCATCGATCCGGGGTTCGAGGGGCACATCACCCTCGAGCTCTCGAACGTCGCCAACCTGCCCATCACGCTCTGGCCGGGCATGAAGATCGGTCAGCTCTGTCTCTTCCGGCTCACCAGCGCGGCCGAGAACCCATACGGGTCACAGCAAGCCGGCTCCCGTTACCAGGGGCAGCGTGGGCCCACCCCCTCACGGGCGTACCTCAACTTCCACCGCGTCGACACGCGCCGCTGACTCGCCCGCGACCGGTGTCAGCACCGCCCCCGCCGCGGGAAACACCGCCGCCAGCAGCAGTGCCACGGGGTAGCCGAACGCGATGATCAACGTGCTGAACAGTGGTGCCGCGGCCATCGCCGCGACGTTCTGGCCGGTGTTCTGCACGCCCAGGGCCCGGCCGGCCCAGAACGGGCCCGCCAGCTCCGCCGTCGCGGTGAAGCCCAGGCCGTTGTCGGTCACCGTCACTACCAATGCCGTTACCAGTGCGGCCACCGCCAGCCACGAGTCCAGTGCGTCTCCCACCGCCCACGACACCATCGAGGCCAGGGCGAACACCGCTATCAGCCGCATCGGGCGCATTCGGCTCTCGGCGCGGTCCGACCACACCCCGGCCAGGATGCGGCCGCCGGCGCCCACCACCTGTACCACCGCCACGAGCTGACCCGCCGCGATCGGGCTCCACCCGCGGGACGACACCAGGTACGTCACCGCGAACGTCGCCGACACGAACTGTGGGATCACCAGCATCGCGCTCGCCGCGTGCAGGCGCACCAGCGTGGTCGCCGATGGGCCGGTGTACGGGGACGTCGCCGCCGCCACGGTCCGGGGTGGGCGTGGTGGGTCCACCACCACGAACCACACCAGCACCGCCGACATCAGGCACAGCACCGCCGGTAGTGCCACGGCCGTCGCGAAGCCGTGAGCGGCGGCCAGCGGGGGCAGGGAAGCGGCCGCGATGCCGACCCCCACCGGTTGGGCGGTCTGCCGGATTCCCATCGCCAGCCCACGTTCGCGGGCGCTGAACCAACCCAGCACCACCCGTCCGCTCGCCGCGTTCACCGACGCCGCGCACGCCCCCGCCAGCAACAGCCCGGCCCCGAACAACACGAAACCCGGCAGCGCCAGGCTTGCCAGCAACAGCACACCGGTCAGCGCCAGGCCGATCGTCATCACCGTGCGTTCGCCGAAACGGTCGGCCGCCGCGCCCCACGCGATCAGTGCCCCCAGCAGCCCCAGCAGCGGCGCCGAGATCAGCAGGCTTGCCGTCGTCAGCGACAGGCCGTGGTCCGCCTCCAGTGCCGGGATCAGGAACGGCAGCCCGTACAGAAAACTGCACGTCGTCGCCTGCGCGATCAGTCCAACAGTGAGGATGAACCAGCGTCGCATGCCTGCACAGTAACTCCCGGCTCCTGAATGTTGGGAACGTCTTCCCATTCGATGAGAACCGCGGTGAGGGTGGCCCCAGGGATGGGTCGGGGGTGTCCCGGATGTCTGCGTACTCCCGTGCGCCATAGCGTCGAGGCCACAGGAAACCTGAGCAGAGGGGGATCAATGCGGATCAGGCACGTGCTGGCCGGAGCCACCGTCGTGGCCGGCGGTCTGTTGCTGACGGCGTGCGACTGGGACAGGACCACCACCTTCAGCGACAGCGAGTCGCTCTCCGGCCCGGTCAGCGAGGTGCGGTTCGCCAACGACTCCGGGGACGTCAAGATCACCGTCGGCGACACCTTCGAGGTTCACCGGACCGTCCGCTACCACAACGACAAACCGGGCAAGACCTACCACATGGACGGCCGCGCGCTGGTCCTCGAGAACTGCCCGGACCGCAACTGCGGGGTCAGCTACGAGGTCACCGTGCCGAAGGGCACCCAGGTCAGTGGTCACGTCGACTCGGGTGACGTCGAACTCACCGGCGTCGCCCACGTGAACGTCGAGGCCGAGTCCGGCAACATCACCGTCCGGGACGTCGACGGCGCGGTGAACGCCAAGACCCAGTCCGGCGACGTCGACCTGTCGGCCATCGGGGGTAACGTCGTGGCGGGTGCCGAGTCAGGCAACGTCACTGTCGGTCTGACCTCGGCAAACGCCGTCACCGCGACCACCTCGAGTGGCAACGTGGACGTGACGGTGCCGAAGGCCGGCTACCAGGTCGACATCCAGACCGACCAGGACGACAGCGACGGCGCCGACGTCGTCAACGACATCGGCGACGGCACCACCGGTCCCAAGATCAGCCTGCGGACCGACAGCGGCAGCGTGACATTGAAGCCCGCGTAGGGAACACAGCGCCCCGGTCGTTCGTTGTGCCGGTCAGGAAGGTTGAGTGTCAGGGGCTCAAGTCTGGTTTGACGAGTGATCGAGGTCGACGGCAGACTTGAGTGGGAGCCACTCAACCCACACAGGAGCAGAAAGCAGGAGGAAACCAAATGGCGCGAGCGGTCGGAATCGACCTGGGGACGACCAACTCCGTCGTCGCTGTCCTCGAGGGCGGTGAGCCGACGGTGATCGCCAACTCCGAGGGTTCTCGGACGACACCGTCCATCGTCGCCTTCGCCAAGAACGGCGAGGTGCTGACTGGTCAGCCCGCGAAGAACCAGGCCGTGACCAACGTGGACCGTACGGTCCGCTCGGTCAAGCGGCACATGGGCACCGACTGGCAGACGGTGATCGACGACAAGAAGTACAGCCCGCAGGAGATCAGCGCGCGTGTGCTGATGAAGCTCAAGCGGGACGCCGAGGCCTACCTCGGCGAGCCGATCACCGACGCGGTCATCACCGTCCCGGCGTACTTCGAGGACGCCCAGCGGCAGGCCACCAAGGAGGCCGGGCAGATCGCCGGCCTGAACGTGCTGCGGATCGTGAACGAGCCGACCGCGGCCGCGCTGGCCTACGGCCTGGACAAGGGCGAGAAGGAGCAGACCATCCTCGTTTTCGACCTCGGTGGTGGCACGTTCGACGTGTCGCTGCTGGAGATCGGCGAGGGCGTGGTCGAGGTCCGTGCGACGTCCGGTGACAACCACCTCGGCGGCGACGACTGGGACCAGCGGATCGTCGACTGGCTGGTCGACAAGTTCAAGCAGTCCGCGGGCATCGACCTCACCAAGGACAAGATGGCGCTCCAGCGCATCCGGGAGGCCGCGGAGAAGGCGAAGATCGAGCTGTCCAGCTCGAACAGCGCGAACATCAACCTGCCCTACATCACGGTCGACTCGGACAAGAACCCGCTGTTCCTGGACGAGACGCTGTCGCGTGCCGAGTTCCAGCGGATCACCAGCGACCTGCTGGACCGCACCCGTGCCCCGTTCAACAACGTGATCAAGGACGCCGGCATCAAGGTCGGCGACATCGACCACGTCGTGCTCGTGGGCGGCTCGACCCGTATGCCGGCCGTGTCCGACCTGGTCAAGGAGCTGACCGGCGGCCAGGAGCCGAACAAGGGCGTGAACCCGGACGAGGTCGTCGCGATCGGTGCGGCGCTGCAGGCCGGTGTGTTGCGCGGTGAGGTCAAGGACGTCCTGCTGCTGGACGTGACCCCGTTGTCGCTGGGCATCGAGACCAAGGGCGGCGTGTTCACCAAGCTGATCGAGCGCAACACGACCATCCCGACCAAGCGTTCGGAGATCTTCTCCACCGCGGACGACGGCCAGACCACGGTCGGCATCCAGGTCTTCCAGGGTGAGCGTGAGATCGCGGTGCACAACAAGAAGCTGGGCACCTTCGACCTCACCGGCATCCCGCCGGCACCGCGTGGCGTGCCGCAGATCGAGGTCACCTTCGACATCGACGCGAACGGCATCGTGCACGTCAGCGCGAAGGACCTCGGCACCGGCAAGGAACAGTCGATGACCATCACCGGCGGCTCGGCGCTGCCGAAGGAGGACATCGACCGCATGGTCAAGGACGCGGAGGCGCACGCCGAGGAGGACAAGGCGCGCCGCGAGGAGGCCGAGACCCGCAACCAGGCCGAGACGCTCGTCTACCAGACGGAGAAGTTCGTCAAGGACAACGACGAGAAGATCCCGGCCGAGGTCAAGGACAAGGTCAACGCCGCCATCAAGGACGCGCAGGAGTCGCTGAAGGGCACCGACGTCGCGGCCATCAAGACCGCGATGGAGACGCTCGCGACCGAGTCGCAGGCCATGGGCTCCGCGATCTACGCGCAGAGCGGTGCGACGCAGTCCCAGGACGCGGGCGCCGGCGCCACCGGTGGTGAGCAGGCGTCGAGCTCCGCGGGCGCCGAGGAAGTCGTGGACGCCGAGATCGTCGACGAGGACAAGAAGTGAGTTCGTCCAAGCCTGACGGCGACGACGCAGGCAACGGAGAGGAGCCGCGCGTAGTGGTGCGTGATCGGCGGCGCATCGATCCGGAGACAGGCGAGATCCGGCCACCGGCCCCGGAGACGGGGCTCGGTGCGCCGGAGCCCGATCTGGCCTCGGTGCCCGAGGAAGCGGTGATCGAGGCGGTCCCGAGCCAGGAAGCCGAGTTGAAGGCCCAGCTGGACGAGCGGACCGCCGACCTACAGCGGCTGCAGGCGGAGTACGCCAACTACCGCAAGCGTGTCGACCGCGACCGCGAGGTCGTGGTCAACACCGCGAAGGCGTCGGTGGCGACCGAGTTGCTGTCCGTGCTCGACGACATCGACCGGGCGGCACAGCACGGCGACCTGACCGGTGCGTTCAAGGCGGTGGCGGACAAGCTCGGCGCCACGCTGGAGCGCACGGGGCTGGAGGCGTTCGGGCACGAGGGCGAGGAGTTCGACCCCGCCGTGCACGAGGCCGTCCAGCACGACACGTCGCCGGACGTCACGGGCCCGACGGTGACCGCGGTGCTACGCCGCGGCTACCGCTTCGGCGACCGGGTGGTGCGGGCCGCGCTCGTCGCGGTCACCGACCACGAGCCGGCGCCGGTGGTGGTCGAGGAGGCCGCCGACGAGGAGCCGTCGATGCCCTCGAAGGACTGGTACGACCCCAACAATCCCGATGGCGCGGCTGACAAGGACTGAGCAGGGAGGAGGGGACGTCCGGTGAGTGCTAGGGACTGGATAGACAAGGACTTCTACCGCGAGTTGGGCGTCTCGTCCGACGCGAGCGAGGCCGAGATCAAGAAGGCGTACCGGAAGCTCGCACGTGAGCTGCACCCGGACGCCAACCCGGGCAACACCCAGGCGGAGGCGCGGTTCAAGTCCGTGTCGGAGGCCTACGGCGTGCTCGGCGACCAGGAGAAGCGCAAGCAGTACGACGAGGCCCGCCGGCTCTTCGGCTCCGGCGGGTTCCGTCCCGGCGGCTTCGGTGGTTTCGGTGGGGGCAGCGGCAGCGGCAGCGGCGGCGGAGGTTTCGACTTCAGCGACCTGTTCGCCGGGCAGCAGCAGCCCGGCGGCGCCGCCGCCGGTGGCGGGATCAGCGACCTGCTCGGCAACCTGTTCGGTCGCCGCGGCAGCGCCCAGACGGCGGCCAACCGGCCGCGGCGGGGCGCCGACGTGGAGACCGAGGTCCGCATCGACTTCGTGGAGGCGGTGAAGGGCGCGACCGTCCCGTTGCGCCTTTCCAGCCCGAGCACCTGCGACACCTGCAAGGGTTCCGGCGCCAAGCCGGGCACCACGCCCCGCACGTGTCCCACGTGTGCGGGCGCCGGTCTGGTCAGCCGCTCGCAGGGCGCGTTCGCGTTCAGCGAGCCGTGCCGCGACTGCCGTGGGACGGGCCGGATCGTCGACGACCCGTGTCCGGAGTGCGGCGGCGACGGGGTGAGCACGAAGTCCCGGACCCTGACCGTCCGGATCCCCGCGGGCGTCGACGACGACCAACGGATCCGGCTGGCCGGCCAGGGTGAGCCGGGCAACGGTGGTGGCCACGCCGGCGACCTGTACGTCCGCGTGCACGTGACCCCGCACGCGGTGTTCGGCCGATCGGGCAACGATCTGACACTGAAGGTGCCCGTGACCTTCTCCGAGCTGGCGCTCGGCACCACACTCGAGGTGCCGACGCTGGACGGCAAGGTGACGTTGCGCGTGCCGCAGGGCACGTCCAGCGGGCGGGTACTTCGCGTGCGTGGCAAGGGAATCGTCCGTCGCGACGGCCAGACCGGTGACCTGCTGGTGACACTGCAGGTGGCGGTCCCGGCCAAGCTCGACGACTCCGCGAAGGCCGCGCTGGAGGCGTACGCCGCCGCGACCGGCGGACAGGACCCCCGGCCCGAGCTGACCGCGATGCTGGAGAAACGGAGCTAGGCGATGAAGGGCGTTCCGTTCCCCCCGGGGGCCGACGAGGACACACCGGTCTTCGTCATCTCGGTGGCGGCCGAGCTGTCCGGCCTGCACGCCCAGACCCTGCGCGGCTACGACCGCATGGGCCTGGTGTCCCCGGGCCGGACCTCGGGCGGTGGCCGCCGGTACTCGATGCGGGACATCGCCCTCCTGCGCGAGGTCCAGCGGCTCTCCCAGGAACAGGGCGTCAACCTCGCGGGGATCAAACGCATCATCGAACTGGAACGTGAGGTCGACGCGCTGCGCGAGCGCCTTGTCGAACTGACGGAAGAACTGGCCGCGGTCCATGCCGCGGCGGAACAGGCCGCGGCGGCCATCCACCGGTCCTATCGGAACGAGCTGGTGCCGATCTCCCGGCAGACGGCCCTGGTGGTCTGGAAACCCCGCAAGAGATAGCAAAGCGAGCCCCGACACCGCGCCGGTCCATCCGGGACGGCGCCGGTGGGGGCTCGCTTTCGCATGTGGACGCAGGGCTCCGTGAGGAGGTGCCTCATCAGCTCCAGTTCGCGGGTCGTTCGCTGGTCGGACCAGGACGGGTTGGCCGGGTTGCTGGCCGCCTACCACCTGCGGACCGAGGCCGAGAAGGGCAACGTCGTCACCGGCGTGCACGAGCTGCCGGCCCGGTACCGGGCAGAGGTCCTGGATCCGCGGGCCGCGTTCGCCCGGGACGCTGTCCTGGTGGCACTCGACGACCACACCGCCGTCGGCTGTGTGGTGGTCACGGCCGCGGTCGGTGGTCGAGTGGAGATCAAGCGACTGTGGACGGACCCCGCGTGCCGAGGCCGGGGCGTCGCCACCAGCCTGCTCCGCGCCGCCCTCGCGCATGCCGGCCGATGCACGGTGCGGCTCTCGGTGTGGGACTGGCGTGCCGGGGCCGTCGCACTCTACGAGCGGTTCGGCTTCGCAGTCGTGGAGCCGTGGGACGAGCGGGACCGGCTGGTGTGTATGGAGCGAGTGGTCAGTCCACTGTGAACGGGTCGTAGACGATGCGGTCCAGGGCCGTGCCCGCCACCAGCATCCTCGACACCGTCGACCTGACCATGCCCGGTGAGCCCGAGACCAGGACGTCGTGATCCGCCCACGCCCCATAGCGGGTCACCGCGTCGGCCAGGGTGCCCTGTTCCATGTTGGGCCGTGCCTCCGCCTCCAGGACCGGCACGACCCGCAGCCACGGGTTGCTCGCCGCCATCGCCTGGAGGTTCTCCAGGTCGTACAGGTCGGCCCGGGTGCGGCCGCCGAAGAACAGCGTGACGTTCGGGTTCTCGCCCCACTGGGACAGGTGGTCGATGATCGCGCGCATCGGGGCCACGCCGGTGCCGCCGGCGACCATCAGGATGTCGCGGCCGGACTCCCTGTTCACCGCCAGGCGTCCCATCGGCGGCCCGATTCGCCACACGTCGCCGATCTCCCCGTGGCCCACCACCGCCCGTGACACCCAGCCGCCGTCGACGGTGCGGATGTGGAACTCCAGCAGGCCGTCCTCGCGGGGGGCCGTCGCCGGGGTGAAGTAACGCCACATGCGCGGGCGTTGGGGCACCTCGACGCTCACGTACTGGCCCGGCTGGTAGGGCACCGCGTAGTCCGGTTGGACCCGGACCACGGCGAGGTCCCTGGCCAGGCGGTGCCGCTCCACGACCATGCCGTTCCACCACGAGGGGCCGTTCTCGGAGTTGGCCGCCTCCAGCATGGCCCGCGCCATGATCGTGTAGGCCTCCGCCCACGCGCGCTCGACGTCCTCGGTCCACGCGGGACGGGCGTAGGCCTTGACGGACGACAGCAGGGCCATCCCCACGGCCTCGTAGTGCTCGGTGATCACGCCGAACTTGCGGTGGTCACGCCCGAGCTGCCGCAGGAACGGCATGAGGTCGTCCGGGCGATCCACCATCTGCACGATGTGGACGAGGGCACGTAACAGACGCGAACGCTGAACCTCCATGTTCACGGGAAACATCTCGCGGGTCACGGGCGCGATGCTGAACAAGGTGGCGTAGAAAAGCTCGGCCACCTTGTCGGCGTACGGCTCCGCGACCGCGAAGCTCTCGCGTACCAGGCGCACCATGGTCGCTACGGGACCCTCGGTCGTCGCAGGACCGTCCTGGCTCGGTAATGGGCTCACAACGGCGTTGGCTGTCATGGTCGGGACACAGTCCACCTCTCGGCGTACGGGGAAGACGCCCCGCCACCGTGGTCGTCGTCCGTCCCCGACACCAGGACCCTAGACGGAAACTCCCCGGTTGTCCGCCCTCCTGACACTTTCGTGTGAGGGACCACTACGCAAAGTCGTCCCCTTCGGACGATCGGGCGACCCGTTCGGCGACAGGCCGGGGGCGGGTCTCGCATTCACCTCGCCGTTATGAAAACGTGTCCGACGTGCGTCCTGATCTGGTGACTCCCACCGGTGTAGCCGACGCGGCCCTGCACAGCCTCGAGTTCGCCGAACCATCCGCCGAACCCGCACCGCAGCCCGCTGCCCCTGCACACATACCCGCAGTAGACCCGCCGACCATCGAATTTCACCCGTTCGGCGGAGTCTCCACCCTTCCTGGCTGTGACGGCGAGCGTCTCCTCCAGCAGACCTACGGCACCGCCGAGCGGGCCGAGCGTTTCTACCGCGACCAGGTGCTCGACCACCTCAACCCGGAGATGGCCGAGTTCGTCGAGCGCATGGAGATGGCCTTCATCAGCACCGCGGACGCCGGAGGCGAGTGCGACTCCAGCTTTCGTGCCGGGCCGCCCGGCTTCCTGCACGTCCTCGACCCGAAGCGGATCGCCTACCCGGAGTACCGCGGCAACGGCGTCCTCGCGAGCCTCGGCAACATCAGCGAGAACCCGCACGTCGCCGTCCTGATGATCGACTTCGTACGGGACCTGATCGGCCTGCACGTCAACGGCCGGGCGAGCATCATCGACGACCGCGAGCTGCGTGCCGAGCACCCCGCGCTGCCCAAGGCGCAGGACCGTGGCCGCACCCCCGAACGCTGGGTGGTCGTGCACGTGGAGGAGACTTACGTGCACTGCCGCAAGCACATCCCGCGCCTGGAACCCGTCCCCCGCGAACGCGACTGGGGCACGGACGACATGAAGCGCAAGGGCGCCGACTACTTCGGTGTGCGTGCTCGCCAGACCGCCGGTCACTCACTACTGGGCTGACCATTCACTCGATCGGCGGTAGCACTTTCGTTGATCGTTCTGACAGAACGCTGTCAGAACGCATCTTGCACACAGCCTGTGGATAGGCACCTGGGGATTGTGGACAACCAGGTGCCTGCTGTGGACAACCCTGCTAGGACATGTGGGTGAGAGCGAACCCGAGCATCGTGACCTTGCGCTAGTCCAAGACGAAGTCGGACTTGAGCGGAACACACTCAACTTTGCTGACGTTGTGCATAGTGAGTACGAGCACGCACACGAGGGGACCCATGGACGCCTTCAACCCGACGACGAAGACACAGCAGGCCATCTCGGCCGCCGCGCAGGCCGCGACCGTGGCCGGCAACCCGGACGTCAAGGCGGTGCACCTGCTCGGCGCGCTGCTCGCGCAGGGCGACGGACTGACCGCGCCCCTGCTGTCGGCCGTCGGGGCCGACCCGAACGTCGTCCGCAAGGAGCTCGACCAGCTCGCCAACTCCCTGCCGTCGGCGACCGGGTCGACCGTGTCGGCGCCGCAGCTCGACACCGACGCCCTGCGCTCGGTCACGCACGCCCAGAAGCTCGCCACCGAGATGGGTGACGAGTTCGTCTCCACCGAGCACCTCCTGGTCGGCCTCGCCGCCGCCGGCGGCCCCGTCGCCCAGCTGCTGAACCGTCACGGCGCGACGCCGGACGCGCTGCGCGAGGCCTTCGCCAAGGTCCGCGGCTCGGCCCGGGTCACGAGCCCGGACCCGGAGTCGACCTACAAGGCACTGGAGAAGTACGGCCTCGACCTGACCGAGCGGGCCCGCAAGGGCGAGCTCGACCCCGTCATCGGCCGCGACGCGGAGATCCGCCGGGTCGTGCAGGTGCTGTCCCGGCGGACCAAGAACAACCCGGTCCTCATCGGCGAGCCCGGCGTCGGCAAGACCGCCATCGTCGAGGGGCTAGCGCAGCGGATCGTGGCCGGCGACGTGCCGCAGTCCCTGCTCGGCAAGCGCGTGGTCGCGCTCGACCTCGGCGCGATGGTCGCCGGCGCCAAGTTCCGCGGCGAGTTCGAGGAGCGGCTCAAGGCGGTCCTCAAGGAGATCACCGAGTCGGCCGGCCAGGTCATCACGTTCATCGACGAGCTGCACACCATCGTCGGTGCGGGCGCGACAGGCGAGGGCGCGATGGACGCCGGCAACATGATCAAGCCGATGCTGGCCCGCGGTGAGCTGCGGATGGTCGGCGCCACCACGCTCGACGAGTACCGCCAGCACATCGAGAAGGACGCCGCGCTGGAGCGCCGGTTCCAGCAGGTGCTGGTCGGCGAGCCGTCCGTCGAGGACACCGTCGCGATCCTGCGCGGCCTCAAGGAGCGGTACGAGGTGCACCACGGTGTGCGGATCACCGACTCCTCGCTGGTCGCCGCGTCCACGCTCTCCGACCGGTACATCACCGCGCGCTTCCTGCCGGACAAGGCCATCGACCTGGTCGACGAGGCCGCGTCCCGGCTGCGCATGGAGATCGACTCCCGGCCCGTCGAGATCGACGAGGTCGAGCGGGCCGTCCGGCGCCTGGAGATCGAGGAGATGGCGCTCGAGAAGGAGGACGACCCCGCGTCGAAGCAGCGGCTCGCCGCCCTGCGTGCCGAGCTGGCCGAGAAGCAGGAGGCGCTCACCGCGCTGACCGCCCGCTGGCAGAACGAGAAGGGCGTCATCGAGAACGTCCGCGACCTCAAGGAGCAGCTGGAACAGCTGCGGGGCGAGTCGGAGCGGGCCGAGCGCGACGGCGACCTGGGCCGGGCCGCCGAGCTGCGGTACGGCCGTATTCCGGCGCTGGAGAAGGACCTGGAGACCGCCACCGCCACCGCCGAGCGGGCCGAGGAGAAGGCCATGCTCAAGGAGGAGGTCGGCCCCGACGACGTCGCCGACGTGGTCTCGGCGTGGACCGGCATCCCGGCCGGCCGGCTGCTGGAGGGTGAGACCGCCAAGCTGCTGCGCATGGAGGACGCGCTTGCCCAGCGGGTCGTCGGCCAGGAAGAGGCCGTGCGTGCGGTGTCCGACGCGGTCCGCCGGGCTCGTGCCGGCGTCGCCGACCCGGACCGCCCGACCGGCTCGTTCCTGTTCCTCGGCCCGACCGGCGTCGGCAAGACCGAGCTGGCCAAGGCGCTCGCCGAGTTCCTGTTCGACGACGAGCGGGCCATGGTCCGCATCGACATGTCCGAGTACTCGGAGAAGCACTCGGTCGCGCGGCTGGTCGGCGCCCCGCCCGGGTACGTCGGCTACGACCAGGGCGGCCAGCTGACCGAGTCCGTGCGGCGGCGCCCGTACACGGTGGTGCTGCTGGACGAGGTCGAGAAGGCGCACCCGGACGTGTTCGACGTGCTGCTGCAGGTTCTCGACGACGGCAGGCTGACCGACGGCCAGGGCCGCACGGTCGACTTCCGCAACACGATCCTGGTGCTGACGTCGAACCTCGGCTCGCAGGCCATCGCCGACGTGAACCTCGACGAGCAGGGTCGCAAGGACGCCGTGCTCTCGGTGGTGCAGCGCCACTTCAAGCCGGAGTTCCTCAACCGGCTCGACGACGTGGTGGTGTTCCACGCGCTGGCGACCGAGGAGCTGACCCAGATCGTCGACATCCAGATCGGCGCCCTTGGCCGCCGCCTCGCCGCCCGCCGGCTCACGCTCGACGTGCGCCCCGGAGCCCGCGAATGGCTGGCACTCAACGGGTTCGACCCGCTGTACGGCGCCCGCCCACTGCGCAGGCTGGTCTCCTCGGCCATCGGCGACCAACTGGCCAAGGCCCTCCTGTCGGGCGAGATCGGCGACGGCGACACGGTCCGCGTAGACGTACTCCCGGACAACTCGGCCCTGATAGTCGGCCGCGCCCTATAACCCCGCGAGTCCCGCGTTCAAACACAGCGAGTCCCGCGTGCACACACCCCGAGTTGCGGTTTCGTGCACATCCCGAAACCGCGACTCGAAGATGGCACAAACGAAAGCGGCGCCCTCCCCCTGTGGAGTGGCGCCGCTTTCGTTTACCCCCGGTGCTGGCCCTGCCCCGCTCCGCCCGACGGTTCGGGCCGGTAACCGACGACCTCCCTCGCCGCGCCGCTCGGTCCAGAAGCCGGCGGCCCGCTCACCGGCGGCCCGTGACCTCCGGACAATCGGGCGGCGTCGAGGCCCGCGCGAACATGACCTCCGGGTAGTCGGCGGACGGCCGCGACATCAGCGGCGCCGGCCTGCCCCGCAGGTGCTGGTCGAAGAACGCCCGGACGTACGCCGCCGTGATGGCCTGGCCGCGGGCCGCCGGCGTGGGCGCGCCGAAGTCGAGGCCGAGCTGTTCACCCACCAACCCGAGGTCGGTGAACGACGAATGCACCACGCCGGCCACGGTGAGCCAGCGTTTCCAGCCGGTCAGCCGCTGCCAGTCGCGGTCCCAGCTGTCGGACTCGACCCCGGTGCCGGGGGTGTACAGGTTCTGCCGGCCCATGAACATGAACGGCCGGGACAGCCCGGGCGCGGCCAGCGGAACGTCCGTGGTGCCGTCGATGTCGATCCCCGCCCTGACCCGCGGGTCGGCCACCATCGTGGTGATGGTGCTCGAGCCACCGACCGAGTGGCCCGCCATGCCGATTCGGTGCGGGTCGATGAGCCTGGCCCACCTCGAGTGCGTCAGCTCGTCGAGCACGAACGACACGTCCGCGGCCCGGCCCTGCGTCAGCTTCCGCCAGAAGGCCAGGTTGTAGCTGCCGCAGGCCTCGCACCCGGTGACGCGGCCGTCCGGGAACGTGGTGGCCACGTTCTCGTAGGTGTGGTCGACCAGCACGACCACGTAACCGTGGCTCGCCAGGTCCTCGGACAGCGAGGTCAGCTCGGCACGCGACCGCTTGAAGCCGGGTGACAGGACGACGACGGGCAGGTGGTGCCCGACCGGTCGTGCGTCGACCACGGCGTCGGTCCTGACGGTCGTCATCACGGTCGGGTCGATGTCGGTGAGACCGGCCTCCTCGAACAGGGCCGCTGCCTCCGCCTCCGACATGAACTGCTTCTTCGGTCCGTCGGAAGAGGCGGTCGGGTAGAAGAGGGAGGCCATCAGCTCCCGGTAGGGCACTGTCGGCACCCACGGGTCCGGCCGCGAGGTGTCCTTGAAGTACAGGGACGTGGTGCCCACCGGCCGGTCGCCGGTCGGCCTGGCCAGCGCGAGCGCGGAGTCCGCCGAGGCGGGCGCCGTCCCCATGGCGAGGGTCAGTGCGGCGGCCACGATGCCGCCGATGGTCGTTGTCTTCCTCATCCGATGAAGGTCACTTCCGGGTAGGACGGCGACGGTGCGGCCATCAGGGGCTGGTGCTGGCAACGCAGGTTCTGGTCGAAGAAGGCCCTGAGATAGGCCCGGGTGATGTCGACGGCGCGGAACGCGTCGATGGAGTTGCCGATGTCGACGCCCAGCTGTGCGGCGAGCGGGCCGAGGTCGCCGAACGACGCGTGCGCCGTGCCCGACACCATGATCCAGCGCTTCCACCCGTACAGGTGCTGCCAGTCCGTCTCCCAGTCGTCGTAGGGACCCATCTGACCCGGGACGTACTCGTCCATGCTGCCCATGAACATGAACGGCCTGGACAGCCCGGCGGCGGGCAGCGTGACGTGCTGGGAACCGTCGACGTCGGCCCCGGCGCGGATCCGGGGGTCGGCGAGCATCGCGTGCGTGGTCTCCGCGCCACCGGCGGAGTGGCCGGTCATGCCGATCCGTGACGGGTCGATGAGCGAGCCGCCGCGCCACTTCGAATGCCGGCTGAGCAGCTCGTCGAGCACGAACGACGTGTCCGCGGTCCGGACCGCGTAGAACTTCGGCCAGAACGTGGCCTCGTCGTCGTCGAACGCGCAGGCGGCGCACTCGGTGACGTGGCCGTCCGGGAAGGTCTGGGCGCGGTTCTCGTAGGTGTGGTCGATCACCGCCACGGCGTACCCGTGGCTCGCCAGGTCCTCGGCCCAGGTGGTGAGCGTGGCGCGAGGTTGGGTCCAGCCGGGAGAGAGCACCACCAGCGGCAGGCTGTGCGGCCGGCCGACCGGTCTCGCGTCGACGACGGCGTTCGTCCGGACCGTGCTGAAGACGTCGAGCGGCAGGCCGGGGATGTTCTGCCGCGCGAGGTTCAGCTCCGACTCCCTCGGTGTCATGTACTGCTTCTTCGGCCCGTTGGCCGAGTTCGTCGGGTAGAAGACCGAGACCATCAGCTCCCGGTAGGGCACGGCCGGCACCCACGGGTCGGGCCGGGAGGTGTCCTTCAGCCAGAGCGAGGTGACGCCGACCGGCTGGTGCCCGGTCGGGACGGGTAGGTACGGCGCGGTCGTGTCCGCGGCGGCGGGCGCGGCGGTCAGGACGGCGGCGGTCAGTGCGGTGGCAACCGCGAGAGCACGCATGATTCCCCCTGTGGAATCTCAGGAAAGGTGGCGGAGTCGCCGGAAGCAGAGCCAGGTGAGCAGCGCGGAGAACGCGAGGTAGATGGCGAGCTCGAGCCACTGCAGCGGCCAGAAGCGGTAGCCGGGCTGGTAGGTGATCCGCTGGTGGTAACCGCGTTCGCCCAGCTTGGCGAGGCACGCCCGCATGTCTCCCGGTTCCGGCGGGCCGGGCTGGGCGTTCTGCGGGTTGCGACCCGGTGTCGGCATGCAGTTCTGTACGAAGTCGGGCAGCGGGGTGACCACGTTGCCCGCCGGGTCCACGGTCTCGTCGGCCAGCACCCAGGCGCCGGTCGGCTCGCGCACGATGATCGCTTCGACCAGGCCCGTGTTGTCCCCGTGCGCCCCCAGGATCGAGTCGCTCTCGATCGCGACCGTCTGTTCCAGCGGGGGCAGGAGGTACGGGCGAACCAGGAACGGGACCGCCAGGAACACGCCGACGAGGGCGAGAAGGGTGACGCCCATGGCGAGCACGGTGCGGCGCAGCAGCATCCCGACCGCGACGCCGAGGACGAACGCGAACGCCGCGTAGCCGATCGGCGCGATGCCGCGGGCGGAGAACACCACCGGCGACAACCAGTTCAGCATCCCCCGTTCCGTCTGCTGGTTCGCCAGCGCGTCGATGGGGCTCGCCCACCAGGTGACCGCCAGGCTCAGCAGCCCGGACGCCACCATGCCGGCCAGCACGCCGACGCCGAGCTTGGTCGCGAGCCACCGGCCGCGGGTGATGGTCTGGTTCCAGATCAGGCTGTGCGTGCCGGTCTCCAGCTCGCGCGTGATCATGGGCACGCCCCAGAACACGCCGATGACCGCCGGCAGCAGGTACATCAGGAGGATGGTCGCGCTGTAGAGGAAGTCCGAGTCGGAGAAGTCCGTCCTGCCGACCAGGTCGGGGCCGGTGATCGCGAGTACCACGCCGATCACGGCCAGGCCCGCGAACACCGACACCGCGGGGACGCGGAACTGGCGCCAGGTCAACCAGGTCATCGGAGCACCTCCAGGGCGGGACGGACGGTGGCCGGGTTGCTCATGTACTCGAGGACGACGTCCTCCAGGTTGAGCTGGGCGACCGTCCAGGCGGGGTCGAGGATCGGCGCCTCGGTGCGGACCAGCACGGTGGTCTGCCGGTCGGTGTGCTTCGCCGAGATGACGTGCTGGTTCGACGGCAGCGTGTCGAGGTCGCGGCGGGGACCGGTCAGCCGGTGGTGCGTGGCGATCAGCTCCTCGATGTCACCCGCGATCCGCACCTGCGAGTCCACCAGCACGATCAGCTGGTCACAGACCCGTTCGAGGTCGTTGACCAGGTGGGAGGACAGCACGACGGACAGCCCGTCCTCGGCCACCGCCGCCATGAGGTCGGACAGGAACTCCCGGCGCGCGAGCGGGTCCAGCGCGGCGACCGGCTCGTCGAGCAGCAGCAGCTCGGGCCGCTTGGCGATCCCCATCGTGAGTGCCAGCTGGGCACGCTGGCCACCGGACAGCTTGCCGGCGTGCTGCCTGGGATCCAGCCCGAGCCGCTCGATCCGCCCGGTGGCGAGCGCGGCGTCCCAGTTCGGGTTGAGGTGCGCGCCGAGCCGCAGGTGGTCCTCGATGGACAGGCTCGCGTAGACCGGCGTGTTCTGTGCGACGTAGCCGACCTTGGCCAGTTGCTCCGGACCGCTGCCGGGCACGCCGCCGCACACCTCGATCGTGCCGGCGCTCGGCTCGAGCATGCCGGACGCGATGTTCAGCAGCGTCGACTTGCCGGCGCCGTTGGGACCGACGAGCCCGGTGACGTGCCCGGGCTCGATCTCGAGCGTGCAGTCCGTCAACGCCCATTTGCGCTTGTACTTCTTGCCCAGCCCCTGGGCACGCAGGACGGTCACGCTATTTCCTCTCTTGTGGAGTCGCGAAACGTGGACATCAGCAGGGCCTCGATGCTCTCCTCGTCGAGGCCGGCCTTGCGCGCCTTCGTGAGCCAGCGCCGCAGCTCCTGCCGCAGCGGGCCGATGGCGGCGAACGAGCCGCCGTTGAGGGTCGCGGTCACGAACGTCCCGACTCCCGGCCGAGCGCCGACGAGCCCGTCGTGCTCCAGCTCGCGGTAGGCCTTCAGCACGGTGTTCGGGTTGATGGCGAGGCTCGCCACCACGTCCTTCACCTTCGGGAGCTGGTCGCCCTCGTTGAGCAGCCCGAGCCGCAGGGCATGCCGGACCTGCTGGACGAGCTGCTGGTACGGCGACAGGCCCGACTTGGCGTCCAGGAAGAACTCGATCAAGATTCACCTCCATTTATCTAGCTAACTAGCACTATAGGACTACGGCACAAGTGTCCGCCACAACGGGTGACACGGGGGCGGTGATCTTCGCTCTGACGTCGCGATGACTACGCTGTGCGGCGTGGGCATACCGGCATGGGTGTGGTTCGTCGTGGCGATCGTCGCCGGGCTGGCCGGCGCCGGCTTGTTGCTGCGTGACCGCGCCCGCCTGACCTCGCGAAACAGGGAACGCCGGCACTGGGCCGCGCTGCGCGGCTGGGCGTACGCCGACACCGACCACCTGCTGCCCGCGCAGTGGGAGGGCGGTGCGATCGCGTTCCACGGCGGCGGGGTGGCACGTGACGCGGTCGCCGGGTCGACGTTCACCGCGGACGGCCGGCGCAAGGTGTACGTGTTCGACCTCGAGACGAACGGCCGGATCACCACGGTGATCACGGCGGTGCAGTGCCGCCGGGTGCATCCCGCGACCATCGAGCTGTGGCTGCCGAGCGCGCCGTTCCAGCGGGACACCATGCCCGAGCTGCTCGGTCCGGTCGGCCAGCGGTACGCGTTCGTCTCCGACATCTCCGCGGCGCGCGGCCTGATCACGCCGGACCTGGTGGACGCCACCGAGGAGATCGGCGCGGACATCCCGGTCGCGTGGATCGAGGCCGGCTGGGTGCTGGCGAGCGTCGCACCGCACGCGTCGCCGTCCCGGCTGGAGCGGCTGCTGCGGGGCATCGGCGAGATCGCGGACGTGATCGATCCCTTCGACGCCGAGATCGACCCCGTCGGCGAGTCCGAGCGGCCGACCGGCAGACACGGCGAACGCCAGGACTAGGGCCAGGTCGCGACCCGCACCCGAAAATTCGTGGCGGCGGGACGCTAGGTTGGCAACATGCCAACCGCACTCGTCACGGGAGCAACGGCCGGAATAGGCGCCGCGTTCGCCAGGAAGCTCGCCGCCGAGGGGTACGACCTGGTGATCGTCGCCCGGACCAGGGAGCGCCTGAAGGAGGCCGCGACCGAGCTGTCCGACCGGCACGGCGTCACGGTCACGCCGATGACCGCGGACCTGTCCACCGCGCGGGCCCGCAGGCGGGTCGAGGACCGGCTGGCCGACGCGGAGCACCCGGTCGACCTGCTGGTCAACAACGCCGGCTTCGGCACCCGCGGCGCGTTCGCGTCGAGCGACATCGACCTGCTGCAGGCACAGCTGGACCTCAACGTCACCACCGTCCTGCGGCTCACCAGGGCGGCGCTGCCGGGCATGCTCGAACGCCGCTTCGGCGCCGTCGTGAACGTGTCGAGCGTCGCGGGCTTCTTCCCCGGCACCGGCCCGACCTACGCGGCGTCGAAGGCCTGGGTGACCACGTTCTCCGAGGGCATGGCGGCGAACCTCGCCGGCACGGGGGTACGGGTCATCGCGCTGGTCCCCGGGTTCACGAGGACCGAGTTCCACGACCGGGCCGGCGACGACATGTCCGCGCTGCCCGACGCGCTGTGGCTCAACGCCGACCGCGTGGTCGCGGACTGCCTGCGTGACCTGCGGCGCGGGCGGCCACGCTCGGTTCCCGGGTTCGCGTACAAGGCCATCACCACCGTGCCGCGACTGCTGCCCCGCGGGCTGTTGCGCCGCGTGGAGGCACGCGTCGCCAGTGGCCGGGACCGCACCTGAGTACGGTGCGAACCCTGAATTATCGGACATCGGCTGCGCTCTGACCTGCGAAGTGCGAAGCTGACCGGCATGACACAGCCACCCGGGTGGTACCCCGAACAGCCCGGCTCCACGATGCTCCGTTGGTGGGACGGACAGCAGTGGACCCAGCACACACAGCAGCAGCAACCGCGCAGCGACGCGAGCGCGTGGGAGGTCCAGGTCGGCAGTGGACCGACGCCGGACAAGGTCAAGGAACAGACGCGGCGCGCCGGCGTCGGGCAGGTCGGCTACGGCGGCGGGACGCTGTTCACCGAGCCCGTGCTCGTCGTCAACCAGAAGGTCAAGCTCATCGAGATGGCCAACGAGTACGGGGTCTTCGACCAGAACGGCCGCCAGCTCGGGTCGGTCGCCGAGATCGGCCAGAGCGCGCTCAAGAAGGCCGTGCGGTTCCTCAGCAGCTGGGACCAGTTCATGACGCACCGCCTCGAGGTGCGGGACGTCAACCACCAGCCGGTGCTGTACCTGACCCGGCCGGCGAAGCTGGTCAAGTCCCGGGTGATCGTGCAGCGACCCGACGGCCAGGAGATCGGCCAGATCCAGCAGGACAACATGATCGGCAAGATCCGCTTCTCGTACATGGTGGGCGGCCAGCAGATCGGCGGCATCCAGGCCGAGAACTGGCGCGCGTGGAACTTCGCGGTCGTCGACCACACCGGCGCCGAGATCGCCCGCATCACGAAGACCTGGGAGGGCTTCGCGAAGACCATGTTCACCACGGCGGACAACTACGTCGTGCAGATCCACCGGCAGCTGCAGGACCCGCTCGCCAGCATGGTCGTCGCGTCCGCGCTCACCGTGGACACCGCCCTCAAGCAGGACAGCCGCGGCTTCGGATGATCCGGTGGCTCGTCGGGGGAGCCGCTGTCCTCATCCCGCCCGTCGAATGTGAGAAGGTGTGGACCTGTGCGCACCCTTGACCTCTCCGCGAAGGGCGAGCTAGCCCGCCTGATCACCGAACTCGCCGTCGTCCACGGACGTGTCACGCTGGCGTCCGGCAAGGAGGCCGACTACTACGTCGACCTCCGCCGCGCCACCCTCCACCACGCGGCGGCGCCGTTGATCGGCCGGCTGCTCCGCCAGCTCACCGCCGACTGGGACTACGTGGCGGCCGGCGGCCTCACCCTCGGCGCCGACCCCGTGGCGTGCGCGATGATGCACGCGGCCGCGGCCGCCGGCGAGGTGCTCGACGTGTTCGTCGTCCGCAAGGAGACCAAGTCGCACGGCATGCAGCGGCTGATCGAGGGCATCGAGGTCGCCGGACAGCCGGTGCTCGCCGTCGAGGACACGTCCACCACCGGTGGCAGCGTGCTCAAGGCGGTCGACGCGCTGACCGAGGCCGGCGCGCGGGTGATCGGCGTCGCGACGGTCGTGGACCGGGACACCGGCGCCCGCGAGGCCATCGAGGCCAGGGGGCTCCCGTACCGTTACCTGCTGAGCAAGGACGACCTCGGTCTGTGAGCTGACCAGGAAGATACGCGGCACCCGTGCTCGTGAGGGCGTTCGACCAGGTCACGCCTCTCAGCTGATCGGTATCCAACCGCCACCAAACCCAACGGCGCTGGGGTGGGATTTCGGTTAGCTTGGCGGTATGGCGTGGTTATTGGCCGACGTCACGGTGGTTGTGCACTTCATCGCGCTGCTGTACATCGGCCTAGGGGGGTTCCTGGCCTGGCGTTGGCACAGGGCGATTTTCGTGCACGTGTTCTTCGCCGCGTGGGGTGTGATCGTCAACGTGACGCCGATCCAGTGCCCGCTGACGGCTCTGGAAAACTGGTTCCGCGGCATGCAGGGGCTGGGCCCGCTACCAGGCGGTTTCAACGAGTACTACATCTATGGCGAGATCATCCCGCGGGCACTGCTGCCGGTGGTGGGCGCCGGGGCGGTCGCGGTCGTGGTCGCGTCGTACGTGGGAGTGTGGAAGCGGTGGCCGAGGAGCCCGGTCCAACCGAGTGGGAGTTCGGCGAGCCCGTCGGTGTAGGCCCATGGGAGGGCGAGCGGCCGACGGACGACCGCTACGACCCGGTGCTGCTGGCGGAGGGTGACCGCCGCAACGTGGTCGACGCCTACCGCTACTGGCGCCGCGACGCGGTGGTGGCCGACCTGGACACCCGGCGGCACGAGTTCCACGTCGCGATCGAGAACTTCCAGCACGACCATAACATCGGCACGGTGGTGCGGACGGCCAACGCCTTCGCCGCGCAGGCCGTCCACATCGTCGGCCGCCGCCGCTGGAACCGCAGGGGCGCGATGGTGACGGACCGGTACCAGCACGTGCGGCACCACCCGGACATGGCGTCCCTGCTGGACTTCGCGACGGTCTCGGGACTGGCGGTGGTCGCGGTGGACAACACACCCGGTGCGTCTCGCATCGAGACGGTCTCGCTGCCGCGCCGGTGCGTGCTGGTCTTCGGACAGGAGGGCCCCGGCCTGACGGAGGACGCCCGCAAGCAGGCGACACAGGTGGTGTCGATCGCCCAGTTCGGCTCGACCCGCTCGATCAACGCGGGCGTGGCGGCGGGCATCGTCATGCACGCCTGGATCCGCGAACACGCGAACCTCGACACCGCCTGGTAGGCGAGGGACTGGGAGCCGGCCCTACCCCCAGCAAGGCCGGCCCCCAAGGTCAGCGGTGTGTTTCCAGCTCCCGGTCCGCCGGCTCGTCGCGGAGGATGCGGCCGTGCAGGTCCGCCATCTGAGGCGGCACCTTCATCCCCAGCTCGACCACCCGCTCGCAGCACCGCCGGTACACCCCCAGCGCCTCCGCCTGCCGGCCCGCCTTGGCGAGTGCCTGCATCGTCAGCGTCGCGACCGTCGTGTCCTCCGGTCGGTCGTGGAACAACCGCATCAGGTCCGGCACCCGGTGGGTCGCCCGGCCGAGGCGGAAGTCCACGCGGATCAGCGTCATTTCCGCGCGCCGTCGCTCCTCCAGCAGCATCTGCCGGCAGCTGTCGATCCGGTGACCCGACAGCCCTTCCAGCGGCTCCCCCTCGCACAGCGCCAGGACCGCACGCAGCCGGGCCGCCGCCGTCACGTCGTCGAGCTGGTCGACCTCCGTCAACAGCGTGCTCAGGCAGTGCAGGTCCACCTGGTCCGGGTCCACGTTCAGGCGGCACACGCGGTCGCGGTTCACCAGCGCGCCCCGGAGACCCAGCCGTGTGAGCCGGAGGCGGAATTCACCCATGTACCGGCCCAGGTCGTCCGGTGCGCTCCCCGGCGTGCCGTCCCACATCCAGTCCGACAGCTCCAGATAGGACACTGGTCGTCTGATGGTCAGCAGGAGCGGCACCACCATCCGGCGTTCCTTTTCGGTGTCCGGCCCGATCCGCACACCGTCGATGGTCGTGTCGACCGGGCCGTACAGGTGAAACATGACAGTTTTGGTAGAAAGAAAGCTTACCTCTTTCGCCATCTCTCACCTTCGGTGTTTATTGACATCATGGACGGCCAATTCGAGAGCTGGATTCGGACGCACGCCACCTTCGCCAAGAGCAGCTTCAGCGAGGGCGGTGACTGCGTGGAGGTGACCAGAACGGAGATCGTCGGAGTGCGGAACTCCAAGGATCCCGACGGCCCTGTGTTGCTGTTCACCCGGCGCGGGTGGGACTCGTTCGCCGGATTGCTGGCCAGAGATTAGCGGCGGTTGTCTTATTGGACTGGCGCGCTGCGGAGGTCATCGATAATCCCCCCCATGAAATCCTGTGCATCTGCATCGAACAACGCCATCCTGCGGAGAAGGGACCAGCGGGAGCGGTAGATCTCGACGTGCTCCGGCGCGGCCACCTTCATGTCGGCGTGAATGGTTTCGACGGTGACCCACGAGTCCTGGTGCTCGCCCTCGTACAGCACGAACCCGTGTGTGGTGAGGGTGGTGGCCTGGGCGCTCAGCGGGATCAGTCCTATCGACACGTTCTCCAGCGAGCCGATCGACATGATGCGCTCGAGCTGGGCGATCAGCAGTTGCGCCGGCCCGGGCCGCCAACGCAGCGCCGCCTCCGTGACGAGGAAGTCGAAGTGGCGGTTCGTGTCGTAGAGCGCGAGCTGCCGGTCCAGCCTGCTCGCGATCTCGGCGGCCTGGTCGGTCTCGCTGTACTGCCGGTGGAACAGTGCGATCACACGCTGCGCGTATCCCGCGATCTGCAGTAAACCCGGCACGACCGACGGCTGGAACACCGCTATCCGTGTCGCGGTCGACTCATGCTCCTGGACCCCCTCCTGCAGGTTGCCGAGACGAACCGCGGCCCCCCACGGATGCACCTCGTTGTATGCCGCCTCGGTCATTCCCGTGAGCCGCGCCTGGGTCTCGACGGACACGCCCAGCTCCTTTCCCCAAGCCGTGACCTCCGGAAGGGACGGGACGACGGCGCCCGACTCGATCCGGGACACCTTGGACTGGCTGATGCCGATGCGGTGTGCGAGCTCTCGCCCGGAGACTCCGGCGATGTCGCGCAACTTGCGTAGTTCCGTCGCCAACCGCTCCCTTCCGGTCGGCGGCGGTCCCAAACCACCCGAGGTGTCCATGCGAATCCTCCCGTCATCCAGGACCGGCGATGACCGAGATGATTCGATCTGATGCGAATCAGATCAGTTTTACCACACAAAAGTCAAGACTGAACGTGAGACTACTCAGCCGTAGGTGTAGCACTCGATCCGATGTACAGCATGCATACAGTCGACGGGCTGTGATCAGCTGATTCGCGGTGATTCGGCGCGATTCAGGCGCGCTCCATCTCGACGGGGATGCCGTTGAGCGCCGCCGTGCCGGAGAGGGCGTCAAGGAGTAGGTCGTCGGCCAGCACATTGGTGTTAACACCCGCATGTGCACGTGCGACCGCCGTGCGGGTGCCCTGCACGTCGTGACCCCAGCCGTGCGGGATGCTCACCACGCCCGGCCGGATCGTGTCCGTGATCTCGACCGGCACCTCGATCTTGCCGGCCCGCGAGCGGACCACCGCGGTGGCGCCGTCGACCAGGCCGAGCCGGGCCGCGTCGTCCGGGTGCACCTGTGCCGTGCACCGGTTCGAGCCCCGGACCAGCGGCTCGAGGTTGTGCATCCACGAGTTGTTGGACGACAGCTGTCGCCTGCCGATCAGCAGCAGCTCGCCGTTCACGGGCGTGTCCAGGGCCGCCACCAGCCGCGGCACGTCCACGGTGATCGCTTCCGGCGCCAGCTCGACGCGGCCGGACGGCGTCGTCAGGACGTCGGGCAGTCGTGGCTCGAGCGCACCGAGGTCGACACCGTGCGGCGCGGCCTCCAGGTCGGCCAGCGTCAGGTCGTACGGGCCGCCACGCAGCATGATGTCGACCAGCCGCTCCGGGCCTCGACGCTCGCCGGCCTCGACGCCGTGGCGCTCCGCCATCTGGTTGGCCACGAAGTCGTCCAGCGCCGCTAGGTCCGGCGTCGCGCCCATGCCCATCACGACGCCGGTCAGGCGCAGCAGTGTCTCCCACTCCTGCGGCACGTCGGTGGGCAGCACGGCCGGCGTCCAGTTCGCGACGTTGCGGACGGCAAGCTGGTACAGCGCCAGGTCGTAGTGCGGGCGTTCCAGGGGTGTCGGCCCCGGCAGGATCACGTCCGCGTGGCGGCTGGTCTCGTTGAGGTAGACGTCCAGCGACACCATGAAGTCCAGCCGGCCCAGCGCCTCCGCCAGCCGCCCTGCGTTCGGGGTGGACAGGCACGGGTTGCCGCACACGGTGATCAGCGCGCGGATCTGGCCGTCGCCCGGGGTCAGGATCTCGTCGGCGAGCGTCGCCACCGGCAGCTCGCCCATCACCTCCGGCAGGCCGCGGACCCGGCTGTGCCACCGGCCGGTCCGGAACTCGCGGCGCTTCTTCCCCGGCCGTGCGTTGGCCTGGCCCGCCGCGGCGAGCGGGAACATGGCGCCACCCTCGCGGTCGAGGTTGCCGGTCAGGGTGTTGAGCACGTCGATCAGCCAGCTCGCGAGGGTGCCAAACGTTTGCGTGGTCGTGCCGATGCGGCCGTACACGACGGCCCGCTCGGCGGCCGCCAGCTCGCGGGCCATGCCGCGGATCGTGTCGGCGGACAGGCCCGCGTGGGCCGCGACGGCCTCCGGCGTGAAGGGCGTGGCCAGCGCGCGGACCTCGTCGACGCCGTTGACCGGCAGGTCGCGCAGGTCGACCAGCGACTCCGCGAACAGCGTCCGCACGAGTGCGAACAGCAGCAACGCGTCCGTGCCGGGCCGGATCGCGTGGTGCTCGTCGGCCAGCTCGGCCGTGCGGGACCGCTTGGGGTCGACCACGACGAGCTTGCCGCCGCGTTCGCGCAGCTTCCTGAGCCGGCCACGCACGTCCGGCGCGGTCATCAGGCTGCCGTTGGACACGAGCGGGTTCGCGCCGAGCATCAGCAGGTGGTCGACCCGGTCGAGGTCCGGCACCGGGATCGTCAGCGCGTGGCCGAACATGTGCCCGGCGGAGAAGTGCTTCGGCAGCTGGTCGACGGTGCTGGCCGTGTAGAAGTTCCTGGTGTTCAGCGCCTTGTAGAACACGGGCCCGTACAGCGAGGTCGACGTGTTGTGCACCGACGGGTTACCGGCGTACACCCCGACCGCGTCCCGCCCATGCTCGGCGATCAGTGCGGGGAGCCTCCGGTCGATCTCCGCGAAGGCCTCGTCCCAGCCGACCTCGACGAGCTCGCCGTCCCGCCGCACCATCGGCCGCCGCAACCGGTCGGGGTCGTGGTGCAGCGCGCCCAGCGACGCGCCCTTCGGGCAGATGTAGCCCCGCGAGAACACGTCGGCGTCGTCGCCACGCACCGTAGTAACCCGGTCGTCCTCGACCGAGACCGACAACCCACACGTCGCTTCGCACAGGGGACAGGTCACAGGCGCCGTGGTCATAGCCCCAACTGTGACACAGGACGGTGACATCACTCTTCCGGCCGAGTCATCGGAATCGATTCAGCACGCACGATGGAGAGGTGACGCAGCGCCTGGACTCGGCGGAAAGTCCGCCGGAGAACTCGCCGTCCCTCTGGTGTGCGAGGGCGGCGGTGGCGGAACGGGCCGTCGTCGCTCGTCACGTGCGCCGCGTGTGGGCACTGCCCGGCACGAGGCTGGGCGTCGCCGGCTGGCCGCAGTCGGTGGGCAACCGCCTGCACGGCCACTGGAACTACTGGTGGCAGGCGCACCTGTTGGACTGCCTCGTCGACGCGCAGGAACGCCAGCCGAACGCCACCCGCGCCGGCACGATCAGCAAGCTGGTCCGGGGTATCCACCTGCGCAACTTCGGCTCGTGGACCAACGACTACTACGACGACGTAGCCTGGCTGGGCCTCGCGCTGATGCGGGCGAACGACTGCGAGGACGTCCCGGTCAGGACGGCGATGACCCGGATCGCCGCTCAGCTGCGCGCCGGCTGGACCGACCACGGGGGCGGCGGCATCTGGTGGCGGCGCAGGGACATGTTCAAGAACGTGCCGGCCAACGGCCCGGCGGCGATCCTGTTCACGCGTTGGGCGGACCGCGGTGGGGAGAAGGCCGACCTCCAGCGGGCCCGCTCGATGACCGAGTGGATGTCGCAGGTCCTGGTCGACCCGCGCACCGGCCTGCTGTGGGACGGCGTCTACGTCGAGCAGGACGGGTCGATCAAGGACATCGTCAAGGTCACCTACACCTACTGCCAGGGCGTCTACATCGGCGCGTGCGTTGAGCTGGCCGAGGGCGACTCGTCCGGCGTCTGGGTCGAGCGTGCCGAGCGCACGATCTACGCCGTGGCCGCGCACCTCAACGACGACAGGGTCCTGCGCGGCCGGGGCGGCGGCGACGGCGGCCTGTTCGCCGGCATCCTCGCCCGCTACCTGGCCCAGGCCGCGCTGCGCCTGGACTCGCCGGCCGCCGGCGTCGCGCGCGAGCTGGTGCTCGGCTCGGCCGCGGCGGCGTGGCGCAACCGGGCCCTTGCCCGGTCCGGCCCGTTGTTCGGGCCCGAGTGGTCGCAGCCGGCCCGCGTGCCCCGCTCACCGGCACACCGCCGCGTCGAGCTGGATCTCTCGGTGCAACTGTCCGGCTGGATGGTGCTGGAGGCGGCGGCCCTGCTGGAGCGCGGTTAGTGCGGGTCAGAAGCCGCCGCTGATCGGCAGGACCGCGCCCGTGACGAAGGACGCGGCCGGCGAGAGCAGCCACACGATCCCCTCGGCGATCTCGTCCGGCTGTCCCGCGCGCCGCATCGGGATCATGGGCGCGATGCGGTCGGGACGGTCGGGCATGCCGGCCGCCGCGTGCAGGTCCGTGTGCACCAGGCCCGGCGCGACGGCGTTCACCCGGATGCCCTCGGCGGCGACCTCCTTTGCCAGGCCGAGGGTCATGGTCTCGACCGCCGCCTTGCTGGCCGCGTACGGCACCCACTCGCCCGGCGACCCGCGGTGCGCGGCGGTCGACGAGACGTTCACGATCGCCCCGCCCTGCCCGCCGTACCGCGTCGACATCCGCCGCACGGCCTCGCGGGCGCACAGGAACACGCCGGTCACGTTCACGTCGAGCACGCGGCGCACCACCTCGGGATCGTGCTCGTCCAGCCGGCCCGGCGTGTTGCCGGTGATGCCGGCGTTGTTGACAAGCCCGGCCAGCGGGCCCAGCGACGCGGCCGCGTCGAACAGGCGGGTCACGTCGTCCGCGTCGGACACGTCGCCGGCGACCGCCACGGCCCGCACATTGGTCAGACCGCCGACCACATCTTGCGCGGCGGTCGAGTCGGCGGCATAGTTCACCACCACGTCGTAGCCCCGATCCGCGGCCAACCTGCACACGGCCGCCCCGATTCCCCTGCTGCCACCGGTCACCACGAGCACTCCAGTCATCCGCGCATCGTGCCACCGGCGTGAGACGTCACCGGTGCACACCGCTAACCAGCGGTTATCGCTGAGGTGGTTGCGGCATGCAGAAGATCCGATAACGGCGGGGGTTTTGTCGGAGAGCTGCGGCACTATGGCTGAGGCGGCCCGCAACCCCGGGTCGGGAAGGACTCTGATGCCCACGCTGACCGGTGTTCACCATGTCGCGCTCACCGTCACCGACGTCGACCGAAGCGTCCCGTGGTACGAGCGGGTGCTGGGGTTCGAGTCGATCGGCAAGGACGAGTCACCCTCCGGCATGCGGAAGGCCTTCTTACGCGGCCCCGGGCTCGGCATCTCCCTGACCCTCGTGCAGCACCCGGTGTCGGAGTACACGCGGTTCGACGAGCGCCGGCCAGGTCTGGACCACCTGACGTTCTCCGTGCCGGACCGGGCCGGCCTGAAGGAGTGGACCGAGCGGCTCAACGAGCACGGCGTGACCTTCTCACCGATCACCGAGGAGCACTCGGCGCCGGGCACCGAGGTCATCTCGATGCGTGACCCGGACGGCATCCAGCTCGTGCTCTGGGCCCGCCAGCCCTAGCTGGTCCTGCTCCTTGTGTGCGCGCGTGTCCGACGCTGCTCAGTCGGCCCGCTCACGCGCGGGTGACCGTGTCCTCCACCGGCGGCTTGCGCATCTCCTGCCGGTAGCGGAACACGCCGTACGCGGTCCCGCCGACGAAGAACGCGATGCTGCCCCACAGCGCCACGGCCTTGAGCCACGGCAGGTTGTCCAGCAGGCCCGCGCCGTAGTAGCCGAGCAGCACGAGCGTCGGCACCCAGGCCAGGCCGCCGATCGTCGTGGCGAACATGAACCGGCGGTTGTCCATCTTGGCCGCGCCCGCGATCAGCGGCGCCAGCGTGCGGACCCACGGGATCCACCGCGCCAGGACGATGGCCCAGAAGCCGCGCCGGTCGAGGAAGTCGCGTGCCTTGGCGAGGTTCTCGACGTTGAGCACCCGTCCGCCGCGTCGCGCGATGAGCGTGTGGCCGGCCTTGGCGCCGATGTAGTAGCCGACCATGTTGCCGACCACCGCGGTCACCAGTGCGACGACGGAGAGCGCCCACGCCTGCAGTTCCGCGTGGTGTTCGGCCAGCACGACGCCGGCTCCGAACAGCAGGACGTCACCCGGCAGGAACAGGCCGATGATGAAGGCACACTCCGTGAACACGAACCCGAGTACGATGATCCACACCATCACGGGCCCGGCGGATTCGAGCACGCCGCTGGCCACCGCGCTCGCCTCAGCCACTGAACTCACGACAGGTAGCGTACGTGTCCACTTCGGCGGCGTACGCCGAACGTGCCCGAATTCGCCCGATCTCCACCATCGTGTCAACTGGCGGTGGCGATGATGTCCTGTTCCGTGACGCCAACGGTGGAATGGGTACGCACGAAGTCACCCACATACCTGACGGCCGCCCGTCCTTCCGGGATCAGCGGGTAGAACGCCGGGAACACGTGCACCTGACCCGGCCACACCTGCAGCTCGCAGTGCGCGCCGGCGGCTCTGATGCTCTCGGCCATCCGTTCGGAGTCGCCCAGGAGGCACTCGGTGTCGCCGACCTGGATCAGCACCGGTGGCCAGCGGCGCTTGCTCGCGCCGAGCACGTTGATCCTGCGGTGGGTGAGTGAGTATGTCCCCGCGTAGCTGAGCCCGCACTCGATCGCCCGTTGGGGTGGCACGAACGGGTCACGCCGTACCGCGTCGCGTTCGGCCACCTCGGCACAGCCCAGGTCGAGGAACGGCGAGAACATGACCGCGGCGGCCGGCATGGGGACGCGGCGCCGGGACAGGTCCGCGAGCAGGCCCGCGGTCAGGTGGCCGCCGGCCGAGTCACCCATGACGGTGATGCTCTCCGGCGTGTGCCCCGTCCGCAGCAGCCATCTGTAGGCGGCGAGCACGTCGTCGGCGGCGGCCGGGAAGGGGTGCTCGGGCGCCCGCCGGTAGTCCACCAGGAGCACGGGACGCCTGGTCGCGACCGACAGGGCCGCGGCGAGGTGCCGGTGCGTGCGCCGGGACCCGAACACGAAGCCACCGCCGTGGAGGTACAGGACGACGCCGTTCGCCGGATCGGCACCCCGGCCGGTGAGCCACAACCCGTGAACGTCACCGTCCGCTACTGCCGCCAACCGGGTGCCGCGGGGCAACGGGGTCAGGCCGACGGTGTCGAAGACCTCGCGAACCAGCCGTCGCTGCGGCCAGCTCGTGACGCTCATCCGGTCGCCGATCGGTCGAAGACCGCTCATGAGCAGTTGCGCGAGGGCCCGGCTCTGGACGCTGGGGCTCGTAGGCACCGCAGGCCGCGTCATCGCACCCCCGCCCTCCTGCTCGGCAGTCATCATTGACCTGTCAACCACGATAAACGATCGAGTGGCGGATCACAGAGAATGTGGATCTCGGTTCGGTGTCACGCCTTCACCTGGTCGAGTGTTGGTCGAAGCACTCGAATTTCGCTCAAGCACCCGGTTAACGTGAGGGCATGAGCACTATCCTGGACGACCTTCGCACGGCGGTGGGGGACAGCGCGGTGCTCGTCGACCCAGATGTGACGGAGAGTTATCGCCGCGACATGATGCCGCTGGCCCCGCACGGGCGACCACTGGCGGTGGTGCTGCCCCGGACCGCGACAGAGGTGCAGGCGGTGGTCCGAGCCTGCGCGGCGGCGGCGGCGGTGCCGGTCGTGCCAAGGGGCGCCGGCTCGGGGTTGTCCGGCGCGGCGAACGCGATCGAGGGTTGTGTCGTACTGGCGATGACCAGGATGAACGAGATCGTGGAGATCGACCCGGACAACCGGCTGGCGGTGGTCCAGCCGGGCGTGGTGAACCTGGACCTGCGGAGCGCCGTGGAGAAGCACGGCCTGTTCTACCCACCGGACCCGTCGAGCTACGACTGGTGCACGATCGGCGGCAACGTGTCCACGAACGCGGGCGGCCTGTGCTGCGTGAAGTACGGGGTGACCACGGACTCCGTGCTGGGCCTGGAGGTCGTCCTGGCGGACGGCGAGATCCTGCGGACGGGCCGCCGCACCGTGAAGGGCGTGGCGGGCTACGACCTGACGAAGCTGTTCGTGGGCAGCGAGGGCACGCTGGGCGTGATCACCCAGGCGACGCTGGCGTTGCGGCCGCTGCCACAGGCCCCGGGCACGATGGTGGCGGCGTTCTCGGCGATGGAGACCGCCGGCGCTGCGGTGAGCAGGATCGTGCGAGAAGGGATCGTGCCGTCCCTGATGGAGATCATGGACGCGACGTCGATCGCCGCGGTGGAGGCCCACCTGAAGACGGAGCTGGGCGCGGGGAAGGGCTGCGCGGCGCTGCTGCTGTGCCAGTCGGACTCGGGCGGGGAAGCGGCGAGGCAGGAGCTGCGGGCGATCGAGCAGGTGTGCGAGGACGTGGGCGCCGACCTGGTCCACTCGACGTTCGACCCGGCCGAGGGATCGATGCTGCTGGCGGCCCGCCGCGCGGTGCTGCCGGCACTGGAGCTCTACGGCGCCTGGATGACCGACGATGTGTGCGTGCCGAGGAACAGGATCGCCGAGCTGATAGCCACCTGCGAGAAGATCTCGAGAGAGGTCGACCTACGCATAGCGGTGGTCGGCCACGCCGGCGACGGCAACATGCACCCCACGATCGTCTACGACGCGACCTCGGAGGACGAGTTCGCCAGGGCGAACGTGGCGTTCAACGGCATCCTGGCGGCAGGCCTGGCCCTGGGCGGCACGGTGACCGGCGAACACGGCATAGGAAAGATAAAACGAGACTGGCTGGAACGAGAGCTGGGCCCCGTCGCGATGCGCACCCATCGTGCGATCAAGGCGGCCCTGGACCCGGACAACCTGTTCAACCCGGGCTCGATGTTCTCGATGGCCTAGAGACGGCCTAGAGACGTTTGATGATCTGGGTGTCCTCGTTGGCCAGCTTCGCGGCCTGCTTCTTCTCGCGGCGGGCCTTCACGACTTCGATAACGATCGGGATGACCGAGATCAACACGATCAGGACCGCCATCGCGTCGATGTTCTTCTCGATGAACGAGACCTCGCCTAGGAAGTAACCCAGGACCGTCACGCCCGACGCCCAGAACAACGCGCCGATCGCCGAGTAGGTGAAGAACTTCCTCGCGTCCATCCGCCCCACACCGGCGGTCGCCGTGATGAACGTCCGCACGATCGGCACGAACCGGGCCATGATGACCGCCCGCGCGCCGTACTTCTCGAAGAACTCGTGCGTCTTGGCGACGTGCTCCTGCTTGAACAGCTTCGAGTTCGGCTTGTTGAACAGCGCCGGCCCGGCCTTCGCGCCGATCCAGTACCCGCACACGTTCCCCACGAACGCGCACACCGTCACCAGCACGCAGACCAGCCACAGCGGCGTCTGGATGGTCCCCGTCGCCACGAACAGGCCCGCGACGAACAGCAGCGAGTCGCCCGGCAGGAAGAAGCCGACCAGCAGCCCGCACTCCGCGAAGATGATCAGGCAGAGCACGGCCAGTGCCCAGCCGCCCATCCCACGCAGGATGACCTCCGGGTCCAGCCAGGAGGGCAAAAAGGACATCGCGTGCACGGTGGCGGCGGCGGGCGTCACACCATCGAAGGGTACGCGAGCGTCACAGGAGCGTGAGCAGCCCCACGACCGCACCCGACGCGAGGCCCAGGAGCAGCGCCAACAGCAGGACGAGCAGCATCGGCACCTGACGCGGCTCGTCCGGCTCCTCCGGGATGTGGGTCGTCACGTCCTCGGCACGAGGCAGGGTCGGCGGCAGGTCGCTCCCCGACAGCAACCCGTACCCGACCGGCGAGGTGTCGGCCGGGGCCTGCCGCGCCTGCGCACGCAGCGCGTCGGCGAGCAGTTTCTCCGGGTCGTCGGGTGTCACGTACCAGAAGGTACCCACTCGCCTCGCCGCATCACCGACACCGGGCGCAGCGCGTCGTCCAACAAGACGACATCGGCCGCGAACCCGGGGGCCAGCCTGCCGGTCACGTCGCCGAGGCCGAGCAGGGCGGCTGGTCGCGTGGACGCCGCCGCCACCGCGTCGAGCACGCCCAGCCCGCAGCTCTTCACCAGGTTCCGGAACGCCGCGTCCATGGTCAGCGTGCTGCCCGCGAGCGAACCGCCGTCCGCCAGCGTCGGCACGCCGTTCGTCACGTCGACCTTCAGCCCGCCGATGTCGTAGGTCCCGTCGCCGGCCGCCGCGGCCGCGATCGCGTCGGTGATCAACACGGTGCGGGCGGCGCCCGCGTGCCGGGCGGCCAGCCGCACGATCGTCGGGTGCAGGTGCACGAGGTCGCAGATCAGCTCGACCGTCACCCGCTCGTCGTCCAGCAGCACGCCGATCGGACCCGGCTCGCGGTGGTGCAGCGGCCGCATGCCGTTGAACAGGTGCGTCGCCACGGTCGCGCCCGCGTCCACCGCCGGCACGACGTCCTCGGCCAGCGCGTCCGTGTGGCCGATCGCCGCGAGCACACCGGCGTCGACCAGCCGCTTGACCGCGGGGACCGCACCTTCCAGCTCGGGCGCGACGGTCACCATCCGGATCGTGCCGCGGCCGGCCGACAGCAGCGCGTCCACCGAGACCGGGTCAGGAGGCCTGAGCAACACCGGGTCGTGTGCGCCGCAGCGGGCCGCCGACAGGAACGGCCCCTCGAGGTGGATGCCCGCGACCAGGCCCTCCTGGACCAGCTCGGCCAGGGCCGCGACCTGCTCGACCAGCTCGCTCACCGGCCGCGTGACCAGGCTCGCGAGCATCGTCGTGGTGCCGTGCGCGGTGTGCGAGTCGACGACCTGCCGCACGTGGGCGGGATCCGCGCTGGTGAACGCGGCGCCGCCACCACCGTGGCAGTGGATGTCGACGAAGCCGGGAACCACCCAACTGCCCGAGGCGTCGGTGACTGTCGTACCGGGGCGGAAGTGTGGCTCACCGCTGCCGAGCGCGGTGATCCGGCCGTCGTCGACGAGCAACCAGCCCGGGTCGAGCACGCCATCCGGCGTGGCGACCCGTCCCCCGCTGATGAGCTGCGCAGCCATCCCTCACCCCTCAACACCTGACGCTATTGGTCTATACCATAGCGCCTGTTGCCCGCATGGGGGTTATTCACTATATACCAATGCAGTCGCGTTATTGCCTAACGTTTCGTGGGCGCGACTAGGTGGAGAATCGCTTCCAAGCGGCTGTCAGTTAGGGGTGCGCATGATCTTCTGCAGCGCGTCCAGGGCCCGGCTGGCCGTCGACTTGACCGTCCCCTTGGAGATGCCGGCGGCCTCGGCGATCTCCGCCTCGGACAGGTCGCCGTAGTAACGCAGCACCAGTACCTCGCGCTGGCGGGGCGGCAGCTGCGACAACGCGCGCACGACCCCCTGGTGCTCGGCCGTCAGCATCGCGAGGCTCTCCGCGGACCGCGCGTTGACCTGGTGCGGCGGGGTGTACTCGCGGGCGGTCTTGCGGCGGCGCAGCACGGACCGCGACCCGTTGACCACGGCGGTGCGCAGGTAGCCGAGGGCCGCGGCGGCGTCGCGGAGGTTGCCCCAGTTGCGGTGCAGCCCGGTGAACGCCTCCTGCACGACGTCCTCGGCCGTCGCCGGCTCGTCTACCAGCAGCAACGCGAGCCGGACGAGACGCATGCGATGTGTGCGATACAGGTCCTCGAGGGTCAGCGGCGCCTGCTGGACGGGCGCTGTGGGCACGGGGAAGCTCCCCGTGTCGATCGCACGCAGATGACCGAGCGTCTGCTCGACGCTGCGTTCCGCACTGAGTTCCCCAGGCACAGGCGCACCCTACCGGTCCGCCCCGGCCGCCGTCTGTACCGTTCGCGCTATGGCCTGGTTCACGGTAGAGACCAAGTACATCGACGACCCCGGCAAGCTCGCGGACAGCCGTCCTCGCCACCGCGTCTACCTGCAGGCGCTGGTCGAGCAGGGCAAGGTCGGCGCGGCCGGTCCGTGGGTGGACGACTCGGCGGGGTTCGCGATCTACCAGGTCGCGGACCGTGCCGAGCTGGACCAGCTGCTCGCCCAGGACCCGTACACGATCGACGGGGTGGCCGCGTCCCGCACGGTCAACGAGTGGAAGCTCGTCATGGGCTCAGTAGGTGCCCGCTAGCTTCGAGTGGTCCCAGCTCACGATCTTCGTCGGCCGGCAGATCAGGCCCACCCGCTTGGGCGCCTGCAACCGGACGAACTGGCTCGCCGACGTGGCGATCTCCGGGTTGTCGTTGTACCGGTGCATGAGCTGCTGACCGATGGCCGTGATCCGCTCCACGTCGGTCACCAGCTCCACGTCGCACTCCATGGAGACGCCGCGCAGCTTCTCGTAGGAGTCGCCGGTCTCGACGAGGATCGTGGCCTGCGGCAGCCGCTGCAGGTTGGCGGCCTTCTGCGACTTGGCGAACGTCCACGTCTCGATGACCTCGCCGTTCGGCACGTACCAGAGCGCCGTCAGGTGGGGTCGCCCGTTCGGGCCGATGGTCGCGAGGTTCGCCGTCTTCCCCTCGGCGAGGAAGGCGGCGACCTCGTCAGAGGTCATCTTGATCTTGTCACGGCGCGACGGCATAACACGTTATAGCGCACCGTCGCGGCGGGCCGCAGCCTTCGCGCCGGGGCCGACCATGCTCGCCTCGACCGCGCCGCGCTTCTCGATGTCCTCGATCGCCGCCTTGTCCCCGGCCGGCACGAACCGGCGCGCCTGCCACTCGACCACGCGCGGGATCAGCGTGCGGAACAGCTTCAGCACGCCGACCCAGCCCGGCACGTGCACTGCCCGCGTGCGTTTGGCGATGCCGGCGGAGATGAGGTCGACGGCAACCGAGAGCGGATAGGTCCTGCTGGCGATTCCGCCGTTGGTGGCCCGCATCCTGCCGAACACCGGGTGCTCGTCGGCGGAGTTGACCATGTCCGTCGCGATCCAGGTCGGGTGTACGACGCCGACGTCCACGCCGAGGTGCCTGACCTCCGCACGCAGCGCGTTCGCGAACGCCTCGACGCCGGCCTTCGCCGCGGAGTAGGCCGCGTTGCCGGGGATGTGGACGATCGCAGCCGCGGACGACACGAGCAGCGCGTAGCCCTTTGACTCGATCAGGTGGGGCAGCGTCACGCGGATGGTGCGCCAGACACCCAACAGGTTCACGTTGATCACCCGCTCGAACGAGGCCGTGTCGATCGACCGGGTGAAGCCGGTGGCCGCGATGCCCGCGTTGGCCAGCACGACGTCGATCCGGCCGTACCGCGCGACGATCTCCGCGGTCACCTTCTCGAGGTCTGCCCAGCTGGTGACGTCGGCCTCCCAGGCACCGGCGTCCGGTCCGCACTCCCGCGCGACCTCGGCCAGCTCCTCGGGTTCGAGCCCGACCAGCGCCACCTTCGCGCCCTTGGCGGCCAGGTCCCGCGCGACACCTGCGCCGATGCCCCGGGCAGCGCCCGTGATCAGCACGACCTTTCCCGTCACCTTCGACATGCCATCGAACCTACCACTAGTAACTTACTTCGAGTAGATGGTAAATGTGCACGGAATGTTTACGAAGAACGGCTGTATGTCACACCCCTGGGTGACACCAGGATCGGTGACATGGAGCAGACCTACGACCGTAGATCCGTACTGCGAGTAGGCGCGGCGGGTGTGGTGCTCGGTGCGGGCGTGGTGGCCGCGGGTGCGACCGCCGCCAGCGCCGCCGAACCCGTCTTCGCGCACGGTGTCGCCTCAGGTGACCCCCTGCCAGACGCGGTCCTGCTGTGGACGCGCGTCACCCCGACCCCCGACGCCACCCCGGGTTCCGGCGTCGGCCCGACCGTCGACGTGACCTGGGAGGTCGCCACGGACCCGGCCTTCGCCGCCGTGGTCGCCTCCGGTGTGGTCGGCACCGGCCCCGGCCGGGACCACACCGTGAAGGCCGACGCGACCGGCCTGAACCCGGCGAGCACGTACTACTACCGCTTCCGGCTGGGTGGCGCGGTCTCCGCCGTCGGCACCACCCGCACCGCGCCCGCGCTGACCGCCGCCGTCGCCCGGCTGCGCTTCGGCGTGGTGTCCTGCTCGAACGTCCCGGCCGGCTACTTCGCCGCGTACCGCTACCTCGCCGAGCGCGGCGACCTGGACGCCGTCCTCCATCTGGGTGACTACATCTACGAGTACGCCGGCGACTTCAACGGCGAGGCCGTCCGGCCCCACGACCCGCCGCACGAGATCCTGACATTGGCCGACTACCGGCGGCGGCACGCGCAGTACAAGTCCGACGAGCACCTGCGGCGGCTGCACGCGACGGTCCCGATGATCGCGACCTGGGACGACCATGAGGTGGCCAACGATGCGTGGTCCGGCGGCGCCGAGAACCACCAGCCGGACACCGAGGGCGACTACGCCACCCGGAAGGCGGCCGCCCACCAGGCGTACTTCGAGTGGATGCCGGTACGCAACGAGGCGGACAAGATCTACCGGCGCCTGCGCTTCGGCCTGCTGGGCGAGCTGTTCATGCTCGACCTGCGCAGCTACCGGTCGAAGCAGGTGGCCGTCGGCAACGGCGGCACGGACGACCCGAACCGGACGATCACCGGCGCCGAGCAGATGGCGTGGTTGGAGAACGGCCTGGTCACGAGCGGCGCGCAGTGGAAACTGGTCGGCAACTCGGTGATGATCGCGCCGTTCCAGCTGCCACCGCTCTCGCCTGAGCTGCTCGGCCCGCTGGCGGAGCTGCTGGGCCTGCCGTCCGAGGGCCTGTCGATCAACCCCGACCAGTGGGACGGCTACGCGGCCGACCGCCGTCGCCTGCTCGCGACCCTCGCGGGTCATGGCGTGCGCGACACCGTGTTCCTGACCGGCGACATCCACTCGTCGTGGGCGAGCGACGTGCCCAGGGACGCGGGCCTGTACCCGCTGTCCCCCTCGGTGGCGACGGAGTTCGTGTGCACGTCGGTGACCTCGGACAACATCGACGAGATCCTGGGCGTGCCGCCGAGGACCGTGTCGCCGGCGCTGGAGTCCGCGATCCGGGTGCTGAACCGGCACATCAAGTACGTGGAGCTGGACTCGCACGGCCCGTCGGTGCTGGAGGTGACGCCTGCGGGTGCCCAGATGGACTGGTACTACCTCGCGAACAAGGCGGACCCGGCGAGCACGCTGAACTGGGCGCGCTCGTTCCGCACGCGGGCCGGCACCCAGAAGGTCCAGTCGGTGGGCACCCCGATCGGGAATTAGCCGCCGCGCCGGCGAGTTGTCTTCGATATTTGTCGAAGACAACTTGGAGGCAGCATGGACATCGGTCCGGTTGGCGTGTGGGGGCACGGTTCGTGGTCGGAGTTCGGTGACCCTTCGGCACTGGCGGAACTGGAACACCTCGGCTACGGCACGGCGTGGCTGGGCGGCTCACCGCCGGCCGACCTGTCCACGATCGAGCCGATCCTGGCCGCGTCCACCAGCCTGGTGGTGGCGACGGGGATCGTGAACGTCTGGGACGCCGACCCGACCGTGGCCGTCGGCGGCTACCACCGCGTGGCGGCGGCCTACCCCGACCGGTTGGTGCTGGGGATCGGGGCAGGCCACCGCCCGCTGGTGGGCGAGCGCTACACGAAGCCGTACGACAAGCTGGTGAGCTACCTGGACGTGCTGGACGAGGGTGGCGTTCCGGAGTCCGGTCGGGTGCTGGCCGCGCTGGGCCCGAAGGTGCTGCGCCTGGCCGGGGAACGCACGGCGGGCGCGCACCCGTACCTGACGACGCCGGAACACACGGCGCAGGCGAGGGAGATCCTGGGGCCCGACAAGCTGCTGGTGCCGGAGCAGAAGGTGGTCCTGTCCACGGACCCGGACGAGGCGCGAGCACTCGCCCGGGAGCGGCTGGAGATGTACTACCGCCTGCCGAACTACACCAACAACTGGCTGCGCCTCGGCTTCACCGAGGCCGACATAACCGACGGCGGCAGCGACCGACTGGTGGACGCCCTGGTCGCCTGGGGCGACGAGGAGGCCATCCGCGAACGCATCCAGGCCCACCGAGACGCGGGCGCCGACCAGGTGGCGATCCAGGTCCTGAACGAGAACCGGCTGCCGGTGCTCAGGGCCCTGTCGGCGGCGCTGGTCTGACCCCAGCCTGGGCGAGCGGTCTGTTCATGCGGCCGCTCGCCCAACGCGTTTGTCAGCTGAGCGATGTTTCGTGCTGGTGGGTCGGTTCCAAGTCGTGCCGGCTCGACTGCCCCGGGTCGGCCTGCAAGCTCGGCCGGCGTAAGCGACCGCTCACCCAGGTCGCCCTCAGACTCACCCCGCGATGAAGTCCCGTCCACCTTGAACGGCCCGCTCACCGAGCGGGCGGGGCCCGATCCCGCATCAGCGTTCGTCCGAGCCTGCCTGCGCGGCCCGCTCCAACCCCACCCGCCGCACGAGTGTCCCTTTCGCTCGCACTCACCGGGTGAAAGCTATCCACACCCCCCGTTGACCAGCCGTTTCGTCCGTCTCAGCCGGTACAATGGGACCGGGGCCGGCCCCCTGGGTTGGGTGGGGGACTGCCCACGCGACCACCTGCGTTCGCGTTGATCAAGAAAAAGTTGTCAGGCTGTCACCTCGACGCCGCGCCAGAAGGCGACGTGGTCCTTGATCTCGGCGGCCGCGTCCTTGGGGGTCGGGTAGTACCAGGCGGCGTCCGGGTTCTCGTCGCCGTTCACGCGGAGGGTGTAGTAGCTCGCCTCGCCCTTCCACGGGCAGGTCGAGCGGGTTTCGGACGGTGCGAGGAAGTCGGCGCGGACCGAGTCCGGTGGGAAGTACTCGTTGCCCTCGACGACCTTGGTGTCGTCACTCTGTGCGATTACCTCGCCGTTCCAGCGTGCAGTTGCCATGGGCTCCAGTGTGCTCCTTCTGAATCGGTCATCCTGCGTCCGAGCCGCGAGCGCCGCCTCGTAGGATCGGGCCGACGGCTCTGCCAGGCACGAGGAGGACGTACCGATGCCCATCGCCACCCCCGAGGTCTACGCGGAGATGCTGGACCGGGCCAAGGCGAACGAGTTCGCCTTCCCAGCCATCAACGTGACCTCTTCCGAGACGCTCAACGCCGCCCTGCGCGGCTTCGCCGAGGCCGAGAGCGACGGCATCGTCCAGGTCTCGACCGGCGGGGCCGAGTTCGCCTCCGGCACCAAGGTCAAGGACATGGTCACCGGTGCCACGGCACTCGCCGAGTACGCGCACGTGATCGCCGCGAAGTACCCGGTCAACATCGCCCTGCACACCGACCACTGCCCGAAGGACAAGCTCGACGGGTTCGTCCGGCCGCTGATCGCCATCTCGCAGGAGCGGGTCGCCGCGGGCAAGGAGCCGCTGTTCCAGTCGCACATGTGGGACGGCTCGGCCATCGACCTGGAGGAGAACCTGACCATCGCGGCCGAGCTGCTCGACGCGGCGGCCAAGGCGAAGATCATCCTCGAGGTCGAGATCGGCGTCGTCGGCGGCGAGGAGGACGGCGTCGCCCACGAGATCAACGAGAAGCTGTACACAGCGGAGGGCGACTTCATCAGGACGGTCGACGTGCTCGGCGCCGGCGAGCGCGGCCGCTACCTGCTGGCCGCCACGTTCGGCAACGTGCACGGCGTCTACAAGCCGGGCAACGTCAAGCTGCGTCCGGACGTGCTCAAGCGCGGCCAGGAGGTCGTCGCCGAGAAGCTGGGCCGGCCGGGCGAGAAGCCGTTCGAGCTGGTCTTCCACGGCGGCTCCGGCTCGCTGGTGGAGGAGATCCAGGAGGCCGTGTCGTACGGCGTCGTGAAGATGAACATCGACACGGACACCCAGTACGCGTTCACCCGTCCGGTGGTCGCGCACATGTTCAACAACTACGACGGCGTGCTGAAGATCGACGGCGAGGTCGGCAACAAGAAGGCCTACGACCCGCGCTCGTACCTGAAGGCGGCCGAGCAGGGCATGGCCGCACGCATCACCCAGGCGTGCGAGCAGCTGAGGTCGACCGGCCGAATGCTGGCGGGCTGAGCGCCATGACCTTGCAGGAGAACCTGTTCGGCGGTCCGCCGGCCACCCACCTGCCCGAGCGCCCCGAGGCGCAGGCGGCGATGGAGGGCGGTACGGAGCCGTCGAAGGTCGTCACCGAGTGGCCGGACTTCAGCGAGGGCTGGGCGGCGCTCGCCGAGCTGGCGCTGACGGAGAACAACCCGGTCGCCGCCTACGCCTACGCACGCACCGGCTACCACCGCGGGCTCGACCAGCTGCGCCGGGCTGGCTGGAAGGGCCACGGCCCCATCCCGTGGGCACACCGGCCCAACCAGGGCTTCCTCCGGGCGCTCGCCGCGCTGTCGCGGGCCGCGCAGGCGATCAACGACGTCGAGGAGTACGAGCGGTGCAGGCAGTTCCTCGCCGACTCCGACCCCGAGGCGCCCGCCCAGCTCGGCCTGGCCTGACGCCGTGACGGACCCCCTTCGAGACGGTCATCGCCTCGAAGGGGGTCCGCCGGGACGGGTCAGCAGGTCGCGAGCATGTCGGCTAGCGCGCCCTCCTCGGTCGAGTCGACCGTCAGCTCGTAGAGGTACTTCACGTGCGTGTAGGCCCGCGCGTACTCACACCACTCCGACTCCAGTGGCGGTTTCCACTCGTCCGGCGTCTGGTCGCTCTTCTCCTGGTTCACGTTGTCCGTGACCGCCCACAGCTGCGGCGAGTTCAGGTCGTTGGCGAACGCCTCACGCTCGGCCGTCGTCCAGCTCGACGCACCGGACCGCCACGCGACCGCGAGCGGGACCATGTGGTCGATGTCCACATCGGACGCCTGGGTCCAGGTGTCCCCGTCGTACGGACTGGTCCAGCTCCCGGACGTCGGCGCGCAGTCGCTGCCCGTCTCGACCCCGTCGCCGTCCCGCTGGAGCACCATCTCCCTTGTGTTGCAAGCACCTTCGACGCTGTGCCAGTGCGGGAACCGGTCCCGGTCGTAGCCGTCCATGGAGCCGTCCGGCGCTACCGTGAGCGCCGCCAGCTCGGTCCGAGCGGTACCCGCCGAAGGGATACCCGGTGGAGTCGCCTGAGCCGCACCGCCGAGCCCGATCACGGCCCCGGCGGCCAGCAACACCGCGCCGACAAAAGCTTTCCCCGACATCGTGCCCTCCTGAGTAGAGTGCATCGACGATGCGACACCGTTGGCCGGCAGGGCAATGACCTCGGCGAATTGCCGACTTTCGTTGTGGTCCAAAGGGATCAGCAGTGGTCCGGCAGGACTGTGAGCGCCGGGGCTCGCGCCTCAGTGGATCGCGCGCAGGTCCTCGGTGTGGCGGTACCACGTCCAGCGCGTCACGAGGCGGGAGTGCGTCACCCCGTCGTGCACCGGCGACGACCCGTCGATGCCGAACTGCACGGCGCGCCCCGAGAACACCGCCGGCCGGCGCAGACGGCCACGGACCACCCGCACCTCGACGCCCTCGGGTCCCGGCGTCACCTCGATCCGGCTGGCGTCGCCGCGCAGCGCGACCACGTCGTCGCAGTACACGGTGCCGCTGACCGACGTCAGCGCGCCGAGCCCGACGAGGACCCCGCCGGCGTCGTCCCGGATCAGCGGGAGCGGTCGGTCACCCGCCGTGAGTGCCAGGCCGGCCGAGTCCACCGGCAGCTTCCACACCTGGGCGACCACCGAGCGCTGATGATCCACCGGCACGAACCCGACGGGCACGTCCGCCACCCGATCGGTGCGCAGCAGCCTGAGTACGACGGCGGCCAGATCGGCGTCGGTGCCGTGCACCACGACCCGGTCGTACTCGTCGCCCTTCAGCAGCGGGTCGACATCGTTTCGGCTCGGTGTGGCAGGGATCTCGTGCGGCATCGATCCCGTGCTCGACGTCAGTTTTGACCAGTCACCACTGGTGACAGCCGTCCCACAACCGAGTATTAGTGCTACCACTGGCGGACTCCTGGTCTACGCTCAATCACCGGCATTTCGCCCAGCCCTATTCCATGACATCGGGGAGTCTCACATGCCGGCCATCGTGCTCATCGGCGCCCAGTGGGGTGACGAAGGTAAAGGCAAGGCGACAGACCTCCTGGGCGAGCAGGTCCAGTGGGTGGTGCGCTACCAGGGCGGCAACAACGCGGGTCACACGGTTGTGCTGCCGGATGGCCAAGACTTCGCGCTCCACCTGATTCCCTCGGGCATTCTGACGCCCGGCGTGACCAACGTGATCGGCAACGGCGTGGTGGTCGACCCCGGGGTGTTGCTGACTGAGCTGGCCGGTCTGGAGGAGCGGGACGTGGACACGTCCCGTCTGCTTATCTCCGCGGACGCGCACCTGATCATGCCCTACCACGTGGCCATCGACAAAGTCACCGAACGGTATCTCGGCAAGGCCAAGATCGGCACCACCGGCCGCGGTATCGGGCCCGCGTACCAGGACAAGGTCTCGCGGGTGGGCGTGCGGGTGCAGGACCTGCTCGACGAGAAAATCCTGCGCCAGAAGGTCGAGGCGGCCCTCGACGTCAAGAACCAGATCCTCGTCAAGGTCTACAACCGCAAGGCGCTCGACCCCGAGCAGGTCGTGGACTCGGTGCTGGAGTGCGGCGAGCGGTTCGCGCACCGCATCGCCGACACCCGGCTGCTGCTGAACCAGGCCCTGGAACGTGACGAGGCGGTGCTGCTGGAGGGCTCGCAGGGCACGCTGCTCGACGTCGACCACGGCACGTACCCGTTCGTCACGTCGTCGAACCCGACCGCGGGCGGCGCGGCGGCCGGTTCCGGCATCGGCCCGACCCGCATCACGACCGTGATCGGCATCCTCAAGGCGTACACCACACGCGTGGGCTCCGGGCCGTTCCCGACCGAGCTGCACGACGAGATGGGCGAGCGGCTGCGCAAGACCGGCGGCGAGTTCGGCGTGACCACCGGCCGGTCCCGCCGCACGGGCTGGTTCGACGCCGTGATCGCCCGCTACGCCGCGCGTGTCAACGGGATCACCGACTACTTCCTGACCAAGCTCGACGTGCTGTCCGGGCTGGACCGGGTGCCGATCTGCGTGGCGTACAAGGTGAACGGCGAGACCGTGCACGACATGCCGATGACCCAGACCGACGTCCACCACGCCGTGCCGGTGTACGAGGAGCTGCCCGGCTGGTGGGAGGACCTCTCCGAGTGCCGGACCTTCGAGGACCTGCCGGCGAACGCCAGGGCGTACGTGGACCGCCTCGAGGAGCTGTCGGGCGCGCGGTTCTCGGCCATCGGCGTGGGCCCCGGCCGCGACCAGACGATCGTGCGCCACTCGATGCTCGGCTGACGGACCCCCCTCGGGACATTGGGCGTCCCGAGGGGGTCCGTAAGCCTAGGCGGCGGCCAACTGCTCCTGTGCCACCGCGATGTCGGTGTTGTCGGTGAACAGGCCGTCGATGCCCGTGGCCTTGAACGTGGCGATCTCACCGAACAGGTCGCCGTACGCGTTCGGGTCCGCTGAGGAGCGGAAGTCCGCCGGCAGGAACGTGTTCTCCGCGCGGAACGTGTACGGGTGGACCTTCAGGCCCGCCCGGTGCGCGTCCCGGACCAGCGTCGTCGGCGCCGCAAGGAAGCCGGCGGCGTCGCGCGGGATGATCTGGTTCTTGTCCGGCCCGAGGCCCTCGGCGTACCTGGCGACGTCCTTCAGGCCCGTGGCCGAGGTGATGTCCGCGTAGGTCCGCGGGTCACCGGAGTCCACGAAGTCGAACGGCGCTCCCGACGCGGAGGTCAGCTGCACGAGGGGCACCCGCAGCACCCTGTGCAGCTGGATCAGGTTCGTGACCTCGAACGACTGCACGAACACCTTGGCGCTGGGGCGGTTCAGCCCGTTGCGGTTGAGCGCCGCCACGAGTCGCGGCTCCAGCGGCAGGCCCTGCTTGCGGAAGTACGTGGGGTGCTTGGTCTCCGGGTAGATGCCGATCTCCCGGTGCAGCTCGCGCGACAGCCGCCGCGACAGGTCGATGACCTCCTGGAACGTCGGGACCTGGTACTTCCCGTCGTAGATCGTGTTGCGCTGGCGGACGGCCGGGATGCGTTCCTTGGCACGCAACGTCTTCAGCTCGGCGAGCGTGAAGTCCTCGGTGAACCAGCCGGTGGTGGCCACACCGTCGAGCAGCTTGGTGGTCTTGCGGCCGGCGAACTCGGGGTGGGCCGCGACGTCGGTGGTGCCGCCGATCTCCGGCTCGTGCCGGGCGACCAGCACGCCGTCCCTGGTGACGACCAGGTCCGGCTCGATGTAGTCGGCGCCCATCCGGGCCGCGAGCTCGTAGGACGCGAGCGTGTGCTCCGGCCGGTACCCCGCGGCGCCGCGGTGCCCGACGACGGTGAAGTCGTCGTGTGCGGCGGTGGTCGTGGCCGGGCCGTGCTCGGCCGTCGCGGGAGCCGCGCCGACCAGGGCGAGCGCCGCCGTCGCCGTGACGGCCAGGCGCAGTAACTTCGAACTCACGGTCTCCTCCTCCGATCGAAGCCTCACGGCGCTGCCGCAAGGCCTGCGCATCGTTGCCCAGCTGAGGAAACTCCACCAGAGGAGAAGGTGACGAAGCGATTACGCATCCGATCATCTTGTCGGCGTGACCGGTAGGTTGCGGATGGTGACCAGGTCTACGGAAGACATGGACGCCGAGGTGGGTGTGGCCGGCACGGTCGGCGAGCACGACGAGGAACGCCCGGCGCGGCGGCTGACCGGCCGCTGGGACCGGTTCGTCTGGGCGGCGTCGATCGCGGTCGCCCTGCTCGTGCTCAAACAGGTCTTCTGGCCGTTCGCCACGGGCAACCAGTTCTACCTGGTGATCTTCCTGGCACTCACGCTGCCGCTGGTGTTCCTGTGCTACCGGATGCGTGGCACGGCCAAGGACCCCGACAACCCCGGCCCGCTCGACTGGGCGTTCGCGGTGATCGCGTTGCTGGTCGGTCTGTACCCGGTGCTGCCGGTCGGCGGCGACGGCTTCGCGGGCGGCTTCGACGCGTTCCTGGACCGGCAGGGGATCCTGTCCACACCGGACGTCATAGCGGGCGCGCTGCTGCTGGTCCTGGTCCTGGAGGCGACCAGGCGCACGACCGGTCTGGTGCTTCCGTTGGTGTGCCTGGCTTTTCTGGCGTACGCGTACTACGGCGGCTACCTGCCGCAGGACTGGGACATCGCGCACGCGGGCGTGGACTTCAGCCAGATCGTCAACGCGCTGTACAACGACCAGAGCGGGTTCTACGGCATCCCGCTGGACGTGGCCGCGACGTACATCGTGCTGTTCACGATCTACGGCGCGGTGCTGTCCGCGTCCGGTGCCGGCACGTTCTTCGTGGACCTGAGCTTCGCCACGTTCCGCAGGTCCCGCACCGCGCCCGGGCGCACGGCCGCGCTGTCGGGCTTCCTGCTCGGCACGGTGTCGGGCTCGGGCACGGCGACGACGGTGAGCCTCGGCGCGATCACGTGGCCGGTGCTGCGGCGTGCCGGCTACCCGCGCGAGAACGCGGGCGGACTCCTCGCCGCGTCGGGCATCGGCGCGATCCTGTCGCCGCCGACGCTGGGCGCGGCGGCGTTCATCATCGCGGAGTACCTGCAGGTCTCGTACCTGACCGTGCTGCTGTGGGCGATCATGCCGACGGTCCTGTACTACCTGGGCATCGCGTTCGCGGTGGAGGCCGACGCGCGGCGCTTCGGCGCGAAGCCGGTGGACCTGGACACCCCGCGGGTGTGGGAGCTGCTGAAGGGCGGCGGCTACCACTTCGTGTCGCTGGGGATCATCGTGGTGTTCCTGGCACTGGACATCCCGCCGTTCACCGCGGTGGTCTACGCGACGGGTGTGTCGGCGCTGTTCGCGCTGATCTCGCAACTGGTGGGCGGCGGGTCGCCGCTCGCCTGGGTGCGCCTGATCGCGGACTCGTTGGCGGAAGGCATCCGCGGCGCGCTCCCGGTGGTCGCGGTGTGCGCGGCGGCGGGGGTGATCACGTCGACGATCACGAAGACGGGGCTGGGCCAGGAGCTGGCGTCGACACTCGTGGACAAGGCACAGGCGCTGGCGTCGAACCCGACCATGGCCCTGGTGCTGACGGCCGTCTTCGCGGCGGTCGCGGTGAGCGTGCTGGGCCTTGCGGTGCCGGTGACCGCGTCGTTCATCATCGCGTGGGTGGTGCTTGGCCCGGCGCTGGCGGATCTGAACGTGGCGCCGCCCGAGGTCGCGATGTTCATCTTCTACTACGCGGTCCTGTCGGAGGTGACCCCGCCGACCGCCCTGGCCGCGGTGGCGGCGGCCGCGATCACCGGCGGTTCGGTGATGAGGACGATGTGGCAGACGTGGAAGTACACGCTGCCCGCGTTCCTGGTGCCGTTGGCGTTCGTGTTGACGGACAACGGTTCCGCGTTGCTGCTCCAGCAGGACGCGGTGACGGTGCTGTGGGTCGTCGTGGTGTCCGCGCTCGGCGTGGCGGCCCTGGCGGTCGTCACGGGCGGCTGGCTGTTCGGCCCGGCTCGGTGGCCGGAACGTGCCATGTGCGTGCCGGCGGCCCTGCTCTTGCTCTACCTGCAACCGCTGTCGATAGCGATCGGCGTCGGTTTCTTTGCGGTGGCGGTCGTCATCCACCTGATCGGCCGCAGGACCCCGAGAGAACAAGGAGCCCAATGATGCGAGCCATGCGGATCGCGTCCGCCGCGCTGGCGGTCGCCATGGTGGCGGCGGCGTGCGGGGGGAAACAGGCGAGCAACGCGTCGAACGAGTCGTCGGGCGGCTGCGAGGCGTCCAGCGGCAGAATCACGATCGCGACCGGGAACACGGGCGGGGTGTACTACACGCTCGGCGGCGGCCTGGCGCAGCTGATCAGCGACAACACCCCACTGAAGGCGACGGCGGCGGAGACCGGGGCGTCGGTGCAGAACATCCAGCAGCTGGTGGCGGGTGACTACGACGTGGCGTTCGCGCTGGCCGACACGGCGGCGGACGCGGTGGAGGGCAAGGCGTCGTTCGACGGAAAGCGCCAGGACGTCGAGGCACTGGCCCGCATCTACCCGAACTACACGCAGGTGGTCGTGCGCGCGAACAGCGGCATCGACACGATGGCGGACATGAAGGGCAAGCGGATCTCCACGGGTTCCCCGAAGTCCGGCACGGAGGTGATCGCGAACCGCCTGCTGACGGCGGCGGGCCTGTCGGACACGGACATCTCGGCCCAACGCCTCGCCCTGCGCCCGACGGTGGACCAGATGAAGGCGGGGCAGATCGACGGGCTGATCTGGTCAGGCGGCCTGCCAACCCCCGAGCTGACCGACCTGACGACCTCGGTGGACGTGAAGTTCGTCGACGTGACGAACCTGCTGGACGACCTGAAGAAGGTCAACCCGGTCTACGAGAAGGGGACGATGCCGGCGGCCACGTACGGGTTGCCCAAGGACGTCCCGAGCATCGTGGTGCCGAACATGTTGCTGGTCCGCAAGGACTTCCCGAACAACAACGCGTGCGCCATCACCAAACTGATCTTCGACAAGAAGGACGAACTGGTGAAGGTCCACCAGGCGGCAAGAGCCCTCGACCGGGTGAAAGCCACGGACACCGCCCCCGTGAAACTCCACCCGGGCGCCGCCCAAGCCCTGGCCGCGAAGTAGGAAAAGGCTGGTCAGGCCGGGTGTCGGGCCAGCCATCCACAACCGCCCCAGTTATCCACAGTCAAGATCAAGATCCCCCCTCCCGTCACCCCCACCCGGTAGACTGGCAAGCGGGGTGGCCCCCGGGATCGGGTGGGGGCTGCCTACGTAACCACAAGAGGTCCACAAAGCTGAAATTTCTTCGGCGATGGTCGGTTTCCTGACGGGCAACGGGCTTTCCGGCGGGACGGCGTGGTTCGCGAGACCAAGAACCGGTGTCGGTATCGCATGGGTTCGAGCACGTCTCGGCCCTGGCGCTGCCCCGGCCGGCCGTCCCATCTACGCTGTTTGCTCGTGCGTGTACTGGTGATTGGGTCCGGTGCGCGTGAGCACGCGCTGGTGCTCGCGCTGTCTCACGACCCCACGGTGACGGCGCTGGCGTGCGCCCCCGGCAACGCGGGCACGGCGGCCGTCGCCGAGTCCTACGGTGTCGACGTCGCCGACCCCGCGGCCATCGCCGCGCGGGCCACGGAGTGGGACGCCGATCTGGTCGTCGTCGGCCCGGAGGTGCCGCTGGTAGCGGGTGCCGCCGACGCCGTGCGCGCGGCCGGCATCGCGTGCTTCGGCCCGTCCACCGAGGCGGCCCGCATCGAGGGCTCGAAGGCGTTCGCCAAGGAGGTCATGGCCGCCGCCGGCGTGCCGACCGCCCAGAGCGAGATCGTCGACAACCCGGCCAAGCTGGACGCGGCCCTGGCCCACTTCGGCCCCACCTGGGTCGTCAAGGACGACGGCCTGGCCGCGGGCAAGGGTGTCCTGGTCACGAGCGACCGAGCGGCGGCTCGCACCCACGCCATGACCCTCCTGGACGGCGGCCACCCCGTGCTGCTGGAGTCGTTCCTGGACGGCCCCGAGGCGTCCCTGTTCTGCGTGGTCGACGGCACGACGGTCGTCCCACTGGTGCCCGCGCAGGACTTCAAGCGCGTCGGCGACGACGACGCCGGCCCGAACACGGGCGGCATGGGCGCGTACGCCCCGCTGCCATGGGCACCACCCGGCATGGTCAAGGACGTGCTGGCGAAGATCATCCAACCGGTGGTCGACGAGCTGGCGGCGCGGGGCACCCCGTTCTCCGGCCTCCTGTACGCGGGCCTGGCACTGACGAGCGACGGCCCGCAGGTGATCGAGTTCAACTGCCGCTTCGGCGACCCGGAGACGCAGGTTGTCCTGCCCCTGCTCCGCACCCCCATAGCCGGCCTACTGAACGCCGCCGCGACGGGCACCCTGGCGGCATACCCACCCCTGGAGTGGAGCGACGGTTACGCGGTGACGGTGGTGGTCGCCGCCGAGGGCTACCCCGCACGAGCCCGCGCGGGCGACGTGATCACCGGCGCCGAGGCCCACGCCGTCCTCCACGCGGGCACCCGCCGCCGCGACGACGGCGCGATCGTGTCCGCTGGTGGTCGCGTCCTGTCGGTGGTGGGCACGGGCGAGACCCTGACGGAGGCCCGCGAGGACGCGTACCGGCGAGTGGACGAGGTCCACCTGGCGGGCTCGCACCACCGGACGGACATCGCGGCACGCGCGGCCAAGGGCGAGGTCACCGCTCCGTAACGGGTTCAGCCAATCAGCGGAACCGGTAGTGCCACTTCTTCGTCAAAGTTCAGGTGAGTCCTGCGCGGCATTGGTAACCTGCGGAAAGAGACCGGCCCGTCACGAAGAGTGGGGAGCGACGAGATGTACCTCGCCGGCGACATAGCCAGCGGCGTCGATACCGCCTTCACCAAGCTCAACAAGGCGACTGCGGCCATCACGTCCGGCACCTTCACAGTGACAAGGGACAACGTCCTGGCCGCCGGCCGCATCGTCGAGTCCCAGGCTGACGCCCTCCAGAAGGTGTGGCAAGAACGCAGACACGACCTTCGTATCCAGCCGCCGGGCACTGACGACGTGAGCATCCGTATGGCGAAGGCATGGAACGAGGTCCTCGTCGACAACGACGACTCCTACGACACGCGGATCAGGGAATACGTCCTGGGCCTGAAGAAGCTGGCAGTCCAGTTGGGTGACGCAGCCAAGACCTATGGCTACACCGAGGACCAGATCGCCACGGCTTTTGGGAAAAAGGGTGCGTAGGAAGTCGATCCTGCTCCCCGTGGTCGCGGCTGTGGCCCTTGTGGCGGGATGCACGGTCAGCCAGGCTGGCAGCGCGACCTCCGACTCTTCCACGGCCGGTGGCGGTTCGACTTCGACCGGCAATCCGAGCACTTCCTCGGTGGACGTCCCGCCTCCACCTCGGGACCTCTCACTCGACGGCATCGACCCGTGCACGCTGTTCACGACAGCCCAGCGATCGGATCTGCAGATCAACGAGGTCACCCCCGATGACGGCGGCGATGCCGGGACGATCTACAAGGACATGAAGAACTGCACTCTCGACAAGGATGCCGAGGAGCCATTCATCAGCTACAGCGTGATCGCTGTCACGAACGTCGACGTGGCGTGGTGGATCAATGAACCACACAACGCCGACGTCAAGTTGATCTCTGTCGGCGGCTATCCGGCGGCCCAGTTCCACCTCCTGGGTGGCGGAAAGCACGAATGCGCCATCGCGGTCGGCGTAGCGAAGAACCAGCATCTGCATGTCGAGATGGAACCGATCAGCGACGACATCACCGGGGATGCCATCTGCCAGGGTGGCAAGGAAGCGGCCGAGATGGCGCTGCAGACACTGCAGACCATGAGGTAAGGAAGTAGCTATGGCCGGGGACCACGGACTCAGTAACCTGCGTTTCGACGGATACGACAACCACGCGCTCGCCGAGCAGGTGACCGGGCTGCGTAACGGACCTGGCCCTTCCACGCTCTACAGCGCGGTCACGGCGTTGATGAAGCTCTCCGACGGCCTTTCCGACACGGATGCCGCGCTTCGTCAGCAACTCGCTGACATCGGCGTCACCTGGCAGGGTGAGGCGGCTGACGGTGGCACGTCTGCCACCAAGGACGCGAGCATCTACGCCGACCAGTCCCAGGGCCCGGTCGACAACTCCGCCAAGGGTGTCGACTCCCAGGGCGCCGCTTTCTCCACCGGCAAGAACAATGCCCCGGACGCGGGCTCGCTCAACGGCCCCACCGACGAGAACGGCTTCGACCAGTTCATGGGCTTCCTCGGTCACACGACCGACCACGCCCAACAGGTCAAGGACACGAACGCCTCCCGGCAGCAGGCCGTCGACGCCATGAACGGCTACCAGTCCAGCAGTTCCGACGCCCTCGGCAGGTCCCAGGCGCTCCCCGTCCCGCCCGGCATGAACCTCAACGCCCAGCCCGTCGACACCAGCACGCACATGTCCTCCGTCGGCACTTTCAACCCGGGTGGCAACTTCAACCCCGCCGGTGGCGCGCCGGGCGGGTCGACCGGCTTCGTTCCCGGAGCACCGGGTGGTGGCGGCACCAGCCCCATCCCCACCCCCGGCGGCAATCCGCCCGTCGGCACCGGACCCATCACCGGCGGCGGCCCGCTCCCCAGCGCCCCCTCCTTCCCGAACACCGCCGCTCCTTTCCCGGCCGCGCTTCGCGCCGCGGCCAACCCCCTGCTCATGGCCGACGCCGCCACCGCCATCGGGACCGGTGGCGCCACGGGTGCCGGCGCGGGCGCAGAGGAGGAACGCCTCTCTCGTAACACGGCCAACCGCGGGCCGGTCAAGAACGGCACTCCCCTTGGTACCGCGCCGGAAGAGGAGGCCCGTGCCGCGCGCAACGCCGAGCGGTTCGGTGCCAAGAGCGGCCGGCCCGGCAGCTCGCTCATGCAGCCGGCGGCCGCCGGCCGGAAGGAAGAGGGCGAGGAGGACCTGGAGCACGTTCGCCGCTACGGTGTCGAGTCGAGCGACGTGTTCGACGACGAGCGGGTCGTCGCGCCGGAGTCCATCGGGGATGACGATGAGGGGTAGATGAGCAGGGGCAGCATCGTCCTCTCCAAGCTCGAGTTCGACGTGCTCTGGGAGTCCGAAGGGCTCCCGGCAAAACATGAGGCGCTCACGGTGCCGAGCCCGGGCCGCACCCACACCGAACGTCGCCAGCTGGTCCGCAAGGCGTTCGACGATCTCGAGGCGCGTGGGCTCGCCAAGCGCGACCGGGCCGTGCCCGAGCTCGTCGACCAGCTGAACCTGCTTGCCCACCACCAACTCTCCATCGACAGTTGGGTGTGGACCGACCACCGCATCTCCTCGCTCGCGGTCGTCGCGGGCCATACCGCGCTGCTCGCCGCCGTCGACGGGCCCGAGGTCTGGCTCATTCCCGCACGCGAGACCGCCATCGCCGACGCCGCCGTGTCGATCGCGGGGGACGTGGTCGCCGGGCCGGGGCTGTCGGTCAGCGTGCCGACCGACGTGCTCGTCGCCGCGGACGCCGAGGCTCGTGGTGACGTGCGGTTGCTCGCGGCCGAGCTGACCGGGCGGGGTGTCGCGGGCAAGGACGCGAAGACGATGGCCGACATGGTGCGCGACATGAACGTGCGCGGCCAGTTCGGCGTCACCCGCATGCAGCGCGACCAGCGGATGCTCCGCGCCGACCGGGTCGTCGCCTTCCACGACACGCCGAACGGGCGGTATGTCCATCTCGCCAGGGCGAACAACGACGGCCGCATGTGGAGCACCGTCACGCCGGCCGACGGACGCCGCCTCGCGAGCTGTGTCGAAGAGCTGATGGCCGAGGTCTGACCGGCATAAAGTTGAGGGAACCGCGGCTGGCTCGTGGCCGTCGGACGGGGTGCGAAGGGGTGGGACATGACGCAGTACAACATCGACGCCATCAACGGCCTCATCTCGAAGGCACAGGACTACAAGCCGAAGTTCGGCTCGGTCTCCGACTCGTTTCCCGACGGGGGCACGGCCACGACGTCGGCGAGCACGTTCGGCAAGCTGCCGAGTTCCGCGGGGCTGGCCTCCGCGCTCGACTCGCTCAACGACGTCATGCATGACGAGTTCGACGCCGCCGAGAACCGGTTGAACGGGGTGGCTGGCGCGCTCGACGCGGTACTGCGGACCGTCCAGAACGTCGAGGACGAGGGGCAGCACCGGTACGGGCAGGGGCAACCCCACTACGTGTAGGTCTAGGAGGGGACGACGGTGGGTTCGGCGGAGACGCTGGCGGGCTACGCGGGTGGCGGTGTCGTCGCCACGGCCGTGGCGAAGATCAAGGACGCGGACGCCTCGGCGGTCACCACGGCCGCGAGCAAGCTGTCCATGGCCGCGACGAACGTCTCGACGTACAGCGGCGAGGTGGCGGGCGCGGTCACCAAGCTCGACGCGGCGTGGGAGGGCACGTCCGCGGACGAGTTCGTCGGGTACATGAACAAGTTCAAGACCGCGGGCTCGGACGTCGGCACGGCCATGTCGAACGCCGCGACCGCGCTCACGAACGCCGCAGGCGCCATCACCGGCGCGCAGAGCTACATCTCGACCCGCTGCGACCAGGCGCTCACCGAGATCCGGACGTGGACCACCAACAACCCGAAGGCGTCGACGGCGGACTTCGACGCCATGACCACGCGGGTGTGCCAGAGCGCGGCCGGGGACATCGACAGCCACCTCCAGAGCACCGAGCAGACACTCAGCGCGTCGCTCGGGACGATCAACGCGAGCAAGTCACCGGCCACCAGGTTCTCCACGCTGCCACAGCCGAACACGCAGCCGTTCAGCCCGCAGTCGGGTCAGCCGGTCACGTGGAAGGAGACGCCGGAGGCGCAGACGGCCCCGGCGAACGCGAACGCGACCCAGACCCAGGAGCCGGTCCAGCAGACCGCCGCCCACTCCGGCGGCTCGTCACATGGCGGCGGCGGTGGGGGCGGTGGCGGCGGTTTCAGTGGCGGTGGCGGTGGCATGGGCTCGTCCGGTGGCCCGCCCGCGGGGGGCCCGCCTCCCGGGAACGTGCAGGAGTGGATCAAGCAAGCCATCGAGGAGCTGCGCAAGCAGGGCATCAACGTCAGCGAGGCGGACGCCCAGCGGATCTGGCAGATCATCCAGCACGAGTCGGGCGGCAACCCACACGCGATCAACAACTGGGACTCGAACGCCGCGAAGGGCACGCCGTCGAAGGGGTTGATGCAGTGCATCGACCCGACGTTCAACTCGTACAAGCTGCCGGGCCACGGCGACATCTGGAACCCGGTGGACAACATCTGCGCCGGCGTGAACTACGCGATCTCCAGGTACGGGTCGCTGGGCAACGTGCCCGGCATCAAGGCCACGGCCTCGGGCGGCTCGTACGTCGGGTACTGATTGGTTCGTCACGGGATTATCTGCTGACAGACCTATCGGCGTAACCTGGCCGACATGGATCTCTCGTTCCTGCTCTCCCACGCCAGTCACGTGTTGTCGACCGAGCTGACCGCGGAGCTGGCCGGCCTCGGGATCACGCCGCGGGCCAGCTGCGTGCTGTCCGCGGCGCAGGCCGGCGAGCGGACGCAGATCCAGCTGGCCGAGATCTGCGAACTGGACAAGACGACGATGGTCGTCACCATCGACGAGCTGGAGAAGGCCGGGCTGGTGGAACGCCAGACCTCGGCGACGGACCGCCGCGCGCGGATCATCGTGGTGACGGAGCTGGGCCGGAAGGTCCACGCCTCGGCGAAGGACGTGGTGTCCCGCGTGCACGAGGACGTTCTGGCGGCGCTGCCGGACGGTGAACGCGAGGGCTTCGTGGCCGGCCTGACCCGCCTGGTGGAGGGCCGCCTTTCCACACCGGTCGCCTGCCAACGCCCACCCCGCCGTCGCATGTGACCCACACGGCGCCGTCCCGCCTGCGCACCGCCGTGGTCAACGGGTCGCGGTTCATGCCGGTGCCGCCGCAAGAGACCGCCCGCGAGTACCGCCGCATCAGGTCAACGCGCGGCGAACCGCGCACCGGTCCGTGGCGCCGCGCGAATGGAGACTTTTTCGATGTCGTCCGCGCGAACGGTCCGTTCGTGCAGCTCGGGCCCCGTTTTTGTCGGTGCCTGCCGATAGTGTGGAACCAGGGGTCCCCCTTGCGGACGTGGGAGACGTGTGTCCTCAGATTCGTCTCGATGTAGGCAATCCCACACTGGATCGTCCGCTTCGGGACTATCTGCTACGGTCTCTCCTGTACTTGAACGCTCAGGAGGCGGCTCCACATGTCCCAGAACGAAAGGCGCGACTCCAGGTGGTTCGCGCTCGTCGTGTTGTGCGCCGGGATGTTGATGATCATTCTCGACGGCACCATCGTCAACGTCGCGCTGCCCGTCATCCAGGCTGACCTCGGCTTCTCCCAGTCGGGGCTTGCCTGGGTGGTCAACGCATACCTCATCCCCTTCGGCGGTCTCCTTCTCCTCGCCGGCCGGACCGGGGACCTCGTCGGTCGCAAGCGCATGTTTCTCGGCGGCATCGCGGTCTTCACCGCCGCCTCGCTGCTCTGCGGCCTCGCCACCACACAGGGACTGCTCATCGCCGCGCGGTTCGTCCAGGGGGTCGGTGGCGCGATGGCCGCCGCCGTCATTCTCGGCATGATCGTCACCATGTTTCCCGGCAGGGGGGAGCAGGCCAGGGCGATCGGCGTGTTCAGCTTCGTCGCGGCGGCCGGCGGTTCGATCGGCCTCCTCGCGGGCGGCGTGCTGACCGAGGCCATCAGCTGGCACTGGATCTTCTTCGTCAACGTGCCGATCGGCGTCCTCACCACCTTGCTGGCCGTCCGGAGGGTCCCCGGCGAGCAGGGCATCGGACTGAAGGAAGGCGCGGACGTCCTCGGCGCCCTCCTCGTCACCACCGGTCTCATGCTCGGCGTCTACACGATCGTCAAGGCCGCCGACTACGGCTGGGGCTCCGCCCACACGCTCCTCGTCGGCGCGGCGTCCGTGGCACTCCTCGCCGGCTTCGTCACCCGCCAGGCCACCAGCGCGAACCCGCTCCTGCCCCTGCGCATCCTCCGCAGCCGCAACGTCGCGGGCGCCAACCTCATCCAGGTCCTCCTGGTCGCCGGCATGTTCGGCATGTTCTTCCTCGGCGCCCTCTACCTGGAGAAGGTCCTGCACTACGACCCACTCCAGATCGGCCTCGGGTTCCTGCCCGTCGCCGTCGGCATCGGCGGGCTGTCGCTCGGTGTCTCCGCGCGGGTCAACGCCCGCTTCGGGGAACGGAACGTCCTGGTGGCGGCGCTCGTCCTCGTCACGGCCGGCCTTGTCCTGTTCACCCGCGCGCCCGTGGACGCCGGCTACCTCGCCGACGTCTTCCCCGCGGTCACGCTGTTGGGCATCGGCGCCGGCCTCGGCTTCCCCGCGATGATGACCCTCGCCATGTCCGACGCCACCAGGGACGACTCCGGCGTCGCGTCCGGCCTGGTCAACACCACCCAGCAGGTCGGTGGCGCGCTCGGGCTCGCCGTCCTCGCCACGGTGGCAACGGCTCACACCAACGGGCTGCTCGCCGAGGGCATCGGCCGGACCGAGGCGGTGACCAGCGGTTTCCACCTCGCGTTCGGCATCGCCGCCGGGCTCGTCGCCTTGGGGGTCGTACTCGCGGTCACCGTGTTGCGCCAACCGAAGGTCGCACAGGAGGAGGAGCTGGTGCCCGCGGCCGTGTAAGGGTGGTGACCATGCTGAACGTCGCCGCTCGCGCAAACATCCCACCCTTCCACGTGATGGACGTGCTGTCCGCGGCCAACGCCCGGCAGCGCGCACAGGGGGACGTGGTGTCGCTGGCCGCCGGGCAACCGTCGGCCGCGGCACCACGCGCCGTTCTCGACAGGGCGGCCGAGTCGCTCCACGGCTACCTCGGCTACACCGAGCAGCTCGGCATCCCCGAGCTGCGCGAGGCGATCGCCCACCACTACGACCAGAGGTACGCCCTCGACGTCGACCCGAGCGACGTCGTCGCCACCACCGGCTCGTCCGGCGGCTTCCTGCTGGCCTTCCTCGCGGCCTTCGACGCCGGCGACCGCGTCGCCCTGGCCCGTCCCGGCTACCCGGCCTACCGCAACATCCTCAGGACCCTGGGCTGCGAGGTCGTCGAGCTGCCCTGCGGTCCCGAGACCCGCTTCCAACCCACCGTCGACATGTTGGCACGAGCGGGAAGGCTCGACGGCCTGATCATCGCGTCCCCGGCCAACCCGACCGGCACGGTCCTGCCCACCGGCGAGTTCGCCGCCATCGCCGGCTGGTGCGCCGACCACGACGTGCAGCTGGTCAGCGACGAGATCTACCACGGCATCTCGTACCTGGCCGACCCGCCGGCCTCGGCATGGCAGTTCTCCCGCGAGGCCATCGTGGTCAACTCGTTCTCCAAGTACTTCGCCATGACCGGCTGGCGGCTCGGTTGGCTCCTCGTGCCGCGGCGCCTGCTGCGCGCCGTCGACTGCCTGACCGGCAACTTCACGCTCTGCCCGCCGACCCTCGCCCAGCACGCCGCGACCGCCGCCTTCCAGTACGCGGAGCTCGACGCCCACGTCGACCACTACCGGGTCAACCGCGACCTGCTGGTCACCGGCCTCGCCAAGCTGGGCATCGACCGGGTCGCCCCGGTCGACGGCGCGTTCTACGCCTACGCCGACGTGTCCCACCTGACCACCGACACCATGTCCTGGTGCCAGCGCCTGCTCGCCGAGACCGGCGTCGCGATCGTCCCCGGCGTCGACTTCGACCCCGCGCTGGGCACGCGTTTCGTCCGGTTCTCCTTCGCGGGTCCGACCCAGGACGTCGAGGCGGCCCTGGAACGGCTGGGTGAGTGGCTCACACCCTGAGACGAAGACCGGTGGAATTCCCCGATGTCTCGGGGCTCCGCCGGTGGTTGACTGAAGGAACCGGCGGCGAGCGCCGTTCGTTCAGCCGGGTGAACCCGGTACAGGGGAGGAAAGACACAATGAACACGCTGCTCAAGATCGCCGGCGCGATCCTGGTCATCTGGGCCGCTTTCTGGATCATCGGTGCGATCTTCAAGGTCGTGGGCTTCCTGCTCGTCGCGGCCGCGGTCGTCACCGTCGGCTTCGTCGGTTACAAGGCCATCCAGGCCGGCTCGCACCGTAAGCAGATCCGCTAGAGCCCGGCGATCCGGCCGACGACCTCGCTGATGTCCTTGGCCGTGATGTCGCGGTGCGGGATGAACCGCACCTTGCCGCTCATCGGGACGGCCAGCACGCCGACCCGTTTGAGCGCGGCGAGCGACGCCTCGGTGTCCGGCGTCCCCGCCAGCACGATGTTCGTCTCCGGCTGGTCGACCTCCCAACCGAGCTCGGCCAGTCCGGTCGCGAGCTTCCGCGCGTTGACGTGGTCCTCGGCCAGGTCCGGGATCCGGTCCAGCGCGACCAGCCCGGCGGCGGCGACGATCCCGCCCTGGCGGACCCCGCCGCCCAGCATCTTCCTGATCCGCCGCGCCTCCTCGACGAACGCGGTGCTGCCGCCGACCAGGCTGCCCATCGGCGCGCCAAGTCCCTTGGTCAGGCACACCTGCACGGTGTCGACCCCGACCGTCAGCGCGGCCGGCGGCACGGACAGCGCGACCGAGGCGTGCCAGAGCCGGGCGCCGTCCAGGTGCACCTTCAGCCCCACGTCCCTGGCGGTCGCGACCAGCTTCGCGTGCTCGTCCGGTGGGGTGACCGTGCCGCCCGCGCCGTTGTGCGTGTTCTCCAGGCACAGCAGCGTGGTTCGCAGCGAGTGGTAGGGCCCGACGCGCCCGGCCGCCCGCACCGACTCGACCGGCATCCGCCCCGGCCACGCGCCCCAGTCCACGGCCTCCGGCATGCCGCCGGACAGCCAGGCCGCGGTGCCCAACTCGTTCTCCAGCACATGCGCCAGGCGTGGCGCGAGAAATCGGTCGCCTCTTCGCAGGTGTGAGGTCAACGCGATGATGTTGCCCATGCTCGCGGTCGGCACCCACAGCATCGCGTCGACGCCGAGCAGGTCGGCCGCCCGCTCCTCGAGGGCCCGCATCGTGGGGTCCCGGTCGAGCACGTCATCCCCGACCTCGGCCCGCGACATCGCGAGCCGCATCCGTTCGTCCGGCTGGGTGACAGTGTCCGAACGAAGATCGATCTCCCGCACTTTGGTCACGATCTGATCACACCACATCCCCCTGGGCGGCACCTCGGCGACGTCCCGTGCGTCCCAGGAGGGGGTGGCGTACGTCACAACGAAGGGTCGTGCAACCGTAGACACCGCACTTTCCGTCCCGGACGTGCAGGACGACGAGCAGAGAGAGCCCGCGTGGATCAGCGCGACGAGGAGGACTTCGCGGAGTACTTCGCGGCTCGGCGAGACGCCGTGCGGAGATCCGCGTATCTGCTGTGCGGTGACTGGCACCGCGCGGACGATCTCGCGCAGACCGCGTTCGTCTCGTTGCACCGGCGATGGCGCAGGATCCGGGACCGCGGGGCCCTGGACGCCTACGTCCGCAGGACGCTGGTGCGCGCGGTGATCGACGAGTCCCGGCGCCCGTGGCGCCGGGAGCGGTTCGTCGAGGAACTGCCGGACCGGCCGTCCACGGACGGCGAGATCGGCGACGCCGTAGCGACGAGGTCCGCGCTGCTCGCCGGCCTGCGGGCGGTCCCGCCGCGGCAGCGTGCGGTGCTCGTCCTGCGGTACCTCGAGGGTCTGGACGTCGCGGCCACGGCCGAGGCGCTCAAGTGCTCGGAAGGGACCGTGAAGAGCCAGACTGCCAGAGGGCTGACGGCGTTGCGGACGGCGCTCGGCGGCACACTGGACGACCTGAGGTCCGCCTCATGAGCGTGGAAGGAGGTGGCGGAATGGACGAGAAGAAGCTCGCCGAGCTGCTGAAAGACGCGGTCGCGGACACTCCGCCGCCGACGTTCACGCGGACCGACGTCACCAGGGAGTCGGAACGCCAGCGGGCCCGTCGCCGGAACGGGTTACTCGCAGGTTCCGCCTTTGGTGTGGCGGTTCTCGCGGGCGCGACGGCGTTGGGCGTGGCATTGTGGACAGGGCAGGGTTCGTACTCGGACTCGGCAAGTGCTGGCGTTTCCGCTTCAACCGGTAACGAACTCGCTGCTCCAGACGAGTTACCAAACGAGGACGGTAAAACTGCCGCACCGACGGAGAGTCAGCGTGCGGAAGACTTCCCGTCGGGGTCGCCCAAGCAGGGGGGCACTCCGAATGGGAATGGTGGGCCTGCGGGGCCCACCGGCACTCCTAGTGGGTGCGAACAGGTGGACCGGGAGCTCGCTGCTGCCCTCGCGGGCGAGCTCCCGGCCGCCGCCGGAATCAAAGCCAACGATGCCGTGCCGGTCTCCATGAGCTGCGGCGGCGACACCACGGGCGCCGCTTTCGACCTTCCGGAAGGCCGGCTCAACGTCCTTCTCGTGTCTGCCAGTGACACGGCCTTCACCGCGGCCAGCTCCGGCAGCGCCCAGGCCCTCGCGCCCACGAGCGACGGCCGGCAGGTGCTCGTGGTGAGCGAGCCGGCGAGCGCGGGTGACGCCGCGCCGTACGAGGCGGACCTGTCCCGCTTCGCCAGGGACATCGCCAGAATCTACTGAATCGCCAGGATCTACTGAGCCGTACGATTTCTCGGCATGACGGCCGCCAGCACCCCCAAAGGCGAGCGGCGTCGCCAGTCGCTCGTGGCGGCCGCGGCGGCGCTGCTGGTCGAGGGCGGCTTCGACGCCGTCCGGCACCGGGCCGTCGCCGAGCGCGCCGGCCTGCCGCTGGCGTCCACCACGTACTACTTCGACTCGCTGGACGAGCTGATGACGGCCGCGGTCGAGCACCACGCCAGGGCCGAGCTGGTCCGCGGCCGTGAGCTGCTGGAGGCGCTCCCCGCCGAGCGGCGCGACCTCGAGTCCGTCATCGACCTCGTGCTCGACCAGCTGCTCGGCTCGCCGGCCGGCGAACGGGACGCCGAGCTGGTGCTGCTGCGGTACGAGCGCCTGGTGGCGACGTTCCGCCGCCCCTACCTGCGCCCACTGATGCGCACGCTCGGCGTCGAGCTGCGGGCGCTGCTCGCCGAGATCCTGGCCCGCTCGGGCGTCCCGGTCGACGAGCGACGCATCGAGCACCTCATCGCGCTGGTGGACGGCGCCGTGGTCAACGCGCTGATCGAGGTGAACCCGGACCCCCGCGCGGTCGCGAAACGGATGCTCCGCGAGTCCTTGCAACCCTGATGGGCATCGCGTCGTGGGTAATGGGCGAAAGGGGGCCCATGCGACAGTCCGACGAGGAGAGCTTTCGCCGGTTCGCGGTCGAGCACGCCGCCCGACTGCGCAGGTCGGCGTACCTGTACTGCGGTGACTGGCACCTCGCGGAGGACCTGATGCAGACCACATTGATCAAGATCTACCGGTCGTGGACGCGGGTCGAGAAGGACGAGAGCCTCTCGAACTACAGCCGCACGGTCCTGCTGCGCACCTGGCTGGACGAGAAGCGCCGGCCGTGGCGGCGGTCCGAGCAGTCGGCCGCCGAGGTCCCGGAACGCCACGACGAGGGACGCGGCCCGGCCGACAGCCCGGAGCGGCTGTGGGCCCGCGACCTCGTCCACCAGGGCCTGCTGCGCCTGCCGCCCCGGCAACGCGCCGTGCTGGTCCTTCGCTACTTCGACGACCTGTCCGTCGCCGAGACGGCCGACGTCATGGCCTGCTCGGAGGGCACGGTCAAGAGCCAGTCGGCCCGCGGCCTCGAATCGCTGCGGACCTGTGTGTCGGAACTGATGGGGAGGGTCGCGTCATGAGTGAGGAAGACGTGCGCGGCGGTATGCGGGACGCCGTCGCCGAGGAGCCGCCGCTCGACTTCGACCCGGACGTGCTGGTCGCGGCCGCGCGTCAGCAGGTCAGGCGGCGCCGCGCGCTGATGGGGGTCGGCGTGGCGACCGTGGCGGTCGCGGTGGCGGCCGTGGCGCTGCCGGTCGCGCTGGGCCGCCTGTCGTCGCAGGTGGAGGCGGGCCAGGGGCCGGCCACGACCACCGAGTCGACGGCCACCGGGTCCGAGACGTCCCCGTCGCCGTCTCGGATCCAGTGGCCGGCCAAGGACGTCACGCCGGTCCAGTTCCCGATCGACAAGCTGCGTGCGCGTGGCACGGACATGGCGGCGCACCTGCGGGAGATCATGCCTTCCGTGCTGCCCAACGCGTCGGAGATCGAGGTCTCCGAGTTCGGCGGCGAGGCCACCGGTGAGTACTACGAGGGCCAGACGAACGTGAACGGCGCCATCGACTTCACCATCGACGGCGTCCGGTACTCGATCCTGGTCCAGACATGGGTGCCCGGTGGCGCGAACGACCTGGTCGACACGGCGTGCTCGGAGGGCACCTGCCGAAAGATCGGCGAGCAGGACGGCGGCGTGCTCATGGCCGTGGACCAGGACCTGGGCGGGTTCGTGGCCGGCGGGAAGATCTCGGCCGTCTACCACCTCCGGCGCGACGGTGCCGCGGTCGAGGCCGCCGCGTACAACTACGCGCTCAGCGGCGGCCCGAAGCTCACCAAGGAGACCATCCCGGTGTCCGTCGAGCAGCTGCGCAGGCTCGCGACCGACACCGAGCTGGGACTCTAGGCTGGGGTGCGTGACGCCCAAGCCACGCATCCCGAACGTCCTGGCCAACCGCTACGCCTCCGCCGAGCTGGCCGAGCTGTGGTCGCCCGAGCACAAGATCGTGCTGGAGCGCAGGCTGTGGCTCGCCGTGCTGCGTGCGCAGGCCGAACTGGGCATCGACGTGCCCGACGGGGTGATCGCCGACTACGAGCGGGTGGTCGACCACGTCGACCTGGCGTCGATCGCGGCCCGTGAACGAGTGACGCTGCACGACGTCAAGGCCCGGATCGAGGAGTTCAACGAGCTCGCCGGGCACGAGCACGTGCACAAGGGCATGACGTCCCGCGACCTCACGGAGAACGTTGAGCAGCTGCAGCTCCGCAGGTCGCTGGAGCACGTCCGGGTCAGGACGGTGGCCGTGCTGGCCCGGCTGGCGACGCTCGCGACCGAGCACGGCGAGCTGGTGATGGCCGGCCGGTCGCACAACGTGGCCGCCCAGGCCACGACGCTGGGCAAGCGGTTCGCGTCCGCGGCGGACGAGCTGCTGGTCGCGTTCGAGCGGCTCGACTCGCTGGTGGAGCGCTACCCGCTGCGTGGCATCCAGGGTCCGGTCGGCACCGCGCAGGACATGCTGGACCTGCTGGGCGGCGACGCGGCCAAGCTGGACAGGCTCCAGCGGACCATCGCGGGTCATCTCGGTTTCGCGCACGTCTTCGACAGCGTCGGCCAAGTGTACCCGAGGTCGCTGGACTACGACGTGGTGACCGCGCTGGTGCAGGTGGCCGCCGCGCCGTCGAGCCTCGCGAAGACCATCCGCCTGATGGTCGGTCACGAGCTGGCGACGGAGGGCTTCCGCCCCGGCCAGGTGGGCTCGTCGGCCATGCCGCACAAGATGAACACCCGGTCCAGCGAACGCGTCAACGGCTTCGCGGTGATCCTCCGCGGCTACGCGTCGATGGTCGGCGAGCTGGCCGGCGACCAGTGGAACGAGGGCGACGTGTCGTGCTCGGTGGTGCGCCGGGTGGCGTTGCCGGACGCGTTCTTCGCGCTGGACGGGCTGATCGAGACGTTCCTGACCGTGCTCGACTCGTTCGGCGCGTACCCGGCGGTGATCGGCAGAGAGCTGGACCGCTACCTGCCGTTCCTGGCGACGACGAAGGTGCTGATGGCGTCGGTGCAGGCCGGCGTCGGCCGGGAGACCGCCCACGAGGCGATCAAGGAACACGCGGTCGCGGTGGCCCTGGCCATGCGTGAGCAGGGGGTCGAGCGCAACGACCTGCTGGACCGGCTGGCCGCGGACGACCGGATCCCGCTGTCGCGCGCAGGGCTGGACGACCTGCTGGCCGACCGCCTCCCGTTCACCGGCGTGGCGAACGCCCAGGTGGCGGCGGTGGTGAAGCGCGTGTCGGACGTCGTGGCCCGCTTCCCGGAGGCGGCCGCGTACGTGCCGGGGGCGATCCTCTAGAAACCGGGAGGTTCCGCCTGGCCGGCGCCGTTAGTCTCGGTGGGGTGGCGACTGTCTCCCAGCTGATGCTCTACCCGGTCAAGGGCTGTGCCGGCACCCCTCTGACCCACGCGCGGGTACTCCCCACCGGAGTACTGCACGACCGCACGTTCATGTTCGTCCGGCCGGACGGGCTGTTCCGCAGCCAGCGCAGCACGTCGAAGCTCGCCGTCGTCCGGCCGGAGCTGACCACCGAGGCCGACAAGCTGACCCTGTCCGCGCCGGACCACGAGTCGGTGATCGTGAACGTCCGTCCGGACGGTCCCCGGCTGACGGTGGGAATCCACGGCGTCTGGGACGGCGAGGCGGTCGACCAGGGCGACGAGCCGGCGGACTGGGCGAGCACGCTGCTCGGCGAGCCCGTGCGCCTGGTCCGCGTGGCCCCGGACCACCGGCGGGCGGTGGACGACCGGCATGGCGACATCACCTTCACCGACTCCACGCCGCTGCACCTGACGTCGCAGTCGTCCCTGGACGATCTCAACGCCCGGATCCTGGCGAGGGGCGCGAAGCCGGTGCCGATGGCACGGTTCCGGCCCAACATCGTGGTCACCGGCTGGGAGGCGCCGTACACCGAGGACGGGATCCGCGAGTTCACCATCGGCTCGACGCGCCTGCGCTGGGTGAAGCCGGACGTCCGCTGCAAGGTGACGATGGTCGACCAGCCGACCGGCACCTCCGCCGGCCCCGAGCCGCTACGCACGCTGGCCGACTACCGCAGGGAGCCGGAGGGCGGCGTGAGCTTCGGCATCAAGGTGGCGGTGACGACCCCGGGCGAGATCAACCCCGGCGACGAGGTCGTCGTCCATTGACCCCACCGGCCGACCAGGACCTGGTCGACTTCGCCGTCGGCCTCGCCCGGCGCGCCGGCGACCTGGTCACCGAGCGGTTCTTCGCCGGCACACGGGTGTCCTTCAAGCCTGACGGCACCGAGGTCACCGAGGCCGATCTCGCCGTCGAGGCGCTGGTCCGCACAGAGCTGGCCGACCGGTTTCCCCGCGACGAGGTCTACGGCGAGGAGCTGGGGACCTCCGCCGGTACGTCGGGCCGCCGCTGGGTGGTCGACCCCATCGACGGGACCTACTACTTCGCCCACCGGATCCCGGTCTTCTCGACGCGGATCGCCTTCGAGGACGAGCACGGACCGGCCATCGGCGTCATCCACGAGCCGGTCGCTCGGCAGACGATCTACGCGGGCCGTGGACGGGGCTGCTGGCGGTCGATCGGCTCGGCGACCACGCCGACGCGGGTTGGCGACCGCGTGAAGCTCAGCGGCGCCCGCACCGCGATGATCAACCCCGGGACCTGGTCCGAGGAACTGCTGACCACGTTGCACCGCACGGTCTTCCTGCAGACGACCGGCGACATCGTCGGACTGGTCACCGGCCGGGTCGACGCTGTCGTCATCGCCGGCGGGAGCATGGACTACGAGGATCTCGCGCCAATTCCGGTGATCGTGACGGAGGCGGGCGGCGTGGTCACGACCCTCACGGGTGGCCCCGTGCTACCGGGTTGTACTGCACGACAACTACCTGGCGCTGCTGAAGGACCTATCGCACGGCCGCGACTGGCGCAGCATGATCCAGGGCTAGTCCGCCTCCCCGGGATTTCCAGGTGTCGCTGGGTGCCGGCAGGTCCTAACTCCGTGCGAACAGGAGTCGTACCGGGTCGCCGACCTTGCCGCCGAAGGCGTGGGCCGCCGAGCCGCCGTTGACCGCGAGTGCCACCCGGCCGCCCGAGTCGACGTAGAGGATCAGCCCGTCGCGGGTCGTGTCGGCGAAGGTGCGGGCGACGGTGGCCGTCATCGAGCGGCCGTTGAGGTCGGCGTGTGCGGTGGCGCCGAGGACCGCGCCGCTGGCGTCCAGGTCGGCGGCGGTCGCGGCCAGTTGGAGGTTGCCGAAGGTGTCGATGTACCGGATCTCCGTGGACAGCTTTCCCGTCTCCACGAACGTCTTCGGCTCCGGTAGGCGCACGAGCGTGGCCGGGTCGACCGGCGGGCCGAGGCGCTCGGCCGGCACCCCGGCGGCCAGGTGCGCGGCGGCGGGCGCGAAGACGTCCCGCCCGTGGAAGGTGGCCGACACCGGCGACAGCCGGTAGGCCGGCTCGGTCAGCTCGTAGGCCGCCCGCGCCCCGCCGAGCAACTCAGCGGCCGGCATCAGGAGGCCGTTGTCCGGTCCGACGAGCAACCCCCGCGAGGTCACGACCACGACACCCTTTCGGTCGGTCCCGACCCCCGGGTCGACCACCGCCAGGTGCACCGACGGCGGGAGGAACGGTACGGACTGGGCGAGAACCGCGGCCCCCCGCCGCACATCCTGGGGCGGTATCGTGTGGCTGATGTGGATGATCCGCGGCCCGGCCGCGATCCCCGCGACGACTCCCTCGCAGACACCGACGAACCCGTCATCGGTTCCGTAGTCGGTGGTGAACGAGATCCAGTCGTAGCTCATCGTCAAACCCTACGAGCAGGCAAACTGGACAATGACACCCACTCGTGGCATGCATGAACTCCGCATGAAACCGGGCCACTGTTCGGCGACACGTCACCTTCGCGTCAGGTAGGTGTCATCCATGCATGTCGTCATGGGTGGCGTGTCCGCTCGACTGATGGTGTCGCTGTCCGGGATCAACGCCTGGACACTGGATCGCGCCAGCGATCTGAGCATGGAACTGGCCTCTCGAGGCGTACCTTTCTCGATGTTGTTCGCCCCCAGGATCGCGGGCGCCGACCAGCCGGGGATGGTGCTGAGCTGGGTGCGCGAGCAGCGGGCCGCCGGCAACGCACTGCTCCAGCACGGCTACGACCACCCGGCCGACGCGAGAACCCGCACCGTCCGCCGGCGCGCGGAGTTCGCGTCGCTTCCCGCCCACGAGGCGAAACTGCGCCTGACGGCGTCCGCCGCCGCGATGGAACGCCTCAACCTGACCACGGACGCCTTCGTGCCACCGCGGTGGATAGTGTCCCCTGGCGCGATGGTCGCGTTGCGCCACAAGGGTTTCACGATGTGCGCGGACCTCATGGGCATCCGGGACCTGCGTACCGAAACCGTCCACAGAGGACGTGTGCAGGGCTTCGGCTTCGGTGAGCGAACCGAGCCGTGGTGGTGCTTCGCCCTGGTGATGGGCACGGCCCGGGCGGCACGGCGGGGTCACCTGATCCGGCTGGCCGTCGACACCACGGACCTGTCCCGCTCCGGACCCCGCCAGGCCCTCCTGGACGCGGTGGACATCGCGCTACACCACGACGCGGTCCCCATCACCTACCCGGCACTGCTCACCAGGCAGACGGCCCAGGCGGCCTGACCTCGGTCCGCGAAAACCCGGCTGTTGGTCCCACCAGACGCCTGACCAGCGTGAGCACCAGATTTGTCGGTGGCTCCCGGTAGCGTTGAAATCGGGGGACCCCCGGGGGCGTACGAAAGTCCCTTTCGTGCGAGCTTCGCCCGGTCGGGGCTGTGGACAACCGTCGTGGGGCGCGGGGATTGTCGGTGGCCGCCGGTACGCTGGAAACCGGGGCCGGAGGCCGAACCTCAGCGGCGCTTGCCGTGCAGCAGGGTGATCAGCTTCGCCACCGTCGCGTCCGTCTTAGCGGTGCGGCTGAACGTGGTCAGCACCAGTGGCGCGCGGAACCGCTGACGGGCGATCGCCTTCGGGCGGGCGAACTCCTTGAGCCCCTCGGGGCCGTGGATGCGGCCGAAACCCGACTCGCCGATGCCGCCGAAGGGCAGCGACGGGATTCCCGCGAACGAGATCACCCCGTTCACCGCCGTCATGCCGGACCGCAGGCGCCGTGCCAGTTCCATTCCGCGCCGCTTCGAGAAGACCGTCGACGCCAGGGCGTACTTCGAGTCGTTGGCCTTCGTGATCGCCTCGTCCATGTCGGCGACCTTCGCGATCGTCAGCGTCGGGCCGAACGTCTCCTCCCGCACGGCCGACGAGTCCTCGGGCACGTCCACCAGCACCGTCGGCTGCACGAAACGCTCGCCCACCGCGTCGGCGCCGCCGACCAGCGCCCGGCCACCGCGGGCCAGCGCGTCCTTGATGTGCCGTTGGATGATCGCCAGTTGGCCCGGCATCGTGATCGGCCCGATCTGTGCCTCCGCGTCGTCGCCCGCCCGCACGTCACCGGCGATCTTCACGACCTTGGACACGAAGTCGTCGTACACGCGTTCGTGCACGTAGACCCGCTCGACGCCGACGCACGTCTGGCCCGCGTTCGACATGCCGCCCCACACGGCCGCGTCGGCCGCCGCGTCGAGGTCCGCGTCCGCGTCCACCAGCAGCGCGTCCTTGCCGCCCGCCTCGACCAGGACCGGCGTCAGCGTCTCGGCGCACGCGGCCATGATCTTCTTGCCCGTCGCGGGGGAGCCGGTGAACGCCAGCTTGTCCACGCCCGACCGGCACAGCGCCGCGCCGGTCTCGCCGTAGCCCGTGACCAGCTGGAAGACCGGCTGCTCCGGCACGATCTCGGCGAAGCTCTCGGCCAGCCACCTGCCGACGCCCGGCGTGTACTCGCTCGGCTTGAACACGACCGCGTTGCCCGCGGCCAACGCGTAGGAGATCGAGCCCATCGGCGTGTGTACCGGGTAGTTCCACGGACCAAGAACGCCGACGACGCCGTACGGCCGGTACTCGAGCGTGGCCTTGTGATTGATCGCGAGCAGACCCGAAGACACCTTGTGCTGGCCGAGCACCTTCTGCGCGGCGCCGGAAGCCCAGTCGAGGTGCTCCACTGCGATCGACAATTCGGCGATCGCGTCGAAGACAGGCTTGCCGTTCTCACGATGGATCAGCTCGGCGAACTCGTCGATGCGCTGCACGATGAGCGAACGCCAGGTGCGCAGTCGCTGCTTACGCCCGTCGAACCCGAGCTCACGCCACCAGATCGCGGCCGGCTTCGCTCGATCAACCGCCGCCCGGACATCGGCCGCGGTGTCGATCGGG
>NZ_DASQCC010000099.1:0-20010 GCF_035634895.1 Actinophytocola sp. | reverse complement strand
CTCAACGCCGACCGCCTCGCCCCCCTCGACCTCCACACCGCCCACAGGTCCCGCGACTTCCGATAGCACCGGGCCCACCCCGCCGCGTTTGTAGGATCTCACGGCTGACTTCATTTTCTCGCAGATGACTTCATAGCAATCTCATTTGTGAAGTGATCGTGAGACGCAGTCGGCTCGGTGGTCGGCGCGCAGGCCGTCGAGGGAGATGCGCAGCAGCCTGTGCCACATCTGCGGGCGGCACTCGTCGGTGACCTGGACGGCGTGGCCCAGCGAGACCAGCAGGAGCAGCAGGTCGTCGGTGGTCACGTCGGGACGCAGCAGACCCGCCGCGGCAGCGCGGGCGCACAGTTCCTCGATGACGAGGCGAAGCTGCTGGATGCCCTCCAGATCGGGGACCGACCAGGTCAGCGCGAAGTTCTCCATGATCGCGCGGTGGCGTGCGTAGCCGGTCAGGGCCTGCTGGTAGAAGTCGGTCAGTGCCGCCCAGGGGTCCTCGGCGTCGATCGCCGTCTGGCGCGCGGATTCCGCCCATTCCGAGAAGTCCTTGCGCAGGACCGTGTGAACGAGATCCTCCTTCTTCGGGAAGTGTCGGTAGAGGGTGCCCATGCCCACCCCGCTGCGGCGGGCGATCTCGCGTACGTCCACCGCAGTGCCCTGCACGGCCAGCACCTCGGCGGCGGCCGCGATGATCGCTTCCCGGTTGCGGATCGCGTCCACGCGCGGCGCGCGGCGCCGGGCGGTGCTTTCCGGTTCAGCCACTGCCATGCGACCGAGCATACCGTCTTATGCGGAGCAGGCGCTCCCATCTGTGCTACTTTGAGGAGCAAGTGCTCCGGATAGCGAAGGGGATGTCATGTCCGACCCGTCCACGACCACCACGAACGAGGCCAAGGCCCCGAATATCACCGGCTGGAATGAACGGATCATCGCTGAGGTCCGAGCGAACGCCGGATACGCGCCTTGGAGCAGCGCGGAGGACTTCGCCGCGGGCCGCCCCGTCCCGCCCCGGATCCCCGGCTTCGACGAGCAAGGCATGCCGCTGATCTTGGTGCACCACACCGGGGCCAAGACCGGACGCGAGCGGATCAGCCCTTTGTTCTTTCAGCCGGTCGGCGATAGCTGGGCCGTCTTTGGAACCCACGGTGGCAGTCCGCGTCATCCGGTCTGGTACCACAATCTCATGGCGAACCCACATGCCACAGTCGAGGTGGGCACGGAGAGAGTGCCGGTCATAGCTCGGCTCGCGCAGGGCGCGGAGCGCGAGCGGATCTGGGCGAAAGAGATAGCACTCGTCCCGAAGTTCGCCGAGTTCGAGGCAGCCGCCGGCAGACAGATCCCCGTCGTCGTGCTGGAGCGTGTCCCCGCACGAGACTCCACCCCGCCCACCGCCGAAAAATGACCCCGCCAACCTGCTCGGCACCCGACCACCCCGCTGGAGCGACCTGAACCAACTACGCCATCCACCCCCCGTCCACACTGAGAACTCGCGACACCGCAATTCGCGATGTCCTCAGTATTTCGTTGAGGCGCAACGGGTCCAGTGGTGGTTGACCACGGCTCGGCGCGCGGGACCTTCCAGTCGGCCGCAACTCCGCTGCTGTCCGCCGCGTCCTCGACAAGCTTGTCGTCGCCGAACTGGCGATCTCGCCGGCGAACGACCGCGCCACTGGCCTCAGCCGAGGAAATGCCACGGGTTTGAGACTGATCATGGTGGCATCGCGTTGAGACAGCCGAGAAACCCCAGGTCACACAAGATCGACATGTCATGCGCGGTGAGAACCTACAGCGTTGTTGTGCAAGGTCTCAGTGAGGGTTCGGGAGAACTGCGCATCCGGGAGGTCCTCGCTCCGGGGTGCCGTGCCGCGGCCGTTCACCCGGTCAGCACTTCGCGTTCGGGTGTGGACCCCACGCCTGTCCGCCGCCGCGTTCGTGGCCGAGCCGCGGTCGAGAGGGCCGTCGCCGGACGTCGGCGGAAGGCCGCCGTGCTTCACCGGTACGCGCGGAGAAAGGCGTCGACGCCGTCAACCACTATCGCCGGGATCTCGGCATCCGCGCCTGCCGCGTCCTCCCGGAGGGCTTCCAGTGTGAGGAGGATGGTCAGCGCCGTGAAGTGTTGCGTGGCGCGGCGGATGTCGGCGGCGTGGATCTCGCCGTCGGCGGCCAGTTCTGTGAAACGGTTCTCCAGCATGCGTTCGGGGTGGTCGCGCATCGCCTCGGGGAGGTTGGGTGTTGGGGGGCCCTGCGAGCTCAGCCGCCGGAACGTGACGTAGTGGGAGGACGGGAACGCCTCCGTCACGACCCGCATCGCGAAGGCGGTCAGCGCCTCGCGGAGATCGCGACCCGGCACGATCTCCTGGTCGATCGCGGCGCGCACGGTCGCGCTCAGCGTTTCGCTGACCCGGGCCAGCACGCCCTGGAAGAGGGTCCGCTTGTCGCCGAAGTGGTCATAGACCGTACGTTTCGACACTCCTGCCGCCGCGGCGATCGCATCGACGCTGGTGAGCTCGTACCCGTCGGCAACGAACAGCCGCTCCGCCGCGTCGAGGATGGCCGTCTGCTTGCTCTCGGACCGCTGCCGCCGCCCGGGAGTCTGAACCGTCGATCTTGCCATGTTCTCATCGTATTCCCAGCTTTCTGGAAACTACACCGTGTAGTGTAATTTTCAGAAGGGAGGGCACATGACGACGACCAAGACACCCGTCGGCATCCGAGCACAGGGCCTGACGAAGCGGTACGGGGACAAGGTGGCGGTGGACGACCTGTCGTTCACCGCCGAACCCGGGGTCATCACGGGATTTCTCGGGCCCAACGGAGCTGGCAAGAGCACGACGATGCGCATGCTCCTCGGGCTGGTCAAACCCACGCGGGGCACGATCACGATCGGCGGCCGCCACATCGCCGAGCTCGACGAACCGGCGCGCACCGTTGGCGCCCTGCTGGACGCCAGGGCACTGCACCCCCGGCGCACCGCGTTCGACCACCTCCTCGCCATGGCCCAGACCGCGGGCCTCGGCCGGAAGCGCGTCGGGGAGGTGCTGGATCTCGTCGGGCTGGCCGATGCGGCCACCCGCCGCGCGGGAGAGTTCTCCCTGGGGATGCACCAGCGGCTCGGCATCGCGGCGGCTCTGCTCGGTGACCCGGCGGTGCTGGTGTTCGACGAGCCGCTGAACGGTCTGGACCCCGAGGGCATCCGGTGGGCCCGCACCCTGATGCGTGAGCTGGCCACCGAGGGCCGCACCATCCTGTTCTCCAGCCACCTCATGTCCGAGATGGAGCTGACCGCCGACAACCTGGTCGTGGTCGGCCGGGGCAGGCTGGTCGCGGAGTCGACGCTGGAGGATTTCGTCCGGGCCAACACGACGCAGGCGGTCACGGTGTCCTCACCGGCACTCGACGACCTCGCCCGCGCCCTGACCCGTGCCGGCATCACGTTCGAGCGGACGGCCGTGCCCAGCCTCCTCGTCACCGGCGCCGAGCCGGGCATGGTCGGCAAGATCGCCGCTGCCGAGGGGATCCCCCTCGACGAGCTCACCCGGGTCCGGGAGTCCCTCGAGGACATCTTCCTGCGGCTCACCCACGATGTCATCGAGTACGAAAGTCACGCCGCATGAACGTCATCCGTTCCGAATGGACCAAGCTGCGCAGTGTCCGCAGCACCTGGATCGCCGCGCTCAGCGTGGTGGCCTCCGGTGTCGCGCTGAGCGCCCTCGGCCTGTCCGACATGCTCGGCACCGCGCCGTCCGAGGTGCCGGCCGACTGGGATCCGACCGCGGCGAGCCTGAAAGGATTCCTGTTCGCCCAGCTCGTCATCGGGATGCTCGGCGCGTTCAGCGTCACTCCCGAGTACAGCAGCGGGATGATCGGCGGCAGCCTGGCCATGGTTCCGTCGCGGGGCCGTCTGCTCGCCGGGAAGGCCGTGGTCGTGGCGGCGATCGCGTTCGTCACCAGCCTCGTCACGACGCTCCTCAGCTTCACCGTGGTCCAGCTGACGCTGCACGGCGCGGGTCTGCCCGCCGCCGGTCTCGGCGATCCCGGTGTGTTCGCCGCGCTCGCCGGCGGCACGATGTACCTGACACTCGTGGCCATCGTCGGGTTGGCCATCGGTGTGCTGACGCGGTCGAGCACGGGCAGTCTCGCCGTGCTCGTCGGTGCGCTGCTGCTCGTGCCCGCCCTTGCTCCGGGCCTGCCCGGAGCACTGGGCGACGGGTTCGCCCGGTACTGGCCGTTCACCGCGGCCCAGTCCGCCTACACGGTGGTTCCCGTCGACGGCATGGTCGCGCCCGCGCTGGGGTTCGCCCTCCTCGCTCTCGCCGCGGTGGCCGTCGGCGCCGCCGGGCTCACCGCCTTCCGCACCAGGGACGTGTGATCGCCATGCGGATGAACCTCACCGGCCCCGGGGACCTGTCGGACGAGCTACGCCCGCTCGACGAGCACGTCCGCAGGACTCCGCACGACCGTGCCGTCGGACCGGTCCTTTGTGGACCAGACGGTCACGGCGGGCCCCGTCGTGCGCACGGTGGGGACGACGGAGCGGCCGCGCCGGCCGGTACGACGAGAAAAGCGCTGTAGCGAGCTGACGAAGGCCGACATCGCCACCGCCGTCGAGCGGACGGTGACATCGCCGCGGGAACCGACGCCGGTATCGCGGCGCAGGGGGAATCTCGCCGAACCGGCGTGCCGTGCCGAACTCGGCACGAACCCGATGGACGTCATCCGCGCCGCGACCGCGACCAGCGCCCGCCCGCTCTGTGTCGACGACCGGCTGGGGGTGCTCGCCGATCTCGCGGCACTCCCCGGTGACCCCGCGGGGCCACCGGGGAGCACATCACCGTCGCGCGACAGGGCGTCGTCCGCACCCGCACACGCCCGCACAACACAACCTGGAAGGAACCACATGACCGACGTACTCATCATCGGAGCCGGGCCCACCGGCCTGACCCTCGCCTGCGACCTGGCCCGCCACGGTGTCGCCGTCCGCATCGTCGAGCGTGATCCGGCGCCGAACCGCGCGACGAGGGCCAAGACGATCCAGCCGCGCTCGCTCGAAGTGCTCGACGACCTCGGCGCGGTCGACCACGTGCTGCGACAGGGGGTCGCCTGGCTGCCCATGGCGTTCCACGAACCGAACGGCACGATCGTGGAGAAGCCGCCGATCTCGGTCAGCGCGGACGAGCAGTTCCACACGCCGTATCCCGACCCGTTGTGGATCGCCCAGTTCGAGGTCGAGCACGCGCTGCGGCAACGGTTGGCAGAGCTCGGCGGGCACGTCGAGTTCGGGGCCGAGGCCAGCGGCCTGGACCAGGACGACGAGGGCGTCACCGTGACGCTGAGGACGGCGTCCGGTGAGCAGACCGTCCGCAGCCGGTTCGTCGTGGGCGCGGACGGCGGCAGGAGCGGCACCCGCAAGCTCGTCGGGCTGCCACTCGCGGGGGAGGTCTACGAAAAGCAGCGCTGGTACCTCGGCGACGTCACCGTCGGCTCGCAACTCGACCGCGACCACATGCACATCTGGCCCGCCGACCGGGGCATGCTCGGACTCACCCCGCTCGGCGACGAGCTGTGGCAGTTCCAGAGCCCGCTCCTGCCCGACGAGACGCCGGGCACGCCCTCGCTGGAGTTCTACCAGCAGCTGTTCGACGAACGCGCCGGACGGGGCAGCGTCGAGCTGACCGGCGTGAGCTGGCTTTCGGTGTACCAGGTGAACGTCCGCATGGTGGAGACCTACCGCAGGGGCCGGGTCCTGCTCGCCGGGGACGCCGCGCACGTGCACTCGGCGGCCGGGGGCCAGGGCATGAACACCGGCATCCAGGACGCGTACAACCTGGGCTGGAAGCTCGCCAGCGTCCTCGCCGGTGCGCTGGAGGGTCTGCTGGACACCTACGACGAGGAGCGCATCCCGGTCGCCCGCACCGTGCTGGAGATGAGCACCGCCAAGATGGCCAGGGCCATGGCGGAAGCGGGCAGCGGCAGCGAGACCGGGCTGGGCTCGGCGCTGGCCAACATCGGCGACGGGCGGCTGAACTCCGGGCTGGGCATCCACTACCGCACCGGCCCGCTCACCTACCGCGGCGGCGAACCCGGCTCCGGCCCGGTGGCCGGCGACCGGGCGCCGAACGTGACCGGCCTGTCGGGCAGGGAGTTCAGCGGCAGCCTCTTCGACCTCATGCGCGGCATGCACTGGTCCCTCGTCGCCTACGAGCACACCGATCCGGTCGTCTTCGACAACGCCAAACCGACCCACATGCACGTCCACCGCATCGGATCGGCTCCCGACAGCCCCATCGTCGACGCCGACGGCGAGTTCCGGCGCGTCTACCAGCCGTACCCGGGAGAGCTGATCCTCATCAGGGCGGACGGCTACCTCGCCGCCCGCATGCCCGCGAGCGAGGAGATGGACGTCATCAACCACCTGGCCCCGTTCCGGTCCATCGGCAACACGGTCCGGCCCTCCTAGGAGCGCCCCATGCCGGACTACCCCGGAACGAGGCACACGGGATGGAACAGGCTCCTCGTCGGCCAGGTGGCCGTCCTGCTGCTGGTCAACGTCATGGTCGACACGGTCATCACCGCACCGGTCATCGTGCTGCCCAGGATGATCGAGCACTTCGGTACCGACCAGCCCGCGTGGCTCAACTCGAGCGCGATGCTGGCGGGAGCGATGTGGTCGCCACTGCTCGGGAAGACCGCGGACCGGCACGGCAAGCGCAAGGTGCTCGTCCTGACACTGGTGCTGGCCGCCGTGGGCGCGCTCGTGTGCATGGTCGCCCCCAGCCTCTGGGTGTTCATCCTCGGGCGGGTGGTGCAGGGAGCGGCCGTGGCGTCGCTGTTCCTCACGGTCGGGATCGTCCGCGACCTCTGCGCCCCGCGCATCGGGATGATCGTCACCGGCATCGTCACCACCGGCAACGCGGTCTTCGGGATCGGTTCCGCGTTCCTGTTCGACGTGCTGGGCGACGTCTACGGCTACCAGGTCGTGTTCGTCGTGTCGGGGGTTCTCGCGGTCAGCACGGCGATCCTGGTTCGTTTCCTGCTGCCCGAGTCGCTGGTCAGGACGCCGGGCCGGATCGACGTGGCCGGGGCGCTGCTGCTCGGCGGAGGGCTGGCCCTGGGCGCCGCCTACCTCAGCTTCGGGTCGGAGTACGGCTGGTTCCGCGCACTCCCCCTCGTGCTGGCCGGTGCCGCAGCGCTCGTCGGCTGGTTCCTGCTGGCGCGCCGGGTGCCCGAACCGGTGGTCGACATCACCGACCTCGGCAGGCCGCTGGTGCTCACGTTGCTCGTGGTGGTGCTCGGCACCGGTGCCTACCAGAGCATGCTGCAGCTGTTCAGCCTGCTCACCGAGGTCTCGCCGGATCAGGGGCTCGGCTACGGGCTCGCGGGCGGCGCCGCGATCGGGCTGCTGCTCGGCCTGCCGTCGATCGGGATCGTGCTCGGCGGCACGCTGGCCGGCGCGCTCGCGACCCGGATCGGACCGGCCGCCACACTGGCCGCCGGCGTGGCGCTCGGGACCGTGGGGACGGTGGGCCTGTTCGCCGCGGCCGCCACCCTCCCCCTCGCGGCGGTCTGTTCGTTCCTGCTGAGCCTCACGGCGGGCACGCTGGTGACGTCGGGCTTCAACATGGCGTCGATCCTCGCGCCGCCGCAACGGCAGGCCGCCGTGTCGAGCCAGGTCATGGTCATGATCGCGCTCGGTTCGGTGGTGCTGAACTTCGTGGGGGCGGCCGTGCTGAAGGCGACGCGGGTGACCGTCGGCGGAGCGACGGCGAACTCGGCCACGGGGGTGTTCGGCTACGTCGGGATCGGGACGGCCGCGTTCCTGGTCGCCGGGGTGCTGGCCGTGTCGCTGGTGCGCACCCAGCGCGGCACGCCCGCGACGGAGCGAGTGGGTTCGTCGCACGGGCTGGGATGAGGGAGCCGTGAGCACGGCGACGGTCACCGACGGAGCGCCCGTCGCCCGGCCGTGGTGGTCGTCGTCCCGGTGCGGCGGCGCCGCACGAAGGTGGCGGCTGGTTCGGGGTGACGGTTCGCCACCATGTCCGGTCGACGTCGGTGGCTCGCGGGGGCGACGCACTCCGGCTGGGGATTCTTCGGACACGGCAGGGGCGGCCGGCCGAGGTCGGGCGCGAGCTGGTCCACGCCGGCGAGTGGCGACGGTGGGCTGGCAGGGGCGTGCCAGCGGCGTGTGCGGGCGATGCCAGGAGGTCGCGGAAGTCTGCGTGTCGAGGGCGGGAGCCGGCACGGCCCGGTCCGGGACGGAAGGACGAACGCATGAGCGGTCTAGTGGTGCACGACGTCGTCATCGTCGGGGCTGGCCCGGTCGGGCTTCTCCTCGCGATCGAGCTCGAGACGGCGGGGGTGCGGCCGCTTGTGTTGGAGCGGCTGGTGGAGCCCGACCTCGGGATCAAGGCCGCCGCGATCGGCGCGGTGGGGGTCGAGGCGCTGGAGCGACGTGGGTTCGCGCGGGCGCTCGACGAGGAACAGGTGACGATGCCGATGGCGAAGGCGGCCCGTGCCGGATCCGGGCCGGTGCGGAGGCCGGGAGGCCATTTCTCCGCGCTGTTCGTGATCGACCAGGACCTCCAGCGCGACCCGGAGCGCCACAGCCGCATGGTGCCGCAGGAGGCGCTCGAGCGGATACTGACCGCGCGGGCGGGCGAGCTCGGGATCGAGATCCGTCGTGGCGTCGCGGTGGACGGGTTCGAGCAGGACGACGACGGCGTGACCGTGCGGACGAGCACGGGTCCACTGCGCGCGACGTACCTGGTCGGCTGCGACGGTGGCCGCAGCGGCGTCCGCAAGCTCGCCGGCTTCGAGTTCCCCGGCACGGACCCGACCATCACCGGCTATCAGGCTCTCGTCGAGTTCGACGCGCCCGAGAAGCTCGCGACGGGGTGGCGGCGAACGCCACGCGGCCTTGTCACGTCGATCCCGGGGCGCGTGTTCACCGCGGAGTTCGGCGGCCCGCCGCCGGATCGGGACGCGCCGGTCACGCAGGCCGAGGTCGAAGCGTCGATCCAGCGGGTGAGCGGCACCGACGTCAGGATCCTGTCGCTGTCGAAGGCGACGCGCTGGTCCGACAACGCGCGGCAGGTGACGACCTACCGCATGGGCCGCGTCCTGCTCGCGGGCGACGCCGCGCACGTCCACTCACCCTTCGGCGGCCAGGGCCTGAACCTCGGGCTCGTCGACGCGGCGAACCTCGGTTGGAAGCTCGCCGCGGCGGTGCGGGGCCGCGATCACCTCCTCGACTCCTACACCGCCGAGCGGCATCCCGTGGGTGCGCGCGTCCTGGAGAACACCCGCGCGCAGGTCGCGCTGGTGCGTCCCGACCCGCTCACGAGCGCGCTGCGCACCATCGTGAGCGAGCTGATCACGCTGCCCGACGGCAACCGCCACATCGGCGAGATGCTCTCGGGGGTCGGCATTCGCTACGACCTCGGCGACGACGACCCGCTCGTCGGCACCCTCGTGAAGGACCGGCTCCTCACGCTCGCCGACGGCGGAGAGGAGCGGCTCTACACGCTGGCGGAGAACGGCGGCGGCCTGTTCGTCTCCCCGTCGGGACGGTCGCTCCCGCGGGGTGTGCACCACGCGCACACCAAGGAGGGGCCCGCGATGCTCGTCCGTCCCGACGGCTGCGTCGCGTGGACGGAAGCGTCGTCCACGTCGCTCGACGACGCGCTCGCGTGTTGGTTCTGAGACGTCGATCCACGACATGACCACGAGATCCGTTTCACCTCGGGAGTTGGCAGCCATGAACGACAGCACGACGACGAGCCCCGCGAGTCGGGGGATCTGGATCGCCACCTGGGGCGCGGCGCAGCAGTTGGCGCGACCTGCCGAGCCCGGTGGCGGGCCGCGGATGCCAGGTCCGCCGGATGACGACGCGCCGGCGCCGGATCCCGCGCGCCAGGCGGACGAGCCGCCTGGCGCGCCGACGAAGGTCGGCGCGCAGACCGTGCGCATGGTTGCGCGTGGCACCGCGGGCGGCACGGCCGTGCGCGTCGCGCTGTCGAACTCCTTCGGTCACCCCCCGGTGCGCATCGACGCCGCGTCGATCGCGCGACACGAGCGCGGCGCGGCGATCCACGCGGGCAGCGCACGCGAACTGACCTTCGGCGGCCGCGCCGCGGTGGAGTTGCCGACGGGCGCGCACATCTACAGCGATCCCGTCGAGTACGACGTGCCCGCGCAGACCGATCTCGTGGTCTCGCTGCACATCCCCGCCGAGGACGTCATCACCACGACACACGAGGTCGGCCTGCGCACGGCGTGGCTCGCGCCCGGCGACCAGACCGCCACTGCGAACCTGCGCGACGCCACCGCGTTCCAGTCCTACCTGTGGCTCACCGGTATCGACGTGCTGGCGCCGCCCGCGGCGGCCACCATCGCCGTCATCGGCGACTCGGTCGTCGACGGAATGGAGACCACGCCCGACGCGGACGCGCCGTGGCCTTCGTCGCTGGCGCGCCGGCTGGCCGCGCGGGAGGACATGCCACCGCGCGCGGTGATCAACATGGGGATCGCGGGCAACCGCGTCCTGCGCGAGACCGACGGCATGGGCGCCAGCGCGCTGGCGCGCTTCGACCGCGACGTGCTGGCCCGGCCCGGCGTGCGCTGGGTGGTGTTGTCCGAGGGGCTCAACGACCTGTTCTTCGGCTTCATGCCGGACACGCCGGCGAGCGAGCGGGCGACGGCGGAGGACATCATCGTCGGCTACCGCATGCTGATCGACCGCGCGCACTCACACGGCCTGCGGGTCATCGGCGCCACGCTGCTCCCCATCGGCGGCACCTTCCTCCTCACAGCGGAGCTCGAGCGCGAGCGCCAGTACGTGAACCGCTGGATCCGCGGCAGCGGCGAGTTCGACGCGGTGGTCGATCTGGAGGCGGCCACCCGTGACCCGGACCCGGCCGAACCGGCGACGATGCGCACCGAGTTCGTCTCCGATGACGGCATCCATCCCAACGACGCGGGCCAGCAGGCGATGGCCGAGGCGTTCGATTTGGAACTGTTCCGGGACTGGTGTCCCGCGCCGGACATGCGGTGACCCAAGTCGGTGGATCCAGGTTTCTGCCGGCAAGGGGCCGGTTCGCCCGCGTACTGGATCGTACTGGGGCGGACCGACAACGCCGCCAGCAGGAAGCTGGGCCGCCGAATCAGGTGCCTGATCTCCGGCGCGGGACACTGGTATCCCGCGCCGGGACTCCAGGACTCACGACCGGACCGGGCCGTCCAGCTCCCGGCGCGGGCGCGCCGGGTCGACCTGGAGCGAGGCCGTCTTCCCGTCCAACCGCCAGGCCTCCTGGTACGCCGCGGCGAAGACGTCCTCGCCCAGCGCCGTGCGGCCGTGGGCGACCATCTCCTGGATCCGGGGGTCGCTGAGGTCGTGGGTGCCGCGCAGCCGGGCCGCAGCGCCGAGCAACACGGCCACGTCCCGGTGCCGCCCCCGCAGCCCGGCCAGCTCGGCCTCGCTCACCGCGACCACCGCCGTGATCGGCAGGTCACGGCTTTCCAGGGCCGCTCCGTACGCGCGGGCGAGCGCCGCCTCGGCGCCCTCGGCGTCGCCCCGCCGCACACACAGCGAGGCCCGCACCGAACTGACGATCGCCTGGCCGCGGCCACCGCGGATCGGGGACTCCCCCGCCAGCTCGGCCTCGGCCGCCTCGATGCGGGCCTGCGCGCGGTCCAGGTCGCCGAGCCGCAGCCACGTGCCGGCCTCGAGAGCGGTGACGATGACGAGCAGCTCCGGCGACGCCGATCGCTCCGCCCGCTCACGGACCGGGTCGAGCATGGCCCTCGCCTGGGCGTGCTCGCCGCGGCGCAGGTGCAGTTCGATCCAGCGCACGTCGAGGAAGGTCTCGTCGGCCAGGCTCAGCGAGCCGAACTCCCGCGCCTGTGCCCTGGCCTCGCGCAGGTCAGCCAACGCCCCGTTGAGGTCGCCGTCGTACTGCCGCAGCATCGCGCGCGTCGGCAGCACGGAGGCCACACCCCAGCGGTCGCCGGTCCGGCCGAAGGCGTCGAGCGCGGCGGCCACGTCGACGCGCACCTGGTCGAGGTCGCCCTCGTTCTCGGCGAACGAGGCGCGGAACATGTGGGCAAGCCCGGACAGCCAGACATCGGGTCCGTTGACGAGTCGGTCGACCAGTGCGAGCGCTGTCTCGTGCTCCCGCAGGAAGTGGAGTGCGATCGCGGCCAGGACGCCGGTGACTCCGGGCAGCGACGGGTGGGCGAGCAGGCGGTCGGCCAGCTCCCGCAGCGCGGACTCGTGCTCGCCCAGGCCCTCGATGGTCAGCGGTGAGCGGGCGTTGATGCGGTTGAGCAGGAGCATCACCTCGGCGGAGTCGCGGTCCAGCGTGTGCTCGGCGGCGGGAACCGCCAGCGCCTCCCCCTGCCAGTACGCCGCGTCGGCGTGCCTGCCGAGCATCTGCCAGTACCAGGACAGGTCGCTGGAGAGCGCGACGGCCGCGGTGGCGTCGCCGGTGTCGCACAGGTGGCGCAGGGCGGCGAGCGCGTTGTCGTACTCGGCGCCGATCACGCGCAGAGCCGTGAGCTGGCCGGGCCCGCGCAGCAGCGGCTCCTCGCGGGCGACCAGGTCGGCCAGGTGGCGGGCGGCGAGATCCCGGACGGTGGCGAGCGCGCCCCGGCCGGCGAGCCGCTCGATCCCGTACTCGCGCAGGGTCTCGAGCATCCGGTAGCGGCCCGGGTCGGGCGCCAGGTACAGCAGCGACTTGTCGGTCAGGGCGGCGAGCAGGTCGGGGACCTCATCGAGGAGCACCGCGGTGCCCGCGCAGACCGCGGCCGCCGACTCCGCCGTGACGCCTCCCGGCAGGACCGAGACGCGCTCGGCCACCGTGGCTTCGTGGTCGTCGAGCAGATCCCAGCTCCAGGCGATGACCGCCCACAGCGTGCGGTGCCGCGGCGCCGCGGCCCGGCGGCCCGCGGTGAGCAGCCGGAACCGGTCGGACAGCCCGTCGGCGAGCTCGGCCAGTGACAGGGTCCGCAGCCGTGCCGCGGCCAGCTCCAGCGCCAGCGGCATGCCGTCCAGGCCGCGCACCAGTCGGACCACGTCCGCGCGGGTCCGCTCGTCGACAGCGAAGCCGGGGCGCACCGACGCGGCCCGTTCGGTGAACAGGCGCACCGACGCGCTGCGGCGGACGTCCTCGAGGTCGTCGCCGGGGGCGGGCAGCGCCAGCGGACCGAGCGGGACCAGCGCCTCACCGTCGATCGTGAGCGGCTCGCGGCTGGTCGCCAGCACCCGCAGCCCCGCGCAGCGCGGCAGCAACGCCGCGACCAGCTGCGCGACGGCGTCGATCAGGTGCTCGCAGTTGTCCACCACGAGCAGGCTCTCCCGACCGTTGAGCCGGTCGGCGAGCACGTCCAGCTCGCTGCTCTCGGCTCGCATCCGGCCGGAGGCCTCGAAGAGCGCGGCGCCGCGCAGCCCGATCGCGGCCAGCACCGCCGCGCCGGCCTTGGCCGGCTCGGTGACCGCGGCCAGGTCGACCAGCCAGGTGCCGTCGCGGTACTCGTGGCGGTGGCGATGGCCCGCCTCGACCGCGAGCCGGGTCTTGCCGGCCCCGCCCGGCCCCACCACCGTGACCAGGCGCCCGCGGGCGAGCAGCGTGTCGATCCGGGCTAGGTCGTCGTCACGCCCGATGAAGCTGGTCACGGCGGCGGGCAGCGTGCTGGCGGGCGCCTCGGGCCGCGCCTCGGCCGCGGGAGCCGGCGACCGCAACAGGCGCAGGTGGCGCTCGCGCAGGGCAGCGCCGGGGTCGGCGCCGAGCCGGTCGGCGAGGGTCTCGCGCACCCGCTCGTACACGTCGAGGGCGTCGGCCTGGCGGCCCTGGGCGGCCAGCGCGTCCATCTGCAGCGCGGCCACCCGCTCGTCCGCCGGGTGGTCGGCGAGCAGGGCGCCCAGCCGGGTGGCGGCGGCGTCGGCGCGGCCCAGCGCCAGCTCCGCCTCGGCCAGGTTCGCGCCCGCCTCGACCGCGGTGCGGACCAGCCGCGTCGCGACCGCCGGGGCGACCTCGGCGATCACCGACGGTTCGCCCCACAGCGCCACCGCCTCCCCCAGCAGCTCGGCCGCCGCCCCGGGGTCGCCGGCCCGGAGCCGGTCACGGCCGCGGGCGGCCAGCCGCTCGAACCGCGCCGCGTCGACGTCGTCCTCGGTGACGGCGAGGCGGTAGCCGCCCTCGGACTGAGTGACCGCACCAGCCTCGCCGAGCACCCGGCGCAGCCGGGAGACCAGCGAATGCAGCGCGTTCGGGGGGTCGGCCGGGAGCTCCCGCGGCCACAGCGCATCGACCAGGACACCCGGTTCGACCGGCCGGCCGCCGGCCAGTGCCAGCCGCGTGATCAGGTCGCGCAGCCGGGCGCCGGGAACGGCCACCACGGCATCGCCGCGGCACACCTCGAGCGTGCCGAGCAGCGTCACCCGCAGGCGCGTCCTCTCGTTCCCATGCACCGCCCGATCCTCCCGCGTACCGCCAGCAAGCCCCAACCCGCCATCCGCCCGAGCAGCCACGACGGGGTGCCGGCCGGCACGGGCCTTGAGGATCACGCTCGTGCCGCGGCCAGAGCGTTCGCAGTACGTCGCACGGATGCGCCGCGGCCGGTCGTCGACGCCGGCGTGAGACAACCAGAAACCCCAGGTCACCACGGATCGAGAGGTCACGGCGGAGAGGCGCTACACCGCACAGCCCATGGCGGGCCGGCGCGAAGTGGCGGTTCGGCACGTGGCGGTTCGTCGGCGGTGGTCTGTTCCCGGCATGGCGGGTCAGAGGCGAACCAGGTCGGCGACCTCCTCGGGCAGGCCGGGTGAGGTCATGACATGGCCCATCCCGGGGACGACGTGCAGTACCGCGCCCGGGATGGCGGCGGCCAGGGCCTCGCCGTGGCCGAGGGGACAGACCGGATCCCGGTCGCCGTGCACGATCGAGGTCGGCGCGGTGATCGACGACAGCGGGGCGTGCAGGTCGGGGGCGTCGATCCACACGGCCCGGTGATGGTTGGCCGCGGCCGCCGGGTCGGTGGCCCGCGACAGCGCCAGCTCCAGCTCCGCCCGGGCGGCCGGCTCGTCGAAGGGCCGAACCGGCCCGTTGAACACCCGGAACAAGGCCACGTCGGACTCCACACCCGGCGGCAGCCCGGCGGCCTGATGTGCGAGAAACGCCGGAGACGGCGGCGGCAGGTCATCCGGGTCGGGTGGCTCCCCCGCCCGCGCCCGTGCCCACGCCGGACTTGGGTCATGGCCCATCGGCGAGCTGGACATCACCGTCAACGACCGGACCCGGTCCGGCGCGTGCACGCCCAGCCACTGCGCGATCACGCCGCCCAGGGAAGTCCCGGCGATGTGAGCGGAACCCAGTCCATGACCGTCCAGGACGGCCAGGCAGTCGCGAGCCATGTCCCCGATCGCGTACGGATGGGCGTCGAAGTCGACACCGCTGGACCGACCGGTGTCGCGATGATCGAACCGGATCACCGCGACCCCACGCTCAACAAGGCGGCCAACCAACGCATCGGGCCAACTGACACCCTGCGCGGCCGACCCCGCGATCAACAGCACGACGGGAAGCCCGGGATCCCCGACCCGCTCCGTCCAGATCCGCAGCGACCCGGAGGCCACGAATCGCTCCTGCGCGTCCAGCATGCGGGCACGGTAACGGCTGCCTGCCACCGGACGCCCGACATTTACCGATGGTCCCGCCGCCACAGCGCCCGGCTGCGTGTCCTCCGCCGCTGTCTCCGCACACACGGAAGATCGTCGAGCAGCGGTCCGAACCGCGGCTGAGTGGGACCATGGTGCCGTGCCGAACCGTGCGCTCAGAGCGTGGTGATGAGGCCTCCGTCGATGGTGAGGTCCGCGCCCGTGACGTTGCCGGCACGGTCGCTCGCCAGCAGCAGGACGAGGTCGGCGATCTCGTCCGGTCGGGTGAAGCGGCCGGTCACGGAGTCGGCGGCGGCGTGTTCGGCGATCGCGTCCGGAGCACGGCCGCTGGCTCGTCCGATGGTGGCCGCGACGCCGTCCGTGCCGAGCCAGAGGTCGGTGGCCACGGGGCCGGGGCTGATGGTGTTCACCCGGATCCCGCGCGGTCCGACCTCCTTGGACAGCGACTTGGCGAAGTTGGTGAGCGCCGCCTTCGCCGCGCTGTAGTCGATGACGGTGGGATCCGGCAGGAACGCGTTGACCGAGCTGACCGTGACGATGGTGCCGTGGCCGGCGGCGAGCATCGTGGGCAGCGCCGCCCGGGTGGTGCGCACCGCCGCCAGCAGGTTCAGCGTGATCGAGTGGAGCCACTGCTCGTCGGTGACGTCCAGGAAGCCGGTGAGTCGTGGGGTCACCGCGCCGACGTTGTTGACGAGGATGTCGAGCCCACCGAGCGCCAGCGCCTCGGCGACGAGGTCGGCGGCCCCGGTCGGGCTGGACAGGTCGACCCGCACGGGCCGCACCCGCCCGGTGGCCGCCAGCGCGGCCAGTTCGTCGGTCGTCGTGCGGGCGCCGGCCACCACCTGGACGCCCTCGTCGGCGAGGGCGCGGGTGGTGGCCAGTCCGATTCCCTTGCTGGCGCCGGTGACGACGGCGACCTTCCCGGTGAGTCCCAGGTCCATGGGTCAGCGGTGCTCGTCGAGCCAGGCGAGGACCGCGTCGGCGACCTCGCGCCAGCCGCTGTCCACGGTGAGGGAGTGACCACGGCCCTCGAACTGGCGCAGCTCCGTGACGGCGGTCGAGTCGCGGTACTGCTTGAAGGTCGAGCGGGTGACCACGTCGGGCACGGTGTGGTCCGCGGTGCCCGAGATGAGTAGCAGCGGTCCCCGGGTGTCGTTGCCGGTGTCGACCTTCGCCTGGGAGTGCATCACGAAGTTGGCAGCGGCGGCCTGGAACAGCGGCCTGGCGGGCGAGGGGATGGTCCACTTCTCGTAGAGCTCGTCGGACTCCTGCTCGGTGAGGGCGTTGCCGAACCCGAAGCGGAACTCCTTGCTGGTCAGCGACACGGCCTTGTGCAGGTTGGCCGGGTTGCCCAGTGCGGGCAGGCCGGCACGCAGCTGTGCGAGGGGCAGCGGCAGGACGCCCTTGATCTGCGCCGGGTCGATCGCGACGCCGGCCGCGCCGATGCCCTGGCCGAGCAGCTTCTCGGTGACCAGTCCGCCGAACGAGTGGCCGACGATCACCGGGGGCGCGGGGAGCGCGGCGATGATCTTGGCGTAGTGGTCGGTGACCTCGTCGATGCTCAGGTTCGCGACCAGGTCCGGGTTCGCCCGTGCCTCCTCGACGGTGGCGGGCTCGTTCGGCCAGCCGGGGGCGACCGGCTCGTAACCGGCATCGCGGAACAGGTCCAGCCAGGGGGCCCAGCTGGACGCGTGCAGCCACAGTCCGTGGATGAAGACAGCGGGTCTGCGTGGCGCGGTCATGGGTTTCTCCTTCTTCTACGTGGTCAGGTATCGCTGAAGCGTTGCTCGCGCCAGGGGTCGCCGTAGTTGTGGTGGCCGTGCCGCTCGTACCAGCCGGGCCGGTCGGTGCGGCTGAGGGTGATCCCGCGGACCCACTTGACACTTTTCCACAGGTAGAGGTGCGGAACGAGCAGCCGGGCCGGGCCGCCCTGCTCGGGGCGCAGCTCGTGCCCCTCGAAGGCGGTGGCCAGCCAGGTCGACATCTCGAGCAGGTCCTCGAGCGGCAGGTTGGTGGCGTACCCGCCGTAGGAGTCGACGACGGCGTACTCGGCGGTGGTGACGAGGCCGTCGAACAGCGTCCGGACCGGCACGCCGTCCCAGTGGGTGCCGAGCACCGACCAGCCGGCGACGCAGTGCAGGTCGGCGACGACGTGCTCGCTCGGCAGTGCCCGGATCGCGGGCCAGTCCCAGCATCGCACGACCCCGTACTCCGTGGTGACGGAGAACTGCCACTCCCCAACGCCGACGCGTGGCGGGGGGTCGGCGCACACCGTGGGCAGACCGGAGACCAGCACCTGCCCCGGCGGCAGCGCGACCGGCGAGTCCTGCGGCATTGCGGCGATCTCCTCGGTCGCGGGGGTCCTCGGTGTCAAGGCAACACCCGCCGGATGGGACACGTCCAAGACCTGTTTGGCGCTGATCGATAACCCAGCTAGCGTGAGCCGTGCGACGCACTCCACGCGTGGCGACATCGGGTCGTGGGAGGCTGGCATGGACCTCGACCTGCGGTTGGTGCGCTACTTCGTGATGGTCGCCGACGAGCTGCACTTCGGCAGGGCCGCGGCCCGGCTCTACATCTCCCAGCCCGCGCTCTCCAAGCAGATCCGCAAGCTCGAGGACCAGCTCGGCGTGTCGCTGCTCGTCCGCGACAGCCGCCACGTCGCCCTGACGCCCAGGGGCAAGCGGTTCGTCGACGAGGCGCGCACCCTGCTCGCCGTCGCGGAACGGATGCAGCGCGAGCACCAGCCGGACGTCCTCCGGATCGCACACATCTTCGAGCTCGACACCAGCGGGGTCGTCGCGGACGCCTTCACCGCCGCACGCAAGGACATCCGGCTCGTCGAGCGTGCTCTCGACAGCGTCGGCCAGTTCCACGCCCTGCTCGACGGGCTGCTCGACGTGGCGATCATGCGCGTGACCCCGCGAATGCTCGCCGAACACCCGACCGGCTGGCGACACCGGTTGCTGCGCCTGGAACCCATGCGGCTGGTCGGGCGACCCACCGACCCCACCCGCGAGACGGCGTCACTGCACGAACGTCCCATCGAGGTCTTCGGCGACGCGCGCGGCTCCGGCCTCTACAACGCCCACGGCGAGTACCTCACGGCGTTCGAGGGGGAGACCGGTCTCGCGATGCGCTGGCTGGGCACCCCGGGAGCGTTCAGCCACTGCCTGGCGGCGCTCAACCGCGCGGAAGGGCAGGCGTTCCTCCTCGAGTTCGGCAGCTACGCCGACAAGTACGCCCTCGCCGGCGTGCCGGTGCACCGCCCGGCCGAGCTCCGGCCCCACTACCCGTGGTCACTCGCCTGGCGGGACGAGCGGCTCCCGAACGCCGTCAGCGACTTCCTCGACATCGCGATCGAGACCGCGGACCACCGCGGTTGGCGGCAGTTCGAGCCGGACGACGCCGCGCGGCCCTGGCTGCCGTCGGACGACCCGGTGACGGCCGAGGTCACCCGGTCCGCCGTCCGGCCCGGCCCTGGTTCCGGCGGGTCGTGAGAACCCGAGGGCGACGCCCCGTGTGACCACCAGCACGGCCGATCGCACGAAAGTGCTTGTTAGGATCGATTCAGTAACGGCCAGTTCGTCGCGGTCACTGTCGATACGGGACATGTCGACAGGAGCGATTCACGTGACGGCAACCATCGCCGTGCCCGCCATGACCACGACCCGCCGGGGCGGCCCGTCCGCGATGGGCGCGCTCGCCCTGGGCGGGTTCGGCATCGGCACCACCGAGTTCGCCACCATGGGCCTGCTGCCGCAGATGGCGACCACGTTCGGCATCTCCATCCCGGCCGCCGGGCACGCGATCACCTTCTACGCGCTGGGTGTGGTCGTCGGTGCGCCGCTCATCGCCGGGCTGGCCGCGCGGCTGCCGCGCAAGGGCCTGCTGATCGGCTTGATGATCGCGCTGGCGGTGGGCAACGGGCTGTCCGCCATGGCGCCGAACGCGACACTGCTGATGGCCGCCCGGTTCCTGGCCGGGTTGCCGCACGGCGCGTTCTTCGGCATCGCCGCGGTGGTGGCGACCGGCCTCGTGCCGCCGGAGCGGCGGGGAACCGCGGTCGCGCGGATCATGGTCGGCCTGACGCTCGCCAACCTGGTCGGAGTGCCGTTCGCCACCGCAGCCGGCCAGCAGATCGGCTGGCGCGTCGTGTACCTCGCGGTGGCGGCCATCGCGATCGCCACCGCGTGCGCGCTGGCCAGGTGGCTGCCGCGCATGCCCGCCGCCCACGACGCGAGCCCGGCCGCCGAGCTGCGTGCGTTCCGCCGCCCACAGGCGTGGTTCGCCCTGCTCACCGGCATGATCTGCTTCGGCGGCATGTTCGCCGTCTACTCCTA
>NZ_DASQCC010000098.1:0-41327 GCF_035634895.1 Actinophytocola sp. | reverse complement strand
CGGCGAGACAGGCTCCGTGCAGGTCCATGACCGTGCCACCGTCGCGTGCGGGATCGCGGTGCCGCAGCACGGACAGCGCGACCTCGACGTCCTCCGCCGGCCCGGCGTGGCCGCAGCCGGTGGCCCGCGCACGCACGAACGCCGACAGCGCCCGCATCACCGCCGGCTGGTGCGGCGACCTGTACCGCCGCATCAGTCCCTCCAGCTCGTGGACCCCCGCCAGCCGCTCGTCCAGGTCCGGCGAGCCGAGGCGGGCGCTCGCGCGGGCGACGGGGTCCGCCACCGGCCGTGGCCGCACCGCGGGGGCACAGGCGGCGAGCAGGACCGACGCCACGACCAACGCTGCCGCGACCAACCCTGCCGCGACCAGCGACGCCTGCCGGGACACCATCGCATCAGCATGGCAGCGCCGGCAGGCGCCCGGGTCACGTGTCGGGATCGGTGTGTGTGGCGTCCCGGACGGTCCCGACGTACTCCTCCACCAGGTCCTCCAGCGCCACCACGCCGAGCACCGCGCGGTCCGCCGCCACCGCCTTCGCCACGTGGCTGCGGGCCCGGCGCAGCGCCGCGAGCGCCTCGTCGAGCCGCGAGTCGGCCGGCAGCTCCGGCAGGCCGCGGATCCGGTGGTACGGCACGGGTGTGGCCGGGTCCTGGTCGGACAGGTCCAGCACGTCCTTGATGTGCAGGTACCCGTTCAGCCGCCCGTCCGGCATGCGCACCGGGAACCGGGAGAAGCCGGTGCGGTTGACCGCCTCCTCGACGTCGCCGACCGTCGGCGGGTGCGGCACCGTCTCGACCTCCGCCAGCGGCACCAGCACGTCGACGACCGTCCGCTCCGCCGACGACAGCGTCTGTGTCAGCCTGCGGTGCTCCTCCTCGTCGAGCAGGCCCTCGCGCCGTGAGTCGGCGATCATGTTCGCCAGCTCCTCCGGCGTGTGCGCGCTCTCGATCTCGTCCTTCGGCTCGACCCCGAGCAGGCGCAGCGTGCGGTTGGCCACCGCGTTGAGCAGCGAGATCACCGGACGGACCAGCCGGACCCAGCCGATCAGCACCGGCGTCAGCCACACCGCGGTCCGCTCCGGCGCGGCGATCGCGATGTTCTTGGTGACCATCTCGCCGAGCACGATGTGCAGGATCGACACGAACACCAGGGCGATCACGAACGCGACCGTGTGCAGCACCGCGGCCGGCAGGTTCACCGGGCCGAGCACGACCTCCAGGAAGTGCGCCACGGTCGGCTCGCCGAGCGCGCCGAGGCCGATGGTGCAGAGCGTGATGCCCAGCTGTGCGCCGGCCATCATCATCGACGTGTGCTCGGCCGCACGCATGACCATCCGCGCCCGGTCCACCCCCCGGTCCGCCATCGCCTCCAGCCGGTCGCGGCGGGCGCTGACCAGGGCGAACTCGGCGCCGACGAAGAACGAGTTCAGTATCAGCAGGAAACTGGCGACCAGGATCGCGGCACCACCACTCATCGGGTGCTCACCTCGGCGACCCGGGCCACGCGAAGCTCCGCCACGCGGTGGCGGTCCATGGCCATCACCGTGATCCGCCAGCGGTCGACCTGGACCTCGTCGTTGACCTCCGGGATCCGGCCGAGCCGGGCGAGGACCAGCCCGGCCAGGGTCTCGTAGTCACCGGAGGGCATGCGGAAGCCGGTCGCGTCGGACAGCTCGTCGTCGCGCAGCAGGCCGGAGACCATCCAACTGTCCCGGCCCAGCGGGCGCACCGGGTTGATCTCGCCCCGGTCGTGCTCGTCGCGCACGTCACCGACGATCTCCTCGATCAGGTCCTCCAGCGTCACCAGCCCGGCCGTGCCGCCGTACTCGTCGACGACCACCGCGAGCTGCAGCCCCGACTTCCGCAGCCGGTCGAGCAGCGTGTCGCCGTCGAGGCTCTCCGGCACGGTCTGCACCGGCTGCATGAGGTCGCTGATCCGGGTAGCGGCGCGCTTGTCCACCGGCACGCTGAACGCCTGCTTGACGTGCACGACCCCGCGCACGTCGTCGAGGTCGCCCTCGTACACCGGGAACCGCGAGTAGCCGGTCCGGCGGGCCAGGTCGACCAGGTCGACCACGGTCGCGTCCGCCGGCAGCGACTCGACCTGCACGCGCGGGGTCATCAGCTCGTCGGCCGACCGTTCGCCGAAGCGCAGCGAGCGGTCGAGCAGCGTCGCGGTGCCGGCGTCGATCGTGCCGCGTGCGGCGCTCGTGCGGACCAGCGAGCCGAGCTCCTGCGGTGACCTCGCGGAGGCCAGCTCGTCGGCCGGCTCGATGCCGAGCCTGCGGACCAGCCAGTTCGCCCAGCTGTTGAGCGCGTTGATGAACCAGCTCAGCATCGTGGAGAACCGGGTCTGCGCGCCCGCGACGGCCCGCGCGGTCGCCAGGGGCTTGGCGATCGCGATGTTCTTCGGCACCAGCTCGCCGAACAGCATCGAGATGACGTTCGCCAGGACCAGCGCCAGCACGAGCGCCACGCCGACCGAGACGCCGTGCGGGATGCCGAGCGCGGACAGCGGCGGCTCGAGCCAGCCGGCGATGATCGGCTCGGCCAGGTAACCCATGGTCAGCGTCGTGATCGTGATGCCGACCTGGGCGCCGGAGAGCTGGAAAGACAGCGACCGGTGTGCCTTGGCGACGCGCTCGGCGCGGGCGTCGCCGACGGTGCGCAGGTGCTGCTCCACCTGGCTGCGTTCCAGAGCGGTCAGGGAGAACTCCGCCGCGACGAAGACCGCCGTGCCGAAGGTGAGTGCGAGGATGGCGAGAACGCCGAGGAGTTCCAGGAGCAACCCGGTCATCGGCGATCACCGCCGAGAACCGGACGCGTATGGCAGCCGGGCTCGCCCGGCTCGGTACTGTCGCTGGGGGACTGTGCTTCGGGCACGGCTTTCGGTCACTCCTGTCCAGATGGAAGTAATGACCAGTGTAAGGCGCGCCGGCCGTCAGGGCTTGCGGCCGAGCAGCGCCACCAGGCGTGTCGCGGCCGGCGCGTCGTCGGGCACCGGCACGGGCTCGGCGAACATCGAGGTGCCCGACCACATCGCGAGCTGCGGCTCGATGAACTCCAGCAGCCGCGCGGCCAGCTCGTCCGAGATGCCCGCGTCCGCGCCGAGGGAGGTGGCGAGGTCCCAGCCGTGCACCGCGAGGTCGGTGGTCATCTGCCAGCCGTACTGCTCGGCGCTCTCGTCGCCGTAGCTGAGGTGGACGGTCCGCTCGACGGCGCCGGGCTGCACCCACGCGGCCCGTGCGGCGTCGCTCGACTCACGCCAGGCGTACAGCGGGTCGTCGTGCAGCTGGTCGCCGTCGAACTTGTCGCCGACCTCCTCGACCGTGCGGCCGGCGAGCATGTCCGGCACCCAGAGCTGCTCGCCGACGATGTGGTTCACCAGGTCCCGGACGGTCCAGTCCGCGCAGGGCGTCGGGGAGTCCCAGTCGGTGAGGCCGATCTTGTGCATCGCGTTGTCGAAGACGGCCAGTGCCTGGGCGTGCGCGTCCAGAAGTTCCATGGTGCCCAGGCTAGGACCGATCACCGACATGTGTTGAACGGGCCGCCGCGCTCAGTCGCGGGCGGCCTCCGGCGCCCCGCTCCCGCGCCGGACGGAGGCCTCCACGAGGTCCAGCACGGGGTCGAGGTCGTCGGCGGGCAGGCCCATGGCCAGGTGGGAGACCAGGCCCTCGAGCACGAGCTCCAGGTAGGCGGTGAGGACGTCCACGTCGACGTCGTCGCGGAGGTTGCCGGCCTCGCGCTGGCGGACGAGGCGGGCGCGGGTGGCCAGCGTCAGGTTGCGGGACCGTTCCGCCCAGCGGTCGCGGAACTCCGGGTCGGTGCGGAGCCGTCTGGACAGCTCCAGGCGGCTGCCCAGCCAGTCGGCGCCGTCCTGGGTGGCCAGGAGGTCGCGCATGACCTGGACCAGGCCTTCCTTGGCGACCACGTCGGCCATCCGGAGGGCGTCGTCCTCGGCCAGGGCGAGGAAGAGAGACTCCTTGTCGCGGAAGTGGTGGAAGATGGCACCTCGGGAGAGGCCGGTCGCTTCCTCGAGCCGGCGCACCGTCGCGCCCTCGTAGCCGTAGCGGGCGAAACACACCCGGGCCCCGTCGAGGATCTGGTGGCGTCTGGCGTCGAGGTGATCCTGGCTGACCCGGGGCATTCAGCGATCGTGGCAGGCCGGCCATCCGGATGCAATCCGTACGTACGTCTTCCAGATCTCACCCCGGTGGACCAGTGGTGTGCGTTCTTCTGTCACGTGATTGTCGGTGGTCGCGTGTAGCGTCGATTTCAGTCCCTGTTGGAGGTGTGATCGGCTATGGCGACACTCAAGCATCCGCAGGTCAGAGGCCCTGCTGGGCGCTGGCTGCGCAATCGGGTGGAGGCTGAGGCATATGTGGCTTCTGTCTGTTTCAAGCATGGCCCACCGAAGTTGCACGGCGTCGAGCTGGAGTGGACCGTCCACCATGAGGACGATCCGCGGCGGCCGCTGGACGCTTCGAGGCTGGCCGCCGCTCTTGGTTCCTACGCTCCACGAACACTCGTCAAAGACAGTCCAGAGCTCCCGCTCCCGTCCGGGTCGCCGCTCACGGTCGAACCCGGGGGGCAGGTCGAGATATCGTCCCTTCCTTCCTCTTCCCTCGCCGAGCTGTTCGAGGTGGTCACCGCCGACCAAGCCTTCCTCGCCGAACTGCTCCGCGAAGCCGGTCTGGTGCTCGGTGACCGCGGTCTCGACCAGCACCGTTCGCCGGCTCGGGTCCTCGACACCCCGCGTTACGCGGCGATGGAGCACGTCTTCGAGGCCATCGGCCCGCACGGGATCACCATGATGTGTTGCTCCGCCGGTCTACAGGTGTGCCTCGACGTGGGTGAGCCGCACACCGTCGCGGACCGGTGGGCCGCGGTGTGCGCGCTCGGTCCGGTGCTGGTCGCGGCGTTCGCGAACTCACCGACGCTGGCCGGCCGGCCGACCGGCTGGGCCTCGGCACGCATGCGGGCGGTGCTCGGCACCGACCCGCCGAGGTCGATGCCGTCCGCGATCGTCGACGATCCGGCGGCCGACTGGGCGCGGCGGGTGCTGGACACGCCCGTCCTGTGCGTCCGGGGAGACGGTGAACGCTGGGAGACACCGGTCGGGCTGACGTTCGCCGACTGGGTCGCCGGGGGCCTGGCCAGGCCCCCGACCACCGACGACCTCGACTACCACATCTCGACCATGTTCCCGCCCGTGCGGCCGCACGGGTACTTCGAGGTGCGTTACCTCGACGCGCAGCCGGGCAGCGCCTGGGTCGTGCCGACCACGCTGCTCGCCGCGCTCATGTCGGACCAACCCACGGTCGAGGCCGTGCTCGAGGCCTGCCTGCCGGTCGGTGACCGGTGGTTGCCGGCCGCCCGGGACGGCCTGGCCGACCAGGCGATCGCGACCGCCGCGGCCACCGTGCTCTCGCTCGGCGCCACCAAGGTGCCGGGCATGGGCCTGTCGTCCGACCTGACCACGGCGATCGTCGCCGACCTCGACCAACTCATCGTGAGGAGCAGTAGATGACCATCGCACGAGAGCGGAGCGAACGCACCTCCTCCGGATCGACGGGTGAAGGAGGCGGCCGCGAGTGAGCGCAGCGACCAACTCGGCAGAGGCGGGCACGGAGGCGTTGCGCGAGCACGTGGCCGCGCAGCTGCGCCGCGCACGCGACCGGAGCGTCACGCTCACCGACGCCGTGGACGACGACGACCTGGTGCGACAGCACTCGAAGCTGATGTCCCCGCTGGTCTGGGACCTGGCGCACATCGGCAACCAGGAGGAGCTCTGGCTGGTCCGCGACGTGGGTGGTCGCGAGCCGGTGCGGGAGGACATCGACAACCTGTACGACGCGTTCCAGCACCCGCGCGCGAACCGTCCCACGTTGCCGCTGCTGAACCCGGCCGAGGCGCGCGGGTACGTGCGTGACGTGCGGAACAAGGTGCTGGACGTGCTGGAACGCAGCCCGCTGGAGGGCCGTCGCCTGGAGACGGGCGGCTTCGCGTTCGGCATGATCGTCCAGCACGAGCAGCAGCACGACGAGACCATGCTGGCCACCCACCAGCTGCGGACCGGCGCGCCGGTGCTGCACGCGCCGCCGCCGCCGGCCGGCAGCGCTCTCCCGGCCGACGAGGTCCTGGTGCCCGCGGGCCGGTTCACGATGGGCACGTCGATCGAGGCGTGGGCGCTGGACAACGAGCGGCCGGCACACGACGTGCACGTGGACGCGTTCTTCATCGACACGGCGCCGGTGACGAACGGGGCGTACCTCGCGTTCGTCGCCGCGGGTGGCTACGACGACTCCCGGTTCTGGACCGAGGAGGGCTGGGCCTACCGGGTGAAGGCCGACCTGACCGCGCCGCGGTTCTGGGTGCGCGACGGGGCGGGCTGGCTGCGCGACCGGTTCGGCCACGTGGAGCCGATCCCGCCGGACGAGCCGGTGGTCCACGTCTGCTTCCACGAGGCCCTCGCGTACGCCACGTGGGCGGGCAAGCGGCTGCCGACCGAGCCGGAGTGGGAGAAGGCGGCCCGCTTCGACCCGGCCACCGGCCGCTCGCGCCGGTTCCCCTGGGGTGACGAGGACCCCGACCCGTCGCACGCGAACCTCGGCCAGCGACACCTGTCGCCGGCGCCGGTGGGCGCGTACCCGGCCGGGGTGTCCCCGCTGGGGGTGCACCAGCTGATCGGGGACGTGTGGGAGTGGCTGGACTCGGACTTCCACGGCTACCCGGGTTTCGAGGCGTTCCCGTACCGGGAGTACTCGGAGGTGTTCTTCGGCGGCGACTACAAGATGCTGCGTGGTGGCTCGTTCGGGACCGACCCGGCCGCGGCCAGGGCGACGTTCCGCAACTGGGACCTCCCGATCCGGCGGCAGATCTTCGCCGGGTTCCGCTGCGCACGGGACGCGTCCCGCGAGGAGCTGGCCTGAGCCGTGTGCCGGCATCTGGCCTACGTCGGCGAGCCCGTGCGGCTCGCCGACCTGCTGCTGACGCCGCCGCACTCGCTGCTGCGGCAGTCCTGGGCGCCGCGCGACATGCGTGGCGGCGGGACGGTGAACGCGGACGGCTACGGCATCGGTTGGTACGCGGGAGATCCCGAACCCGTCCGGCTCCGCCGCGTCGGTCCCATGTGGACCGACGCGGCGTTGCCGGGACTGGCCGGTTCCGTCACCACCGGCGGCGTGCTGGCGGCCGTCCGCTCGGCCACCGTCGGCATGCCGGTCGTGGAGACCGCCTGCGCGCCCTTCACCGCCGGGCCGTGGCTGTTCAGCCACAACGGCCTGGTGCGTGGCTGGCCGTCGTCGGTCGCCGGGCTGGCCGGGCGGCTGCCGGTGACCGATCTGTTGCTGATGGACGCGCCAACGGACGCCGCGCTGCTGTGGCTGCTGCTGCGGGCGCGCCTGACCGCGGGCGAGGAACCGGCCGGCGCGGTGGCCTCGGTCGTGACCGAGGTGGCCGCGGCCGCGCCGGACTCGCGGCTGAACCTGTTGCTGACCAACGGTTCGACGATCGTCGGCACCGCGTGGACGCACGCTCTGTGGGTGCGTGCGCGGCCCGGTGCCGCGGTCGTGGCGTCCGAACCGTACGACGAGGACCCGAGCTGGCGGGAGGTGCCCGACGGGCACCTCGTGACGGCGACACCGTCCAGTGTGGACATTATCGAGGTGGGAGCACGATGAACGAAGGCTGCGCAGCGATCGAGGTGCTGTCATGACGGACCTGACCGTCCACCTGACCCAGGACGACATCGTCCGGTCCCTGCGGTCGGACGTGCTGACCGGACTGACGGCGACCCCGAAGACGTTGCCGCCCAAGTGGTTCTACGACGCGCGGGGGAGCGAGCTGTTCGAGGCGATCACCCGCCTGCCCGAGTACTACCCGACCAGGGCCGAGCGGGAGGTACTGGCCGCGCATGCCGACGAGATCGCCGAGCTGACCGGCGCGCACACGCTGGTGGAGCTGGGCTCCGGCTCGTCGGAGAAGACCCGGCTGCTGCTGGACGCGTTGCGGCGCAGGGAGACCCTCCGCGAGATCGTGGCGCTGGACGTGTCCGACTCCGCCCTGGAGGCGTCGGTCGCGGTGCTGCGCGCGGACTACGCGCCGGCGACCGTCCACGGCGTGGTCGGCGACTTCACCAGGCACCTGGCCCTGCTGCCGGGCGGCGAGCCCCGCATGGTGGCGTTCCTGGGCGGCACGATCGGCAACCTGGTCCCGGCCGAACGCGCGAAGTTCCTGTCCGCGCTGCGGGACGACCTGGAGACGGGGGAGTGGCTGCTGCTGGGCACGGACCTGGTGAAGGACCCCGCGACACTGGTCGCGGCGTACGACGACGCGGCAGGCGTGACGGCGGAGTTCAACCGCAACGTCCTGCGGGTGCTGAACCGTGAGCTGGACGCGGACTTCGACGTGTCCGCGTTCGAGCACGTGGCGCGCTGGGACGCCGAGGAGGAGTGGATCGAGATGCGCCTGCGTGCCACCAGGGCCATGGCGGTGCACGTCCGCGGGCTCGACCTGACGGTGCCGTTCGAGGCGGGCGAGGAGCTGCACACGGAGGTCTCGGCGAAGTTCCGGCGGGCCCGCGTGGCGGCCGAGCTTGCCGAGGCGGGCTTCGGCCTGACCAGGTGGTGGACCGACGGCGAGGGCCGCTTCGGCGTCTCCCTGGCGCGGGCGGTCGGCTGATCGGCGTGGCTGAGGGGCCGTGGCCGCGTGGTCACGGCCCTTACCTACTTTCGGGCTTGGCCGAACGCTCTAGCCGGTTCGCCCGATCTGTCTATATTAAAGATCATCACATTGTGTGACTCTTTCGACTGTTGCTGTGACGAGACGTCGCTCCAGGTCGGGAGAAGGGTTCTGTCGTGTCTGCAAGACCCACACGCTCGGTCCGGCGGGGTGCCACCGTCCTGGTGGCCCTCGCAACCGGGGCGATCGGTCTGGTGGCGCCCGGCGCCGCCTCCGCCGCGCCCGCAACCGCGAAGGCTCCGGCCCCGATCTCCTGGAGCCAGTGTCCCGCCGACGAGCTCGACGGCCTCCCCGCCGACGAGCTTCCCCGGTACAGCTGCGCCGACTACGCGGTGCCGCTGGACCACGACAAGCCGCGACTCGGCACCATCAACATCGCGTTGATGCGGCGTGCGGCCAACAACCAGGCCGCGCGGATCGGCTCGCTGTTCCTCAACCCGGGCGGTCCCGGCGGCAGTGGCTTCAACCTGCCGATGGCCGGGAGCGCCATCTTCGAGCCGGGGGTACTCGACCGGTTCGACCTGATCGGCTTCGACCCGCGCGGCGTCGCACGCAGCACGCCACTGCGCTGCTTCGCGACCGCGGAGGACGCCGACGAGGTGTTCGGCCGCATGGCCGCGCTGCCGGTCACGGCCCGGGAGGAGGCGTCGACCCTCAAGGCGCTCAAGGACTACGGCCAGTTCTGCGCCCGGTTCGCCGGTCCGCTGCTCGAGCACATGTCGACGAAGGACGTCGCCCGTGACCTCGACGTGCTGCGCCAGGCCGTCGGCGACGCCAAGCTGAACTACGTCGGCTTCTCCTACGGCACGCTGCTGGGCGCGACGTATGTCAACCTGTTCCCGAACAAGACCCGCGCGATCATCCTGGACGGCAACGTCGACCCGAACCTGCGCCTGCACGACGGCGTCGAGTACGACCGCCAGCGCACCAACGGCTTCGAGATCTCCCTCGACGCCATGCTGGCCCGCTGCGACGCGGCGGGCGCCGGCTGCTCGTTCAGCGGCGGCGCGCGGCAGAAGTACGACGAACTGCGTGACCACCTGCGGAACGAGGGGCCGATCACCCTGGCCGACGGTGAGGTCGTCGACGAGGGCACGCTGACCGGCACGGTCGCGGGCGTGCTGTACGCGCCGGAGGTCTTCACACAGCTGGCGGACATCCTGCAGGCGCTGTGGAACGCGATCAACCCGGCGTCGCGTTCGGCGATCACCGTGACCGGCGAGGCGGTGCGGGCGCTGCAGGGCACGACCCGGCAGGGCAGGGCGGACATCCTGCCGGACACGCCGTACCTGAGCGACGACTCGTACCTCGCGGTGAACTGCTCGGACAAGCCGTTCCACAACCGGCCGTCCGGCATTCCGGCGCTGGCCGACAGGTGGGAGCGCCAGATGCCGAGCTTCGGCCGGTACCTGGCGTGGGGCGACCCGGCGGGGTGCCCGACCTGGCCGGTGCGCGATCCGGACACCTACAACGGGCCGTGGAACAAGCGGACCGACAACCCGGTGCTGGTGTTCGGCAACTACTACGACCCGGCCACGCAGTACGAGTTCGCGCGGCGCATGTCGCGGCAGCTGGGCAACGCACGGCTGGTGAGCGTCGACTCGTTCGGCCACTGCATCCTCGGCGGCAGCGCGTGCACCGACCGGATCGCGGCCGACTTCCTCGTCAACCTGCGGGTTCCGGGCTCCGGCACGGTGTGCCACCCGGACGTGCAGCCGTTCCCCGGCGCGCCGCGGGCACGGACGAGCTGAGGTGACCTCGGGCGGCCGGTGACGTGGGACACCGGCCGCCCGACTCCTTTCCCGCACGAAAGTCCCTTTCACAAACCCCGCCCCAGCCTTTTTGTCGGTGCCTCCCGGCACAGTGCACCCCATGACAACCTTCGACCAGATCACCTGGTTCAACCTGACCGTCGACGGCCCGTTCGACCTCACCACGAGCGCCCGGTTCCTGGAGGGCTTCGCCCCGGCCGCCCGCGCCGGCGCGGCCGCGACCCCTGGCGAGCTACGCCTGGCGTTCCCGGTGGCGCCCAGTTGGCGCCCCGCCGGGGTACTGGTACGACAACCGGTGCCCGGGGGTCCCCTCCGCGTGGCCATCCGAGCCGAACAGTCCGACGTGGACGACGTGGTGGCGGCCGTCCGCCGCATCCTGTCGATCGACGTGGCGGGCTCGGGCTTCCCGGACGTGGGCGCCCGGGACCCCGTGGTCGGCGCCCTCCAAAGGCGCCATCCGGGCCTGCGCCCGGTGGCGTTCCACTCGCCGTACGAGGCCGCGTGCTACGCGATCCTCAGCCACCGGGTCCGCATGACCCAGGCCGCGGCGATCAAGCAACAGCTGGCCGTGCGCCTGGGCGACACGGTGGACGTGCACGGCGAGACGATGCCGACGTTCCCGGCGCCGGCGGTGTTGCTGGCGCAACCACACGTGCCGATGGTGAGCGAGCTGAAGAGCGACCGCATGAAGGCCGTGGCGAAGGCCACGCTGGAAGGCCGGCTGGACGCGGCGGAGCTGAGGTCCCTGCCGGTGCGGGAGGCGTTGACGCGGCTGAAGGAGCTCCCGGGCATCGGCAGCTTCTCGGCGGAGCTCGTGTTGCTCCGCGGCGCCGCCCACCCGGACGTCTTCCCGGAGGCGGAGGAACGCCTGCACGAGGAGATGAGACGTGCCTACCGGGCGACGACGAAGAGTGACCTGATCGCGATAGCCGAATCCTGGGCGCCGTACCGCACCTGGGTGGCCCTGCTGATGAGGGTCAACCGGGAGGAGGAGACGAAGGAGATCGCCACGGGCAGACGAGCCACCCGCTGACCCCGGCCGCCACCTGGAACCGCGACAACCGAACGGCAACGCCGGCAGGGGGTCTCCGGCACGGCTCCCACAGCCGACCCGGCGATGGCGGGCGTGGCGAGAAGGCGGGCGCCAGCCTCCTCTGCCCGACCGCCATCGCTCACGGATGCCTGCCCCGCGGGCTGTTCCGCGAGTCGCTGTCGTGCACGGGCCACCCGCGGGTGGCCGATCGCTCCTTGAAAACACCGGTGCCGGCGACCAACGGCCGCCGGCACCGGGACACAGAGATCAGCTGTTGACCATCTTGCGCAGCACGTACTGCATGATGCCGCCGTTGCGGTAGTAGTCGGCCTCACCAGGCGTGTCGATGCGGAGGACCGCGTCGAACTCCGTGGTGGTGCCGTCCTCGCGCGTGGCGGTCACCTTCACCGTGCGCGGGGTCTCGCCGTCGTTGAGCGCCGTCACGCCCTCGATGGTGAACTTCTCCGTGCCGTCGAGTCCCAGTGACGACGCCGAGTCGCCCTGCGGGAACTGCAGCGGCAGCACGCCCATGCCGATCAGGTTCGACCGGTGGATCCGCTCGAACGACTCGGCGATGACCGCTCGCACGCCCAGCAGGGACGTCCCCTTCGCGGCCCAGTCACGGGACGAGCCCGAGCCGTACTCCTTGCCCGCCAGCACGACCAGCGGCACCCCGGCCTCCGCGTAGGCGACCGACGCGTCGTAGATCGTCGTCTGCGGCGCGTCGAGCGCGAGGAAGTTACGGGTGAACCCGCCCTGCACGTCGTCCAGCAGCAGGTTGCGCAGCCGGATGTTCGCGAACGTCCCGCGGATCATCACCTCGTGGTTGCCGCGCCGGGAGCCGTAGGAGTTGAAGTCCCTGCGCTCCACGCCGTGCTCGGTCAGGTACTTGCCGGCGGGCGAGTCCTGCTTGATCGCTCCGGCCGGCGAGATGTGGTCCGTGGTCACCGAGTCGCCGAGCAGGGCCAGCACGTGGGCGTCCGCGATGTCGGTGACGGGGGTGGGTTCCGGCGACATGCCCTCGAAGTACGGGGGCTTGCGCACGTAGGTCGAGTCGGCGGCCCAGTCGAAGGTGTTGCCAGACGGCGTCGGCAGCGACTGCCAGCGCTCGTCGCCCGCGAACACGTCCGCGTAGTCCTTCGTGAACATCTCCGACGAGATCGCCGACGCCACGACCTCCTGGACCTCCTGCGGCGACGGCCAGATGTCCGCCAGGTACACCGGCTCACCGTCGGACCCGGTGCCCAGCGGCTCGGTCGTGATGTCCTTGTCCATCGACCCGGCCAGCGCGTACGCCACCACGAGCGGCGGCGACGCCAGGTAGTTCATCTTGATGTCCGGGTTGATCCGGCCCTCGAAGTTGCGGTTGCCGGACAGCACGGACACCACCGCGAGGTCGGCGTCGTTCACGGCCGCGGAGATCTCCTCCTGCAGCGGACCCGAGTTGCCGATGCACGTGGTGCAGCCGTAGCCGACCAGGTGGAAGCCCAGCTTCTCCAGGTACGGCAGCAGGCCCGCGCGCTCGTAGTAGTCCATGACCACCTTCGAGCCCGGCGCCAGCGTCGTCTTCACCCACGGCTTGCGGGAAAGGCCCTTGTCGACGGCCTTCTTCGCGAGCAGCGCCGCGCCGATCATGACCGACGGGTTCGACGTGTTGGTGCACGACGTGATCGCCGCGATCGCGACGGCGCCGTGGTCCACCTCGAACGAGGCGCCGTCGAGGGTCACGGGTGTCGGCTTCGACGGCCGGCCCTCCGCTCCCTCGGCCGCGGTGAAGTGCTCTGGCCTGCCGTCACCGTTGCCCGAACCGGAGTACGCGGGCGCGTCGGAGGCGGGGAAGGACTCCTCGACCGACTCGTCCACCGGGGACTGTGGCGCGTCCGAGGTGTACGAACCAAGCGCGGAACGGAACGCGGGCTTGGCGTCCGACAGCGCGATCCGGTCCTGCGGCCGCTTCGGCCCGGCGATCGACGGGACCACGGTGGACAGGTCGAGCGACAGTGTCTCGGAGAAGGCGGGCTCGGCCGACGCGTCGTGCCACAGGCCCTGCTCCTTGGCGTACGCCTCGACCAGCGCGACCTGCTCGGCAGAGCGGCCGGTGAACTTCAGGTACTCGATGGTCTCGCCGTCGATCGGGAAGATCGCGCACGTCGAGCCGAACTCGGGGCTCATGTTGCCGATCGTGGCGCGGTTGGCGAGCGGCACGGCCGACACCCCCGCGCCGTAGAACTCGACGAACTTGCCGACCACGCCGTGGTCACGCAGCATCTCGGTGATCGTCAGCACCAGGTCGGTCGCGGTGGCGCCGGCCGGCAGCTCGCCCTCCAGCCTGAAGCCGACCACGCGCGGGATGAGCATCGACACCGGCTGGCCGAGCATCGCGGCCTCGGCCTCGATGCCGCCGACGCCCCAGCCCAGCACCCCCAGGCCGTTGACCATGGTCGTGTGGCTGTCGGTGCCGACGAGCGTGTCCGGGTAGGCCTGCCCGCCACGGGTCATCACGACGCGGGCCAGGTGCTCGATGTTGACCTGGTGCACGATGCCGGTGCCCGGAGGCACGACCTTGAACTCGTCGAACGCGCTCTGCCCCCAGCGCAGGAACTGGTAGCGCTCCTTGTTGCGCTCGTACTCGAGGTCGACGTTGCGCTCGAAGGCGTCCGGCCGGCCGAAGATGTCCGCGATCACCGAGTGGTCGATCACCAGCTCGGCCGGGGCCAGCGGGTTGACCTTGGCGGGATCGCCGCCGAGCGCGGTGACGGCCTCGCGCATGGTCGCGAGGTCCACGACGCACGGCACGCCGGTGAAGTCCTGCATGACCACGCGGCCGGGGGTGAACTGGATCTCCGTCGACGGCTCGGCGGACGGGTCCCAGCCGGCGAGCGCGTTGACGTGGTCGGCGGTGATGTTGGTGCCGTCCTCGGTGCGCAGCAGGTTCTCGAGCAGGATCTTCAGGCTGTAGGGGAGACGTTCCGAGCCCTTGACGGCATCGAGCCGAAACACCTCGTGCGAGGCATCGCCGACCGTCAGTGACTGGCGTGCGCCGAAGGTGTCCTTGCTTGCTGGTGCGGTCACGTCCAACTCCATTGGCCTGTGGTGTTCAGTTCGGGACTACCTCTCTGGACGCAAACAGTACGCTTGTCCTGTATTCGACGCCAAGGGAGGGTCGCCACCATGCTGCACCACGTACAGATAGCCGCACCCGCGGGCAGCGAAGATCGGCTTCGGGCGTTCTACACCGGCGTGCTCGGCTGGGAGGAGCTGCCGAAGCCGCCGCTGCTGGCGGTCCGGGGCGGCTGCTGGTTCCGGGTTCCCGGCCGCGGCGGCCCCGACGCCGAGCTCCACGTCGGCATCGAGGACGACTTCCGCCCGGCGAGGAAGGCCCACCCGGCGTTCGTGGTCGACATCGACGCGACGGCCACCACGATCGAGGCCGCCGGCCATGCCGTCCGGTGGGCCGACCCGGCCGAGATCCCCGGCCGCAAGCGCTTCCACACCAACGACCCGTGCGGGAACAGACTCGAGTTCCTCGAAGGGTGATCGCGGATCGCGGAGCGGCTCGGTCACCGGGTGGCCGTCGTGTCGTACCGGAGCTGGAAAAGCGAACGTCCGGCACCCCGCGAGGGAGTGCCGGACGTCGACCCGGAGAAGACTACTTGCTGTTGGACACCAGGGCGATGACGTCCTCCGGAGTGAGATCCGACAGGGCGGACAGGCCCAGCTCGCTGTAGGTGCGGAGCGGGCTGACGTACCACTTGCCGTCGACCTCGGTGGCGACCACGCCGGTGTTCTTCAGGAGGCCGGACGCCAGGTGGGTCAGTGCCTGCTGCATGTCGGCGCTCATCTTGCTGGTGCCCAGCTCGCCCGCGATGTCGCTGGCGCACAGCTGCTGGGTCTCGCCCTCACCCTCGGCGGTGTAGCAGTCGCCGTTCTTGGTGACGTGGTAGGTCTGGCCGTCGGACTTGACCTCGATGTCCTTCAGCATCACGCGCTGGCCACCGGTCTCCGCCTTGGTCGACTCGGTCTCCAGCTTCGTGACCTCCACACCGGACGACTTCGGGCTGCCCAGCTCGTCGATCAGTGCGGGGCCCGCGTCGTGCAGCGCACCCATCTCGTCCGGCGGCAGCAGCTCGATGACCCGCTCGGCGTCACCGTTGATCGCGGCCTGCACCATCTCCTTGACCGCGTCGTCGGCGCTGCCGGCGCCGTTGTTCGGGATCGGCTTCGACGGCCATTCCTTCTTCGCGCTCCGCAGACCGTAGTCGGCGACCGTGTAGAACAGGCTCGGGTACCACTTGTCGTCGACCTTCACGGTCGCGATGCGGATCGGCTCGCCGGACTCGCGCACGACCTTCGCGATGTCGACCTTCTCGTCGGTCGGCTCGGAGTTCACTCCGTCCGGGAACGCCGCCTTCATGAAGTCCTCGGTCAGCGGCAGGTCGCTGACGTCCGAGTGGAACGTCACGGTGCCGCCGATGAGCTTGGTGATGGTCAGGTGGTCGTTGACCTTCTCCGCGCCGTCCTCGTCGTACTTCAGGTTCGCTGCCTTGACGGACGCCCCGTGCAGCGTGTTCGGGTCGGCGTCCTTCTTGTAGACGTTGAGCTCCTGCAGCCGCTTGGTGGTCTTCGAGTTGAAGTCGACCAGCAGCGACGACTCGGCCGGCGTCAGGCTCTCCAGCACGCCGAGCACGTCACCCTGGCTGAGGCTGTCGACCAGGTTGGTCGCGGCCTGCGTCGGGTTGTCCTCACCGCCGGAGCCTGCCTCGCTGCGGTTGAGCACGAAGACCGTCGCGGCGATGCCGACCGCGACCACGACCACCGCGGCGATCGCGCCGATGATCGGGCCCTTGCCCTTCTTCTTGGGCGTCTCGCCGTAGCCGCCGCCGGCAAGACCGCCGTAGTTCGGCTGCTGCCCGTACGGCGGCTGGCCGTACTGCTGGGGCTGAGGGCCGGTCTGCGGGAAGCCCTGGGGACCGGTCTGCGGCTGCTGGGGAAAACCCTGTGGGCCGGTCTGCGGCTGCTGCGGAAAACCTTGGGGGCCGGCCTGCGGCTGGGGGAAACCCTGTGGGTTGCTCTGGGGATACCCGCCCTGCTGCGGGTGGCCCTGGCCGTAGCCCTGCTGGCCGTAGCCCCCCGGCTGGTTCGGATCCTGTGGCTGCCATTGGCCGCCAGGTGGATAGGTCACGATTCCCCTCCTGCTTTTTCGGTCGCTTTTCCGCGCCGCCCGGCGAAGACGCACACCACCCCGGACAACGTCAGCACCGCGCCGACCAACGTCGTCATGGGGCCGGCGTTCGAGATGCCGAGGTGGACATCCTCGCCACCGCTTGAGACGGACGCCGCCCCCGCGATGGTTCCGCCGATTATCGCGATCAGGGCGGAAATCGTTGCGGCGGACCTCCGTAACCCCAGCGCGTACACGACCACGCCCAGCGTGCTGACCGGGATCAGCAGGGTCCACGCGTCCAGGACCAGCGCCAACGGGCTGCCGTCGAGCAACCGGACGGACCGGATGATCGCGATCGACTCGTAGCTGTCCCGCAGCACGGTGCCGGAGATCACCCAGGGCAGGAACGTACCCACCGCGACCGTCACCAAACCCGCCGCGGTCAGCGCGGCGCCGGCGAGGCCGACCCGGGTGTGCGGCCGGGTCGCGAGTTTGGTCAGCACCCGGCCCATGGTGTCAGGGCTGGTGAGGGCGCCGGCCGACACCCTGAGTGAGTCCACTGTGTTCTATGGGGTGAAAGTTGCCCCAGATGTCGATGGTTCTCGTGGTGCGGCTGGTGAGAAATGTGTCCACAGTGGCACAGTGGCCTTGCTGAGCCCCAGTTCAGGGCGTGTGCGGACGGCGCGAGGGAGGGTGCACCGTGGGCGGCACGAGGCTTCGAATCGTGGTCGTGTCGCTGCTGCTCACCGTCGGCATGGGCGCCGGCACGGCGGTCGCCGTCCCACCACCGCCGCCGAACCCGAGCGACGACCAGCTGGGCTCGAGCAAGGCCGACGCCCGGGCCAAGGCGACGAGGGTCGGCGAGCTCACCAGCCAGGTCGCGGAGGCGGAGTCCCAGCTCGACCAGCTACAGGCCGACGTCGAGCTGAAGATGGAGGACGCCAACCGCGCGCTGGTCGACCTGCGGACCGCCCAGGACGAGGCCGCCGCGGCGAAGACGGACGCCGACGAGGCCAAGGCCGCCGCCGACGGCGCGGGCCAGGACGTCACCGACGCCCGCCAGGCCCTCGACGACTTCGCCGCCGGCAGCTACAAGCAGGGCTCCACGATCGGTTCGATGTCGGCCTACATCGGGTCGAAGAGCCCGGACGACCTCCTGGCGCGGGCCCAGCTGCTCGGCGCGGTCGCCGCCAGCCAGCTCGACGCGCTGGACGGCATGGAGCTGGCCAGGACCGAGAAGGCCAACAAGGACTCGGCGGCCCGCGAGGCCATGGACATCGCGAACCAGAAGCAGGCGGACGCGCTGACCGCCAAGGCCGCGGCCGACGCCGCGATGGCCGCCGCGCAGCGGGCCCAGGCCAACCAGTCGGCGGCCACCCAGCAGCTGGAGGCCCAGAAGAACGCGGCGGAGGCCCAGCTCACGGAGGCCCAGTCCAACGCGGCCGGGTTGCAGGGGCAGCGACAGGCGTACCTGGACTGGCTCGCGGCCAAGCAGGCGGAGGAGGCGGCGCAGAACCAGCCGCCGCCGTCGAGCGGTGGCCCGGCGCCGTCGAGCGGTGACGCCCAGGCGGTGATCGGGCGGGCGATGTCCCAGCTGGGTGTCCCCTACGCGTGGGGCGGGGGCGACGTCTACGGGCCGACCCAGGGCATCCGCGACGGTGGCGTGGCGGACCTGTTCGGCGACTACGACAAGGTCGGCTTCGACTGTTCCGGCCTCATGGTCTACGCGTTCGCCGCGGCCGGGAAACGACTGCCGCACTACAGCGGCTACCAGGCGACCGCGGGCCGGCGCGTGCCGCTGTCCCAGAAGGCGCCGGGGGACATGCTGTTCTGGGCCACGCGGGGCAGGATCCACCACGTCGCCCTGTACATCGGCGACGAACGGATGGTGGAGGCGCCGTTCTCGGGCTCCCACGTACGCGTCGCGGCGGTCCGCTACGGCGGCATCGTCGGCTACGCGACCAGGCCGCTCTGACGGTCACCAGGTGGGGTGGCTGCCGACCCCGCCGTCGACGACCAGGTTGTGGCCGGTGATCCACTCGGCGAGCGGTGACGCCAGGAAGACGCACGCGTTGCCGACGTCGGCCGGCGTGCCGAGGCGGCCCAGTGGCGCGGCCTTCCGCCAGCGTTCCACGCCGGCGGGCCAGTCCTCCGCCAGCCCGGGACGGTCGATGAGCCCGGGGGAGACCGTGTTCACGCGGATGCCCCGCGCTCCGTACTCCAGCGCCGCGTTCCGTGCGTGCATCACCAGGGCGGCCTTCGCCGAGCTGTAGTGCGCGTGCCCCGGCGACGGTTGCGCGGCCTCGATCGACGCGATGTGGATGACCGACCCGCCCGACATGACCTCGGCCGCTGCCTGCGTACACGAGAAGGCGCTGGTCAGGTTCGTCTCCAACATCAGCCGCCAGGCCGCCACCGGCATCTCCGGCAGCGGCTCCACCGGCTGGATGCCGGCGTTGTTGACCAGCGTGTCGAGCCGCCCGCCCCACGTCACCACGGCCCGCACGAGCGCATGGCACGCGCCGTCGTCGGCCAGGTCGGCCGCGAGCGCCACGGCCTGCCCACCGGCCGCCTCGATCTCCGCGACGACGGCGGCCGCCCGGTCGGCCTGCCGGTGGTAGTGCACGGCGACCGCACTGCCCGCCGCCGCGAACCGCAGCGCGATCCCGCGGCCGATGCCGCCGCTCGCGCCGGTCACCAGGGCCACCGTGCCGGTCAGGTCAAGCATCGGACATCCGCACCGGCGCGTCGGGGCGGCACAGGACCCGGATCCGGTCGGCGACCGACGGGTACCGGGCACACAGCTCCTCCGCGTCGCCGCCTTGGTAGTCCGACGGGACGAACCCCGGCGCCATCGTGGTCCCGCACAGCGCCCACCGGCCGCCGGCCGCCACCTGTGCGCCCATCCACGTGCCGGCGGGCACGGTCAGCTGGGGTCCCAGCGGTTCGACGCGTGCTCGTCCGGACGGGGACAGCAGCAGCAACTCCACCGGGTCGCCGCGGTAAAAGTGCCACACCTCGTCGATGGGCAGCCGGTGCATCGCCGAGAACAGGCCGTCCGGCGCCGACAGCAGGAGGAGGATCGCCGAGCCCGCCGGCCGGCCGGTCTCGTCCGTAGGGCCCGCCCACGTCCGGCGGAACAGGCCGCCCTCGACGGGCAGCGGCGCCAGCCCGTACCGGGCGGCGATGTCGGCGACGTCCTTGCTCAGCACGGGCACGAAGCTACTTGGCCGGCAACGACCGCGCGAAGGAGACGCCCCGGTCCACCCACTCGGCGAGCCGGGCGTCGTCGTCGAGGACGGCGGCGTCGACGCGCAGCCAGCCACGCATCTCGCGGCCACCCATGATCGCCGTGTGCACGTGGTCGTCGAGCAGGTCCACGACGTCCTCGGGGTCGACGCGGACCAGCAGCCCGCCCCTGCCGCTGGCCGACACGGACATGTTGCCGTTGACGAGGAACGCCAGACCGCCGAACATCCGCCGCTCCAGGACACCCCGCTCGGTGGCGACGAGCTCCCGGATCCGCTCGGCAAGCTCGCGGTCGTAGGCCATGGCGGCGATTATCGCAGCCGTTCGACCGTCGTGACCGCTCCCGCGGCCGGCCGGACGGGGCCGAGAACGCCCGGGTGCCACCCGGGCCGACAATCGCCTTCCCGCGTTTCGCCCTGGTGGGGCACGCCTTCCGCCCTTGGTCGGTGGGTAGTTCACAGCCGTCATACCGTTCGTCCGGTCTCCTGTAGATCGGAGAGTTGGTGCTTCATGAGGAGGTTGTGTCAGTGACCGAGCCGGCGGAGTCGGTGAATGGATCGGGGAGCGACGCGCCCGTCAGCACGCCGGCCCGGGACGGACAGCTGCTCGAACGCACCGTGTTCGAGGTCAAGCGCGTCATCGTGGGACAGGACCGGCTGGTCGAGCGCATGCTCGTCGGCCTGTTGTCCAAGGGCCACCTGCTCCTCGAAGGCGTCCCCGGCGTCGCGAAGACCCTGGCCGTGGAGACCTTCGCCAAGGTCGTCGGCGGGTCGTTCACGCGTGTGCAGTTCACCCCCGACCTCGTGCCGGCCGACATCCTCGGCACCCGGATCTACCGGCAGGGCACCGAGAAGTTCGACGTGGAGCTGGGTCCCGTGGTCGCGAACTTCGTGCTCGCCGACGAGATCAACCGCGCGCCGGCCAAGGTGCAGTCGGCCATGCTCGAGGTGATGGCCGAGCGGCACGTGTCCATCGGCGGCCAGACCTTCCCGATGCCCGACCCGTTCCTCGTGCTGGCCACGCAGAACCCGATCGAGAACGAGGGCGTCTACCCGCTGCCGGAGGCGCAGCGCGACCGGTTCCTCTTCAAGATCATCGTGGACTACCCGACGGCCGAGGAGGAGCGCGAGATCGTCTACCGGATGGGGGTGACCGCCCCGGAGCCGAGCCAGGTGCTCAGCCCCGCGGAGCTGGTCCGCCTGCAGGACGTGGCCTCCCGCGTCTTCGTCCACCACGCGCTGGTCGACTACACGGTCCGCGTCGTGCTCGCGACCCGCACACCCGCCGAGCACGGCCTCCAGGACGTGGCCGGCTGGGTCGCCTACGGCGCCTCGCCGCGGGCCAGCCTCGGCATCGTCGCCGCCTCCCGCGCCCTGGCGCTGATCCGCGGCCGCGACTACGTGCTGCCGCAGGACGTCGTGGACGTGGTGCCGGACGTGCTGCGCCACCGCCTCGTGCTGTCCTACGACGCGCTCGCCGACGGCGTGCCGATCGACCACATCGTGTCCCGTGTGCTGCAGACCGTGCCGCTGCCCCAGGTCTCCGCCCGCCCGCAGTCGGGCGGGGTGCAGCCGCCGCCGGTCGGGGTGGGCCGGTAGGTGAGCGAAGCGGACGGTCGGGGCAGTGAGTAAGAAGAAGGAGCGGCCGGGCTGGGCACCGCCGATCCTGCAGGGCGACCGGATGGAGCACGGGCTCCGGCTGCTCGAGCTGGACGTGCGCCGCCGGCTCGACGGGCTCCTGCAGGGCAACCACCTCGGCCTCGTGCCGGGGCCCGGCTCCGAGCCGGGGGAGGCACGCACCTACCAGCCCGGCGACGACGTGCGCCGCATGGACTGGGCGGTCACGGCACGCACGACCGTGCCGCACATCCGGGAGACGGTCGCCGACCGCGAGCTGGAGACGTGGCTGGTCGTCGACCTGTCCGCGAGCCTGGACTTCGGCACCGCCGCGTGCGAGAAGCGGGACCTGGTGGTGGCCGCCACGGCCGCGGTCGCGCACCTCACCGGTGGTGGCGGCAACCGCATCGGGGCGATCATCTCGACCGGCGCGACGACCATCCGCGTCCCGGCGCGGGGTGGGCTCGCGCACGCCCGCGGCCTGGTGCGCAAGGTCGCCGAGACCCCACGCGCGCCGGAGGGCACCCGGGGTGACCTGCGGGAGGCGATGGAGCAGCTCCGCCGCCCGCCGCGCCGCCGCGGTCTCGCGGTGGTGATCTCCGACTTCCTCGGCGACCTCGAGTGGCAGCGCCCGCTGCGTGGCCTGTCCACCAGGCACGAGCTGATCGCCATCGAGGTGCTCGACCCGCGCGACATCGACCTGCCGGAGGTCGGCCTGGTCGTGCTGTCCGACCCGGAGACCGGCCGGCAGCGCGAGGTGCACGCCTCCGCCCTGCTGCGCAGGGAGTTCGCCGCCGCGGCGGCCGAGCACCGGTCCGCCGTCGCGGCCGCCGTCCGCGGCGCGGGCGGGGGACACCTGGTCCTGCGCACCGACTCGGACTGGATCGCGGACACCGTACGTTTCGTCGTCGCCCGCAAGCGGCGCTGGTCCGGGGGAGGAGTGGCCTGATGTTCGGCCTCAGCTTCGGCGGATTCACCGCCCCCTGGTGGTTCCTGCTGCTGATCGTGGTCGTGCTGCTGGTGGTCGGCTACGTCGTGGTGCAGCGGATGCGCCACCGGCGGATCATGCGGTTCACCAACCTCGCGCTGCTGGAGCGGGTGGTGCCCAGGCAGCAGACCTGGGTGCGGCACGTGCCCGCCGTGGTCCTGGTGGTCGCGTTGACGCTGCTGACCACGGCGATGGCCGGCCCCACCGCCGAGCAGCGGGTGCCCCGCAACCGCGCGACCGTGATGCTCGTGATCGACGTGTCGCTGTCGATGGAGGCCACCGACGTCAAGCCGTCCCGGCTCAAGGCCGCGAAGGACGCCGCGAAGGACTTCGCCAACGGCCTCACACCGGGCATCAACCTCGGCCTCATCTCCTTCGCCGGCACCGCGAGCGTGATGGTCTCGCCGACCACCGACCGCGCGGGCGTGGCCAAGGCCATCGACAACCTGCGGCTCGCCGAGTCCACCGCGACCGGTGAGGCGATCTTCGCGGCGCTGCAGTCGATCGAGGGCTTCGCACAGATCGTCGGCGGCGCGGACGGTGCCCCGCCGGCCCGGATCGTGCTCATGAGCGACGGGAAGCAGACCGTCCCGACCGACGACGCGGACGACCCGAGGGGCGCGTTCACCGCGGCCAGGCAGGCGAAGGACACGAAGGTCCCGGTGTCCACGATCTCGTACGGCACCACCGAGGGCGAGGTCACGATCGACGGCAAGAGCCAGGCCGTGCCGGTCGACGACGAGTCCATGAAGCAGATCGCGGACCTGTCCGGCGGCGAGTTCTACAAGGCGGCGAGCGCCGACGAGCTGCACCGGGTGTACGACACGCTGGGTGAGCAGATCGGCTACGAGACCAAGGACGCCGACGCCAGCAAGCCGTGGCTCATGCTCGGCACCCTCGCGGCCCTCCTCGCGGCGGGCAGCGCCCTGCTGATCGGCCAACGCCTACCGTGACCTCGCCGACAACCGGACAGAGCCGTGCGCGCCGCCGTCCCTGCCGGCGGATAGCCTTGCCGACGGACATGAAGGTTGTGCCAGCAAGGAGATCGCGCCGTGGGTCGTTCAGTACTGGTAACAGGGGGTAACCGGGGCATCGGTCTGGCCATCGCCAGGGCGTTCGCCGCGCAGGGCGACGAGGTGGCGGTGACCTACCGGGGCAAGCCGGCGCCGGAGGACCTGTTCGGGGTGCGTTGCGACGTCACCGACACCGGCCAGGTCGACGCCGCGTTCAAGGAGATCGAGGAGAAGCAGGGCGCGGTCGAGGTGCTGGTCGCCAACGCCGGCATCACCGACGACACGCTGCTCATGCGGATGACCGAGGAGCAGTTCACCCGGGTCCTCGACGCGAACCTGACCGGCGCGTTCCGGGTCGCGAAGCGGGCCACCCGCGCGATGCTCAAGGCCCGCTGGGGTCGGATGATCTTCATCTCGTCGGTGGTCGGCCTGAGCGGCGGCCCCGGCCAGATCAACTACGCGGCCAGCAAGGCGGGCCTGATCGGCGTGGCCCGCTCGGTCACCAGGGAGCTGGGCGGGCGCAACATCACCGCGAACGTGATCACCCCGGGCTTCATCGCGACCGACATGACCGACGCCGTGTCCGAGGAGCGCAAGCAGACGATCCTCGCCAGCGTGCCGGCCGGCCGCTACGGGCAGACCGACGAGGTCGCCGCGGCCGTCACGTTCCTCGCCTCCGACGCCGCCGCCTACATCAACGGCGCGGTGCTGCCGGTCGATGGCGGGCTCGGGATGGGGCACTGACACACTGACCCCGACCCAACGTCATCTTCCCAGGAGGAACGGCAAGTGACCGGTCTGCTCGAAGGCAAGCGCCTGCTCATCACCGGTGTCATCACCGAGGCGTCGATCGCGTTCCACGCGGCGAGGGCCGCCCAGGAGCAGGGCGCGCAGGTCGTGCTCACCGGGTTCGGCCGGATGAGCCTCGTGGAGCGGATCGCCAAGCGCCTGCCGACGCCGCCGCCGGTAATCGAGCTGGACGTGCAGAACCAGGAGCACCTGGACACGCTGGCCGACCGGGTGCGCGAGCACGTGGACGGGCTCGACGGCGTGCTGCACTCGATCGGGTTCGCCCCACAGACCTGCCTCGGCGCGCCGTTCCTCGACGCGCCGGGCGCGGACGTGTCGGTCGCGATCGAGGTGTCGGCGTTCTCGTTCAAGTCGCTGGCCGTCGCGTGCCTGCCGCTGCTCGGCCGGGGCGCCTCGATCGTCGGCATGGACTTCGACGCGCGGGTCGCGTGGCCGGCCTACAACTGGATGGGCGTGGCGAAGGCGGCGCTGGAGTCGGTGAACCGCTACCTGGCGCGTGACCTCGGACCGCGGGGCATCCGCGTGAACCTGGTGTCGGCGGGTCCGGTGAAGACGATGGCGGCCAAGTCGATCCCGGGCTTCAACGAGCTGGAGGACGGCTGGGGCGACCGGGCGCCGCTCGGCTGGGACGCCGAGGACGCCACGCCGGTCGCGAAGTCCATCTGCGCGGTCCTGTCCGACTGGCTGCCGGCCACCACCGGGTCGATGATCATGGTCGACGGCGGCGTGCACGCGACGGGCCAGTAGCGGTGGACGCGTTGCTGTGGCTGTCGTTCGGCGGGCCGGACAAGCCCGCCGACGTACGGCCGTTCCTGGAGAACGTGACCAGGGGCCGGGGCGTGCCACCGGAGCGGCTGGACGAGGTCGAGCAGCACTACCTCGGGTTCGGCGGCGTGTCGCCGATCAACGCGCTGAACCGGGCCGCGATCTCGGCGGTCGAGGCCGAGCTGGCGGCGCAGGGCATCGACCTGCCGGTGTACTTCGGCAACCGCAACTGGCACCCGATGGTCGAGGACACGCTCTCCGCGATGTACCACGACGGGGTGAGGTCCGCCCTGGTCTTCCCGACCAGTGCGTACGGCGGGTACTCGGCGTGCCGGCAGTACGACGAGGACATCACCCGTGCGCGTGACGCGGTGGGGGACGGCGCGCCGGACCTGACGAAGCTGCGGCACTTCTTCGACCACCCCCTGTTCGTCGCGGCGTTCGCGGACGCGGTGCGCGCGGCCGCCGAGGGGCTGGGGGAGCACCGGCTGGTGTTCACCGCGCATTCGGTGCCGATGTCGGCCGACGCGGCGTCCGGGCCGCCCGCCGAGGGCGGTCACCGGTACTCGAAGCAGATCGCGGAGGCCGCGCGGCTGGTGGCCGAGGACCTGGGCGTCACGGAGTACGACGTGGTGTGGCAGTCCCGGTCGGGGCCGCCGCAGGTGCCGTGGCTGGAGCCGGACATCCTCGACCACCTGGATGCCCTGCACGGCAAGGGAGTCCCGGCCGTGTTGCTGTGTCCGGTCGGGTTCGTGAGCGACCACCTCGAGGTCGTGTGGGACCTCGACACGGAGGCCGCGGAGAAGGCGGCCTCGTACGGCATGGGCTTCGCCAGGGCGGTCGCGCCGAGCGGGGACCCGCGGTTCGCGCGGCTGATCGTGGAGCTGGTGAAGGAACAACTGGCCGACGCGCCCGTCCGGAAGCTGTCGGACTTCCCCGTGGGCGGGTGCACCGTGAACGGCGCGCCCTGCGCGGTCGGGTGCTGTGAGCCGCCTCAGCGGAGCCGCAGGTAGGCCTCGCCGCGCGGCGAGAGCCGGTAGCCGACCTCGAGGCTCAGTGTCAGGCCGAGGTTCTTCAGCTTCCGCACGTCCACCTTGAACGGGAGCATCTCGCGGCCCAGCTCGTCCGCGAGGTCGCCCGCCCGGACGGCCGGGCGTTCCCGAATGATGACAAGCGTTTGCTCGGTCCACGGGCCGTGGCCGCTGGCGTGGTCGAGCCGCGCCAGCCGGCGCGTGATCCCCTCGACGTCCTCAGTGGACAGCTGGACCGTCTCGGCCAGCACCGTACGGGGATCCTCGTCCCGCGCCGGCCGTAGCCGCAGCAGGAAGACGGGATCCCCTGGCGTGCCACGTAGATCCGCGACCACCTCGGCGACCGACCCGTAGCCGGCGGCGAGCGCGTCGGCCCGGCGGATGCGGGACGGCGCGATCTCGGTGACCTCGTCGACGACGATCCGCCCGGCAGCGGTCCGGTAGGTGTTGCCCGCGGTGGCCTGCCGGCGTTTCCACCGGCGGAAGATCACCGTGATCGACCCGTCCTGAATCCCGGCCCACAGCCGTTTCTCAATGAGCATCGGTCACGTCGAGGGCGCGGACCGCGTCGGCGACCGCCGCGCAGCGGGCCGTGCGGACGGCGTGGAACAGGGGCCGCAGGGCCTCGGCACGCTTGAGGGCGGACGACGCCGACAGGGCGCCACCCGGCTCGTCCTCCATGGCCAGCTCCAGGATCGCCGCCACCTCGGCCGCGCGCTGCAGCACCCGCAGCGCCCGCTGCGGCATGCCCTCCGGCCACCGGGACTTCGTGCGTTCCGCGACCCGGGCCTGCAGCTCCTCGCGGACCCCGGCCCGCCGCTTGGCGACGCCGAGCTCGATCAGCATGCCGGCCGCGACACGCATCGCGCCGGTCAGCTCGTGCTCGGCCTCGCCGAGCGGCACGTTCGGCGTCGGCGTGGTGCGGTCGATCTCGAAGACGGTCCACCGGATGATGCCGGTGTCGACGTTGCCGCCGACGCGTTCCGGCACGATGCCGAGGCCGCCCACGACCACCGCCTCGCCGGCACGTAAGGCTTCCGAGGCGAACCGGCTGGCGCCGCCGAGGCCGCGTACGTCGCCGGGGACCGGCATGACGAGCTCGGCGTTGACCGCGCCGGAGCGGCGCAGCGCGGCGAGCAACGCGGCGGGTGACCCGCCTGCCTCGCCACGAACAGGGAGCTCGAGAGTGGAGGCGAGCCGCTCGTCCGCGGCGACCACCTCGTGCAGCTCGGCCCAGTCCTGCAGGGCGTCGAGCACATCGTCAGCAGCGGCCGCGCCACTCAGCCAGGCTGAGCTCCACACCGCCAGAGTCGCGCTGGGGGATGACACACGGGAAAGGTTACGCGACGATGCTCAGCCGACTTTCGGGTAGGTTGATCTCACGCGTTCCGCCTAGCGTTTCGAGGGCTCGCCCAACTGCTGACGCAGCAGGTCACGGAACCCGTCGAGGTCCTCCTGCTCGCCGAAGGCCCGGCCCGGCACCGGGAACAGGGCCGACCCGCCGGTGCGCAGCACGAAGTTGTGCCTGGTCTCGACCCAGCCCGCCATCGTCGACCAGCGCAGGTCCGTGTACGCGGTGCCGTCGACGGTCATCATCCGGAACGACTGCTCGTCCACGGTCGCCGTGACCGTCGCCGCCGCGACCGGGTTGCGCCGGAACTGCGCCCACACGGCCACCATCGGCATGGCCACGATGATCAGCGCGCACAGCACGCCGAAGAACCCGGGCACCGGCTGCCCGGCGACCAGCAGCACGACGGCCAGCGCACCGAGCCCGATGCCGAACCACGGCGCCCACCGGTACATCGGGTACACCGCACGCAGTGCGTCGCTCCAGTCCGACGGCGCCGGGTCCCACCGCAGCTCAAGCGCCATGCTCGGTCGTCCCTCCTGAGTTCGTGGGCGAGACTGTGCGCATGTCACAACCGGCCCGGGTACGAGTCGAGAGGCTACGGGAAGCCGCCTCCGCGACGACGCTGGAACTGTTCTTCGACCTGGTTTTCGTGTTCGCGCTTACCCAGATCACGGCCCTGATGGCCGAGGAGCCGAACGGGACCGGCCTGCTGCGCGGCACGCTGCTGATGGCCGTCGTGTGGTGGTGCTGGGTCGGATACTCCTGGATCTCCAACCTGGTGAAGGCCGACGAGGGCCTGACCCGGGTGACGATGCTGTTCGCGATGGCGGCCATGTTCCTGCTGGCACTCGCGATCCCCGAGTCGTTCCGGGACCTGCCGGGCGGGCTGCACGGGCCGACCGTGTTCGCCTTCGGCTACCTGGCGCTGCGCGCTGTGCACGTCGGGCTGTTCTGGCTCATCAGCGGCAACGACCCGGGGCTGCGGCGCCAGGTCGGCAAGTTCGCCCCCACGATGGTCGGCGGCACGGTGCTGCTTCTGCTCGCCGCGAACACGTCCGGGGCCGCGCAGCTGTGGCTGTGGGGGGCCGCGGTGGTGGCCGACTACGGCGGCACGCTGGCGATCGGCGCCCGTGGCTGGCGGCTGAACTCGGCGCGCCACTTCGCCGAGCGGCACGGGCTCATGGTGCTCATCGCCCTCGGCGAGTCGATCGTGGCCATAGGTGTGGGTGTCACCCACCTGCCGATCTCGTGGCCGATCGTGGTCGCCGCCGTGTTCGGGTTGGCGGTGTCGGCAAGCCTGTGGTGGGCGTACTTCGACACCGCCGCGCTGGTCGGCGAGCACGCGCTGGCCAGCGCGGAGGGCCACAAACGGGTGTCGATGGCACGGGCCGGCTTCACCTACCTGCACCTGCCGATGGTGCTCGGGATCGTGATGCTGGCGTTGGGCCTGAAGAAGGTCCTCACCTACGTGGGGGACACCGAGCATCACTCGCTGGCCGACGCGTTGCACGGGGCACCCCTGTGGGCCCTGTACGGCGGCACCTCGCTGTACCTGCTGGCACACGTGGGTTTCGCGTGGCGGTGCTACCGGGAGGTCAAGCTGTACCGGCTGGTGGTGGCCGTGGTGCTCGTCGCGCTGGTGCCGCTCGTCGAGCACCTGCCCGCGCTCGCGAGCCTGGGCGTGCTGGCCGTCCTGCTGATCGCACTGAACTCCATCGAGTCCATCAGGTTCCGCGACACCCGCGACGAGGTCCGCCACGGGGAGCACTAGCGAACGGCCACTCCCAGGAGCTGTTCGAACGTGCTCGCCAGAAGCCCGGCCGACCGTCGCCGGGCTCGCTACGCTGAGCGCCGATGGACACCACCCCGACACGCCGGCTCCCGCCGGCCCTGGCCATCGCGGCCGGCGTAGTAGTGCTGGACCAGGCCACCAAGCTCTGGGCCGTACGCACCCTCACCGACCACGCGCCGATCCCGGTCCTTGGCGACTTCCTGGAGTTCCGCCTCCTCTACAACCCGGGCGCCGCGTTCTCTATGGGCGAAAACTTCACCTGGGTCTTCGCCGTCGTCGCGGCGGTCGCCGCCGGCTGGCTCCTGTGGGCGGTCACCGCCCGCAGCCGAAGGCCCGGCTCATCGGGTTCTCGCTGCTGCTCGGCGGCGCCACGACCCACCTGGGAGACCGCCTTTTCCGTGCCCCCGGCTTCGCGCGGGGCCACGTGGTCGACTTCATCGACTACAACGACTGGTTCGTCGGCAACGTCGCGGACATCGCCCTGTTCTGCGGTGCGGTGTGGATAGTCCTCTTCGGCCTGCCGGCCCCGGAGCCGAAGCAGGCGACCGACACCTAGAGCGTGCTCCACGTCGACTGATCGCCACAACGAACGTAACGTTGTAATCGTGACAGGCGCTGTACCGACCCAACCCGAGAACCTCCCCCGCACCGCGGGTGAGCTGCGCGCGGCGCAGCACACTCCCCGCGGGGTGAAGGCCGAGATCCGCGACAACCTCGTTCAGGCGTTGCGTGCTGGACGCGACCCCTGGCCGGGCATCGTGGGCTTCGGCAAGACCGTCCTGCCCCAGCTGGAGCGCGCGCTGATAGCCGGCCACGACGTGGTCCTGCTCGGCGAGCGCGGCCAGGGCAAGACCCGACTGCTGCGCACCATGGTCGGCCTGCTCGACGAGTGGACCCCGATCATCGAGGGCTCCGAGCTGGGCGAGCACCCGCTGGACCCCATCACCCCCGAGTCCCGCCGCCGCGCCGCCGAGCTGGGTGACGACCTCCCGGTCGCCTGGCGGCACCGCTCCGAGCGGTACACGGAGAAGCTCGCCACCCCGGACACCTCCGTCGGCGACCTCATCGGCGACGTCGACCCCGTCAAGGTGGCCCAGGGCCGCACGCTCGGCGACCCGGAGACCATCCACTTCGGACTCGTCCCGCGCGCACACCGGGGCATCGTGGCCATCAACGAGCTGCCCGACCTGGCCGAGCGGATCCAGGTGGCGCTGCTGAACGTCATGGAGGAGCGGGACATCCAGGTCCGCGGCTACACGCTGCGCCTGCCGCTCGACGTGCTGCTCGTCGCCACCTCCAACCCCGAGGACTACACCAACCGCGGCCGCATCATCACGCCGCTGAAGGACCGCTTCGGCGCCGAGGTCGTCACGCACTACCCGCTGACGATCGGCGCCGAGGTGGACGTGATCCGGCAGGAGGCACACCTCGTCGCGGAGGTCGGGGACGAGCTGCTGGAGATCCTGGCCCGGTTCGTGCGCAACCTGCGTGAGTCGAACGCCATCGACCAACGCTCGGGCGTGTCCGCCCGGTTCGCGGTCGCGGCCGCCGAGACGATCGCCGCCGCCGCACTGCGCCGGTCCGCGCTGACCGACGAGCACCCGGCCGTCGCCCGCCCGATCGACCTGGAGTCGGTGCCGAGCGTGCTGCGCGGCAAGCTGGAGTTCGAGTCCGGCGAGGAGGGCCGCGAGAACGAGCACCTCGTGCACCTGCTGCGCCGCGCGGTCGCCGAGACCGCCAAGGACCGGTTCGCCGGCCTGGACCTGCGGCCGCTCGTGGACTCGGTCGTGGACGGCCACCTGGTCGCCACCGGCGAGCGCGTGCCGGGCGCCGAGGTCCTGGCGGCGCTGCCCGAGCTGCCGATCCTGCACGAGGTCGCGAGCCGGTTGGACGTGTCGCCGACCGACAGCCCCGGCCGCATCGCCGCGGCGGTGGAGCTGGCGCTGGAGGCGCTGTACCTCCGCCGCAAGCTCGCGAAGGACTCCGACGAGGGAACGACGGTCTACGGCCCATGAGCGGAGCCCACGGAGCGACCCACGACTGGCGCCCGACCTGCGCCTGGATGCACGAGCGGGACTCTCGTACGCACGAGTGGGACTTTCGCGCGGGTCTCGGGAGCAGGATTACCGATTCACTCGTTGCCATGGAGGTAGCGTCGGGCAGGGCGGGCGAGGAGGTGACGTCATGAGCAGGTTCACGTACGGCCGCTACTACGACGGCCCCGACCCGCTCGCGCCCCCGGTAGACCTGCGGGACGCCCTGGACGCGATCGGGCGCGACGTCATGGACGGCCGGTCACCGCGGTCCGCGCTGGAGGAGTTGCTCCGCCGCGGCACCCGGAACGCGGCCGGCCTGGACGAACTGAGCAGGAAGCTCTGGGAGCGGCGGGCGCAGATCCAGCGCCGGCACAACCTCGACGGCACGCTGCAGGAGGTGCGGCGGCTGCTCGACGAGGCCGTCCAGCTGGAGAAGACCGCGCTGTTCCCCGACCCGGACGACGACGCCCGCTTCCGGGAGGCGCAGCTCGACGCGCTGCCGTCCGGCACCGCGGCCGCCGTGCGCGAGCTGGCCGAGTACGACTGGCGTTCGGACGAGGCGCGCGGGAAGTACGAGGAGATCCGGAACCTGCTCGGCCAGGAGCTGATGGAGTCCCGCTTCCAGGGGATGAAGCAGACGCTCCAGGAGATGACACCGGAGGACACGGAGCGGATCCGCCAGATGATGGCGGACCTGAACGACCTGCTGCTGTCGCACCTGCGTGGCGACGACACCACCGAGCAGTTCCAGGACTTCATGCGCAAGCACGGGGAGTTCTTCCCGGAGAACCCGCGCAACACCGAGGAGCTGGTCGACGCGCTGGCCGCGAGGGCCGCGGCCGCACAGCGCATGATGAACTCGATGTCCGAGCAGCAGCGTGCCGAGCTGTCGGAGCTGATGGCGTCCGCGTTCGGCGATCCCCGGCTGGCACAGCAGGTGTCCACTTTGGACGCGAACCTGCGTGCGTTGCGGCCGGGCGAGGACTGGACGGGCTCGGCGCGGTTCCGTGGCAACCAGCCGCTGGGCATGGGCGAGGGCGCCCAGGCGATGGCGGACCTCGCGGAGCTGGACGCGCTGGCCGAGCAGCTGGCCCAGTCGTACCCGGGCGCCCGGCTCGAGGACATCGACCTGGAGGCGCTGGAACGCCAACTGGGCGAGGACTCCCGGGTCGACGCCCGCAGGCTGGCCGAGCTGGAGCAGCAGTTGCGTGCACAGGGTCTGCTCGAGCGGGCGCCCGACGGGTCGCTTCGCTTGTCCCCCAAGGCATTGCGTCGGCTGGGTGAGACCGCGCTGAAGGACGTGCTGACCGCGGCCCGCAACTCCGGTGAGCGTGACTCGGTGCTGTCCGGCGCTTCCGGTGAGCCGACCGGTTCGACCAGGCCGTGGGAGTTCGGCGACACGTCCTCGTGGGACACGTCACGGACCATCCGCAACGCGGTGCTGCGGTCCGGTCCGGGGCCGGTGAAGCTGGACGTGGTGGACGTCGAGGTGGTGGAGACCGAGCAGCGGTCGAGGGCCGCGGTGGCGCTGTGCGTGGACACGTCGTGGTCGATGGTGCAGGACGGCCGCTGGGTGCCGATGAAGCGCACGGCGTTGGCGCTGCACCAGCTGATCACGACCCGCTTCCGCGGCGGCGCGCTGCAGCTGATCACGTTCGGGCGGCACGCGCGGACGGTGGACCTGCCGGAGCTGGTCGGCCTGGAAGGGGTGTGGGAGCAGGGCACCAACCTGCACCACGCGCTCCTGCTGGCGGGCCGGCACCTGCGCAAGCACTCGGACGCGCAACCGGTCGTCCTGGTCGTGACGGACGGCGAGCCGACCGCGCACCTGGAACCGGACGGCGAGGCGGAGTTCTCCTGGCCGCCGGAGCCACGGACCCTGCGCAAGACGGTGGCCGAAGTGGACGCCCTGGCCAAACTGGGCGCGTCGGTGACGGTCTTCATGCTCGGCGAGGACCCGTCGCTGCAGAAGTTCGTGGACCTGGTGGCCCGCCGGAGCGGCGGCCGGGTGGTGGCCCCGGACCTGGACGGCCTCGGCGCGGCAGTGGTCGGCGACTACCTCCGCACCCGCCGCGGCCGCTGACCGCGGCCGTGCCCCGATCGGGTGGGGTGTTGGATCTCCGGGCGGCGCCCGGCACCTTGTAGGCTCGACGGCTCCTGGTTCGGGGGAGTGGGAGATGGCGGTCGGTTCCGCGGAGAGTGAGCGGCGGCGGTGGGCTCGTGGCGCCCGCCTGGCGTCGAAGATCGACGAGGCCGGTCGGGGTCTCGATGAGTGGGCCGCGAGCCGGAGTCCCGTTCCCGAGCTCCGGGAACGGGTCCAGGCGCTGGCCGAGAGCCGGTGGGGCGAGCCGGTGATCGCGCTCCACCTCGGTGACGTCAGGCCCGTGTTCGAGATCCCCGGCCGCCGCAAGGACGGGACGGTCAAAGGCAAGCGGCTGATCCGCAGGTTCTTCTGGAATATCCTGCGCGGCGTCGTCAACGCCGTCGCCAACATCGTCATGCTGTTCGCCGGCGGGGTGGGCGACGTCTTCGGCCGGACCGGTCGCGTGACCGGTCCGGCCGACGCCCAGGCACTCGGCCTCGTCGACACCGCCAGGGCGGCCAAGGACGCCTGGCTTGTCTACACGACGAACCCCACCGGCGACTCGCGGCAGAGCTACACACCGTCGCGCCTCGCGGTGGTCGATGCCGGGCCGGACGAGCCGGCGTTCGTCGGGCAGGCGGGGCAGGCGGAGCCGCCGCTGGTCTCACCCCGTCGCCGGCGGCTCACCTGGCCCGATCACTCGGTGTTCGAGCACCACGCGAGCGAGTCGGGCGTCGTCGGGGGCTGACCGCGTCGCGCCGGACGGCGTGGGCGCCTCACGAGGTGATGTCCTTCGTCCGGAACCGGCGGGCCGCCAGCAGGCCGAAGATCGCCGCGTACGTCACCGACGAGAACGCGCCCGCGGCCATGTTCGACCAGTCGATATCGGTCGAGATCAGGTCCGACCACGCGAACGCGTAGTGCGTCGGCAGGTAGTTCCGCAGGCCCTCCAGCGCGGTGATCTGGTCCAGAATGGACGACAGGATCGCGATGAGCACCGTCCCGCCCACCGCACCCAGCGGGGCGTCCGTCGACACCGTCAGGAACAGCGCCACCCCGGCCACCCACAACAGGTGGATCGCCAGGTAGATCACCGTGAACAGCAGCGCCAGCATCGAGTCGCCGAACGAGATGGCGTCGCCGGTCGGGCTGAGTGCCTCGTGCGGACCGTAGAAGATCAGGCCCACGCCCAGCGACACCGCCGGCAGCAGCGTGACCGCGAACAGCGACAGCAGCGCCGACGCGATCGCCTTCTGCCGCAGCAGCCGGTGCCGCGGGATCGGCATCGCCAGCAGGTACTTCAGCGACGACCACGACGCCTCGCTCGCGACGGTGTCGCCGAAGAACAGCGCCACGATCATCGGCAAGAGGAAGCTCGACACCGCGAACAGCACGAACACCACGAAGTTCGGCGCCGACGACGTCGCCAGGTCCACGAAGCCGCCGGACCGGTTGCCCGACGAGTCCGAGCCGAACTCGAACGCCGCCCACAGGATCCACGGCAGCGCGACCAGGAACCCCAGGACCAGCTGCACCCGGCGCCGCCGCACCTGGCGGAGCAGCTCGACCCGCAACCGCAGCGTGTGCGACGCGCGGTACCCCGCGATCGAGCCGTCCGCCTGGACCTCGGACTCCTCGTGCGCCGCGGCCTCGGCCATCTGCTCGATGGCCGCCTCGTCGGTATGTACGTCGGTCATCGGCTCGCTCCGCTCCACTTTCCCAACACGCCGTCGTCCCTCGTCGCGTGCCCGCCGGTTCGGGCGGCGCACGCTCGGTTGCGTGCCCGGGTCACTGCGACTCTCCAACCAGGGCAAGGAACGCGTCTTCCAACCGCCGGCGCGGTCCGGCCTGCTCCACCGCGACACCCGCACCGACGAGCTTCGCCAGTGCCTCGGAACGGGGGAGGCCGTCCAGGTCCGCGTGCACCTGGTTGCCCTCGATCTCCACGTCCGCGACGCCATGCACGGACCGCAGCACCGCCGCGGCCTCCTCCGGGTCGTCCACCCGGAACGTCGCCTCGCCGCCACCGCCGACGATCTCGTCGACCCGGCCGGACGCGACCAGCTTGCCGTGGTGCATGACCACCACGTGGTCACACGTCTGTTCCACCTCGGCCAGCAGGTGCGACGACACCACCACGGTCCGCCCGGTCGACGCGTACCGCCGCAGCACGGCCCGCATCTGGTGGATCTGCGGCGGGTCCAGCCCGTTGGTCGGCTCGTCGAGCACCAGCAGGTCCGGCAGTCCGAGCATGGACTGGGCGATCGCCAGCCGCTGCCGCATGCCCTGGCTGTAGGTCCGCACCCGCCGGTGCACCGCCGTGCCGAGACCGGCTATCTCCAGCGCCTCCTCGACATGCGCCTTCGACGGCGGCCGGCCCGTCGCCGCCCAGTACAGCTCCAGGTTCGCCCGGCCCGACAGGTGCGGCAGGAACCCGGCGCCCTCCACGAAGGACCCGATGCGGGACAGCACCGGCGCGCCCGAGTACACCTTGTGCCCGAACACGCGGATGGAACCACCGGTCGGCTGGATCAGCCCCATCAGCATCCGCAGCGACGTCGTCTTGCCCGCGCCGTTCGGGCCCAGCAGGCCCAGCACCTGACCCCGCTCCACCCGGAACGTCAGGTCGTCCACCGCGGTCACGTCACCCGGGTACCGCTTGGACAGTCCTTCGATCACCAGCGGCACGTCGTCAAGCGACGAGTCGTGGTCGGTCGCGCGCCGCCTGCGGAACGCGCCCCAGATCGCCGCGACGATCACGATGCCGAGCACGATCGCGATGCCGACCAGCGGTCCGGCGGGCGGGCCACCGTCGGAGCGGGTGCCCGACACGACCGGCGCCTCGACGGCCGTGTCGTCCGCGATCGAGATCCGGTAGGCGGTGGCCTGCGGCGGCGTCGCGTACGCCTGGTCGGTCGTGGCGACCACCAGCTCGATCCGGTGGTCGGACTCGACCGGGCGCACGACGGCCGGCAGCGTCACGGTCACCTCGACGGGCGAGCCGTCGGCCGGCAGCGCGGGGATCCGGAACGGCGAGACCGCCGACCCCGGCAGCACCCGGGTGTTGCCGTCCGGCCCGACGTCGTACAGCTTCGCGAACAGCACGGCGCCGTCCTGTGCCGACGGCGGCGCCCCCGGCACGGCCGCGACCCGCACCCTCACGGTGCTCGCCCCCGCGATCAGCAGCTGCGAGGACAGCGGGCGGCTGTCGAACCGCGCGGCCTGGCCGGGCAGGTCGATCGACAGCTGGTTGACCAGCCGCGAGGACGTGCCGATCATCGCGCCGAGGCCCGGCAGGCTGCTGATCGACGCCGGACTGCTGCCCGGCGGGTTGATGATCGTCTGCTCCGGGCCGTAGACCCGCACCGCGCGCCGGCGGGTGGCCGGGTCGCCGGGCAGGCCGGGGTAGGCGTCCGCGCTCACGGTCCGGACCGACGGCGCGCCCTGCACCCGCAGGGCGCCCTGCACGGCGTACTCGAGCCCCTGGCCCGGGTCGGCCCCGCGGTCCCGCAGGTGGAAGTCGAACCAGTCGGCGATCTCGGCACGCAGCTCGGGACCGGGCTTGCCGCCGTCGTGGCCGCCGGTGTACCAGACGACCTTCACCTTGCCGCCCGCGGCGGCGATCTGCCGTGCGTTCGCGTCGGCCTGGTCGAGGCCGAACAGCGTGTCCTGCTCGCCCTGCACCAGCATGGTCGGCTGGGTGATGTTCTTGGTGACCGTCGCCGGCGAGACGGACTTCAGCAGGTCGATGGTCTGCTGGCTGGCCCGGCCGGTGGTGGCGACCTCCGCGTAGGCCGCGCAGAACTCGAGCCGGAACCGGCCGCACGGGTTGTCGGCGCCCACCGGGGGAGCGGCGTCCGGGCCGCCCTCGGTGGAGGCGGTGTCGGCCGGCGCGGCGGTGCCGCCGGAGGGCGCCGCGTTGATGTCGTCATCGTCGTTGCCCGGCTCGATGGCGTCCGCGGACGGGTCGAGCCCGCTGCCGCCGCCGGCCGCGCCGGACGCGAAGAAGATGCCCGCCCAGGACTTCTTGAACACCCCGTCCGGCCCGAACGCGTTGGCCGCCGGGGTGTCCGGCACCGTGCCCGTGGTCGCCGAGTTCGGCAGCAGCGCCTGGCTCAGGTCGTTGTAGGTGATCACCGGCGCGAGCGCGTCGACACGCTTGTCGGTGCCCGCGAGCAGCAGCGACAGCGAACCGCCGTAGGACCCGCCCGTCACGCCGACCCTCGGGTCGTCCGGCCCGTCCTTGGTGACCTCGCGCTGCTCGCCGAGCCAGTCGACGATCTTCGAGGCGTCCGCGACCTCGTAGGAGATCGAGTTCAGCCCGATCTGGCCCTCGCTGCGGCCGAAGCCGCGGGCCGAGTAGGCGAGCGCGACGAACCCGCGCTCGGCCAGCTCCCTGGCGTCACCGGCCACGCTCTGCTTCGACCCACCGAACCCGTGCGCGACGATGACCGCGGGCGCCGGTGTCTGTTCGGGCAGGTAGAGAGTGGCGTCGAGGCGGACCGGGGCCTTGTCGTCCGGGCCCTGGGCGCCGGCGAGCGTGAGGTCCCTGGTGTGGATCACGGGTGGCTCGTCGCCGCTGTTCAGCCAGACCAGCCCGCCTGCGGCGGCGAGCACGACGACCAGCGCGGCGGCGACGGTGCGCGGTCGAGGACGTGGAATGCGAGGCACGCTGAGAAAGCTATTGGACGATTGCTGAGAGCGCTGAGAAGGCCTGTCCGTTAAGCCCTGTTCGTCCGATGTGACGAAGGACAACACGCTTTCGACTGGTGCGAATCGGACTCGGCCCCGACAATGGGAGACGTTGGAGGGGAGTATTCCTTCGCGGCGGTGTCGTCAGCACGGACCTGGATCGTCAGGGCCCGGCGCCTCCGGCGGGCGGTGAGCCTGCGGAAGAGACCTCCGGTTTTCGCCTGTTGTGCGCTTGAACCGGAGGTTGTGTGGATGATGGTCCCTTTCTGGGTTTGGTTGGCCACGATCGGTGGTCTCCTCGTGCTACTTGCCGTCGACCTGGTGATCGTCGACCGCAAGCCGCACGAGGTCACTGTCGGTGAGGCCGGGCGTTGGGTCAGCTTCTACATCGCGTGTGCCGTGCTGTTCGGCCTCGGCATCTGGATGTTCTCCGGCGGCACCCACGCCGGCGAGTTCTTCGCCGGCTACATCACCGAGTACTCCCTCTCGGTGGACAACCTCTTCATCTTCCTGGTGATCATGGCCGCCTTCAAGGTGCCGACGATCCACCAGCACAAGGTGCTGCTCGTGGGCATCCTGCTGGCCCTCGTGTTCCGCGGCATCTTCATCGCCCTCGGCGCGGCGGCCATCTCCCAGTTCAGCTGGGTGTTCTACGTGTTCGGCGCGTTCCTCGTCTACACGGCGGTCAAGCTGTCCGGCTCCAGCCTCGGCGGCGACGAGAACGGGGACGACTACGAGGAGAACCGCCTCACCAAGTGGGCACGCAAGCTGTTCCCGGTGACCGACGACTACCGCGACGGGAAGGTCTTCACGAAGGTCGACGGCCGGCGGTTCGCCACCCCGCTCTTCATCGTGATGATCGCGATCGGCTCCGCCGACCTGATGTTCGCGGTGGACTCGATCCCCGCGATCTTCGGTCTGACGAAGGAGGCGTTCCTGGTCTTCGCGGCGAACGCCTTCGCGCTGATGGGCCTGCGGCAGCTGTACTTCCTGCTGGGCGGCCTGCTCAGGCGGCTGGTGTACCTGTCGATCGGCCTTGCCGTGATCCTGGGCTTCATCGGCGTGAAGATGGTCCTGGAAGCCCTGCACACCAACAGTCTGCCGTTCATCAACGGCGGCGAGCCGCTGTCCGTGCCGACCATCGGCATCCCACTGTCCCTGTCCGTGATCATCGGCGTCCTGGCCGTCACCGCGATCGCGAGCCTCGCGAAGACCCGCCGGGACGGACGAAGGAACGCCGAGGAGATCGAACGGGAGCCCGCCGCGGCCGGTGACACCGCCGCCGACCAGGCGAGGTAACCCGGTCAGGCCACCTCGACCAGGTCGTAGTGCGCGTGCAACTCGGTCCAGGTGGCGTGACGCCGACCGTCCGCGGAGTGGTAGACCCCGTCGGCCCCGGGCACCCAGGTGCGCATCTGGGAGTCCCGGACGGCGGGCAGATCGGCCGGGTTGGGGGTGGTCCCGACCCGCCCGACGAGCCACACCCGCGGGCGGTTCGGCCTGCTTCTTTCGTCTGCCTCGTCCATGACACCCTCCCGGCTCCTGTGATGTGACTCACTGCCTGTGTTGTCATGACGGTAGATCCTGAGGGGGCGCCGAAACATCGGGGAACCTCCCGAACCGGGAGTAGGGGAAACCCCACCGCGGGCCCCTGAGAGACGCTAGTTCAGCACGTAGTTCAGCGAGTCGCAGATGCGTGCGAGCGGGAGGTCCAGCCCCGGGTAGTCCAGCGGCAGCAACACCTCCGGCGAAAGCGGCAACGCCGAACCGCCGGGCGGATGCCACAAACACACGGCGGGGTCCCCGGAGTCCATCGACGACCGGTACCACAGTCCGTCGATGTCCGGAAACGCCTCGCGGATCGCACGCGCCCACGCCTGCGTGATGTCCTTGGGGCCGCTGGAAATCTCCTGTGAGGCACCCACCCGGGTGGGCCACAACCCCGTCAGGTCCAGCAGGCACAGCGGGCGCGAGGGGGCGAACACCGCGATGTGCGGTCGCCGGGTGGTCCGGTCCACCACCGAGGAGGCCTGGAACACCTCGGCGATGGAAGTCCGTACGGACAGCCCGAAGTACAGCACGCCGTGCGCGGCGGAGGTGGTCGTGCCGCCGTTCGGCGGATGCGTGTCGAACCGCGCGTGCGGCAGCGGCCCGGTGTGCCGGAACGTGTTCCACCGCTGCTGGTGCGCCCCGGCGGCGACGAACACCCGGACCAGTCGGGTCGATGGCGGCACCATGACGAAATCCTCCTGCTGGCGCAGCAACTTGCGCAGGATGTTCGGCGAGGGTGGCAGGGGAAGTCGGGACACGTCAGGCAGGCGTCCCCAGAACGGACATCAACGAGGCGACCCGCGCGGGCGCGCCGCCGGCCATCAACCAGTCCCGGGGCGTCACCGGCGGATCGCCGAGCAGCCGTTGCGGCGTGGTCATGAACGCCGCCACCACCAGGGCCGGCTGGTCCGCGGGCACGGCCGCCAGCACCGTCGCGAGGCCGGGTAACACGTCGTCGTCGGTGAACTGCCACACGGGCAGCCGCCAGCCGCCGCGGTCCTTCCAGCCCATCAGCTGTGCCGCGGAAAGCCGGTGCCGGATACGGCTCGAGTCCACGCCGATACGATCGGCGGCGCCGGCGACGGTCAGCGCGGTGTCTCGGAGCACGGCCTGCAGCGCGACCGTGCGGGCTCGCACGTCCTTGTCGCCGGGGTGCTGGGGTGAAAGGTCCAGCCCGACGGCTTCCAGGGCGGTTCGCTGGTCCGGGCTGAAGTAGTCGGCGGGGCGCGGGTCGACGGGGGCGAGCCGCCGGGAGGCGTCCTCCACGAGGGACACGAACTCGTCGGCCTCCACACGCAGCCCGGCGCGGGAGAGCGCGGACCGTAGACCTGACATCCACCTAAGGTAGCACGCGCGTGCGGAGTCGTGCGCGGACGGGTTACCGGTGCGAGCTGCCCCGCTCGACGAGCCGCGCGCTCAGCGTGGTCGTCGTCGCCGCGCGGGTGTTGTCGGCCATCCGGGCGAGGAGCAGCTGCGCCGCGACCGTGCCGATCTCGTAGGCGGGCTGGGCGACCACCGTCATCGGCGGGTCCACGAGCCCGGCCCACGGTACGTCGTCGAACGCCACGATGCCCACGTCCCGTCCGGCCCCCAGCCCGTGCGACCGCAGTGCCGCCAGCACCCCCACCGCCATCGC